>JBIKOL010000109.1:0-30461 GCA_044358055.1 Obscuribacteraceae bacterium (SeqCode)
AAAGATTCTACGAAATCAGGTTCCAATGAAACCCGCATTCATTTAGAAAAATGTGCCCAAAAGCCAATCGTAGAGATCGTTTTGGCTTAACTTAACGGTATTGGGCTGCCAGCCGGCTTCTACTCCCTAACTTCCCCATCCCGCTCTTTCTTCTGCTTCCGCAAATATCCGATCACAAAAACCGCAACCACAACACTAACAATAGTAAAGAATATCCCAAACCCAATCAACAAATAAGGACCAATCTGCGTCAGTACCGCCCCAACGCGCTCTGAACGATTCTGCTGGTAGTAAGCCGGCAACTTCGCATTGTCAATTTCAAACGAGTTGAGAAAAGTCTTCGACTCTTTCGAATCAATCGGTGCTGAGCAACGCAATTCATACACCACAGGAAATTTTGTTGCCGAACAAACAAGCGCCGATGAAATGCGCTTTCCATTTAGCGAAAGCGAAAGCCTCTTTCCATTCCATCCAGCCCCGCTTGCCTCCGACTCTTCAATTGAAATGTTCGGAATGCTGCGTTTGATTGAAGCTTCATAACCGAACAGAAAAGCTTGATAGGAAAAACTCCCCGATAAACAAATGCCCCCATTTACGCTGTAATCATGTCCAGCATTTTTAGTGCTGTACGATTTGAACTTAATTCCGCTCCGGTTCACCTCTTTCACTGTGACAGGCTCCGGCATCAATACACGAAATTCCCCAGTCTCCGGCGAAAATTGCTTGAACTCGTGTTCTTGAAAAACAGCAGGCTGTGCGTCACCAGGCTGAGACTCTTCTGCATAGCAAATGGGGGACCCGCAGATAGCGAGAAGAAGCGTGCCAACAATGTAGTATCTGCTACAACGCATGAATTATTTTGCTTCCATTTCAGCCATCGCAAGATACTGAACATCCTCGAATTTCTTGCTGTTCTCTGATTTCAGCCCGGCATCTAAAGCGCATTGCGCATTTAAGCCGTCAATGAATTCAGCGTCTTGTCCCTTATTGACCGAGCCTCTGGATACTGCATCGACAAATGAATGCAGCATTCTGCTCAAAGTTGGGTGCTGCGCTGTTTCCAGCGGAACGTCCTGCCAATCGGCTGCATTAGCTGGCAATATCGAGAGTGAATCAATGCGTCTTGGTTCCAGCGGCAGTGCAAGAGAGCCTTTACTGCCGATGACGTGTAAATTGAATATTGGTCCTCTAGGACGAGTCAGCCTTGTAACTTTCATGGAAACTGAAACTGGTGTGCTCTCGCGCTTATGAAAAAATTCGGTGGAAGCCAGGCAATCAAACATATCTACAGTTTCGGTTTGCGCAAAGCCTGGTTCTCTCTGAACAATCTGCATTCTGGCAAGAACTTGATTCACCGGGGCAAATAAATAGGAACTTGCATCAAGCAAGTGTGCGCCGGCATCGGCCCAAATACCAGCAGCGGATTGATTGCTTAAATCTCTCCACGTTAAAGCTGTTGGCATCAAGTAATCGCCCCAATAGAGTTGCATGTCCAGATGAAATGGACGACCGATTGCACCCTCACGAATTAGCTGGCGCATCTTTTGCATAGATTGCAAATAGCGGAAGGTGAAAGCAACCATGTTAACTACACCGGCTTTTTTCGCTGCGTCTGCCATAGTTCTTGCTTGCTCGGTATTCATCGCAAGTGGCTTTTCGCAAAATACATGTTTACCTTTCTCAAGCACCTTCATTGCATGCTCGAAGTGCAATACGTCCGGGCTTGCGATAGTTACCGCATCGCACTCGACTTCATCAAGCATCGTTGAAAGGTCGTCAAAGCTTTGCGGAATTTGTTCTTGCTCCGCAAAAAGCTTCGTGCGCTCTTTATTTCTCCCGCAGATGGCAACGACTTCAGCGCCACCGTGTGAGCGAATACCCGGAATGTGGCATGTGCGAGCGAAGTGCCCGGCGCCGACTATCGCTATTCTTAGCTTATTCAAAGTTCTCTCCAGAGAATCGCGACCCGAAATTTGCCTAATTCTACGACTAAATTGTCGCAGAAGCATTGGAAGAATTTCGGATCGCGGCTCTGATGCAGTACATTGGCTGCTGCATCGGTCTATTTCAAGGCGGAGAACGCCTGTGAAATGTACTTGCCTACATCGTCATCCATGACTCCGCGGCTGGCTTTTGCAGCACCTTCCTGCTGGTACATATTCCCAAGAGATTGTGCCACCCCGGCATTTCCGCCAGTGAACATCTCTATGAGTTCTTGCCATCGCTTTGCTAAGGCTAGAACTGTTTCGCTGCGAGGATCTGTTCCTTTCAGCATCTCCTGCCGTACCTTCTCAATCAGTTGAGGCCACTCTGCTTCAACTTCTTTGATTTTGTCTTCTCCGAGAATATTTGCTCGTTCTTGCAGGTAATCGAGCTGTTCTTTACTGTAATACTTCTGAATCATGTTAATGCCCTCCATTAAGTTGAGCAGCTCATCCACCGATGGGTTGCTGCCACTCTGCAGGTTTAGTATCAGCGCTTCGAGATCCGTGACCAGCTTTTGTCGTTCCTTCAATTCCTGCTGCATCGCGTTTAGATGCATTTGCAGTACCTGTACAGGCGATTGTTCTGGACTTTTCAAAAATGCAGCAATCTCCTCAAGTGAGAATGCAAGCGATCGCAGTGAGATAATCTGTTGCAATCGAAAAACATCATCGCTCGAGTAGAGCCGATGTCCAGCCTCGGTGCGCAGAGATGGCGATAAAAGACCAAGCTCATCGTAATGATGCAGAGTTCTCACCGACACACCAGCACGTTTGGCGAGCTCACCGATTTTGAATTGAGTTTCCATGGCGCTTTCCTTCCTGGCTGATTGAATGTTAGAACCTGACGTTACGTGAGGATCAATACCCTGCCGTTTAAATTCTTCGGAGCTTAGACTTCAACGTGTTCCCATGTTTCGTCTATGAAGGGTTTTACAATCTCAAGCGCTTCTCGTTCTTTTGCACCAACCCAAACACTGTGACCGATTCCGTCGCTTGCTTCGAAGTTCGCAACGTGCATGAAGACTCCGCGCATCGTATAGAATCCCGAACCGCCAGACCAGCGCCAGCCTTTAATTGGAATCGGTGGTATCACTTTGATTAGTTCTTGCAATTTTTCGTCGGAGACATGTGATACCGAGGCGCTATACGGCGCATGGCAGAGAAGCCCTTCGAACAGGCAAGTATTGATCAAGTGCTCAGAAAGTTGAATTCCCTCTGGAATCCATTGCTGCTCGTCGCTATACCTGCCGAATACGGGCGGATCCTCGCCGCCAGGTAAAGTGGACCAGAGATAAACCCCCTGGTTCTCCACATGAAATACAACTCGCCCTTGATGAAACTGCAGCTCGGATGGCTTTACGAATATGTTTTGCCCGCTCATAATGTCTGGTCGGTTTCCAGCCCACTCATACCACCACCTCAATATTTGTGGCATTTGAATATTCTCGATCTCCGCAACGGGTATCCCATCTTCCGGCAAGATCGAGCCATGCCAGAATTCAACCAGCTGCTTCAATATTTGCAAGCGTGATTCTGTGCTTTTGTAGATGTGCAGCAGCGCGAAGCTGTTGTCAATTTCCGTAAGGTTCATTTGCTAAATTGCTTTGAAAAACTGAGAGAGATGCCTTCCATATTATGGCGCCGGCAAGGGTGATTTTAGCAGTTGCTTATTCCAATAATGCGCTAATTCCAATAGTGCTCAGTTTACCAATTTGAGGATTTGAATCGGGGGTCTTTTCGGGTGTTGCCAGCCATCTTGTAAAGTCTGGACGCTTCTGTTGGAGAGCGTTGTTGATCCATGAATTGGGCGTAGGACTCAAGGAATGTTGCAAGGTCGCTATCTACAATCTTATGGACTTCATAGTATTGAAGTGTATTTGAAAACTGAGCTTTCGCTTTTTCCGTTTGTTTGCTTTCGGCGTAAACTCTTGCTAAATCTGCCATGGCTGAAGCGACTCTACTGCTGCTTCCTATTTCCTCCTGGTAAATTTCAAGAACTCGTTGGTAAAGTTGTTCGGCCCTGTCGTAGGCTTCTGCGTTCTCACAACTCCAACCGCGCAACTTTAATTGCTCTGCCATGGAAACGCAAATAAACTTGTTCTCGTTCACAGGAACACCCATGAGTTTGCCATAAGCATCCTTTATTCTTAATCGGACCTGGGCCGCAAGTTGCTTCTGTCCGCGTTCTTCCATTTGGAGCGCTTCTTTCTCGGCGGCTTTTATTCCATCCATTCCAACGATTGGTGCTGTAAGGTAGTTTACGTCTCTAACTAAGTTATCTGGCCTATTGTCGCTGTAATAATGCGTTTCCGCAAACGTACCAATTCTTGATGGATTGAAGGATGGGCCACTTGGAACTGGTACATATTGCTCCGTCTGCTTGAGCAAGTCCATATTTTGGTTTAAATGTGGACAGCCTTCCGTTTGCGCTACGCATGGTGCAAGAAAGCAGAAAATGTTCCAGACTGCCAGGAGCATTTCAGTGATGAAACTTTTTTTGAACATAGAATTGCCCTCAAGGCTTCAATTCCATATTATCAGATCGGCTTCGCTAGCTTTACCCGAAGGCGCTTAAGCATTAGCCGGAGATTGTTTGCTCCAGCTGTCCAGCGCCACTAATTTGCCATTCTCTTTTAAGGTTAGTTCGAAGAAGTGCATGTTTGTCGGAAAGCCGCTGATGAAATCTTTTAGTTCAATTTGCAAGCGTGTGTTGTCCCATGCCAGATCTTCATTTGTGATGGCGATTACTCTTTTTAGTGTATTTTCGTCGAGATGTTTGAGATGTTGATCGACTAATTTTAGTTGTTTTCCCTTTTTTAGGCCATGGGAAAGTTCTGTGGCGATTGAACGATCGGTGGCGCCTATATTGGCTTTGGTATTGGTTCTTAGGATGCTCAGATGGGCTTTGAGCGTTGAGGATTGAAGCATCATGATCTGGACTCGTGTAAATGTGCTGAGGTGGTAATGCTGTTACTTTAGCGTTGCGTGCGTAATCATTTCAGTACAGTAGCGTTTATATTTTGTGAAAATGAAAAACTGTGCGGAGTTGCGCAGATTTGCTGCGTTTCTTACGGTTAGTCCCGTGTGTAGAAGCCAGCGAGCCGCAGCTAGCCTCGTAATGGGGACCCGCGCGAGCGTAAGCGAGTGCGGGTTGGAGAGGCGACGCGGGCGCTCCCGGGGCTTGCGCTGTTTTTTGCGTTCTTCTTTGTTTGCGAGCGGGACGCTCGCGATCCCGGGGGTGTAATCGACGATTAGTCGAAGATTTCCATCCATTTTATTCGCAGGTTCTCGGTCATGGGGTCGCAGCAGATGCGCATGCCGGGGCGTTCCATGATTACGCCGCTCTGATGGTTGACTGAGCGGACTATCAGGTTGCCGAATTGTTTTGCAGCTGTGTCGGCACAGTCGGGGACTGTGAAAGGTTGACTTGCTGCGGCGGACACCCAGATGCGGGCGATTTTTTCTTCGCCTTCCAGAATTGTAATTCTTATGAATCCAGTTTGGAAATCATAGATGATTCCGTTCGAGAGTTCGCTTCTGTTGCTTGATGGACCCAGCAATTTTACGGCTTCATCCAGGCTGCTGATACCTGGAATCAAGCCTTGCCAACCATCTGTTGCTTTCCAGCCCTCTTCGAGGGTCTGGTCTGAAATTGTCACCGCAGGCAGTGCACTAAAGGTACTGTTGCTTGTCATTGAGAATCACTCTTAAAAGGAAAAATGCAACTGAGGTGTGATTATTGGGAATTGAGGCATTAGCTTTGTTATAGGTGCGGCGGGCCGCGTTGGCGTATCCGCGCTGTTCTTGCTGGCGGGCTTGCTTGCGTTTTTGATTCGCTCTTCCATGGCTTCGACCTTGCGGCGTTCCTCAGCGGTGTTGTCTTTGATCAACCCATCGACCCCTCGAATGTATTTTGATTCGCCCTGTTCGTTTTTGCCCCAGCGTTGATCTATTTCGACTTGATCGCGCTCTTTCGCTGCTTTGTACAGTTGCGGGCTGTCGCGCAGCAAGCCTTCTTCGATTTTGCCGCCTAGTCGGTAAAGCATTAATCCTTCCGCGAACATTTCGGTCGGATTCGGAAAATAATATGTAAGCGGTTTTACTTGCGCGCGATCTGCGATGTCAGTTCTCTTGAATTGTTTAGCATCCTTGAATGAACCTGCTTTCTCGCCTTTATCGTTCAAAGGATTGCCATCCTTGTCTGCTTGAACCCAGACATTTGTATCCTTGCAATGATCTTTTCCGTAGCGATACAACTCTCCATTCTTGCCTTTCAACATGTATTCGGTTGAACCTGATTTTGCATCATGAAATGGAACCCATCCGATGGAGCGCGCCAGATTCTCCTTTTCCGCGGTATGCCATCCTGTCTTGGCCTGATGGTTATGCGAAAGTTCGTGCGTAGTTAGGGCTTCTACGCTGAATAGATGGTCGCGGTTAAAGCGATCCGAATCGGCTTCGGTTGCAGGTTTCCGTTTGTTGGAACCAGGTTCGAAGTAAACAGATGGTCTGCCATCTTTGTCTGCTTGAACAAAATATGCCAGCACAGGTTGCCCTTTGTAATAGTTGCTTTCCAGAAAGTGGAATTTCACCCCCTGCCCGTTTGCACCAATGTCGCTTGGTTGGCAGCGGTAAAGAGTAGCCTGGATTCCGTACAGTTCAATCAGATTAGGCGAGCGTGCCTTGACCATGTCGCCGCGCTCCCACGAGCAATCTGCCTTTTCCACCCATTGTTTTACTACGTCATCGCCTGCTTTGCTGAAGGATACATTGAACGTCTTTTCAAGCTCCTTCTCTTTCTCGGCTACCAGTTCCGCTATCTTCTTCTCAGCTTCCTTAAGTCCGTCTGTGGTAGCGTCAGTGGTGGCAAGCAATTTGTCTTTGCCGTTATAACTTATCTTGTATTCAAACTTATCCCCGTTGCGAGCCACGCCTATTGCGGTTTTCGCTTCGAAGTCGCCAATTTCTTTGCTCAAAGGTTCCGCCGGCGCGGAGTTCGGCGAACTCAGCAGTTCTCTTGCTTCCGCCTTCTCTCTTGCTAAGTCAAAGCTCTGCTGGCAGCGCTCACAGTTACACGGCGCCTGTTTCGCATCAGGCGCGCCAAAATCTAATTGCATCCCCAGGACCTCGCACACTTAGTGTCCAATCAGCCCTGATGCAACCCGTCGCCAGCATAAGCGTGCAGGGCGCCAGGGACAATCGTAGTCGTCCCATGAAAGCGAGATGACGAGATGAGTGTTGCTTAATTATGGTCTGCTTAAATGCTGCTGTATTCGGTTTCGAGCCTGGACCGCCTGGGTAAGATCTGAGCGTAGCCCGGAGTATTGCCGTCTTGTCAGAGCTTCAAATCAAAAATGAAGAGCTAAAGCCCGATAAGCGCATTATCTTGTATACGCTGCCTCACGCACTCATGTGGTTCTTCTGGGCCTATTTCATATTCATATTGACTGCGGGCACCGGATTCATGATATGGGAAGCCATAATTTGGCACGATTGGTTCCAAGCGGCTATGATTCCCCTCTTACTGGTCAGCGCATATTTTCTCAGCCCGGCTTTAATTGCAACTCCTGTTACGCTGGCTGCTTCGCGCAAGTTTCTCAAAAAAGACTACTTTGGAATCGAGAGCAGCCATCGCAAGGTTCTCAATTTGCTGAACGCTTTGCCTCTGCCGCGCGATACTACATACGCAGTTTTGTATATCAACATTTCGCTTGGTCAATTGCAACGCGGATTGAGTGAAATGGCAGAATGCAACCTTCTCGAAGCGCTCAAATATATCAACGAAAAGAAAAAAGCTCATCGTGCAGTTGCCGCGATCGCTTATTGCAATTTGGGTTGTTCCTACTTCCGCCAAATGAAAATCGAAAAATCCGTTGAATCATATAACCATGCTTTGCACATCGTGGGCTCAATGCCTAAGTTCTACGATTCCTACAAAGTGGTGGCATATACAGGGCTTGGTGCAGCATATACCCGGGCAAGAAATTATTGCAAAGCTGCGGAGTATTACGAGAAGTGTCTCGATATCACGTCTAATGACAAATGCAAGGCATTGAACAAGAAGAGCCTGCCGGCGGTGAAGTTCTACGCGCACACCGGGCTGGCTAATAGCCAGCTTCGCCTGGGCAATCTTGAAGAATCACGCAAACACTATGGAAAGATGATGGAGTGTCTGGGCGAAAACATAAATTGCGGTGATGCTAATTGTGGTTTTCTCTTAGCAGAACTTGCTGACGCATATATGGATGAAAATGATTTACACAGAGCTGAAGGGATTCTTCATCTGGCGTACAACTGGTGTTCGCAACAGCCGATGCATCCTGAGTCACAATTGGTTTTGAATTGCTTTGAGCGCTATTTGAAGATGACAAGCCGCGAGGCTGAAATAGCCGATATGAAACGATGGATTCGCCTGATTCCAAGTGCGGCTTCGGCTTAATTGTTTGGGCTCTAATATTTTACGCGGATGGATTGTGATCGTAACGTGATCGAGCGTATTGCGCCGCGGGAGAGACTTGGCTACAATACGTTTCAAGAATTGCGCAATTGCGCAACTGAATTTAACAGCTCAGGAAGCCTCGAGCTTCGGAAGTCAGGTCAAGGTTGGATCAGAAAACGCTCTCTTCAGATATGGCACCACCAGCGGTGCGCGTCCCTGAAGTACAAGTCGCCCCGCAAAACGGTATTCAAGGATTAAAGCACTGGAAACAGGATGCACTTGCAGGACTTGTAGTTGCTCTGGTTTCTGTTCCTCTTTCCCTCGGGATTGCGCTTTCTTCAGGCGCACCGCCCATTTGTGGACTGACTTCTGAAATTGTTGCAGGATTGATTTTTCCGCTTCTTGGTGGCGCATACGTCACAATCAGCGGACCGGCCGCCGGGCTTGCTCCGGTGCTCTATTCGTCTATTTTGACGCTTGGTCATGGCAATATGGACACCGGTTATCGCATGGTTACTGGTGTGATCATGATGGCCGGACTTGTGCAGTTGATTCTTACCTGGCTGAAGGCAGCGCGCTTTAGCTATCTGTTCCCGAGTGCAGCTATACAGGGAATGCTGGCATCAATAGGGTTCATGCTAATTGCAAAGCAAATCCCAAACTTCATCGGGCATCCTTACAAGGCGCACGAGTTCTGGGGCATGGTATCCGAAACACCGAAAGAAGTGGTTCAATTTCAACCTCAAGTTGTAGCTATTTCATCAATTTGTCTGGCTATATTGTTTCTCTTGCCAAGGCTTCGCATCTCACGACTGCATTCATTTCCGCCTCAATTGTTTGTTGTTGTTGTCGCTGTGTTGCTTGCACATTTCTGGCATTTAGACCCGAAATTTCTTGTCAGCATCCCTGCCAACCTTCTTGAACATGGGATTGTGACGCCCGATTTTCATGCACTCTTTTCGGACCCTGGGCTAGTCGGTTCAATCATTGTTGCGGTGCTGACGCTTACGTTTGTGGATGGCACTGAATCTCTTGCCACCATTTTAGCCGTGGACAAAATTGACCCCTGGCATCGCAAGTCCAGCCCCGATCGCACTCTCTTTGCCATGGGAATTTCAAACATCTGCTCAAGCTTAATTGGTGGCTTGACGATTATCCCGGGGATCATCAAAAGCACAACATGCATTCATAGTGGTGGCAGAACGGCCTGGGTCAACTTTTACAACGCGGCATTTCTGATTACCTTTCTTGTGGCAGCCAGCAGCATCATAAAAATGATTCCCATGGGAGCGCTTGCGGCTGTTTTGGTTCACATCGGCTGGAAGCTGGCCGGACCACACAAATGGAAACACATGTGGTCCACGGGTACAGAGCAGATGCTGGTTTTTGTACTGACGATCATTGTTACTGTCAGTACTGATCTTCTCGTAGGCATCATGGCTGGTATCATGCTGAAGATTGCCTTGCTTATCTTCTTCAGCTCTAGAGCGGCAGGGAAGTTTGAACCGGCGTCGTTTATTCGCTTGTTTCAAAATCCCATTGCAAATATAGATTACGGGAGCGACGCAACGCGCATTGAATTCGACGGTCCAGTTGTATGTTTTAATTCATTGTATTTAAGAGCTGCATGCGACAAGGCTGTTTCGCACGGCAAAACAATCAGGCTGCAGTTTCTCTCTGCGGTGAATATTGTCGATCATTCGAGTTCTACATTCTTGCAAAGCTTTCAACAGGATTGCAAGCGCATAGGAATTGCCGTTACTCTGGAAGGGCTTTCAGGCTTGAAGTCGCGAGCATTTGGCAGGACCTCTCTTAAATATCGACCTCCGGTACATGCCGTGCCCACGCACGGTCTGAAAGTGCTTGTGGCAATCGACAATTCTGAACACTCCCGTATTGCTATCGATGAAGTCGCAAAGACTCCATGGCCGAAAGGGTCGCAATTGATCGTTGCTACGGTGCTAAACATGCCGTTCGGCATGACTATTTTGCCGCAACACGAAGAAAAGGCCCAGGCTCTTGTGGACAGCGCTGCGTCGAGCATTATTAATGCAAACAGCTCGTTTGAGAATTCCAGCTCGCTTGTACTGAAAGGTGAAACCAAGTCAGAACTTTATTACTTAATGGAAGAGAGCCGCCCGGATATTCTGGTCACCGGTGCTCGTCTCAAGAGGCGAATGGAAAGCATATCTCATGCGTTGCTGCTCTCGGCTCATTGTTCGGTACGAATTTGTCGCCCCAGGATATCGGCTGAAGGAAAACGAATTCTCCTGGCTCTGGACGAATCGAAATTCTCGACCAATGCGCTCGAGCAGGTGGCTTGCCGCCCATGGGCTGATGGAACTGAGTTCCTCTGCGTGACAGCTGTACCTACTATTTCAGGATACCTGACTCAGTATCCGGATTGGTATGAAATCGAAGAGCTAGAGCTGAATAGAAACAAGCAAGCCCAATCAGTTCAACGCATGCTGGAAGAAGCCAGGCAGTTACTTGCTTCCCAGCTTCCGAAATGCAATATAAGAACATTAATGGTGGATGGAGAGCCGCGTGAAGCGCTCTTGAAGGTCGCTGAGGAAGAGCAGATAGACTTAATTGTAGCCGGTTCCGCAGGCAAGAATTTTGCCGAACGACTGGTTGTCGGCAGCGTCTCCGAAGCCATGGCCGTCTGGGCAAACTGCTCCGTAGAGATTATTCAAGTAATGTCGTTTTCAAATGAAAATGGTCATGCGGGCGAGGGTGCTGGAGAGCACTGAGGATGCCTGCTTTATCTAATTACAAATTTTTCTAGCAGATCCAGGGAGTCATCGGATTGATCGTCACTTCGTTTATTGGAGCTTCGAAATAGAATCTGTGTTGCCACTACCGAGAAAAATATTCCGGCTCCAAGGCTTGTGTCGAGTGACCATGAGTCAAAGTTGAAAGCATATAAAAGGATGGACAGAGCAGCCAGAATTGTTGAACAGATGGCAGAGAAACGAGGTACATCAGGCCGCAAAATTGCACCGTGAATAAAATTGATTCCAATAATTGTGCCAATGGTTAGCGATAAAAGTGCCGATATGAATCCCTCAATTCCACGCAAAGAAAAACTTGCTATCAGCATAGATTCCATTGCAAAGATCGAGATTGCGTTTAGCACACGCTGAGAGCCTATCGGATTGGAGTACTTGCCTATTTGCGAAATTGCGCAAACTTCTTTTAGTGTATACGCTTAACGGCAATTCTGCAATATGGGAAAAGATTGGATCGCTGAATGCAAAGAGTATCGCTTGCTGGATGGAGCCGTCCCGGTTTTTCATTAGACTTGCTTGCCTGCTAAACTGATGTGGTTGGCGCGGGCGCTCGGATGTCTGAAAAGAAGACCTGCATTAAGATTGAGAATTTGACCAAAACATACGGACGCGCTCGCGTGCGCGCTCTTGACGACGTTTCGCTCGAGGTAATGGAAGGCGAAGTCTTTGGTTTAATCGGTCCCAACGGTGCCGGAAAGACTACGCTGATGGGATGTTTGCTTACCTTGCTGCGCCCCAGCTCCGGAAGCATCCATATTTTTGGAGAAACTCCGGATAAGCTTTCGGTGAAGCAGCATTGTGCTTTTTTGCCGGAGCGTCCCAACTTCGATGCCTGGATGACAGCCAAACAATTCATGCATTATCACCACATGCTGGCAAAACGTCCGGCACAAAAAGCAAAGCAAGAAGTTGAGGATGCGCTAAAAATAGTCGAACTTGATCCGTCTGCATGGAATAAACGCGTCAAAAAATTCTCGCGTGGAATGCTGCAAAGGCTCGGACTAGCGCAGATGTTGCTTGGCGACCCGCGCCTTTGCTTTCTGGATGAACCTGGCTCTGGAATGGATCCTCTCGGTGCAAATTTGCTGCGCAATATGTTGCTTGCCTGGAAAAAGAAAAATGTGACTGTGGTCTTGAACTCGCATCATCTTGATGAAGTCGAGCGTGTCTGCGATAGGGTCGCATTCATCAAGGGCGGACGAATCCAGCAGATTGAGAACATTTCGAGTATTTCCAGCCAGGAGCTCAATGTTATCGTCAGATGCAGTGAGGAACTCGCTGTGCCACCGGATGCAGTGTTGAGGGAAATAGCAAGCACTATTTGTGGAGAGCTGATTGATTGCACCGATCATACCCTGCGATTCCGTCTTAAACAGCATTCTGACAAGGCACAACTCGTGCGATTGCTTGTTGAACACAAGGTGGCTGTCGAGGAAGTGTTTCAGGAAAAGCGTGGACTCGAAGATTTGTTCATTTCAATCCACAAAGAAGAGGGCGTGCGTAAATGAGCAAAGCTGTCTTTCTCTTCACCCTTCTGGTTAAGTTCAGCAGCATCTCCTCCGTGTTAGGACTTGTTTTTCTGGCAGTGGTGGTGCCTATTCTTTTGAGCAGTGTTTCGCTCGATGGAAGAACCTCCGACCTGCTGATTGGATTGGTGACTGGGCCTACTCTAGCAATGTCGATTAGCTATATGTTTATCCAAGACAATATCGCAAACACGCGTCAGCTTAACGACGGTGAATACCTCTCTCTGCTTTTTTCTCGCCCACTTGCTCGTTCTGAATATATTGTGAGCAAATGGCTCGCTGCGAGTTTAGGCGTGTTCATGATAATGTTATTGAACATGCTCACTTTTAATGCCGCCCAGATGGCGCAAGGACGCAACACGCTCGTTACTCTTGATTTGTGGACTGTGGCAAATGTCGCCTTGAATGCATTGAGCTATTCGGCATTGATGGTTGTGATACGTTCATTTCCCATGCGCCTCGGAATGACGGTTTTCATAATTCTTGTCTATGCTTCTCTTGTTGGACCTGCTTTGAATTTTTCTATGAGCAGTTACGAAGCAACAGTGCCTGTTGCGTATTTCTTTTTTCAAACTGTTTCCTTTATCTCATCATTTTTGCAGCAGTTCGTTTACCCATCAATTGATTTGTATGAGGTCCTCAACAGTACCGTTTCTTCGATTTTGCCAATATTGACCTACGTTTCGAATATTTTGCTTTATCTGTTTTTTGCTACATGCTTGTTGAACCGGAGAGAGTTTTCCTATGGTGAAGATTGAATCTGGTTCCGCAACGGCTACGCCTGCATGGTTATTGCTTTCCGTCGCCGTCACACTATTGCTCAGGCTGGGACTTAGCATAGGAGAGACGGTTCATCCTCCAGAGCCTTCTATGCGCGTCAGCTGGATAACGCCCTCTCAACTTGGAGAAAAAGAGCGCGGCGGGGATAAGCTGATTTTCTACGAGTTTCGCGCCGACTGGTGCGTTCCGTGCAAGCAAATGGAAAAATCAGCGTTTCAATCCAAAGATGTTGTATCGATTTTGAATAAGCAATTTGTTGCCGTGCGTGTAAACGACCGCAAGCGTGAAGACGGCAAAAACGATCTTGCTACGCAGGCGCTGGAAGACCGTTTTAGCATACAAGCGTTTCCCAGTCTTGTGGTTTCTACAGCGGATGGAACCAAAGTAATCGATCATCTAGGGCAGGCTAACAGTTCGGCTGTCAAAAAATTTTTGCAAGAAGCGGAAACGTTGGCTGATTACTATAACGGCAAGGAAAAAATCATTGTGGATGATTGCGCCGCTGCCGCAAGAGCCTTCGATCACTTTCTCAGCATAACAAAATGGCAGCACTGGCGCTGTTGCTTTTCCGCCATCTTCGGCAGTATTGCGCACCGCGAACTTGGTGAAGATGACAAGGCAAATGAGCTGGTTAAAACCGCGCTTGTGCAAGTTCGCGAACATACTTTCCCTTATCCCATATTGCAGTATCTGTCAGGCAAGCGCAGCTTCGATGATATGTTGAAGGACGCCAGCGAAAACAAATCAAATCGAACTCTCTGCTACGCGTATGCAGGAATAGACAATTATGCGCGCAAAAACTACGAGCTTGCGCGCCAGCAATTCGAATGGGTTCTTGCTAATTGCGAGGACAAGGAATCATTTGAATATCGTGTCAGTCAGTCACGCTTGACGCAGCTGTATAAGGCAAAGAAGCCGGATTGAGGGGAGCTGCCTGCTAGCGGCTCTTAGGCAGCGGAAGAGGCAATCGACATTACTGAGTACTTGCCGGAGCGAGCTTAACTGCATTCACGATTGCCCAAGCCCGATCTTTCTCGGCTTTGGGGACATTCGCTTTGCCAAAGTGATAAATGATTGAATGAATCTCTCCGGCGCCGCGGATTACTCGCATGATTTCTAATTGGTCGGGAATTTTTGAGTGCCCTGTGAATGTATATTCACAGCTTGAATCTTCAGCTGTCGACTTCACCATTTGCCAGCTGAACGATGCGAGCTCCTTTGCAGATTCCATTGCGTTGCGTACCTGGATCATGTAGGTCTTCGCATCTTTGTCTGGATGAATTCCCGAGACTGTAGTCACAGTGATCATCTCGGATGGATTTCGCGGGTCTGCGCCTGTTGGGAGGTATTGCAGCACATGTTCGTTGCCGGCTTGCCTCTTATTGGCGAGCTTCCAGTAATCGGTCAAGTTCAACACTAATGCTTCATCATCTGGAGCTGATAATTCTGCCGGGCTTGGAGCTGCACTGCAGCCGAATGAGAAGACAATGCCGGCCAGCAAGAGTGATATTGTGTAGGGCTTTCTTATAAGCATAAAGAAGGATCCGAGCAAAGTTCTGCCAGTGATTCGCAAATTGCCTTTACCGTTGTCTCTACATCTTGTTCAGTGTGTGCTGCGGAAATCGCTGCGGCATCAACGCTGGACGGTGGGAAATATATTCCACGCTTGAGCAGCATATGGTAAAAACGTGAAAATCGTGTGGCGTCAATCTTTAGTGAATCTTTGAAATTCTTGACGGGAGCGTTTGCAAATATCAGGGCGAACATTGAACCGCATCGTTGCAATTGCAGCGGTACTTTTTTGAAGTCCTTCCAGCCGGAAATTCCGTCGAACAATTGTTTTGATCTCGCTTCCATGTTTTTATATACGGAGGGGGCTTTCAGGAGTTCAAGGGTGGCAATGCCACCAGCCATGGTGACAGGATTTCCAGAAAAAGTTCCAGCCTGGTAAACTTTACCTATTGGTTCAAGTGCTTGCATTATTTCGCGGCGCCCGCCATATGCGCCTATCGCCATGCCGCCACCCAGGGCTTTCCCGAGGCAGCTGAGATCCGGCCGAATTCCAAATACTTCTTGTGCTCCGCCACGCGCAACGCGTAGCCCCGTGAGCACCTCATCGAAGATCAAAAGCACGTCATTCTCTTTGCACAGCTTTTCGACTCCCTGCAAATAACCTTGCTCTGGCGGTATCACGCCCATTGAACCTGCGACGGGTTCAATCAGGACTGCAGCGACCTCGCCTTTGAATTTTTGCAAGCAAGATTTTAGCGCTTCGAGATCGTTGAACGGGACCTGCACCGTGAACTGCTTGCTGCTGTCCGGAATGCCGGCGCTCGAGCAATGTGTGCGAGATGCAAGAACAGAATCAGAATGACCGTGGTAGCAACCCTCGAACATTATTATCAAATCGCGATTCTTAAAACCGCGCGCCAGCCGAACTGCACTCATCACGGCCTCGGTGCCAGAATTGACGAAACGAACCATCTCAATAGATGGCATAGTTTCGCTGAGCAAACGAGCTAGCTGCAATTCGTAAACATGCGGAGAACCGAAAACCGGTCCAAGTTCGACCGCTTTCTTGCATGCCTCCACCACTTCAGGGACGCAGTGCCCGAGTATGGCTGGTCCCCAGGCTCCAAGATAATCGATGTATTCGTTGCCGTCTACATCGAATAGTCGCGAGCCTGATGCTTTGTCGAAAAATATCGTGTGTCCGCCCACTTCTTTGAAGGAGCGGAACGGGCTGTCAACCCCGCCCGGTATGAGTTTTTCTATTTCTCCGGAAAGCTCGGCTGAGCGCTTGCCGTAGAAAGTCTCATGGGCAATCTGGCTTGTCGTCACTTTATTGCTCTTTCTGATTTTGGTCTTTTGAAGCCGCGCCTGCAGTTTTGGCTGCATCATCCGTTTTGGCTACATCTTCCGTTTTGGCTACATCTTTGCTTGCATCTTCCGATGAATGCCGCCAGAATTGCCACCAGTGTTTCTTCTTTGTCACCGCTGGTGGTGCTGCGGCTTCGACGGGTTGCCCGAAGTCTACAGGTACTATGTTCTTTTTGTGGAACTCGACTTTTGTTTCTGCATGTACAATCTTGCCTTCAGGCGAGTTTACTTCGAGGTGGTACTCCCCAGGCATGAGTTCGATGTGTTTGCTGTGGAAAACGGACTCGTGTCCATCTCTTGTGTAGACTTTTACGACGACACCTGCGCTGTCTGGGTGCGCTTGCACTTCGACAGTGCCAGTATAGAACGTGGAGGCGGCATAAGCGAAGACTGAGCCTGCGACACCGAGCAATCCGATGGAAGTAGACACGATGCTCAGCATGCTCTGGGTCTTTTCGAGTTTTGTCTTGCCGCCGGCCGGAGTCGAAGCCGCCAGGATGGCGGAGCTCCCAGGGCTTCCGCTGATCGTTGCCCCGGAAGATCCGCTGTTCGTAGCCCCTGAAGCTTCGCTGTTCGTTGCCCCGGAAGCTTCGCTGTTTTGCGCGTTAGCTTGCTGGCTGTTAACAGCGGATTTAGTTTTATCGTGTGTTTGATTTGTCATGTAGCTCATTGTACGTCGCTAGGACGCTCCATTGGCTTAATCTAAAAGCAATTTAGTGCGCTGCTTAACAAGAAGCCGGCCGAGCCCCAGAAAAGCCGCGTATGCCTGGATCGCGGGTGCTCCCTGGGCTCCGTTGTTTTAGCCGTTCTTACGATGCAAAATGCTTCATCAACAATTCATCGGCCTGCTTTCGAAGGGGCGCGAATTCGGGCGTTCGCATTACACCAGCAAACGATTTCAGCCCTTCTTGAGCCACCGCAGGCGCTTTCAGCGCCGCTTTTAACTCAAGTTTGTCGCCCATCAATCCGGCAAGAATGACTGCTTTGTTTGCCGCAATATCTGCACCGTTCTTCAGCATGTCAGTGTTGAAAGTATCAACGCTGCTTGTACCAATGCTCATGATGCGATTGCTTTTAAGCGTTCCAACAATCTCCGGTCCAGTCAGCACTCCCTTGCCGAGATCCCCATCAACAAGTGCAAGTCGGAATCGGCGGCTCAAACCAATCTCGGCGCCATCTGGAGTAATGCCAATGAGGGGCTTCAGTGATTTAACGCTTGTTACCCATGTAACATTGTGACCCTTGCTGGCCAGAACTTCGCTGAAAGCCTTGCCCATTGCAGGAGTGTCTTCAATTACCAGAACATCAGCTTTGCTGCCGAGCAGCCGCTCAGCAATGCGTCCTTTGCTTGCATAGATCAATGCCGCGCCGCCTGCAACTGCTGCCGCCCCGCAGAGACCTGCTTTAATAGGATTATCGTAGGCGGCTTGCCACAATGAAGACGGCTCGCTTGCCTGTTTCTGTTCACCAAGCAATTCGGACTTTGTGAGTTGTAATTTATCAACTGAAGAGTTCGATGCTTGCATAACGTTTTGGTCCATGTTTCACACCTGCCAGAATGCTTTGATCGAACCAGCCTACGCGAGTATAGGTATGCCTCCCCCTGCTGTCAGGTGGGTAAATTACGAACCCCAGACTAATTCCGTCTAAGGGTGGGGGCGGCAGCTGGGTACATGATAGTCGACGGTCCATTCGATGATTTTTGTGGAAGCACGTGCGAGTATTCAACAGATGAATTTAGAGCCAGGCAGTATCGTTGATTCACGGTATCGCATTATCGCGCTGATTGGCTCAAGCAGCAGTGGGCAGATATACAAGGCCTTCGATCAATTGTTGAACGTCGAAGTCGCCGTGAAATTTTTTGCGCGCGTAAAAGCCACTGATGATGCGGCTGTCGCCCAATTTACCAATGAAGCAAAAGCGCTCAGTCAATTTAAGCATCCTAACATTATTCGCGTATTTCGCTCGGGTTTTCAAACTGACTCAACTCCATTTCTGGTTGAAGAACTTTTGTCCGGACAATCGCTGCGCAGAGTTTTGTCACGCAGAAAGAGGCTGAAATGCAACGAAGCCGTTTCGATAGCTATGAAGCTGTCCTCCGCACTCGAGTATTCACATGCAAACCAAATTTTACATTTGAATCTTCGGCCTGAAAACGTGTTCCTGCTTGCTGGAGAGCCGTCGGCAGCAAATTCAGAACTCAAACTACTTGATTTCGGTCTCAGCAGGTTTAGTGACGCCAACAACGATGCCGAATCTACATTGGCCGGCGCTGAGCTGGATAGAACCATGGGCGGTGCCATGTTTGAAGGTGCTGTCCCATACTTAAGTCCAGAACAAATACGTAACGAAGGCGTGGACGCCAGAAGCGATGTTTACGCTTTTGGCTGTCTGCTCTTTGAAATGCTTGTTGGGCAGCCGCCGTTTGTGGGTTCTGCTGCCGAAGTTATGCAGATGCATCTTAATCAACGAGTACCTCGTTTGCTCGAACTCTCTGCCAGTTGTGGTTTGCCTGAAAAACTTGATGAGTTGATTCAAAAATGCACTACTCTTATAAAAGATAAGCGCTATGCTTCGTTTGCAGAAATTAACTCTGAGCTCGAAAAGATAAGCGCGCTGGATTGCAGCACGGAGTTTTCCGTAGGGAAGACCGTTAAGAAGGAAAGTATCTTGCTTTCTGCTTCTCTTGTATTCTTACTTGCTGCATCGGAGCTGCCTTGCTCTTTTCAAACTCCGATTTCTATCTGGAGTGGAAGATTCGGCAAGAACTCGCGGATCCACAAAATGCAATCGGGCGATTAGGCCAGCATCTGCAAGATGATCTGAAACAAGGCGATTATTCTGATGCGCAGCGTATCGAGAAAGTGCTTGCTGAGCCAACTCCAATTCTTCATGGAGCAGCAAAGGAAGAGCTATATTTCCAGTTCTTTCGCATTTATCAATCCGCAGGGAGAAAGGATGAAGCAATCAAAGCCGCAACAAATGTTTTGGAGTCAGCGTTATTGCGCAATAAACAAAGGGTTGATCGCAACAAAGAAGCAGTTCCGGCTGATTTGCAGCGTTGCGAGGAAGTCTGCAAATTTTTGCTCAGTCAGAATCTTAGCAAGCAACAATTCGGTCAGTTGAACCATGTGTTTACGCGCTGCTCGCAAGCGTTCCTCGGAAATCAGAAGCTTCTTTATTTTCCGATTATCTTAAACATGAAGACCAATGATAATTTTCTGAATGGCGAGGTCGGCCGCGCCCCAACCGTACTCTTTCTTTATGAGATATCGGCAGAACATGCCAGAGGACTTAAAGATGGGCTTCTACTGCGCGAGTTGATCAAGCGCATCGACACAATGCACGCAAAATATGGTCAATGCAAATACTATTTTCTAGGGCACATAGCTGAAGGCAACTACTTTGTTGATCAAAATGATCGCGCCTCTGCAGAAGAACAAGTCAAACTTTTAAAAGCTGAGCTCAATAAAAAAATGGTCTTTTCCGAAGCGGAGATGGAGAGTTACTACAGCCTGCTAGAGCGTTTGAAGCATTAAGCAAGTTTTCCCCTATCAATATCACAGGGGAAATCCTGTACTCCCGTCGTTGTCAAATAGCGAGAATGGCATGCATCGGATCTGAATATTCGCAGTCAGTTTTTTTGATCGCATGTTCATTTCTCGTTTACGCACGCATCGGATTTCTCAGCGGTAAAGCTAATGAGCGGAAGCAGCACAAATATGCGAAAAGCAGCAGCAGTGCTGGCATTCTGCGCCTGCTTTCTCTTCTCTCCTGCATACGCTGCTGGCGATAAGGATGCTCTTGTAGAACAAGAAAAAGCTCTGTTGATGAAGAGTGATTCGCTTTCAAGAAAAATATTCAACACAAAGAAAGCAATCAACGAGCTTTACGATTATCTCGATGTTCTGCAGGATGATTACGCTGATGTAAAGCATTCACTCATCGATGTTCACCTGAGAATAATCGAGTAGGCTGCGGAGGTGAAGAGGAAAAAAGGCTAAATCAAAATCTCGGCGTCAATTTTGTAGTTGCCTGCGCGCAAGCGCTGAACAGGAACCACTACTTGATTCTGCACTCCACCGGGAGTGACGACCACGACTTCATCGCCTTTGAGCAATTTGATTACATCGCGACTTTGATTGACCAGTTTGACGCGCACACGATTGTGCGTGCCTTGCACTTTTACCATCAACTTTTTAAGATCGTTTTTTGGAGTGTCTGGCCCACCCGGAGCAAGATCAACTGTAACCATGTCGAAATTGCCTGGATTGCTGCGAAGTCCGGAGTTGCTGACGCAAAGTGTGTGCGAGCCAGCCGGCAAGCCATGCGGCAGGCGTGCCTTGAGTTGCACTGGAGACGATACCAGTACAGTGGCATCGTAGGCTCCATCAATTATGACTCTGTTTCTTTCGGCAATGCCATCGAAGTTATGTCCAGCAATTGTGACGATGCCGCCATTTGCACAGACCGGTGAAACAGACTCAAGATTTGGGATCTGCGGAGAGCTCGGCGTTGCAAGCGGTTGCAGCACTTCAATTGCAGCCGCTGCTTCCCCTGGCCTTGCGCTCAACGAAAGATGTAAACTGTATCCAGGTGGAGCATCCTCCGGAACCTGATAAACAACCTTACCATTGTCGTCAGTGGAAACTTGCGCTCCGTTGAAGCTGAGTCCGACGAATTGTTCGTTCGAATTCTGCGGGTTCACTACTGCAACTGTTAGATATTGACCTGCCACAGCTCTTCCGGGATATAAAAGTGCTGCGCCCGGAGAAGGCTCTCGCACGGCAGAGGGCCCCGCAGGGCTATCCCAGTTAGAGCGAGAATTTTTTGAGGACTCTGGAATCAATGTAGAGACAGAACTCGTTTTTCCTGTGATAGGGACAGGGTTGTTATTCGCCTGGTTGGAAGCGGTAGCAAGCGCTGTGGCGTTCTGGTTTTCCACAGTGCCTGTGTTCTGCTCTTTCTTGAGTTCGGACATCGGTGGCGCTTGACCCACTGTATTTTGTGCACCACTTGCGGTCTCATTGTTGCTAACTTGTTTGCCGCTTGTTTTGTTTCCGGGCGCCTCTGAGTGCTGCGCATTTGCAGTTAAATCAGAGGAGCCCTCAGATTTTTTTTCGGCAACATTGCCTCCCGCGTTCACCTCAGCAATTGCATTTGCTCCTGCAGAAGCAGATTTTACTGGGCTGCCCTCGCCTTTGTTGGCTACCTGCTTCGCCAGGGCCTCCGCCATAGTCTTAGCGAGTGCTTCAGTGACCTGCTTTTGCTGCGCCTCTAGCATAGCTTTCGCTTCAGCTTGCTTCTTCTTATCTTCTTCGGCTTTAGCAAGCTTATCTTCGTATTCCTTCACAGCCAGCAGGAAAGCTCGTTTTCGCTGTGTTATGGGCGAGTACAAATTGAGATGACTTTTCTCGTTTTTCTCAACGCCGCCCTTGCCGTTTGTGTAATCGATTTTCAAATCAGCAACCTTGCCAATCCAGAAATTCACATCTTGCTGACTTTGAATATCGAATCCTTTATCGACTGTTGATTTTGCCGTGATGACAGTGATGAATTCGCCCAGCTTCTCGCTTGCGCCTTCTGGCTTGCCATCATAATTGCCGACGATTTCCACCGTGAGCAAGCCATCGACTTTCTTCGCCCACAATGCCACTACAGAGGCTCTTAGTTCAGGAGATACATCGACGGAGCCGGATTCCCATGACTCCGCGGACATTGCACCTTGAGCATGCTCCTTTTCCTTTTGATCGACAATGCGATTAGCATGAAGCTCTGGCGATGAGAGTGCCTTATCCAGAGCTTCACCGCTTAGCTTTGCGATTAGTTTTTGCACGGGGTCTTCGAGCTTTGTTACAGCCTCGGAATCTTTCAATGATTTGTTGATGTCCTTAAGGACGCTAATCAATGCAGGATCAAATTTGTATTTTGGCTTGTTTGGATCTTCTGCTGCTGCCTTCGCAGACTTATCGGTACCTTCCTTCTTCGCCTCAGCGGCATTCTCTTTTTTCTTCCCCCCGCCTAAGTGGAAGAGCCCGCCTTTTTTGCCATCCTCTTCGGGTTTGCTTTCTTTTTTCGCTTCGGCTTTTTTGTCGTCTTCTTTTGCTTTTGCCTTATCGTCTTTTGCTTTTGCCTTCTCTTCGTTCTTTTTGGCTTTATCGTCTTTTGTGTCTTTTGAATCCTTTGCGTCTTTTGAGTCTTTGCTGTCTTTCGAATCTTTGGCGTCGGCTTTATCTTTCTTCGCGATTTTTACTTTATCAGTCGATTTTTTAGAAGCCAGGATGGCGGTGCTCTCTGGGGCTCCGCTGTTCGTGCTGGATTCAATGTTGACAGTGGCTTCTGTGCTGCCCGCGCTGCCCGCCGCTTCTGTGCTGCCTGTCGCTTCTCTGATCCCTGCCCTTGCTTCAGCAACAGCGTCCGCCGAAGACGAAGCAGCAGATTCACTGTTTGCACTGGACTGGCTAGTCACGATTTTTTTTGATGCATTTTTCTTCTGGCTTTTTGCGTCAACCGCATAGCCAGACGACAGAACGATGCTCAAAGCCAGAATCGAAACAATTGCATGTGGTTTCATCAATTCCCCCGCTTAGCGCTGAATACTTTTTGATAAAGAGCCATGGTTTCCGATGGTGTCAGACCGTATCCGAGATAATGCCCATCAAGATGGATTTCAAAGTGAAGGTGTGGGTGCTTCACCAGTCCCGGCTGGTTTTCGCCTGTTCCAGAATAACCGATATAACCGATTATGTCTCCAGCGTTGACATGCATTCCAACTTTTAAGTCTTGTCTTGCTTTGTTGAGGTGAGCATAGCGAGTTACCAATCCGTTGCCATGATCAATCCACACCTGACAGCCGCGAAAGAGGTCTTCATTAGCTTCTGAGCAATATTGTTTGGCATTGCAATCGTTCATCACTCTTGAATATTCAGCTGCAGTCATGTCGCGATAATTGACATCTGCTCTGATAATTCTTCCAGCAGCCGCAGCGCAGGCTGGGGTATCAACCTTTATATGTGCCCCGGCGTCGTTGAAGAAATCAAGCCCCTGGTGAACACCGTGCCGATAAAGCCTCCGTGCGCCTGGAAATACTCCAGGATGTCGAGGTAGAACTGCACCTTTAATTGGAATTTGCAGTATCTTCAAACGGGGATCAAAGTCTCGACTATTTATTTTGCCAGCAGGATCGTGATCAATTAACATGCGGAAAGCAAGACAATCACCATCAATGATGCCGTATCCGCCGAAGCCTGGCAGTATGCCGCGCAGGTCTGAGCCGGCTGGAAATGTAAATTGGCGCACGCTTCCTTTCTCTTTATCGATTGCCACTACTCGAGAATTTTCACGTTCAACAATATAAACAGGCGAGTGGGGTGCGACAGACATTCTGCTTGGAATGATGCCGGGCGGAACCTTCCAGTTGAGGCTTCGCGGATTTCCGTTGCCCCCGCAGGAATTTGAGGGGTAAATGCTTATCTTGCCTGAACGTCTCAGGACATAAGTGCTGCCATCAAATGCGATGGCAATACCATCTGCGACATTTGGATCACCTGCATGGATTCTCCAGGGAAGAACATCTTTGAAATATTTCTCCATTCTCCCGGTAGCTGGGTAGCGCCATATCTGGTTTCGTTCCGGATCTAGTAAAAGCAGATGCGGTCCATCAGAAGCGATTGAAACGTAGTGAGGATCAGGCGATCCGAGAGTCCGTTTGTTTGCGCGAACAAGCTGCCAGGCTTTGCTGGCAGGAGAAAATTCAAAGAGCGAACCGCTCTTATCTAGAACAACAATTGACTTGTGCTGCGGCCAATAACAAAAAGAAAGAAACTCTTGAATCGGAATATTTTTTACTCTGTTCCCAGGCACCAGATAAGTATCCACCGTCAAAGGTTTCTCTTCCTGACTGTTGCCGGCAATGTCTTGCAGCAAATAAAGGCATTCTCCGCCAAGCAGATAAATGCTCTTATCTACTTGCAATAAGGCGCTTGGTCTGATCGGATTGCCCGAGCGATCGAGCAGTTGAAACACCTGGAAGCGCTTTGTGGTAACGCTGCTTGTGCTCTGTCCTGTCGCCGCTTGTGGTGCCGACTGAATTGAAACCTTTTGTGTTTGGGCCAAAGTGTTTATGAGCAATTGGGCCTTCTGGTAGCTCTGCTCAGCTTCATTGGACGCCATTACCTTGGCATAACCGGAAAGCACGCTTACCCACATGAGCAAAATTGCCATCAAATTGATTGCGTCCGTAATGCTCAGTTTTTTCAACTGCTGGAGCATACTCAATCTCTAGTGTGGTTTTGCGGGTGCTTTGCTGTTTGGACCTGCAGGCGGGTTGGCCGGCACAAGCTTGGAGTCGCTGATCATCCACTTGTCGTTGACTTTTTCAATGGTGTAATTCACCACGTACTTATCATCAACTTCTTTCAAAACTGAATTATCGGCTTCACGAATGTATTTGCTGAATTCGCGGACTTCGGCAATAACCGAATACTTCTTGCCGCCACCCAGATCTTGATACTTCTGCACGACGCACCCGCGTGGATCCATATCATAATAATTGCCGTGATCTTGCAGCCATTTGACGGCTGTAGTTTGCTTGCCCAGAGCCAGGCCGGTAAGGATATCGGCTAAATGAGCCGGGTCGCGTTTCTTGATGGCAACTTTCTTTACTTGCTGCCAGTTTTTTATGGTGGCTACAAACTCATCACGTTTGGGATCTTCCGTAGGATTGATGGCTGGGGCAGCTGCTTTTGGTTTGATTAGAGGCTTTTTGATTGCTTCAAGAATTGCTGGTTTCTTGTTTTCTTCCTTCGGCTCGTTGCCTTCTTCCTTGCCTACAGAGCCGTGTTCTGCAATCACGGACTTACTTGCATCAAGGCTATTCACAGCAATTGAACAGGAATAAGGATTTGCATTCTGGCTGCGGTCGATAACAACTTGCAAGCGCCCAGCTGTAAGCGTAACTCCCTTTGCACCTGGTTTCAGCGCCAGTTTGTTTTTCTCGAGCTGCTTATTGAACTCGGCAATCTTTTTCGGTTTTGCGCCGAGCGATTCAAGCAGAAAGTCAGTGGCCATTTCGATGTCGAGAACATCGCGCACATTACCTGAACCGAGCTTGCCCAGCCCGAGTTGGGCGCTGGTAACCTGCTGGTTTTTTACGCTGACTTTAAGACGGTTTTCCTTCTCGTCAAGCATTTCCGAGATGTCATCGCCGGATGCTTTGAAGGGGCCGACGCCGGGCCAGCTTTTCTTGACAACGAATCCGCTTGCTCTAAATTCGTCGAATGTACACATTGGTGCAACCGTTGCTGGAACCGCACCTACTGCACTTGCGACAGTTCCACCAGTTCCCTTGGCACTATTGTCACTTTCTTTATTATCAATAGTTGGTGCCTCTTGATCGATCCACATTGAATCAAGAGAAGCGCCCTCTTTCATCTCTTTGTCTTGCGCTAAGACTGATGGAGAAAGGATTGAGCAAACGAGACTGGATGCAATTGAAAAAAGAACAAGCTGACGTGAAAGCATGTAAAACCTGCATAAGCCGCCTATACCTATGCAGGTTAACACGTTGCGGCTCCAGATTGCTTTAAGCAAAAATTGGCTTAAAAGCGCTTTGGCTGCCGTCCATGTTTAGGAGCCCGGAAATCAGGCTTCCGGCGCAGTGTTTGCCTTTCCACTGCAGTAGTGGCTAAGACAGAATTTACTTTTGTTCTTCTTCATCAGAATTTATAAATCGAACGAATGCTCATTGTCTGCAAGCTACGAATTCATACTTAACTGTTATTAGAGGAAGCTCGATCTCGCCGGAGTAGAATCCGGCTGGCAGCAGCCGGCCTCGTAATGGGGACCCGTGCGAGCGTAGCAAATGCGGGTGGAGAGGCGACGCGGGCGTACCGGGGCTCCGCTTTTCTCTGCGTTCGGTGATCACTGGGCGAGGCATGGCCTCGCCCCTACGCATAATCTAGCCCCTACACATAATCTAGCCCCTACACATAATCTAGCCAGTTCTCTCCTGCTCCGCTTCTCTCTGCGTTGGGTGCTGCTAGTCCAGTCCGAGGCTTTGCAGGGCCAGAATGCTTGCCTGACGTTGAACTTCCGTCGGCACGGCAATTTCACCGGCTTCGATTTTGGCGCCTTTGCTTTGCATGCTGGATAAATGATTCAAGCACAATATTTCAGTGGTGAGATGTATTAAAGTCGGCTCCGGAGAACCCGACAACATAACGACATTAGCAGGGCCGCCAGATCCTATAAGGTAGATTCTCTTGGAAGAATCACCATCTGCGATTTCATATTCATCGAGGTGATTACTCACCTGCCTGTAAGCTACCGCGTTTGTTCGAATGCCGGCAAGATCAATTTCTTCTGCCCAATGACCCACGTTCATCAAAAGCATTCCATCTTTTGCAAGCCTTAATTGTTCGTAGCCAATCACAGAAAGGCAACCTGAAGCGGTGACTATCAACTCGCACTGCCTGAGCGATTGTTCCAGAGTGAGCAAACAGAATCCATCATAGTGTGCGACGAGTCTGCGAATGGGATCCAGTTCTACAACATGCACAGCAGCTCCCGCCTTGCGCAAGTAATTGGCGACACCTGCACCTACTCTGCCGTATCCAATCACCGCTGCCGAGCGTCCTGACCACATACGACCTGTTAAGCGGAACAGAGCTTCGACGACACCATCCCCGACACCATGGTAATTCTCAATCAGGGTTTTTAATTCACCATCATTGATGTTAATGACAGGAAATTTCAACGCTGCAAGTTGCCGCATCTTGTGGATTCCGCTGGTGGTAATCTCGCAACCCCCATAAACATAGCTTTGACCGGCTTCCAGGTCTTTCAGGTATTCTGTACTTAATACAAAACCGGTATCTGAAATCAACTCGGGTTTATGATCAAGAACTTTTCTAGGACTGTCGGAGTCCTGGTAGACTTTCGCGCCAAGCTGTTTCATAAACTTAACTGCTGCCCAGTCGGTAGTACTGGCGGTGCACTCCGACATGATCAGTTCTGCGCCTGCTTTGATCAACACCTGCGCGCTTGCTGCTGTAAGCCCGGTTAAATGGCAGTGCCAGCCGATTCGTTTTCCCTTTAAATGAGCAGATGCTTCCAGGAAAGCTGAAAGCTTCGTTAGAATGGGAAAAGCGAATTCGTATTTTTTTAGTTGGCCTTCAAGTGAAGAAATAGGTTGTGCCATCTCCATCAGCGCGCCACTCCCATTACTTTCATTCCAAACTTGCGCAAAAGTTTCACTGTCGCCGGCAGAGGCAAACCGATGATGTTGCTATAGCAACCATCCACTTTCTCGACAAATGCCGCGGCCGTTCCCTGCAAAGCGTAAGCGCCGGCTTTGTCCATTGGCTCTTCTGAATTGGCATAATAGAGTGCCTCTGCAGGATCCAGCTCTCTAAAAAATACCGAGGAGCACTGGCATATCGATTCTTCTCTCCCGCCGGGCAATTCTACGATCGATACACCTGTGTAAACCTGATGCGCTCTGCCAGAAAGTTGCATCAACATCTCATAGGCATTATCACTGCTTGCAGGCTTGCCGAGAATCTGATCGTCTAAGACGACAATGGTGTCACTACCCAGCACGAGTGTTCGTTCTTCCGGATTTGCGTTAATTCTGGCGGCAACATCGCGAGCCTTTTCCAGGGACAGATCAATTACAAGTTTTCGGGGGTCTTTTTCTGCACTGGTTTCATCCACGCTGCTCGGCGTAACCGTGAACTTGATTCCTACGCTTTGCAGCAACTCACGGCGCCGCGGAGACCCTGAGGCTAGCACCAAATGCGGTTCTATGCTGCTTGCTTGTGCTTGGCTGCTCACAAAATTATTCCTGGCTGAGCTTAGCTCAAAAGTTCAAATATCTGAACCCTGTTATTGCCCTTGTCCACTACATAAAGCATGTTGTTATCCGGATCGATTGAAAGATCGGATGGACCGATGAAACGCCCCGGCTCTGTTCCGCGACCGCCAAACGAATACATGTAATCGCCGCCAGTGTTGAAAACGCACACTCGATGATTGAATGAATCTGCAATATAAACGCGATCGGTTCTGTCGATTGCAATTCCGCGTGGAACATTGAACTGGCCGCGGCCTGTACCTTTGCTGCCCCATGAGCGCTGGAACAAGCCTGCTTTTGAAAAGACGGAAACGCGAGAAGTTCCATAATCGACAACAAACATTTGACCAAATCGATCCATGGCAATTCCCTGGGGAAACTGCATCTGTCCCTCTCCGGTTCCCTTTACTCCAATTTTGCGCATCCAGACGCCAGTTTCCGCCGCCATTACGTGCACGCATCCATTGTCAGGGTCGGCAAGATAAATATTTCCAGCATTGTCGCAATATAAGCCGTTGATGCCGCCGTCTTTTCCATGCTTGTTCAAGAATTCTTTCTGAAATGTTCCCTGCCCGTCGAACACGCGAATATAATGGTCGCTTGCATCAGATGCATAGACTCTTCCGCGCGAGTCTATGGCAATGCTTGAAGGTTTCGAGAAAACGCCGCCATTTGTTTTTGAACCTTTGATTGTTGCATTCGGCCGAGATTCACCCAGTACGCGACCTTCTCGATTGAATATTTGGAACTTACGTCTGATTGCGTCTGCAACGGCTATTTTTGCGCCTCGGGCACAAATTGCTACAGGCTCCTGGAACTGACCACTGCCTTCACCTGCACGGCCTATCTGACCGACGACTTTGGCAAGCGCTACTGATTGTGTGATTGGATGAAGTTGTCCCGGCGCCGGCTTGCTCTGCTCTGAGGTGCGTCCGGCAAGCCAGGGTTTCACGACGGCTTTGGGCATGTCTTCAGCATTTTGAGCCGAGGCACCGGAACCGCCAAGGGGAGTTGCTCCCGATGCTGGCTGCAGCTTTGCGAATCGTCCGGTAGTTTTTCCGGCCTCGCCTGCCTGCATTGGAATTCCTGGTGTGAATGAAGTAGGCATGCCACCGCCTGTGATGCCTGAGCGCAGCATGCTTGTTCCCGAGCTGGCGCGACCAAGATTCAGTGCACGCTCATATTCCCGTTCGAACTCCACAACGGTTCCGTAACGATCCGCAGCTTTCTTTCGCATCCCTTTGGCAATCACCGAAGCAATGTCAGGTGCAATTTCTGGGTTCATTTCGTTTGCCGGCTTTGCTTCTTTTGAAATGATAGACATTAATGTCGAAGTCAACCCGTCGCCGGAGAACGGTACCTGGCCTGTGAGTACCTCGTAGGCTACTACGGCCAGAGAATAGATATCAGCACGGTGATCAACGTTACGCGCATCCTGCAATTGTTCGGGCGACACATAAGAGAGTGTGCCAAGCATGACTCCTGGTTTTGTCAAATTCGAATTATCTGCTTCCCCAGATCGCGCAATTCCAAAGTCCGTAATTTTCACTTTGCCGTCCGGCAAAATGAAAATGTTGTCCGGCTTGATGTCTCTATGAACCAGCGTCATGTCGTGCGCATGTGAAAGTCCGTCGCATGTTTGTTTGAGGATGGGAAAAAATTCCTCTGCACTCATTTTTTGCCCAGCGTGTTTTTCCAGAGCTGATCGAAGGCTCTGCCCGTCCAGCAATTCCATAACGTAATAGCTGTTTTCGGGACTGATTGAAACGTCAAATATTTGAATTAGATTCGGATGACTCAAGCCAGCTGCAAGAATTGCTTCTCTGCGGAATCGCTCTCTGAACTCTTCTTGCTTATCAGCGTCTACATTATCTAAGATAAGCTGTTTAATGGCGACCATGCGATTTAAGCGTGGATCCTCGGCCTTGTATATGATGCCCATGCCGCCACGGCCAATCTCGCAGATTATTTTGTATAGTCCGAAGTTTTGTGCCATTAGTTTATTTCAAACACGAGTTCAGTACGTCCGAATTTGATGCGGTCTCCAGGGAAGATTTGTTTGCGCTCCGAAAGAACATCGCCGTTGAGCAAGGTTCCATTTGTGCTGCCGAGATCCTCTACAAAGTAGTTTCCTTTGATAAAAAGAACCCAGGCGTGATGTCTTGAAATGTAGCTGTCACTATTCAGTGAAATATTGTTTGCCTT
>JBIKOL010000022.1:0-72245 GCA_044358055.1 Obscuribacteraceae bacterium (SeqCode)
CCTTGTCTCGTCCAATCTTGCTGACCGACTGGCTTAGTGGGTAGCGCTCGTTAGTTTCTTTGTTGACAAGCATTGCCCCTTTAGCCGGGGCCTGAACTTGAGCTTGCGACAGTACATTGTCCAGGCCACCATTATCATCAAGCCCAGAAAGACTCGACGGTATACAAAAACTGCATTGACCGGTTGCATTGATCATGCCACCGCATCTTGCACATTTCTGGTCTGTCCCTGTCATCTGATTAATAAGCGCTCCTCCGCCAATAATTGCGCTCACATTTTGCGGTCCGGTGCTGTCACCGGTTGGAGCAAGTCTCCGATTGCCTATTCACGCCCTGTCTTTAGCATACCTGATTGAAAATGCGATTAACCGCTACCGTTATCAGTCAGGTAACGAACGACTACAACGGTTACATTATCTGGCGCTCCTCCATCGAGCGTTTGATTTACAAGCTCGCCGCAAACTTGCTCAGGGTCATCCAGATTTTCGACAACGCTGCTGATTTGTTCGTCACGCAAAACAGTCGGCAGTCCATCGGTGCATAGTACGATCCAGTCGTTGGGTTTAATTTCTACCGGGGTCAGATCAATTTCTACCTTGTCATCGTGACCCAGGCAGCGCGTGATTAAGTTTTTGTAAGGATTGATTCTGGCCTGTTCTTCCGTCAAGCGACCAGCTCGTACCATCTCCTGAACGACCGAATGGTCTTGTGTCAAAAGTGTCGGTTTTCCGTCACGGACTAGATAAGCTCTTGAGTCACCGACGTGAGCAATTTGTAGCTTGTTATTATCAGACTGAACTGCAACCACAACGGTGGTGCCCATACCCCTTACCGAAGCGTCCTGTTCAGCAACTGAATAAACAGAACGATTGGCAAGCAGTACTGCATCCTGCAACCATTGCTTGATCGCGTCGTGGTCGCTGCTGTGAGGGCGGCGGTCGTTCCATAGCTGCGCAATCGCTTCAACGGTTAGTTTTGAAGCTCTCGCCCCGCCCAGAGCGCCTCCCATTCCATCAGCCACGCAAAATACTCTTTCGTCTGGACTGACATAACAATTGTCCTCATTCTTGGGACGCTGTTTGCCTTCGTGGGTCTTTGAAGCCACAACCCATTTCATGTTTACTTTTCTCCGTTTCGCTTTGCTTCGCCTGACGCGATTGATTTCGGATTCCATCTGGATAGATGGATGAATTTCCCAAACATTATTCCCCCTAGAATAATATTCCCTATCACTAAATAGAATCCAGTCTCTCTATAGTTACTGAGAATATCAGGCCGCAGGAAGAATATTGTGGCCGTCGAAATTGTCACGTAGCTGAGTCCGATAAAACTGAACCCAAATACACTTTTTTTCAACTGACGTAAGTCCCGTGTGTTGCGCACGCATTTGCGGCAGGGCGGAGTCTTTTCTGTCTTTTGCAGGCTTCCGGGGACTGAGGGCGTTTCGACAGCTTTTGCTTGAAGTGTCAGTAATTTGTTTCCATTGACTCCGTTTGCGTGCTCGTCTTTGACCCGCTTCAAGCCGCTTACAGCAAGCCCTGCTAGTTGCATTAATCCATCAAGAGTGGAGAGGGCTTCCAAACCTTCAATTGCAATCAAACGCCTGACCAGAGGCTTGACTGCTTCAATGAAACTGAAATCCGGTTTTAAAGTTCGGGCAATACCTTCAAGCGAGCTTCCCGCTCTTAAGATGTAGGCAAGATTCGCGGGTAAGCGGAGACTGCGTTCGCTGACTACAATGTCAATGTCGTGCTCCAGCTGGCGGAAGTCCAGATCGAAAATACTCTTTCCCGAGTAATAATCCATAAAAGGCGTTATGGCTCGTGTGATCGCTTCAATGTTGCTGCCTGCACGGATTACGCCCAACTCCTGAAGTGCTTTTACCAGAGTCTCCGTATCTTTCTTAACCGTGGATAACACGCAAGTGAGCAAGCTGCGACGCTGGCTTTCGGTGATTTCGCCAACCATTCCGTAGTCGTAGATTATCAGACAACCATTGCGATCCACCGCTAGATTCCCTGCGTGCGGGTCTGCATGGAAAAAACCTTTGATGACAATTTGCTCGGTAAAAGTAGTAATAAGCAAATTGCCGAGCGCCTCAACATCTATATTTCTGGCTTGCAGCTCTTTAACTTTGTCGATTTTAATTCCTTCAAGATACTCAAGCGTAAGTACTTTACGCGCTGAATATTTCCATATGACCCGAGGAATTTTGACTTCGGGGCGATCTCTGAGAAGGCGGCGCAGGCGGTCGGCATTGCGTCCTTCAAGCAGATAATCAATTTCCGAAAATAGATTCTTGCCGAACTCGTCGGACATTTCAAGCCAATTGTTGAAATCAAATCGAGCTGGACCTTTTCTTGCGCCAGCTTTACCAAAGCGTTTTTGCCACTTAGTCTTCCATTCATCCCAGGCTAAACCGACTTTGGCTGTCAGACGCATCAAACCAAGGTCTCTATAAAAGTCGTAGGCAAGCCCGGCTCGCTGCACTTTGAGTACGGCTTGCCGTCCGTCTTTAAGCTGCACACGGTGTACTTGCCCAATGCTGGCGGAAGCCAGTGGTGTTGGGTCGAAATAGGCGAAAAGCTCTTCTGGCGGTGCGCCGAGCTCTTGAGTCACTGTTTGCCTTAGCAGCTCAAGGCTGAAAGGAGGAACTCTGTCTTGCAGGCTCACCAGTTCGTCTGCGATCGTAACGGGTAGCAAATCCCGCCTCACAGAGAGAAACTGCCCCAGTTTGATATATGTAGGTCCGAGATCGATGAGCAGTTGTTTGATTAGCGCCGCGTGGCGCCTCTCGAGCTCTTCTTTTGTGAGTTTTTTTGCTTCTGAAAGAGAGATGCTTAGCGTCTGGACAAAAAACAGAAAGAGGCTGCGAACAAGATGCCAGAATCGCTGGTCACGCAAGCACTGTGGAAAGCTGACCGTGGCGTCGGCGACTGCCGTATCGTAAACGTCTTTTGGCAGGTGGTTGTTGCGGACGGAGTTTTGCGGCTGACTTGGCGCGGCTGGAACGGGAAGCTGTTTTTCAGGCTCCGCCAGATTTTCTCTTCCAACCATTAACCCAGTCATTCCTGCTTGATGCTCCTGTCCCTGAAGGACGTAGTTTGATAATTCTACCTATTAGTTGCAACGTATATGCAACAAAAATCCGCTTGGGCTGTTATTTCTATGCAATCTTGTTAAATTTCAACATGCGCTTGGCTGTTTGTTTGCCTAGATTTGATTTTTTGGCTCAAATCCGCTTTGGCTGTTATTTCTATGCAATCTTGTTAAATTTCGACATGCGCCTGGCTGTTCGATTGCCTCATGTGATCTTTTCTTGCTCAGTCTTTGCAGCAACTAAGAATAAATGGGCTGCTGCTCTCTTTTATAGTTCTGGCGCTATATTATTGGTGAAAGTCTAGCGTCCAAGCTATGGGATTTAAATTTCTATAGCGTCTGCGCTATACGGGGGGCTGTAGTATAGCGTTCGAGCTATAGTATTTTGAATTTTCAATAGCGTTCGCGCTATATGAGGGGCTGTAGTATAGCGTTCAAGCTATAAAGCTCTATTGCAGCGTTTTTCGTAAGGGGTTAAATCACCCTGCTGCTTCAATTTGCGCGTCAAAAACGGGCATCTATGTGCACATCTATTTACACTTAAACCGGCACCTGATCAGTGCCGGTTTAAACGATTCTATATTTCAGAACTTCGAATGAATCTGCTTAGACAGCAGCCTTCATGGATTTCAGTTCTGCAAGCTCAGCGCGAAGTGTAGCGAGTTCTGCTCTGAGTTCGTTGATCTCGCTTGAATCGCCAAGTGCACCGAGTGAGAAATCGGAGACTTGTCTTTTCAGTTTTTCACGAACCTGGCTTTCGAGAACTTCAGAACGCTGCCAGACTTGCTGATAAACATCGCTGGCGATTTCTTTTACTTTTTCGCGTTGCTCATTGAACTTATCGGTTCCCTGGGATTTGACCTCGGTGGCCTTTGCGGTGACGGTATCGAGAGCATCTTCGACGCGCTCGCGGCCTACTTCAAAAGCAGCCTTTGCTAAAAACAACAATTTTACGACTGGCCGAAACACTGGTTTTACCTCCATCGGATGAGAAACTCTCTGCCTGCTTCTCTAATATTCTTCCCAAAGGCTGCTTCATTTTCTCCGACGACGATGCGGCAGCCTTGGCGGCATCTGCTCGGACTAAGAGACAAAAGATGCTAAAGATTATACACTAGGAGTCCTTGAGTACTTCCTGATATATTGTAGTGGAGTCATTTTATGACGAAGCTGACACAAAGCAGGAAATGCTCTCTGGGGGCATATTTGAGCATCTGCTTCTTCGGCTTTGCGTAAGATGCTGACGGCATGTTTATCTGCATGCCACAGGGTGCAAGCTCAAGAATCCGCTTCCATAGCGGGCAAGGTTTATTCTGCTTAAATTGCCAAGTGAGTATATGAAAAATTTAGCAACTGATAACACAAAGCTTAAGGATAGAAATACAGAATCCCAAACTGCAGCTGCAAATACTGCAAATAAGAAAGTTCAAGAAGTCACTCTTATATATGTGCCGATTTTTATCGGCGGTGGTCATCGAGGTTCTGCAATGGGTCCTGCTGCATTGCAAGTGGCCGAGCTTCCTGAACAAATTGAGAAATTGGGATTCAAGGTTCGCAACGAAGTACACATTCAGCAGCCTTCCAGCGCCTGCTGGTTTGATAGCAGCGTGAAAGGCGCGCGTTGTCTACCGGAAATCACACAGGTTTCCATAGAAGTTGCTCAAGCGGTCGAACAAGCCCTGGAATCAGGTGCGATACCTATCACCATCGGTGGTGACCACAGCCTTGCGATTGGAAGTATTGCCGGGGTGTCTAAATATTATCGCCAGCGCAATGAGCAATTCGGTCTTGTCTGGTTTGATGCTCATGGTGATATCAATACTCCTGATACGAGTGTGAGCGCCAATATCCATGGAATGCCGCTGGCGATTTCGCTGGGCAAGGGCGAAGAGAGTTTGGTCAATTTGGGCGGCTTCTCACCCAAAGTTAATGGGCAAAGAACTGTGCTCATCGGTTTACGGGATGTGGATCCGCCGGAGAAGGAAATCATTCGCGAGCTCGGCATACATGCTTTTACAATGCGCGATCTTGATCATATTGGAATGGGCATGTTGAGTGAAATGGCGCTGGAACTTGTTGGTTCCGGTATCTCGGGAATTCACCTCTCATTCGACATTGATGTGATGGATCCTGATATTGCACCCGGTGTAACTACACTTGCACCCGGTGGCATGAGTTATCGCGAAGCGCAACTTGCCTTGACATTGCTTGCAGAAACCGGACTCGTGCGATCAATTGATTTTGTCGAACTGAATCCGGCGCGTGATATTCGCAATCGCACCGCTGAACTTACGGTTGATTTGATCAAAACCACGCTCGGCCACCGCATCATGTAAGTGACTTGCAATTGAATCCTTTGAGCGCTGCCATTCTAACGGCGTGGATTGTTCTTGCCGGAGTAGAAGCCGGCAGGCTGCCGGCGCTCCCGGGGCTCGGCTTTTCTTTACGGATCCGAGCTAGCTGTTATCCCATTATGTGTAGGGGCGACGCCATGCGTCGCCCTTTTAAAAAGGTGAATCTTTAACAGCGAGGTACCATCATGGCGGCTTTCAAAAGTGTTTAAACCGCTATCGGTAGAAGCACGCGAGTCTCAGTACCAGCTGGGCTCGAATTGATTTCCAGCTGGCCACCGTGCATGTTGCTGACTCGTTGCGCCAGTGGAAGACCAAGACCAGTCACCGGCTTTCCGCCGACAAAGCGGAATCGTTCGAAAATCTGCGGAAGCAGCTCCTCATCAATTCCGGGACCACGGTCTTTGCAGGCCACACTAATTGAATCACCTGCACGTTCGAGGCTGACGTTTATTACGGATCCTTCCGGCGCCGCTTTTACTGCATTGGAAATAATAATGGCAAACTCACGCTCGACAAGCTGTTTGTCTCCGTTCACACAGACGTCTTTGCAGTCAGGCGAAATTGCAGGCACAAGTTTTATGCGCTTTTGATTGGCTGATTGCCTGAAGTTTTGAGCAGTTGCTGCAAGAACCGGGAGAACTTCAAACTTCTCTGATTGTAATTGATAAAGCCCTGCGTCAATTTTTTCGATCAGGAGAAGATCATTTATCTGCTGCAAGAGCTGATTAAGCTCTCGCTCAGCCCTCGTAACAAGCCCTTTCTCCTTCAAGCCCATCTCACCGTATCCCGAAGCGAGAATCATTTCAAGGCCGTTCATGATAGCGCTGAGCGGAGTTCGCAAATCGTGGTTGATTACTGCAATCATCTTTTGCCGCTGAGCATCGGCATCTTTAATAGCCTGGGAAACCTGACAGAGCCTCAGATCCAAATATTGCAATTCATCGCTTCCGCTCAATGAAGTCTCAAGACGCTTGCCTGCTGCAAAATCATCTGCTTTTGTCTTGAGAGTATATATTCTCTCGGTAATGCGCAAGCCGACAAAGCAAAGGAAGCCCAGAAGCACGAAGTTCACCGCTGCCGCGCTCAGAAGTGCATACAAGAGGTCCGTTAAGGTCTGCGCGGAACCTTCATATGAAGTGACCATCGTTTGTTCTTCGATGCGCATGATCTCGAACATTGATTTCTCAACTACTTTTGCGACCTTGCGCGCGCTCTCGATTATTTTTTTTGAGGCCATTAACATAGTTGGCTCATCTTTGTGCTGCTTGAGAAATCTGGCGACTTTCTCTAGTTTGTTCAATCCATTCAATATGGTTTCGGTATGAAATGGAATCATGGGACCACTAGCGTGCTTATTCATCCACCTGGCGTTCTCTAGCATTTCTGCAAGCTTATCGTGCATTTTTGCAAGAGCTTCCATGTCTTGTCTGTCTGCGGCTTCTGCAACCGAAACTTTCCAGGTCAATTCGAGTCCAACTAGCTCCTCATTGCGCACCATCAATTCCTTCTCTATGGCGAATTTGTTGGCGCGCTGAGCGGCTTGATCGAACATAGTATGCAACTTGAGCGTAATTAGCGATTGTGGTATCAACATACAAATGAGCATAATCATGAAATTTCGCTTGATGCTTTTGATTTTCGCTTCTTCGCTAAGCGCTGGCGCTGCTGAGTGCTGAGTGTCAGCCTGGGCGGCTGCAGGCTGCTTGCTTTCCGGAGCCGTTGGGATCTCGAACCAGAAGCAGCTACCTTTGCCCACTTCACTTTCAATACCAACTTTGCCACCATGCGCTTCCACAATTTGCTTGCAGATGACCAATCCAAGACCGGTTCCTGCGCGCTTGATACCGTCTGCTGATTCAACCTGGCTGAATTCTTTGAATAGTTTCTGCTGATTCTCTTGAGAAATTCCAGGACCATTGTCTTTGATTCTGAACTTGAGCAGTTTCCCATTCCTAATTACTTCGAGAGAAACAAGATCACCGTCTGGAGAGTATTTAATTGCATTGGACAGAAAGTTTACGAGCACTCTTCCGATCAAATGCGTATCTGCTTTAAGTTCGCATGCAGGATCTGTCACTTCGAGTTTTATCTGTCTCTTCTGCAAAAGCGCTTCTATGGCAGATGTTGCATTGTTGATAAGCAAGCTTGTGCTGCTGTCGCTGTATTCTGGAGTGATAGAGGTGTCCGGCTTGAAGCTAAGGGCCTCAGTCATAGATTGCAGCAGTTGCATTAAAGTAGCGAGATTGGTTTTTGCTTTTTGAATACTTTTGCGCGCTCGCTCAGCGAGCCCTGATTCGCCAAGAAGTGCATCAAAACAGGCGCGCACATTCTCCAGCGCTGCAGTCTGAACGGACTGGAAGAATTCAAGAAAGCTCTTTCTTCGCTTCTCGTTCTCACACACGACTAGAGACATTTCATAGAATGCTTGCTCAAGAGAACCTATTTCATTGCTGACCTTCTCTGGTTTGGGTATTATTTCTCCGCTTATCACTTTATTGCAATTGGATGTGAGCTTGCGGATCGGTTTTGTTATGGATTTATCAACGAGAAACATCATCAAAAGTGCAAGCACGAGGTTGCTCGCAGCAGCGATTGATAGAACGATTTGCGGGCTGATGCCTGCCAGCGCCAGGTTCTCTGAGCCGCTGCCGAGAGCCTTATGCACCGATTTGATCGCACTGACAAACTGGGAATATAAACCATGAGTCAGGTCCAGAACACTTCTAATGTAGTTTTTAACGTCTCCGCCTTCTTCTTGCATTTGCTTGAGCACTATCATCAATATTCGGTTTAGTTCGACGAAGGAGGCTTTCAGCCCGCTGACTCCGCGGTTATCGATTCCATATTTGTTGAAATCACTTATAACCTCGTCCGATTCCTTGTTCGTTTCGTTGATTCGGTAATTGTATTCTGCGAACCTTACTGTGTCCGACGGGTTCTTCAATACAAGATCCCCGGCGCTGATGCACTTTTCTGCGGTGCATATCAAATGGGAAACTCTTTGCGAGCTTCTCAGCAGATCGAATTCGCGAGCCGCAGAACGTTCGGCACTCTGAACATCAAAGGCCAGTACAAAAAGAAACGACGCTTGAACTGCCGCAATGCCGAAAAACCCAAGCATCAAGCTTTTTGCAAGAGGCGATTTTAAAAGCGCCGCCAGTTTATTAGCAGACTTTCTTGGAGCTTGCCCTGATTTGCTGTCGGCGACCGCTTGCACTGTTGCCTCTCAGTAGCGTCCGATAAGCACCTTGTTCATGGCGCCATATTTGCATTATAGCGAGTTCACTGTATGAGTTACCTACCCGGAACTGGCTCCAGGATAAACTTCCCAACGCGTGATTGATTGCCGGACAGCTTCAGAGCGCCCTGAGACAAGCCTGGATTCGTTGTTCCAGATTCGCCAGAAGGTGCAGCAGTTTCAGTTCAATCAGATCGACTTATCGCTTTTGCTTGCAACGCCAGTTCCTGAATATGAGTAGCCCATAGCGCCGTTAACCTGGTTGAGCACTGCTGCCATTTTTGACAAGTCTGCAAGAATGCGGCGTTCCTTGTTGCCGCTGTCTTTCTGCTGCAAGCTGGCAATTAGATCACAATCTCTAAGCAGTCCGCTTACTGAGAATTCTGAGAGAGCAATGCGCCCGTCCTCAAAAACTTGGCTTCGCCGGCGCGCTATGCCGTCTGAGGGGCGAAGTTCGGCTCTGCTGAGACGATGCTCGCTCACAGTGAAATCATAGCCCGGCTGAATTGCAAATGTATTTTTCTTTCCTGCAAACTGAGGAGCAAGCCGAATTTTACATCCGGCGCCGCGTGCGCTTGCATTGAGAATATGCACAGTGCCTCTGTTTGCAGTAACAAGAAGTTCTCCGTCAGCGGAAAGGGCTATGTCTCCCAGTGATGTCTTAATAAAGCCGAGTTTGCTCGGGCGCCTGACTGAAACCAGTATGCTGCCTTCCTTAAGCGTGACGGCACAGTCACCGCCTCTCTCCATGATGGTGTTCTCTCTGGCTCTTACAAGTATGCTGTCGTGATCTGTTGTGCCTTCTGTTTCACGAGGAAACTGCCGATCGGCAAGCACCATGATACCGTCGCTTAAAGGCGGCGCATTCGCTGGCAACGCTCCGGTGAGATTGCTGGTTTTAGTCACGTCTGTTGATACCACTACTGGTGGCGAGAATTGAACGTGAGAGGGGACAGTGGGAGGTGTCAGCTGGCTCAGCGGAGGCGGAGGAGGTGGTGTTGGAGGAGGAGGAGGAGGAGGTGGAGGAGGAGGTGGTGGCGGTGGCGGCGGTGGTGCCGGCATTGATGTCGGATGGTGCACAGGAATAACAACTTCTCTGATATCGTTAGCTGCTTGTTGTGCGTGCGCCACTGTAAATGCTGTACTGATAGCGGCGGCAAGGCAAAACGACATGCTAGTCTTCATCTGCATGGAATTTCCCCCAGAGGGTGGTTCTATTTATGCTGCTCGCCTATCAGTTAGCTATAGTTTACGCGGCTTCTGCTTTTCTGCTTGAGAACAGCTTAATCCTAGCGCTTTAGCAAACTGGCCCAGATGGCGAGCCGCTCCCGCAGGCTTTCAGGACTGAGTCAATTCGAGCGACTTTGAATACCTTATATATAGATGGCTTTACGTTTTTAAGAAGAAGGTCCGAACTCAGAGACTGCGCGCGCAAAAGGAGTTCTTCCAACCATTCAAGACCATCAACTGAAATAAAGTGGCAGGTGCTGAAGTCGAGTACGACATCAACGCTTCCATTTGCCAGTGTAAGCTCTACCTCGTCAACGCGTTTGTTTAGAGAGGGCGGCATCATAAATGTTGCCTGGTGTTTTTTTTCAGCCGTGCTCATCATCGTCTCCTTAAGGGCGCTGGCGTGTGGGGTAGGACGTGAAGTAGAGGTCTTTGATGTCTTCAAGCAGTGCCATGCGCGGATTGGTGCGCAAGCTCATGTCTTCGAAGGATGCCTTCACCAGCTCCGGTCCAATTTTCAGAAGTTCATCGGCCGGAATACCCAGCTCTTCGATTGCAAGTGGTTGTTTCATTTCACGTAGCATGTCGTAAATTGCACGTTGCAAACGAACGGAAAGTTCGTCGTCACTGAGATCAGCTTGTTTTTCGTCAAGTCCCAGAAAACGAGCCGCCCTGGCGTATTTTTTCGGCGCCACATAATGGGTGTGCGTTGAGTGAGGTGTAATTTTGCGCGGAACCTGCGAATTGTATTGCAACGTAGAGAGGAGGAAAACTCCATTGGCTCGTCCGTGCGGTATGTCGAAGCGCGCACCGAGGCTATGTGCCAGTGCGTGGTTGATGCCTACCGAGGCATTGCCGATCGCCATTCCTGCCAGGCAGGCTGCGTTGTGAAGTTTGTGCCGCCACACAACATTGGAGCCGTTTTTCACGGCTTCAGGCAGAGCTTCGAATATCAAACGAATAGCTTCCAGAGCCAGCCCGTCTGTGTAATCGGAGGACATGATTGAAACCAGCGCTTCCAGCGCATGAGTCAATGCATCGACTGCCGTGTCGATTGTGATTTGTGGAGGAAGGCTTCGCGTGAGTTGCGCATCGAGAATAGCAACGTCAGGCAAGAGCGACTCATCCACAAGGGAATACTTTGTATGGGAATCGTTGTTCTTTAGCACCGCAAATGGTGTCACTTCCGAGCCGGTTCCCGAGGTGGTTGGAACTGCAATTAGCTGTGTTCCACCACCGCTGGGGAATTTCACGACGCGCTGCCGGAAATCAAGAAACGGTGTAGCGACATCAGAGAGTTTAAGATCGGGATAATCGTAGAATAAGCGCATAATCTTGGCCGCATCAAGCACGGAACCTCCGCCCAGAGCAATGATGGTGTCGGGTTTGCTTCTTCGCATCATCGCAACGGCTTTTTCGACAGTGCTGAAATCAGGTTCAACGCCAACCTGGCTGAAAACATCTACCCGGCAATTCTCAGGCAAGCGTTCCAATACCATGGAAAGATGCCCGCGGCTGGCAGCCGAACCGGAGGTTACAACGAAAGCCGATTTCGTTTTTAGCCCGCGCAAATGTTCGATGCTGCCGGGATTGATGTATATGTTTTTTGTCGTTTGAAAGCTAAGTACAAAATTCTTTCGGTGAGGAACACGCTTGTAATTGAGCAGGTTTTGCACGCCGACGTTATCTGTTGTGATGTTGCCGCCGCCGGTGCCACAACCGAAACTCAAGGTTGTGCTGAGATTGTTGTACACCCCACCGAGACCACCAATTGACGTAGGTGAGTTGACAATTACACGACCTGCATTTATTTGTGTCGCGAACTCTTCAATAACAGCTTCATCGGTGGCAAAGATGCCTGACGTATGCCCGGTTCCGCCGGCGTAGTTAATATCGAGTGCCCGGTTGATGCCTTCTTCGACGCTATCGACTGCCACCACCCCTAATACCGGCATCAGCTTCTCGACGGCAAGCGGGTGCTTTCTCAATTCGCCTTCAAGAGGGCAAAGCAAAATTTTCACGTTCTCCGGTGCGTTGATTCCTGCTTCAGCCGCAATCAAGCGCGCCGGCTGTCCAACGAACTTGTAATTCATTCCTTTCGTGCGCTGATCGATTACGACTTTGGTCACTTGCTCTACTTCTTCCGGGTTGCATACATAGCAACCGAGTTTGTCGAACATTTTTAGAGTCTGTTCGTAAACTTCACGATCAACAACCAGTGTCTGTTCGGATGGGCACTCAGTGCCATTATCGAATGTCTTTGAAATGATAATGTCGGTGACAGCGCCTTCGATGAAGGCTGATTTGTGAATATAAACCGGCGTGTTTCCGGCTCCGACGCCGATGGCCGGCTTGCCCGAGCTGTGGGCCGCTCTTACCATTTGCGTGCCACCAGTTGCGAAGATGAGGTCTACCCCAGGGTGAACCATCATCAGCTCAGTTTCCTTGCGCAGGCGCGATGATTTTTCGACCCAGGAAATGAAACCCTTCGGTGCACCGGCGGCGACGCCCGCATCGTGCAATATTTTTGCCACCATGTTGCTGCTGTTTGCCGCCATCAAGTGTGGGCTGAAAATAATGCTGTTGCGAGTTTTTGCAGCGCAGAGGCTTTTGAAAATTATTGTCGAGGTTGGGTTTGTAACTGGTGAAAGCGCGAGAATGACGCCCATTGGTTCGGCAATTTCGACCATGTTGTCTTCGGGAAATTCTCGAACAACTCCAACTGTTCTCTTGTCTTTGATCTGATTGTAGAGAAACTCTGAGGCGACGAAGTCTTTGAGCATTTTGTCCTCAAGCTGTCCCATGCGCGTCTCTTCATGAGCCTTTTGCGCAAAGGTGAAGACATGCTCGAGTGCAGCAAGAGTCATTGCTTTCACAATGCGGTCGACATCCTGTTGGCTGTACTGAGTGAAGACGGCGGCTGCCAGTCGCGCTTGTCTCACTAGATGTTCGACATGTTCGGTTAGAGATCGTTCATACTCGCTTTTCTGCGAACCGCTTTCCACTGATTGAGGATTTGACATTTATTTTCCCTGTTGAAACTGGCTTTGAATCTGGGTTTTTTGAACTCGCACCGTACACTATCAAGTGTATGTCAAGTAATCGGCATAAAGGTGATCTTTTAGAATGTTTTGACCGCATTGTTACGAGCCGTCAACTCCGAGAGGATGGAACAAGCCTGGCTTCTCTATTGGCTGGAATTTTTCAATGGCAAAGAAAATGATGAGTAAGTGCTCATAAACGTCCAGAACTGCTGATTTAAGCATAGATGCGCTTGTTCGATGAGATTAAGTCAGTTAAGGTAGGATCCCTCGGTTCGGCAGATGCGGGAAACACCACTTGGCAAGGGTGAGATCTATCCATAGAATGAGCTGAATACTTAGTTTCCAAAACTACGGGCGGGCGGATTAGGCGTTTTTAAGGTGGCAGATGAACCTAGCGTTCAGGGCAGGTAAAGAAAAAAGCAGCTCAACAGGCTTTTGCTTGCTGATTTTATCTGCGTTCAGCTTGAGCATAGGCTCAGCTCAGGCGGCCGATTTCGCTCATGCCCAGAAGGTTTATGTTCCACCAAGCTCTTACGACAGGCGCATCGATTTCAGTTCTATTCGAGAGCAGTACACATCACCTGCAGGCGCTCACAAGACAACTGCTAAGTCCCCGTCTTCCGGAAAGTCAGCAAGTAGTTCCAAAAGCAGCGCGATGAAAGCTGTTGCGGCAAAATCTCCCGCCAAATCCGCCCCAGCAAGCGCGCAGAAGACGGCGGGGAGCACTCTTGCAAGCAAGACTATTATCAACCAGGCCGCTCCACCGCCTCCGGCTTTGAATGGAAAAATCGCCAGCGGCTCATCTCTTTCAGAAATCGCCAGGTCCTTAAGTGCAAAATTGCCTCCGGGTGCTCTGGCAAAAATGAAACAAGCCGCTATAAGTTTGCAAAAAAGCGGCAAGCTTGAGGAAGCTCAACGCTTGCTTAGCAAAGTGACTCAAATGGATCCCTCCGACAAAGCTGCCGTGCAGCAGGCCGCAGCCCTGGGTGTTGAGCGTGCCAAGAATTATTTGAAATCTGACAATTTCCAGGAAGCACTGCAGGCCGCAAGGCAGGCCCTGGCAGTTAGCCCGAATGATCCTGAGGCACATCAGGTGCTGGCCCAGCTTTACAAGAAGGTTGGCGCAGATCCTGACGATGTGCAAAATCGATTGAAGACGGCCAAAGCATTAATGGATCAATCTCGCTATCAAGAAGCTGAGGTTGAATATAAAGCATCTCTGGCTGTTAAACCTACACCTGAAGCGCATATCGGAATTGGGAAAGTTCACGAGCAGTTGCACGGACCCGGCGCAGGAAAAGAGCATTTCGAAAAAGCCCTTGAGCTTGATTCGAATCATTCAAGTGCGCACAGGGAACTGGGTTTGTTGCATCTAAATAAAGGAGATGTCGTAACAGCCAATTCTGAATTGAGCCGCGCTTTGATTCTTGACCCTGCAGATAAAGAAGCAAGCAGCAACTTGATAAAGCTCTGGCAAACTCAAGTCTCCAGGATGCCGAACGCGAATTCTCACCTTGGTCTGGCGCGTGCTTATCAGCTAAGCGGTGATTTGCAATCAGCCCAGGCTGAATATCGCGAAGTTGTGCGTCTTGACCCAAATCATCCTTATCTGCCGGCTGCACGCCAGAGCTTCAAAATTGCGCTGGCAAAGCAAGAAGCGGACAAAGCAATTGCAGCGGCAAAAAATCTAGAATCTCAGGGTCTCATCGCTGAGGCATATAGCAAAGCTAATGAGGCGGTTACTTACAGTCCTGGAAATTCATCTTACAAACTTTATCAAGGTGAACTTCTGGAGAGGCTTGGACATGCAGCACAGGCTAAACAAGTCTACTTGAACGTATTGAAGGATGATCCTCAAAATCTCACTGCAGTTAATAAGATCAAGCAATTAGGCGCATTGGCGGCAGGCTCCGGACTTTCGGCTGCGGGGCTTGCCCAGTCTCTTGTGCCTCATGGGCAGCCTTCTGGCTTTCCTGGCACGAAATTTCCGGCTGATCTTCTGTCCACGGCCTCTGATCCTGTCTTGATGAGCAATCAAGGCGCGGCTGTCGATCATATAGGCCAGCTCTCCAGTTTCATGGGTCAGCTCAGAAATCACATGCTGGTGCAAAAGGAATCAAATCAGAAGGCGGAAGATACGGCACATAAAATCATCAAGTCGTTGACCAATCCTGATGACGGTGCGGCGGCGGTTGCCACTGCCGGTGGTGCCGGTGCAGGCGCTTCATCCGATGATGACATCATCAAAAAAATATTAAGCAGCCCTTCTCCTAAAGCAAGCGGTGCAAGTGCGGCCGTTGAAAGCGGCGCTGCTAGCGCTCTTGCAGATGCGGCCGCCGCAATCGCCGCGGCAAAGGGTGCAGCTTCACCCGCTTCTGCGAGCCCTGCTGCTGCTCCCTCAGCAGCGGCAACTGGTGAATCCGCTCCGCAAATTGCTGCAAAGCCGATTTCTGCCAGCGCAAAGTCTGCTAAGAAACAGAAAGCTCCTCCTAAAATAAGCAGTGCAGCCGGCACCACAAAAGAATTAGTGGCGCCTCCAGCTCAGGCCTTGCCTATTGCTGCAGCAAGGTCTTTTACAACTGAACCTGGAACTGCAGCAGCTACATTGCCCTACGGAACTCCTGTCCCGGCTACATCAGCACCGCCTCCGCCTGCAAGTATTGGCGCTGCTGGATTGCCCTACGGAACTCCTGTGCCGACTGCATCAGCACCGCCACCTCCAGCAAGTATTGGCGCTGCTGGACTTCCCTACGGAACTCCTGTGCCGACTGCATCAGCACCGCCACCTCCTGCCAGCATATATGGCTCCGCCAGCTCATATGCTGTACCGGACAGCAGTCCTGTTAATTATGGAATGAATGGTATCAGTTCGGCCCCGGCTCTGGTTGCACCCGGAAGTGCGATGCCGGTGAATCCGCTGGCTGGCTTTAGCGCTCCTCTGGCTAGCGGAGTGGGCTCGATCATAAACGCAAATCCTGCAGGCTTGCGAGGGCCTATTTCAAAAGAGCCACTCAGCTTCGAGTTGACTCAAATCAAGCCGACATTGAGCAATGTCCAGCTCAAAGTGGCTTTGCGCAATAGCACTGGGGCTCCAGTTGCAATTCCTGAGAATGTGCAAGCTATCATCAAATATCCGAATATGACAGAAGCAGAAGTTAAGATTAGCTTCGAGGGAAAGTCTATTCCCCCTAACAGCACCGTAAATGGTGTCGTAAAAGTTCCGTTTAATAAGGTTGATCCAACTGCAGATTTGATTTTGAGAAATTTATTGCCGACTCCAGGCTCAGAGCTTCATATAAACAAGGCAGCTGTGACACAGGCTTCACTTGCACAGTAGCTGCACGTGTATAGTGTAGCTATCCCTGGGAGCGCCCGGTCGCCTCTCCAACCCGCTCTCGCTATGCTCACACGGGTCTCCGTCACGAGGCTAGCTGCTGCCAGCCGGCTTTAGACCGGAAAGACCGATCCGAGCCTTTAGAAGCGCGCCAGGGCAGATAAGATTGGGCGTATAATTATGCTGCTCAGGAGTTATTGATGTCAGCAAGAAGCCTTCGTCTACTCGTCATATTTGCCATGCTGTTTGCTGGATTTATTTACCTGGCATCAACTCAGGTAAATCAATTGATGCCCGTGAAAACTCAGGACGAAGCCATGCTTGGTGGTCCGATTCCAGGATTGACTCGCTGGCAGCTGAGCAAGTTCAAGGAAGGTCGGGAGTTGTTTGCAAAAGAATTCTCGGTGAAAGATGGGCTTGGCCCACTTTATAATGCCAAATCGTGTGCAAGCTGTCATGGTGGCGCTGGTACTATGGGTGGTGCTGGCACTGAGCCTGGGTTCGGCTCATATGTCATGTTCGGCAAGAGGCTTGCTGCTGGTCGCTTTGCCTCCGAGCAAAGCAAATCGGTTTCCGGCAAGCTTGAGTTCTCCGATATGGATTTTCTTCTTAATGAGGGAGGTCCCTACTTAAAGGTTGATTCTATTGCTAAGTTGAAGCCGCCTGTGCTGCCTGAGAATTGTAAGCTTGAATTGAACTCGGCTGTTCCCGCAAGTGCAGAGTTTAAAACTCGATACCTTGCGCCGCCTCTTTTTGGCTTGGGGCTATGCAATTCATTGTCTGATTTTTACCTGCGAGGGCAAGTCGGCAAAGAGATGCAGGAGGCAAAAATCAAGGCAAAAGCTCCTGGAATTTCTAGTGCAATTTGGCAAAATGGCGGACGTTTTGGCTATAAGTGCCGGTTCGCGTCACTGTATGAATGCGCTGCCTCAGACTTATCGCACCAGATAGGCATTACAAATCCGCTGCATCGCCATGCGGATTCGTCCAGGGGATTTGATCAGTTTCCTGCTTGCATCAAGTCTCTCTGTCCTGCAGATCCTAATGACGATGGGAAAATACTGAACAAAATAAATTTCTATCTTAATTTGCTTGCGCCACCGCCGCCGGCTCCTCTCACCCCTGAGATAAGCCGCGGGGAGCTTGCTTTTCAAAAAGCAACCTGTGTAGCTTGCCATACTCCAACGATTCGCACACCGGAAAAGGTTCTTGTAATTAATCCAGATGGGCCTGTATTAAGTACGGAAGATGACCCAAACCCTGCAGGATTTCGTGTAGTTACCGAACCCAAGTTTGTTGAAATAAGAGCCATGGAAAAAGTTGAGTTTCATCCTTATTCCGATTTTCTTCTTCACGATATGGGCGCGCAGCTTGCCGATGGCATACCAGCCCCAGCTGCTGCAGGCGGCGAATGGCGCACTGCACCACTGTGGGGTCTAAGACACAAGAAGCTGTATTTGCATGACGGTCGCGCGAAGACTCTTGCTGATGCGATAAAGAGACACGGAGGTCAGGCCGCTGACTCAGTCAAAGCCTACAACGCCTTGTCTGAACCAGAACGAACTGCTCTTTTGAAATTTCTTGCTTCTCTTTGAAGCGATTCATCATGCAAATAAAAATAGAGCTTCAAGCTTAGTGTGCCTATCAAAAGTCATCAACTTGCTGCAGCGAGACTATTTTTTTTATCTGAGCTAGATAAAGTATCGCCTGAGGCGTGAGGTGAAATAGCTTTCGTAGGGAACAATGTAATACGAGTCTTCCAACCGAACACAATCGTCTGCAGCATTCTCGAGTCATTGCAAAATGTCTAACGAAACTGAGTACCTTTCGCTGCTTATTGAGGGCAAGTATCTTGTCCAGGATTTTATTGGTTCGGGTTCAATGAGCTATCTCTATCGTGGCACAAATAGCGGGCAGACCATTGCCATTAAGATCATGCGCCGCAGTCTGGTCAACAATCCAGAGATAATAACCAGATTCAATCGTGAGGTTCGAATATCGATGAACCTCTCTCACCCAAATATCGTGAAAGTTTTCTCTGGCGGGCATCTGTCTACCGGAGAGCCATTTCTTATCATGGAGTACCTTGAAGGTAGCACTCTTGCGGATATTTTGAAAACGCAGAACTCAATTCAAGCAATGAGAGCATTCAGGCTCATCAAGCAGGCTGCAGAGGCCTTGCACGTGGCTCATCAAAAAGGATATGTTCATCGAGACATAAAGCCACAAAATCTTATGGTGGTGCAAAACCTCGTCAAAGGTGAGCAAGTGAAAGTGCTTGATTTTGGTGTTGCTAAGCTAACTGGTGAAATTGAAAAAATGGATCATTTTGCTACCGCCCCAGGTGATGTATTAGGTACACCGCTTTATTTGAGCCCTGAACAGGTGCTGGGAAATCCGCTGGACGGACGCTCAGACATCTATGCACTCGCTTGTGTACTTTACGAATGTCTCTGCGGTGTTCCGGCCATTAAAGGGACAACGGCGCTGGAGGTAATGCAAAATCATCTGGATTACATGCCGCCTCATTTGAATTACTACTGCAAGAAAAAGCTTCCGAATGAAATGAATGACATTGTTCAAAAAGGATTGGCAAAAGTACCAGATGAACGGTACAAGAATATGTTGGAATTTGCCGAAGCAATGCAAGGTTTTTCCATGCCAATGCTGCTTTCAAAGCTTCTCAAAGCTGCAGGTGAATTTAGTTCAACTCAATTCAGCGGAAAAGGGAAACATTCAAAGCAGAAGAATCGTGTGAAGAACCGCAAGTAAAGATCTTCACCTGAAAAGTGATGCAATCGCAAATGCAGCAGCAGCTGCCAAACCTCCTACTGTCATTGTTTGCAATGCACTACGCGTTGGTTTGTTGCCAGAAAAGCGACCTTTGAAGAACCCGAATATTGCAAGCGCGAGCAGCGTAAGAATGATTGACGCGTTAAGCGCTTCTCTGGTGTTGTGAATAAGCATGTAAGGCGCTAGTGGGATAAGCCCGCCTGCTATGTATGCACCGCCTATGGTGCTCGCGCTGCGCAGCGCTCTGCCGGGCTCTGGTTTCTCCAGCCCAAGTTCAAAGCGCATCATGAAGTTTACCCATTGCTCAGGATGTTTCTGAAACGCCTTAAGTATGGGCTCTATCTCATCATCTGTCAGCCCGAATACTTTGAAGACGTCACGCACTTCTTTGCGCTCTGCTTCTGGCATCTTTTGTACTTCTTTCCACTCGCGCTCTTCTTCGCTCGAGTAATGATCGTTATCGCTGCGAGCGGCCAGGTAGCCGCCCAGCCCCATGGCAATGGCACCCGCAGCTACTTCCGCCAATCCGGCAGTAACGATGATTGCACTGTTGCTCGTTGCGTTGCTCAGCCCTGCTGCCAGTGCGAACGGAACGGTTAATCCGTCCGACATTCCGATTACGAGATCGCGGACTATTTCACCTGCAGTAAAGTGGCGCTCAATGTGAGGAGTTTGCGGCATATAGGCGTAAACCATTTGTATATCTTGCTGTAGGGGAAGCTTAGCTGGATTTTTTAAGTAGGATATGAGCGGTGCTTAAATTGGACTGTTTAGGCTAAGACGGCCCATTCTGGATTAGCATCCGCGCTAAAATTTGTACATGTTTCCAGCTTCGCAAAATAAGAGATCAATGACAGTTGCGATTATCGGTGCTGGTCCTTCCGGGCTTATGGCCGCCGAAGTGCTGGCGAATGCAGGCTTCTCCGTCGATGTGTACGAGTCTATGCCCACGCTGGGTCGAAAGTTTCTACGAGCTGGTCTTGGCGGGTTGAATATAACTCACAGCGAGCCCTTCGAAAAGTTTTGCACCCGCTATACAGACCGTCAGCAGGAGATGCAAGCATTTCTTGAAAGATTTACACCAGCTGCGCTGTGCCAGTGGGTGCACGAACTTGGTATATCTACGTTCATCGGTTCTTCTGGACGAATATTTCCTAAAGAGATGAAATCGGCTCCTCTTTTGAGAATATGGGTGCAACGACTCCGCCGAGATGGTGTCCGCTTTCATATGAAACACCGCTGGATTGGTTTCGAAGGAAGAGCTTTGAAGATAGCCGCGCCAGATCGTGAATTTATTATCGAACCGGATGCCACCATTCTTGCCCTTGGTGGTGCCAGCTGGCCTCAACTGGGTTCTGACGGAGCCTGGGTTCCCTGGCTGACGGAGCGCGGCGTAGAAGTTGCAGCATGGCAGAGTGCTAACTGCGGTTTTGATCTCAGCTGGACTGAGCATTTACTCAAGAAACATTCGGGAGCACCGCTAAAGTCGGTGTCCCTCAGTTTTACCAACCTGGCTGGAGTGACAAAAAGCAAGCGCGGTGAACTTCTTATATCTGATTATGGAATAGAAGGCAGCCTTATTTATGCCTTTTCTCGCGAAATTCGCGATTACATAAACGTACACGGTAAAGCGAGCTTCTTTCTCGACCTCTATCCAGATCGCAGCACAGAGCGTCTCCTGGCAGACCTTGCCAGACCGCGAGGTTCACGCTCGCTGTCTAGACATTTGCAAGCATGCCTGGGAAAAGATGATTTAAAGCGCGCATTGCTTTTTGAGTTTCTCACTCGGCAACAAATGGAAGACCCCACAAAGCTTGCTGCTTTTGCGAAGGCTTTACCAGTGACGGTGCATTCAACCCGTCCGCTTTGCGAAGCAATCAGCAGCGCTGGCGGCGTAAAATTCGAGTCACTGGACAAGAATCTTATGCTCCGCGATCTTCCCGGCGTTTTCGTTGCCGGCGAAATGATCGATTGGGAGGCTCCCACGGGTGGTTATCTTTTGACTGCTTGTTTAGCCACAGGATTTTCTGCTGGTCAGGCAGTGGTGGACTGGCTCAGCGGAAGTCCAGAGAAGCGAGGGAACGCCCTGTAGCTCAATTATTTTTCTCTGTCCTTGTGCTCGAATAAAGAAGTTTAAGACGATTGATATCGTTGGAAGACAGCTTCTTTTTCTGATTCTGCATTCCAATAGAGAAAAACATGATGTCTTTTGGGTCATTACTATGATTTCGAAGCCCCAAAGCGTGACCTATCTCATGAAGGCAAATTACACGCAATCGATCTTGGTCTTGAGGCAATAGATCCGAAAGAGGTGCATTCACTATGCTGACACGAACTTTGCGCTTATTTTTTTCATCAATACTAATTGAGGTCAACCCGGCGTCAGAGCTGCTATCCAGGCTTGCAGAACGCTGTTCATAAAAGCACTCAATATCAGCATTGTTTGCTGTTTTAATGAAATGGAAACTAAGCAGATCGTCTGAAGCTTCTGCCCAATCTGCAAAAGCAAGTCTGAGTAATTTAGAGTAATCCGGCTTTGAATCCGCTCTCTTCGATTGAGTGTCTGAGTTTTCTTGCTCTGGATGAATAAAGACTTTTAACGGCATATCCGCTTTTGTCCAGTTCGCAATGTCTGCTTTTGTTGATGCACGTTCTAAAGAATTGTTTGTAGAACAATCTACTTGGGCTTGCAGGTTCTTAGTCAGAGTCTGGATACGCAAAAACAAAGGATGATTTGGAAAACGTTTTAAAAATTCTTGGTAAGTGGCGATTGCATCTTTCGTTTGCCCGATCGATTGCTCTAGTCCTCCTAGGCTTATCCAGGACTCAGTTAAGCTTGGCTTGAGCCGGGTCGACTCTCTAAGTTCAGCAATGCCAGCCTCTATTTTGGAGGTTTTTGCCAAAGCCAGACCTAAATTATGATGCGCTTCCGCGAGGTCTGGAGCAAGCTTTACGGATCGTTTCAAGAGCTTACAAGCCTGTTTTGACTCTTGCACTTTCATGAGCTGAATAGCTTCGCTTAGTAGTTTTCTTGCCTCTTGGTCCTTCTTCTTAGATTCCGAATCGCTAAGCGAGGCATTTTTACCCTCCGATCTGCTTGAAATTTCTGGCCGACAACAAGCGGGTAGCAATGCGGATCGAGCAATTAGAAAAGGCAGACAAATACAAATGAGCCCCATGAAAATTCGAAGAACGGAGCTGTTCTGATAACACCGGAGATTTTGATCTTTTCTCACTCTTGCATTTGCTTGACCAGCTTCGCGCGCTGATCGGCCGTCAGTACAGCCCGCATCTTGAACATCAGCTTGATTCGCTCATCGGACATCTGATTATTTACTTTGTTAATTTCGTTTTGTTTTGATAACGCAATTTGTTCGTTAGCGTCAGGCTGCAAGGATATGGCTCTCATTTCATTCATGAGTTGAATCATAGTTTTACCTTTGTCTGCAGTGAGTGCTTCAAAATCAGCCAGCAGCTCTTTCAGTTTTGACTCCTGCGAAGCATTGATACCGGTCGCTTTGTATGCTGCCAGCGGGTCTGCTTTGCTCGGCCTTGTGTTTGATGAACTCATTTCATCCGTGCAATAAGCGCTTTGAAAAAGAACAAGCGATAAACCTAACGCAGATACAATTGAATAAAAGACTATATTTGAATTGCGCATCTAACCTTCTCCACTGATTCAGACAAAATGACACAAACCGGATATTCTCAATGTTCCATATGTCTATTTATTCGTATTTTCATTAAACTACAAAGCCTTCGCTGGTCTGTATGGTCCATCGGCAGCTTTCAATATTCCCAGACAAGCGGCAGACCTTAGTATTTCGGAACAAATTTTCCGATGCTCGGCTGACTTGGAGCGTAGCATTTCGCTTAGTGGCTTGACTGTTCTCAAAGCGGATAAGATAGAGAATCCGGCGATGAATACTTTCCGGCCGTCCTTCAGTTTGAATTCTTCTACGTGACGATAAGGAATCAGTCGACCTGGGTTTACTGATTCGAAGTCTCCGCTAAAACTCTTGCTTAATATGAGCTCGGTGCCCAGTGCAATCGGAATGACCTGATTGTTAACCGTTAAAGTTATCTGCCCCTGCCCACGGTCGTGAAGATTGTATATCGCAACGCAATCAGCGTTTTTCATTATCAGAGCCTTTGCTCCATCTTCCATTGAGATTAGTGCTGAATCAGCATCCAGTAATGTCTTGCCTATAGCAATCACCAGAGCGTTTCCATCTTTCAATTTGATGTGGGCTTGCTCTAACCTTCCGGCTTTCAATTCCTCGCGTAACACTGCCTTTGGAAGAGTCTTTGTAGCAGTGCTAGATGGAGCCATTTTTTCGCTTGGAGCGATCGCTGCAATTGCTGATGTGGTGGCCAACCAGGGATAAGGAAACATGAAATTCAATGGACTGCTGAAATCTACAAATGGAGAAAAGGAGCTCTTTGTAGACTGAGTACCAGTCGCTTCAGGACTAGCAATTGCCGTAAGCTCTGAGAGTTCAGCAAGCATAAGAGGAATGTCCAGGAGTCTCTGAAATGGACTGGTGGGTGGGTTGATAACTGTGTATTTACCAGGAATTAAATTTCCATTTGAATCTACTTGTTGTTGAAGAGGTACAAGTACGGTGTTTCCGTTGACAACCGCACTTGCCTTTAGGCTTCCATCAGGTGCTTGATGAATTTCAGTAAGTGGAATTTCTTGTCCATTGTAATAACCAGTTCCAACGGAGTCTGGAGTTTTAGGTATGCCATTAGGATGTAATATTACTGAACCGCCAGTACCAGCAGAGTTGGGGCAAACATCCCAGAATCCAGTAGTGTTGCCCGCTTTTTTCAAATCTATGAGCATCGAGGTACCAAGATCTGTATTGGTGACTATCGCACTTCTATTGCCTGAGCTAACTGTTCCTGTGAATTTCCAGGTCCTTCCAGTTGAAGTATTGACCACAGTTACTGTATTTTTGTCTACCGAAACCCTAAATGTTGTTGAGCCGGTGAAACCCTCGATTGGGGTCTCAGTCAAATCGGAAGTACTTGGAGCGGGCTCACCCGAGCTGGCTGCTGTCTGATTGGACAGGGATTGGGAAAGTGCCGCCATTGCAATTCTAATTTGAGTATTTAATGTCTGCGATGGCGAGTTAGCATTTGGCGCCTCAGTTGCTACAGAGGCGGTAATCAGATGGCCCAGTTGTCCAGCATTGCTATAGGCAGCAAGATTTGCGTCGACAGCCACACCTTTGCCACCAGGTTCTTGCACATATGGGGTCTGCCATGAGTCGCCAACGATGCCCAGCTGATGCGTGGTCGCCGACAATTGTGCCATGGCTCCAGCGCTGGAAGTATATGTCGGCTGTTGAGGCACTGATGCTGCTTGCCAGGAGTTACCGGTAGCCCCCATTTGGTGCGCTGTTGCCAGCGCTTGCGCCATCGCACCACCGCTGGAAGTATATGTCGGCTGTTGAGGCACTGATGCTGCTTGCCATGAATTACCGCTAGCCCCCATTTGGTGCGCTGTTGCCAGCGCTTGTGCCACAGCACCTCCGCTTGAAATATAGGTAGGCTGTTGCGCTATCACTGTGGCGTAAATGCTGTCATGGTGTGTACTTTGATCAGAAACAAGAATAGTACCAGGGAGGTTTCCTCCAAGTGGCCCATCTAATGTTGTATTCACCGAGTCGTAATTGCGGGTTACGGGGTTAGCATTGTTTGCCTGCGTAACAAAAATTCCAAATGGATTTGATGGATTACCAATATTAGAAAGACTGGAATTTTCTCCGGAGTTAGTGCTGGGCTGATTGTTACTGGGCGGAGGAGGAAGAGGAGGACTGCTAATAGCTGGAGTAGTTGTGATTATTGACTGATTGGCAAAAGGAGAACTTGCAAATTGTACTCCGATAGGTCCAAAGGTTGAGCCAATTGTACCTTTTACATTGAAGCTCGCTGACGTGTGACTAAGCGAGCCGGTCGAACCGGCAGCACCACCAGTTGGACCTATTCCGGCGTTTCCTGCGCTACTTTGATTGCTACCACCTACGCCGAAGATTCCTCCTGGTTGAACTGATGGCACGTATGGATCAGAGCCATCCCCACCTATACCGAGTCCGGCATTTCCAACAGCTTGCGCACCAACAAAAGTAAAATCACTTGCACCGGGACCAAAAAAGCCACCACCAGCACCAGATCCAAAATTGCCGGAACCGCCGCCGCCATAATATCCGCCGCCGCCTGCTCCGCCGTCGCCACCACCACCGCCGCCGCCGAAGCTGCCGCCGCCAGCCGTGAAATCACGTGAAACCCATGATATTGGGCTGCCCGCACCGCCGCCGCCACCAGCGGCCAGAATTACTCCGGTGGCTACAAATGATGTTGGAGTGATGATAGTAATATTTCCGCCATTTCCTCCTCTTCCTCCGACTCCGGTAGTGGCAGTACCAGTATACCGAGCACTATTCTGCGCCGCACCACCGCCGCCACCACCAGAGCTATTTATTTCACCTGTAACCGTTATCGAGGATCCTGAACTTAGTATTACTGTCCCACCATCTCCACCAGCACCGCCTGGCGCACTGAAGTCTATGCCACCGCCACCGCCACCGCCAAACGATCTGATCGCACCGGTATTGATTGCTCCAGCAGCTGTTACGCTGATGTTTCCACCATTTTGCCCAGGGTTACCGGGCGGAGAAGTATTATTTATTCCATCGGGGTAGCAGCATGCTCCGCCTGCTCCTGAGCTGTTTAGCACGCTAACAGTTACAGCGCCACTTGATCCTTTTCCTTGATTAGCGCTGAGTGTAATCGAATTTCCATTGGTTTGGAAAGAAACATTGGGCAGGAGTATGCTGCCACCTCGTAACGACGGTCCACTTATCGAGAAAACGCCAGCACAGTTACCGCCTGGACAATTTGACGGGCTGACTCCAGCTGCCGGGCTGAAATTAACTCCAGCAGCCAATAGTATGCTTCCACCTTTTGCTCCAGCCGCTGAATTACTTGCATCCACTGAAACTGGTCCAACTTGCGAGGTCGTTATATCGCCAGCTGATAGAGCAACAAAATCTCCGCCTCCGGTTGGGCCCAACCCGCTCAGAGTAAGTCCGTTTACAGGATCATGGCTGAAGAAGACGGGATCGGCAGCAAGGTTCATACTTACTAAATTCAAGCCACCGCTGTTGGTGCCTACAACAGCGGTGTTTCCTGATACGGAAACTGCTCCCGTAATCTTGTCGGTTTCCACATCGATTGATCCGTTGGGGCTGTCAAAATAAACTTTGCTGGCATTCAAATTGCCGCCGCTAACTGAAAGTTCAGATAATGATGTAGTGCTGGAATTATCCAGACCAACTGCGGAAGTACTAAATGACAAAACATCTTTGCCAATGATCTGTCCAAGATTATTGTTTACAACAAGCACGTTTCCGGTAAGGCTTCTGATGTCGATGCTGCCGCTTGTGGCTTGCATAACTCCACTGTTGTTTAATGAGTTAGTAAGCAAGCTGAGATTATTAGAAAGAGAAGCGATGCTGCCCTGATTAACGATTGCGGGTGCCTGAATTAGTAAGGCATTCACACTTTGAATAATTGGCGAAAGCCCAGTTGCACCTGATGGAAGAGCATTAATTAAAGAAGCTCCTGCACTGGCTGAAAAACTTCCAGCACTATATATTGAACCAGCATTAACAAAACTATGCGCGGCAATCATCTGCAAATTTATGGATGATGAAATTGATGCGCCCGGTAAATTCACAATGTTAGCTGCGCCAATCAAACCAGTGCTTATAGCAGGATTTGACGAAGAGATGAAGAGATTGCCAGCGTTTGTTAGGTTTCCACTCAAAACCATACTTGAGCTGTTAGAAAATATTTGAAATGCACTAACTCCAGAAGGAATTAGTAGACTGTTTGCATATTGAGAAAAATGAGGACCGATTGAAAAGCTGCCGCCCACAGCATTACCATTTGCTCCAAGAACAATCGATTGGTGTCCAGTTGTGAATATTTGGTAAACAGCCAGGCGCTCTGCTGCGGTTATTGAACTTTGACCATTTATTGAAATTGATTTTCCCTGCTCACTAATCACAACCTGGCCTAACCCAAGTAACTTACCCGCGTGTAAATTGTGAACCGTCGACGATAAATCGACGTTGACGGTTTTTGAATGTGCTGTTGAGTCTGTAACCGGTACTGTCTGTGCAAATGCCGAAGTTGTTGATGACAGCAACATAGCAAACACGGCAGCCTTTCTTAGCTTTTTGACTTTCATTGAGACCTCTCCTCGCTGAAATTCCAAACTCAAAACTCAATTTTTGTTTGGAATTCATGTCTTGCTAAGAACCATACTGAACGTCAAACATGGCAAAATTTAGACCTGGGCGTGACCATATTGGGTCTTCAGATAAAATGATTCCGGGCAACAAGCGCTTGATTAGCAAGAGCTTGTGGGGAAAATCGCAAAAGCTGTCCCCTCAGACAATTTGCGACAATGATAAGTCACTTTCAGGTGTATTGCAACTCCACGAAACATAAAAAGTCCCGAGGGTTTCTAGGCCGCAAATCAATTTGAGCCTCGTTCGACTAGGAATTGATCGCCGCTTACTCCGACAAATAGGCTGAGAGTCAAGTCTAAGCCGGCCTGGCTCCTTCACGAAAAATGTCACCAGGCTGTCACTGCTTGCTTCATAAACTCTAATTTTTAAGCAAGATTGCGTCAGCGGCATGATGTCCAAAGAAACCATCGAGTAGAGAGCCAGAAATATGACTGACAGAAGCAGTAATTTAAATGAAAAAGAGCAAATCCCAAAGCAGTCAGCGCGCGGTTCCGATGAACTAGCAAACAAGTTTTATGAAGACGCATTTGCCTCGGCCGCTAAGGTTACGCAACAACGCTGGTCTTGCGAACAATCGAAAGAGCCATCTTTTGAGTCTGAATGGCGGCCAGCTGGGATATTAGATCAAATTTCAAAACTAACCCCGGCGGAGAAAGCAATGCTAAACCAAGTTGAGAGCGCGTTTTCAGGAAACCTGGTGTCGCTTTGCAGATTGATGGAACAGGTGAATCCGGAAAAAGATGGGAACCTCACTGACCGGATCATATTCGCAAATGTCTTGGGAGTATTTCAGCTCGAGTTTGGTCAACTTGGTTTTGAGCTTAACTATGATGCAAAAAGAGGTGTTCTCCAGATCGTAAATAGAGAACCAGACAAGAGGAGTTCTTACTTGCAGAGCCTGGCTATTGATCCGGTGAGACATTGCTTAAGTGCAAGGAGAACTGACGAGAGAAAACTTTTGTCTGAAAGCTTGTATTTCGATACCTCAAAGGAAAAAGGAACGGAGCGGAGTACGGCTTTTGGTCCACCTTTGAAACAATATTCAAGCGATATTTCAGCTGAAAAAGTTCAGGAAAAATATGGGGCGCTGCTGCGAGATCAGATGGCTTTGCGGATTGAATCAATACAGCATCAGAAACTATCTGAGTGGAATGCAGAACGTGAGAGGCAGCGAACAATCAGTGATGAGAACGAAAAGGAATATCAATCTAACAATAGAAGACGCATGAGGGCAGATTACCAGGATATGTTATTGGCTGAGCAGCAAAAACCTTAGATTTTGGACAAGAAGTTGAAATATACCTAAGACGGCTTGACTCGGTCTTTGTCTAATTTGGCCGGTAGGGAATTACTTCATCGGATTCCGGCAATATCGTCCATTTCCCGTCTATCATTTTGCGAACAAGAGTATGCGATTGTCCAGGCACCAAACATCCATGCTCATGCAACAGCTCTTCATAGTTAGGATCGCCCGGGCGTGATTCAGAGCTGCCTTCACCAGTTCCCCCACCCTCGAAATATTGATCATCCTATCGCGATTTAGCTTCACTGCTTTCTCAATTGACTTCAGTGTTTCTTTCTTGATCGGAAACTCTCCGCTAAACTCACGCAGCCCATCTGCAATTGCCGCAATCCGCTCAATTATTTACAGCGCGGCCGCTGCCCTCTGTGTATTGCTTCGGACTTTAGTAGCGCGGAACATACAAATTGCTTGCCTCATCTGAAAAAACTATTTGCCAATCGGGTGACTGCGATAAGGCAATTCCAAGAGCCGTTGGGCCTTTAGGAACAAGAAGATATTGGAAGTGATAAGAATTCAAAATCTTATCCCAACCTGGATATGTCTTCACAACAGCAACGTATTGCATCGTAAATTCAGGTGGATAGTAATCAGTCCAATCATCTATGAACACAGGGCGGTGTAAGCGCCAATATAAATACCCGCCCCAGTTGTCCCATACAAAACCCAGTCCATTCAGTTTTTGATTCTCTAAAAATGACACTGCTTCGACCGGCAAAGCTTGCGAATTGAAATCCTTGACTTTGAACTGCGGCAAACAAAGAAAACAAGTTGCCGCTATTAGCGCCGCTGTTGATTGCAAAATTATTGCGAGCTGTCCCGAGCGAGCTGGAGTTGCATTCCGAACAGCCTGCTCGCTATTAGATATCTCAGAGCCTGCTGAACCATTAGTCGTCTCCACGCCAGGCTGCAGCGTCGGCTGCTCAGCCTCAGTTCCAACAAAAGGTGGTTCTTGTGTCTCTTTCTTCTGGCTCTCTGTCTTTTGCGTCTCTGTCTTATTAGCCCCAGTCTCAACAAGAGTCGCTTCCATCGCCGTGCTTTCAAGCCCGTTTTCAATAATAGATGGCGCTTCGTTTCTCCGTTTGAGGCAATACCCAGCAGCCGGGAGGACTAAGAAGGCAAAATAAGGAATGATCCGCATCGAATGAACTCCGAGCAGAAACAAAACTGAAAGCAAAAGGAACTCTCCCGGTTTTGGTTTCTGCCGAGAATAAGTCCAAAGTGCCGCCAATACTACGAACAAGAGCAGAAAAGGCCAGACGTAAGATCCGTATGCAAAATCAATCGGTTGCCATTCAGCTGCATGGGCTTGTACCATTGGATGCAGCAAATAACCAAATATATAACTGTATATGCCGGTTCCACGCAAATTCAGACACAGCACAAGCGGCGTAGTGAAAAGCGTAATTAGATCCCGGCGGAGCACGGGCGAATTCTCGAACTTTAGTTTACCCAAAATGGTTTCTATAATAGTTCCACCTGTCTTGCATATAAGAAGCAAGACGCCCACAAATGTGCTGGCGTGGACGTTAATCCAGAGAGCCATGAGGCTTAGCGTAAGCAATGTTTTTTTTGGACCGGAAGAATTTTCGATAAATTGCAGGTAGTACAAGACGAGCATGAAAAGATAACTGAAGATATGGCAGCGCGCGGTCCATTGTAAGCTCGAGGCAAAAATTACCGGCACCAAAGTCAGAAGAGACAAGACGATATTCAGTCCTCTGGTTCTGGCGAATTGATATGACCACATATATGCCAGAGCTAGTGTAGCTGCACATATGAGAACCAGCCCATTTAGCTGCCAAAATTTGTAGGAGAGTGAAAAAGCAATATCACCGATCAGCGAATTTGTAATGCATGGAACCTGCGAGAAAAAAGCTGATGCATAGTTATTTGTTGGAACGGAAAAATGTTCAAGCCAGTAGAGTCCATTGATTAAATGCCGGCAAGTGCCACCATCTCGCAGCAGAATATAAGGACCTTTGCAAAGAAGATAAATGAGCACCAGCAGGAATACCGACGCTCCCGATGGACTCGGTAGGAATGGGCTAAGGCTCTTGCTGAGTCCTTTGATCATTGTCTTGCCATGCGCTGCCAAAGTCTTCCATAAGTGATGCGGTCAATTTTAACCCGGCTCGGTTTTCAAAACTATGCCCAGCTTCAAAACGGGCGCCCGTGAGGCGCCCCTACCATGTAACATCAGACTACCACTGATTGCAAATTCAGGTGGGCTGCATTCAAAGCGCTGGCAGATTTTTAATCTTCAATTGGTTTTGCCAGGCTCAGCTTTCTGTACCATTGATTCGCTAGCAAATCTTGCAATCGGGGTTTTTCGTGCAAAGTGATACAGAAAATGAGATCCAGGAAAAGAAGTACCTTCTGTCTTTCTTGTTTTGGTTTTTCATTGTCGCCGGACTTGGTATAAGAATATTCTATTTTGCACACACACCGATCGGGGTGCGGGCACACGATTTTGCGGCTCACGCTCAATACATTCGTTATGTATCAGAGCATTTTAGAGTTCCGCCAGCAGCCGAAGGCTTTGAATATTTTCAAGCGCCGGCTTATTACTTTCTAGCGGCAGCCCTTCTGCCGACTCCAAAGCATATTGGTCCTCTGATTTTGTCCATGTTCGGCTCATGCCTTGCTTTCATGATCGCCGCGGCAAGTTCTACAGTGCTCTGGAAAAGGTCAGAGCTTTTGTATCGAGCTTTGTTTGTAGGCCTCATCGGCGGCTTGCCCGGTCTTATTTATTTTGGCGCTGGGGTAAATAACGATAGTCTTTTATTGCCGCTCAGTTTTCTGTTCCAGGATCAAATGGTACGATTCTGGCTAACGCGCGAGCGAGTAAACTGGTGGCTTGGGCAGCTGTCCATTGCCGTTGGAGTTCTGACGAAGAGCAGTGCAATACTCTATTTGCCGCTCGCGTTTATTACCCTGTTTGCCGCGCGCTGCTCAACGTTGAAAGAACGGCTGCGTCTTACTTTGGGATCCTTGCTTCTCCAAGGTCTTGTCTGGGGATGGTATGCATACTTTCGTGTCTTTGTTGATCATCAGAATCAGTTAGTCGGCAACACCTTTATGCTGTTTCCAAATTTGCAAGTCGCAAACGGAGCGTCTAATTTGTTGTTCTTTAATCCATTTGATCTGCTAAGTAAGCCATATAATAACCCATGGCATGACGATTTCGGCAGGCAATTCTTCTGGCAATTTTTCTTCAAGTCTTTTTTTGTCGGAGAGTATCAATTCTCTGATGCTCTGATACCGCTTACGGTGGTAATTGAGCTGCTAGGTTTTCTATTGCTCGCCATTGCATTCAAACAAATTTTCGTAGATTTCGTGCGCCGGACTGTGTTCGCGCCTATGATTCTTTCGCTGTTCATGCTGCTTGGAGCTGTGTGGTTTAGAAGAATGCTGGAACCATATGCGTGCAATCAGGATTTTCGTTTTGTACCTCTAGTTGCAGTGCCGCTTTCGTATTACTGCGTCAGCGCAATTAAGAATTCGCCTCCTCAGTTCAAGTTCATCGGAATTGGACTGTTGTTCTTGTTTATTGGTTCGTGCGGGGCACTGTCAGTGCTTATTTGTAAGGATGAATGGCTGAATATTTAGGCGAGATATCGTTGCTCGTTCATTTTCCATTGTTTGCAGATTGTCTGAAGGCTATTCTAATATCCTTCGCTTGCTTTTGGCTCTTGCGTCGCTGAGTTCGCTTCTTGCGTGGAGCCTGAGCCAGTGTCCGCATCCCGTGAATTCTTGCGTGACTTAGGACGTTCTTTGATTTTTTTGTCCTCTTTCTCTTTGTCTCTGTCTTTCGTGGGGGAATCTAAACTCTTGAGAAAGCTCGCGGTATCCGAAGGCTGATTTGAATACGCCGGTGTGCTGTCGTAAACTCTCTTTTTCGGCATTTCTTCGCTTTTTTTCGTTTCACGATTTTTCTTTTCCGCGCCGTTTAGCTTGCTGGAACCTTCCAGCGTTCGCAGGAATTCAGTAGTATCTTCTGGCGTGGATGTATTGCCGGCGCGTTTGTAGCTGCTGTTTTCTCTGCTGCTCTTGCTGCTTTCTCTGCCGCTGCTTGTTGACTGTCTCTCTGCGTTTGTCTCTTGATAGGCTGCAGAGCTGTCGGTCTCGTCGTTGTCCGTCGAGGACTTGTTCACCTTGTACCTGGCGGATGGTCTGATGGATGCATAATCATCTTGCACCGGTGCTGTTTGGACTTGCTGCATCGGCTGTCCTGCGGGCAGCACAGGTGGGAGCATCACATATTGCGGTCGCTGCCTGTATAGCCAACGAACTGTCGCTTTGTCGGACGGAGACAGCGAGTTTGCAATGCCGTTCACACACATCAAGTCTTGATTGAAAGGACTGTGCTCTTTTATTCCAAGCGCGTGTCCAAACTCGTGTGCAGACCGAGCTTGTAATTTATCAAAAGTCTCGTTGTTTGCGCGGAGCTCGATTATTACAGGCGTGCCGGGAAGTTGCCCGCCATAACTTGCTTCTTTACTGCGTACCTCGTTTATATCATAAAGAACCGCTACGGTATTACCCGCGGTGCTTACTCCGCCTGCACCTTCGTCGCCGACAAAACGGTCGGTCCAGAATACAAATATGTTTGCTTGTCTGGGATCCTCAACAAATTCAAAGCTGAAGAGTCCTTCATTTTGAAATTCGCGCCACTGCTCGATCCCGCTTTTAACTGCGGAGTTCATTGCAGGCGACCATTCAGTGCATGAGCCAAGGGATGAGAATGTGGGATCAGCCTTGAGGAGCGCAAGCACTTCTTGTGGACGCTGAGCATTGATTTGCGAAATTGGTTCTTCCACAAGTTTTTTGCCCGGGCTGATCCATATCCTCAGCGGCATATATTTCGCTTCCCAATGCACGAGTTTGTGCCCAAGGCTGGGTTCTCCCGGGTTATACACTTCAGCCGGTGCGCCTCGTGGTCTATCCGCTCCTTGCTGCAGGCTGACGCCGCCTGCATTCGGCAGCGCGCCTCCCGAATAATTGCTGAAGCCAGCCTTGGGAAGGCTGCGTGATTGTGCGTTAGCCGCAATTTCAGCAGTAGAAAGAGTGAAGCTTGCAATTACGAAAAACAACAAATTTGAGTTGTTGAGTAGAGATTTTAGGTCTGTCTTAGACATAATTTCCGTATAATCTGAGCGAATTCCCAAACACGCTTGTCAGGAGGGCTTGTTCTCATTCTATCCATTCCCTGCTTTCTGGCAAATTCACGCTCATGGGCTTCTGCCCCATGTTTGCGCGAAATTGAATGCTGAAAACGGAGAAGGGACGGACTTTTGCACATTCACGTTCATAAAGCGTGGCTGAAATCACTTGAAAGAGCGAAGCGATTATCAACGGAGGGCATATAATTTAATGTTGCTGCAGATAACTCGACCAATCGAAAGTACAGGTCAAGAATTGCCTGAGGCTTACCAGACCCTTAGCAGAATTGTCGCCAAAGTCCTGGCTGATCTCATAAAAGAGAAGCCTGATGCCTGCCTTGGCCTGCCTACAGGTAGAACTCCTCTCGATTGCTATAGATATCTGAGCGATAAGTCCAACGGTGAAATCGATTGGAGCCAGACTCGCTGTTTTGGTCTTGATGAATATGTGGATGCGGACGAAAAGCATTCTTTCCGCAAGTTTTTGACTGACAATCTTTATTCGAAAGTGAATGTCAACGCGGAAAATCTATTCAATCCTCTTTTTCAGGATGACTATGACAAGCTTATCGCTGACTGTGGTGGGCTCGACCTCTGCATCCTCGGGCTGGGGCGTAATGGTCATATTGCTTTTAACGAGCCAGGTACGCCGCTGCAAAGTTGGACTCATTCTGTTTGGTTGAGTGAATCAACACGTCAGGCTAATGCTGAATTTTTCTCTGGAGGAAATATTCCGACCAGAGCTGTGACAATGGGGCTCAGCACCATTCTTGCCAGCCGGAAAATCATTCTTATGGTGTTGGGCGCTGCCAAGAAAGACATACTGACGCGGGCAATGCGTGGCCCGATAAGTTCCGATGTGCCGGCATCGTTTTTGCAAACGCATAAAGACGTTATTGTACTGGCTGATTTCGATTATTAAACTGCTGCCAGTTAAAATGCTAATTCTTTTGCGCTGGGCTGCGCTTTGCTAAACTTTGCCATTCTGCATTAGTTCATGCAGCAGCAGGCAAGGGAGCCGTATGTCTAATTGTTTTCGTGGGCAAGAATTTGCATTTCGCATTCCAATTATCCTGGGATTTGCTTTCGCAATTTGCACTCTGAAAGGGTTTGCTGCAGAGGAGCTAATACGTAATCCGCAGAGCAAAAATTCTGCTCAACTTTCTTTTAAAACCTTTTCTCCTCTTCGAAGGCTTGCGAAGCAGCCGATTTTAGCACCAAGAAAAGGGAACTTTGATGAAGCCGGCGCTTTCAACCCGGCTGTGATTCGGCTAAAATCCGGCCGGTTTGTAATGCTTTACCGCGGTCAAGACAATAAAGGCGTTTCTCGTATTGGAATTGCTGAGAGCAAAGATGGGATTTCGTTCAAAGCTCAAGATGCGCCGGTTCTGTCTCCATCTTTGCCTGATGAAGCAAACGGTATAGAAGATCCGCGACTTTGCCGAAGTCTCGTGAAACCCTTGAAGGAGTGGTTTCTGACCGCTACCGCTTATTCTAAAGATGCTCAGCTGGCCTTGTATAAATCTGCCGACCTGAAACACTGGCAACGAATAGGAGTAATAATGCCGGCTAAGAAAGGCAAATGGAATACAAATTGGACCAAATCTGGAGCAATTGTTCCTGGAAAAATCAATGGTAAATACTGGATGTATTATCTGGGCGATAATAGCAGTGGTGGCAACGAAACGGGAATAGCCTCGTCGGAAGATGGTATCCACTGGCAGGATGCTTCAGACAAGCCTGTAATTCCACTGCGTGCGCATTGTTTCGATTCGCGCGTGGCCGAACCAGGACCACCACCTGTGGTGACTGACGACGGTATTTTGCTTCTGTACAATGGCGCTGACGATAAGCTCAGGTATTGTACCGGCTGGGCTTTGTTCGACAAAAATGATCCAACGAAATTGCTCGCCAGATCTGAAAAGCCAATCTTCGAGCCTGAGGAAGCCTGGGAAAGAATCAACGCAAGTAAAGAGATTCATCAGGCACCAGACGTGGTCTTTGTCGAGGGAATGGTGCAAGACGGCGACAGATACCTCATCTATTACGGTGGGGCGGACAGTTATGTGGGAGTTGCGGAAACCAGGCTCAATGATGTGCATAAGAATTAGTCGAGACCTCATGGCATTGTGGCTGAGCCTCCTTGTCTTTTGCGGACCTGCCACCGCTTCGGACGGAGCCCTGACCCCAGCAAATGATTCCAGATCAAATCTTGCTACGAGACCCCATCGTGAATTGCTCCCAATGATGAGCCTGGATTCGCTTTCTCCGCAGACTAAAGAAGTGGCGGAGCAGCTGGAAATAATGCCTATGCTTGCCGAACTTTATGATAAGCAAAATCGACCGAGTGCAGAGCGGTGTGTTTTGCTGCGAGCCAAAATAAAAGAAACTCTACTGGAAAGTTTTTTTGATGCAGCAAGCGTTCAAGCCGAAGCTGAACGCGAAGAAGGCATTCTTGTTGCTTTGAGACAGACCGTATTAGCAAAGCGTGATAAGCACGTTGAATACACTAACGCTGCCAACTTCATAGGTTCTGGAACATTGAATACGGTTGGTTCTATTCTGGGTTTCTCTGCGAAGACCCCACCTTTTCCCGGAAACTTAAATCAGATGCTTTCAGGAGTGGTTTCCACGGGAATGTCTACTTATACGCTTAAGCAAGCCTCAGGAGGCAAAATTTACGGATCGGGAAGATCGACTGTTCTGGCGGAATTGTTTGGACGTCCAGTAACCGAAGCTACTGCATATCCCGAGAGTGTCTGGCGTTTTTTTCATGGGCCGTCTGGAGAAGTACCTGGAAAGACCAGGGTACAAGCGCTTGAAGATAAGTGGATTCTCAAAGCTTATTTGGAACCTCACGGTTCGCCGCGTGAGCAAGTAAAAATTGATCTGGTTTGTGGCGTTGGGCAGGCAAACAGAGCGATGTCTGTAGACGATCTTGATGATGCTATCAGCATGATCTTTGACGTTTCATCACTGGCTTCGCGCATGGATCATCACCTTCGTGACCTTCTGCGCATGATTGATTCGGATATACCACTTTGACGGAATTATTGTTTGCTTGTCCTGAAGCTATCCAGGTCTTTTTTTGGCGGAAGTAAGTCGACGATTGCTCTTGCAAGAATACCTCCCAGTAAGAGAGGGGCTTTCAACTTTATAGGGATGCCCTCGTGCAGAAATCCGAGTGCAGCAGTTCCAATGGCGGCGTCAGACAATAATCCTGCGGCGAATTTGGTCGAGCCCAAAAGAGAATTTTGTTCTTTGAAATTGGTGAAATCGTGATAGCCCTGTTGCGCTGCCAGGTAAGTAAGAGGCACTGAGGCCAGGCGAGGATACATTGGCAGCAAGGTAATTCCGCAAGATAAGTTCAGCAGTTTATCAGGATTTCCAAGCAAGGAGCGCCTCTGTTGATCTTGAAACATTGCATGACGCAATTGGCGAATGTCTTGAAGCATATTGTTAATACCTGACAACGCATCAGGCGGAGAATTGTCGTGAGCTTTGTAAGTCGTGTGAATTGTCTTCCTTTCAAACACTGACATATGAGGCAAAACGAACTTGTTTGCAGCTTGCGCATCATAGTTTTGCCAATGCCTGGCATCCACTACGCTCCGCAATTCTTCCAGTGCAGAGTTTCCAAATTTGGCGTTCCACTGTACTGGTAGGCTTGATGGATCGGACAAATTACGGACATTCCTATCAGATTCTGATTCCATTTCTCATTCTCCTTAGTTCCTATCTAAATATGCGATTGCTTGCAGTGGTCCAGTTTCTGCTCTATTTCCATTTGCGGGCTTTGAATATTCCCGCTTTAAGCACATTGTCGAATGCTTCCTGTCTTTTTTCGGCGTCTGCTTGCGGGTAGTCCAGGAAGTGCTGTTTCATTCCCTCCAAAAGAGCTTGGGTTGGCGAATTGACTGCCGCAAGTTCATTGGCTAACCTTGAAAGCCACTGGACCCCAAGCTTTGACACAAGCGCGCGTCCATTACCACTAATAGTCTCGCTATATAGAACTGACGAGCCTGCCTCATAGCTAACCTGGCCGAAGAAATTTTTGTTTGCTCCGTTTCCATTCCATTCCGACAAGGCGTCCTTAGCTTTATTACTGAAGTAGTACATTGGGTAGTTAGCAGCGAATCCCTTCAATCCTGACCAGAGAGCGCTTCTTATCGTTCCTTGTGCGGCCCAGGCGCCCACGGCTTCCATGGCTGCTCTTTTTTCCATAGACCTTAATCCGATGTTTGCAATTCCTCCGATTGCACCAGTGGCACCATCTATGGCTCCATCGACAAAACCACCCCAAAATCCTCCTTCGTCACCCCAACACGCTCGTAACGCACCTTTTACGATGCCAGCAATAACCGCGCCAGCTGGAACTCCTGCTGCCGGTGTGCCAGCGAGGCTTGCCAAAACCCCACCGACTATTCCGCACCCGATGGCTACTACATCGAAGGCAATGTTTCTGATTTTTTCCCAGAAAGATGGCTCCTCACAGTTTTTAAGCAACTCCTTCATGTTCAAGTTTTTTGAAACAATCTCGTCATTATCTCTGACGTCAATCAGAAGATTCTTGGCTTTGTCATAGTTTCCGGAATCGGCTTCAAACCTGGCTTGCAGTACTTTATATGTCGATGAACAGTGCTCCATGAACCACATCACTTGATGAAGGTTTTGGAGCTGTGCAATTTTGTCTTTGTCTTTGACCGGATCTAATTTGTATATTTGCTCCTTAATAAACTTCTGATTATCGCGCATGATTTCCTTGTCTATCTTTTCTGCGGCAGCAACGGCCTTTTTGATTTCAGTCAAAATAGCTTCGCGATTCCTGGCTCCTCCGTGTTCCTTGTAGTTTTCTATGAGTATCTTGATTGAATCCATGTAGTCAGCCGGGTTATCAAATCGAGAGGAGCCCTTGTTCATCGCTTTCTGGAAAAGGTTTTCAAATTCTGGGTTGGTTCGAGCAAACTGAGGATTCATTTTGTGCAGCTCTAGCAACTGTTCGCATGCCCCTTTGTAGTCTTTGGCTTTTAGCAATACATTTGTGTGTTCCATTCGGGTGAGTTCAGAAGCCAGACCAAGGGAGCTCCAGTCGTTTTCTCTGGATTCGAGGAATCTGAGAATGTAAGGGTTATCCTTGTGAAGCTTCTTCTCTTCTGCCAGTTCCATTAGTTTGGCGTGTACTGGTTTCAGGTCTTGCGTATCGGCTTTTTCAGTCGCTTGTTTAAAAAGTTCCGTTGCTGACTTGAAGTTATTCCGGCCTGCCTCTTCAACTGCTCTCTGTGTAAGTTCTATTGGACAGCCAGGGGGCAATTTATGCTCGTCCTTATGTTTGGATAAATAATCTACGGCTGCAGATAAATGCTTATATGGCTGTTCGAATGTCAGTCCTGGAGCGATTTTCTTTATCTCGTCAAGATATGTTCTGGCTTCGCCATATTTACCGTGACCGGCGAGTTCTTGGACTACAGCCAGGTCATTTCTTAGCGAATCGCCGGGTTTTGAAGGGCGATTTTTTTCATTTGCAGTCTCCTCTCGTTTTGCAATAAGCTCGTTGGCCAGAATTTCCTTCTTAATCTCTTTGATTTTCGCTTTTTCATCCTCTATTTGTGAAACCAGTTTTTCCTTTTGGCGGACCCCTGAGTTGTCCATTGTTTCCTCTTTTCGAGCGGACAACTTTTCTAAGTCTTTTTGTAAGTTTGAGAGTTTGAACTCATGATATTCACGCTCAAAGGTACTCTTCGCAAGCTTGCTCATATTTACCAGATCAATTACCTTTTCCAGTGACGCCTGTTCTTTTCGCAAGTTCTTGTATTCTTCTTCATTGCTTGCAGCGCGTGCTTTTTTGTCTGTTTCGGCAATCGCATTTTTGACAAGCGAGAGGTCAACACGTGCTGCGCTGGCAACGGCGCTATCCAGTTCTGCTCTAATGATCTGGCAAGCTCGTTCGACCGTAATTTGTATTTTTCTGCCATCTCCCGTTGTGATGCAAACTTTGTCATCAGGACGATGTTCTTTGAGCTTGCCCAGTTCAATCAAGGCAGCTTGGGCAGATGCAAGATGTTTTCCAAAGTTTTCGTCTTTCCTCTCGACACGCCCTTCTTGTGGCGCGCCCCGAAGCACAAAGGCATTTCTTTCCCCTTTCTCTGTGTTTGCTGAGTGTGAGTCTGTCAATAGGGTCACTTGGGGGAGGGCTGCCGTTGACTTATTCGATGAATTGGACTCGCGACGGGGCAGCTGCTCCAAACTTTCGGCCACGAGCCGCTCGCCTGGGCTAGCGCGATGGGCATTGTCCGTATGTTCAAGTTCACGTGAATTGCTTTTGCTGCCATAAAAAACAGAATTGTCCATTGCTTAATCCCCCCTCACCACTGAACAAACGATATCGTTTGTCTGTGAACTTCGGAGGTTCTGCCTGTGACCAATTTGTGAAATGAGTTGCTTACTTTGCCAGAGCCAAATATTATTCCTTCACCGGTGACTTCAGCAAAAGAGCCAGAAATCCTGCCACCATTAGTGATACCGCAAGGGCTGCAAGCGAATAAATGAAATCAGGATGGTGCTGCTTAATAAAGCCAACTACGTTTGGACCGACAAAGCCCCCAAGGCTGCCTATTGAATTGATGAGCCCTATCCCGGCAGCTGCAGAGCTGGCACCCAAAAATGACGTTGGTATTGCCCAAAATGGACCCACTGTTCCCCAGATTCCGAACGCGGTCAAGCACAAGCAAGCTAGAGAGAGCCAGGGATTGTGGCAAAAACCGCAAGTCATCAGTCCTGTTGCTGCAAGAGCTGCCGACATTGACAGGTGCAAGCGTCTTTCTTTTTTCTTGTCAGAGTGGCTTGCTACAAACACCATTCCCAACGCTTGAAATACAGCAGGAATTGCTGAAAGCAGCGCGACTGTCGAGTCATCTACATTGTCGAAACTTTTTATGATCTGTGGGAGCCAGAGCTGGAAACCGTACATGCCTAGTGCGAGGCAGAAATAAATGCTGGCAAGCAACCATACTCGCGGGTTTCCAAAAACTGCTCTGGCAACGCTGTCTTTCTTTGTTTGAATTTGATCTGCCGAAACGTGCGCGATGAGCCAGCTTCGCTCCTCTGCGCTGAGCCATTTACATTCTGACGGACCATCGCTGAGCACGAACAAAACAACTGCCCCGAGAATTACTGCTGGAGAGCCTGTAATAAGGAACAGCCATTTCCAACCAGCCAGACCCATGAAACCATGCATTTTAAAAATTGCTGATGAAATCACACCCCCTAGAATTCCAGACAAAGGAATCGCGGTCATAAATCTTGCTACCGCTTTTGCGTGCTCTCGCTTTGGAAACCAATAAGTAAGGTAGAGAATCATTCCCGGAAAAAATCCGGCTTCGGCCACACCGAGGAAAAATCGCATCCAGAGGAAGACCTGGATATCCTGGACCAGGCACATCGAAGCTGAGATGAAACCCCAGACAATCATGATTAAGGCGATCCATTTCCTTGCCCCCAGGTTTGATACCATCAAGTTGCTCGGCACGCCGAAAAGGAAATAGCCAATAAAAAACGCACCGGCTCCAGCACCAAATTGTTCGTCAGTGAAGTTCAAATCATGATTCATTTGCAGGGCGGCAAATGAGATATTTATGCGGTCAAGGTAAGCGATTACGTAAAGCAAAAGCATAAACGGAATGAGGCGCCAGCTGACTTTGCGAAAAATCTGTTCGGCTTGACGAGCGTTTGCAATTTCCTGGTCTTGAGAAAGTGCTTCCAATATGCCTTCTTCCATGCTTATGACGGTTCGGGCTATTGTATATCAAATAGGAAGACTTTTTTATTCTTGCTACTGTGCTTCGCTTGCTCTGGTTCGCCTTGAACGAATCATTTCAACTTTATCCATGAGCTGGTTAGCTTCTTTCAGGCGACCTGTTTTACTGAGGACATAAGCATAGTTCTCGAGACACATGGCTGTATTTGCGTGTTCCAGGCCAATAGCGGAGATCCAGATATCGAGCGCACACAAAAACAAATGCTCTGCTTTGTCCATTTCACCATTTTGAGAGTAGAGCCAGCCCAGGTGATTCAGGCTTTCTGCAATTGCTGCATCTAAGGGTTCAAGCACACATAATCTGATGAACAAAGCGCGTTTCAATAGGGGTTCTGCTTGCTCGTAGTTGTCACGGTCATGATGGAGGCTTGCTAAGGCATCAAGAACAGTCGCAAGGAAGTTGTCTTCCGGGCGGCACTCTTCTTCGTATGCATCAATACAGCTCTTGTAGGCTTCCATAGCTGCGCTGTAATCGCCGCGCTCAAAAAAAGTTCTGCCTATATAGTACTTAAGCTGAGTGATTGTCTCGTCTTCAGCATCAAGAGCCGCTTGCCTGATCTCCAGGGCCTGGCGAAAACACCTTTCTGCTTCGTCTGCTTCGCCAGCTTCAAGTTGATTCAAACCAAGGCTAACAAGCGCGTCCGCAACAGAAAGGTGATCTGGCCCGAGAAGCCTATTGAGCCTCTGGATATTGTCCTTGAGAGTTTGCTCTTTCTGGGTTACCATCTGTCCTCACGCTGGATTCAGGGCTCCAATTCCAGTTTAGCAGCTGAATAACTCGCGTGAAGAATTAATCCTCAAGTTGCTGATGAGAACTGGCCTTTGGCTGTGTCTCTGGAGGAAACTCAGCGAAGAAAGACGAAATTTTGTAGTCGTATTGATAAGTATGTGCATTAGTAAGGCGGAGAGTTTTCACGATTCACCATACATGAAGACATTTTTTGCCTAAGTTGCACGAACCATACTCTAGCTTCAGAGCGGAAATTGCCGAAGCGCACGCGTCACCTCTCGAACCCGCACACGCTGCGCTTGCGCGCCAACTCCAACCAGCACACGCTGCGCTTGCACGAGGCATCGTTACGAGGCTAGCTGCGGCTCGCTGGCTTTTAATATAGGATCGATCCGGCCGGAGTAGTAGCCGGCGAGCCGCCGGCGCTCCCGGGCTTATCCGAGCGAGCCGGCCGGGATGGGAAGCTGGCGAACTGCTAAGTGAAATTATTTCAGCAGCTCATGAAGTTTTTCGAGGTCTGGTTTGAAATCAGCCCGGGTTTCCGTAGTCGCTATGATGTCTGCAAGTTGCATGTTGAGGCCCGTAGCGATAAACCACAGTGCACCAAGTGTCAAATTTCGAATGCCTCGTTCGACATCACTCACATAAGTTCTGTGAAGCCCGGATTTGCTAGCGAGGTCTTCCTGCGACATCCCCAGGGCAATCCGCCGTTCTCTTATCACTTTTCCGAGCATAATGAGAAGCGGTTCGACCTCTTTTCTTAAAGCAGCAGTTTCCATTGAGCGTCCCCTCCCTCTGCATTCAGACATTATTACATAAACTGAATTAATTATGTGTTCGAGAGAGGATAATTCACTTTGCCTAAATCTGCTTCTCCTGAAGGTGCAATAAGGGCGAAATTGCATGGTCGTGCCATTTTTCGAGAAGTGCGTCTCGGAGCGTGTCCAGGAACTGGCGTGCTTCAATGTGATGTTTGTCAAAACGCCCTGCTCGCCTGGCACCTATCTGATCGGCGCCTATAAAAACAAGTGGCTCTTCCAGCCCATCGGCTTCAATCATTTCAACTGAGAGTGGAAGCCTTTCTTCAGCGATGATTTCTTCGAGGCAATGCCTTAACTGACCCGAAGACTGGCAATTTTGTTTGTGTTTCAGTTCAATACGCATGGAGTACTCCTTGAAAGCTGCAATTGAAAAATGAATGGGATTCCGGGTTTTGCAATTTGTTTAGATGTTGAATTTACTCTCGGTGCATTGCAAAAGATACAATCGCCGGCCCTCCCCCAGCAAAATTGATCTCATTCCAGACCACCTGAGAAGATCATCTACTAATATTGGTAAACCAGGCAATTGGAAAATCGCAAGAGCCTAAAATCAGCGTCTACAGATTGCTTTCCTTGAGGAGCATTTGAAGCTTCGAGTCGTCAGCGTTTGCTTTGTAAGTCTTCAACCATTCCTGCCGGGCTGACGATAATTGAACGTCAAACGAGTCGGGGCATTGCTTATAGAACGAGACCGAGAGGCTCACATATTTCAACGCTTCAGAAAATTGCTTATCGTCGCTGAGGATTCCTGCTAGCTCCTGATAGGCTTCGGCTGGATAACTCTTGTTTGCTGAGTTTTGCAGGTCGCTGGCACAGTTTAAAGCGTCCTTGTAGTAAATGGTCCATTCATTAGGCTTTGCTGCCTTGCTGAAAAAGTGGCAAAGAGTGCGGTCTACGAAGATTCTGGCGAAACACTTGTCTTCAGTCTGTCCTTCCAGTTTTTTCCAGCCGTCAAGTAGTGTGCTTTTCGCTTTTAATTCATCACCTTTTTGCTGATAGACCCGGGCAAGGTCCCGATAAGCTTTTCCTTTGTACTGAACGGGAGCTCTTTCAATGTAAGTAAGTAAATATCGAATTGCTTGATTATAGGATTTTTTTATCGTCCAGACATCCTGCAGGTCCCACAAGATACCCAGCGTTATATGATCAAGCGCGTTTAATTGCTCATTCAGCTGAAGTGCTTTTTCATAAGCGTTCAGTGCTGCGTCAAGCTTGTTTTGATTTTTGAGTGCACTGGCCAGGCATAAATATAGTACTCGCTCGGAATCTGTGAGCCGTTCATCTAACTTTCGCGAGACCTGTAGTGCATAAAGGCAAACCTCTTCCGCTTTTCGGTATTCATTTAGAGCAGAGTATGCTTGAGAAATCTGCCTCAGTTCATCCAGGTGACCTTCCCCTGCGCTTGTGTATTTTTGCTTGCATTCATCAAACGTTTGCTGCAAAACCTTCTGGCTTTCGGTATCTTGGTTCTGAGAGGCAAGCGCGTAGGCAATTTTTATTTGTAATCCCAGTTTCCTGGCTTCATCGGGTTCAACTTTCTTCAGTTCATCCAAAGCTTCTTTTGCATATTGGAGCTTATCTGCATGTTTTCTCTGTTTTCCCTTGCAACCAGCTTCCTCCGTAATTAAATCTACAAGTAAATAAGTATCAGGTTCTTTAGGCTGCCAGTTTCTTAGCATAGCTCTTGCCGCCTGCAAATCTTCTAGTGCTTTGTCCGGCAAGTCTAGGGCAAGGTATTCTTCACCTCTGCTCCTGTAAAGTTCAGCAAGAAAAAGAGGATCTGGGAGTAATCTTTGAGCTGAGCTTATCCAATTTTGCAAAAAGCTTAGCGCTTCTGCCGTTTTGTTTTGCGAGTTCAGCGCATCTCGGTAATTGAAAATGGCAAGTATGATCGGGCGCTCTGCCGCAGCGTTAGTTAGTTTCTTTCCTAAATTATCGCGCGCTACACGAATCGCTTCTTCTGCACTTTTCCTTGAATTGGCCTCATCGCCTATTCTCCTGTAATCACCGGCTGCCTCGAGCAGAATTCGAGTTCTCTCATACCAGTCTTGCGGGTTTTTCAACAGCTCGTTCTCGAGTTCTATTGCTTTTACGTAATTCTTCAAAGTTCGGTAGTTGTTGATGCAGGATGTTTGGATTGTATTAAGAAGAACTATGTTGTTCTTTGGTGCAAGTTCACGTGCTTTTTCTAGGCGCTGTATTGCCTCCAGGTTATGATTCGATGCGGCAAACTGCCCAGCGATAGTCACATATTCACTGGCAATCAATGACTGCTCGTCCGGGCCGGATATGCACTTCAAACACTCATCTTCGTATTTTTTGCATCCATCTATATCTCCAGTGCTGGCTAGAAGTTTGATCAAATCATGTCGCACTGAGTTTTGCTGCATGCTCAGTTCACCTTCTGGAATGGCTTCGTCTGCCGTTTTGAAGGAGGCAATTGCCTCCCTGGTCTTAGCTGCATCTTCCAGGCAATAAGCTCTATGTGACATCAATTCCCATGCGTTTCTCCTCGCCAGTTCCGGATACTTCGCCAGAATCCTGTCAGCGACGCGCACTCCTTCCAGTGCTTGCCCGGTAATGCGATAAACATCGAGTAGCAATGTGATGCTTCCATCCGCATAGGGGTCGCTCGGATTCAGGCTCTCCGCAATTCGTTTAACTTTATCGCAACAGTCTGCAGCCTCTGCTTTTCTGTTCATCGAATTAAGAAGATCGCAACACCTATTGTAGACTGATATTCGGTCAAACTTGCTTGCTTTGCTTCCTCTCTCAGCCAGCCAGCGTCTTAGTATCAGCAATTTGCTTTCTGCCGCGTTTGGCTGCTTATCATATTTTTTCAAAAGCCACTCAAGATCATCGGCTTTAGGAGGAATACCTACTCGATCTGCTGAAGTTTGAATTTTTTTTTGGAATGCTTCCGGTTTGTTGTGTTCCTTGTTGGCAGTCGCACAAAAGACAAGTAAGCCGGCCAGAGCCGCAGAAGCAAGGAGTGCTGGTAATACAGGTTTATGCTTATCCGTGCTTCTTTGCAGAGTGTCCTTCATTTCGCCGGCTGCAGAAAAATCAGCTTGCAATTCCTTCACGCTCTGGTATCGGTTGTCCGGCTCTTTCTCTATGCATTTTTTCAGAATCTTCGATAAAGGAGCTGGAAGCGCCTTGAGAAAGCCAAGATTGCTTAGCGAGGAGTTCAAATGCTGATACATTACATCGAGCGCGGACATTCCTTTGAATGGCGATTGTCCCATTAGTGATTCGATCATCACGCATGCCAGTGAATAAATGTCGGATCTGGTATCAATTTTTGCGCCTTTGCATTGCTCTGGGCTCATGTAAGAGCTGCTGCCCAGCAAGAGCCCCGTTTGAGTGGAACCTTGAGCGTTGTTTTGCTCAATGCATTTGGCAATGCCGAAGTCCACAAGAAATGCTTTGGTCCCGCTAGCTTCTCTCACTAGCATGATATTACTTGGTTTTATATCTCGGTGGACGATGCCCTGCTCATGAGCATATCTCAGCCCCTCTATGACCTGCGCGAAAATTTCAAAAAACAAGTCGAAATTGAGTTTGCCATTTTTTGCAATCAATTCGGCGAGAGATTCACCATCGAGGCAATCCATAACCATATATAATCGCCCGTCCTGTGCTACACCTTGTTTGTGCACTTGAACTATATTCGGGTGTTTTAGTGAAGTGGTTGTGATTGCCTCAGATCTAAACCGTTCAACTGCACGCGGGTCCTGCAACAGATTCGCGTGAATTATTTTAATTGCCACTACGCGATCAAGAACTGAATCGTGAGCTTTGTACGTTACACCGCTTGCGCCCGAGCCACAAATCGAATGAATCAAATAACGTTGGTCAAAAAGCTGAGCTACAAGTGGATCTGCTGCGGCTGATCCGTTTTGTGAGTCTGCTGATTGGGGAGCTTCTCCTCCCTGATCGTTCATATTCGAGCTCCGAACACCTCGTATATTATACGCAATGCTTGCGCTAGACGAAGCCCGGGAGGGCAGGCGTCGACTCTCCAACCCGCACGCACTGCGCTCGCACGGATCCCCCATAACGAGGCTAGCTGCGACTCGCCGGATTCGGTTTATCGGCCTGCTCGTCACGGCATGGCAGAGCATAAGCCGGCGAGCCGCCGGCGCTCCCGGGTAGTTTATGCAAACGAAGGCAGTGAGTTTGAGTCGCCGGATTTGCTGTCAGGTGCAGAGCCCAGGCTTGCCAGTTTACCTGCCATCGCTTGTGGGCTGTTGGCGATGTCACCTGTACCATTCCCGGAGCCAGGCACGAATACTATTTCGAACTCTTCGCTCTTATCTACTCCGTTTGCGCCACTTACATTGTCGTAGCCCAGAGATTTGAGTGCGGCAACAGATGCTTCTCCGAGTTTGCCTTCGGGACCTGAGTCACCAAAGACAACTGGCACCGCATTTCCTGATTGTTTCTGGACCAGCCAGCCGAGGTCACCAAGCTTGATACCATAAGCGTGCGCCACACTTGGCGGAAGCACAAAGAAATTATGCTTGTCGGTATCGAGTGAAGTGCCGTCAGAGAGTCTCAGGCTCGTTTGTCCCTGGCGTGTAGCATCTTCCGTATGTCTGTAAGCTCCACTGCCGTCTGTGTCTACCTGGCAGCCGCGGAAACTAATTGCAACTGAGCCGTCAGAGTGTCTTACACCTTGCCACCTGCTGTGATCAACTCCGGCTGGGTTGTAGTCGGAGCCGCGATCCGGCGGGCTGTAATGGCCTCTGCCACCACCACCGCCGCCACCACCTCCGCCTCCGCCATCTCCATAGCTCATGCCGGCCGGACGGCGCTTTGGTACTCTCACATAATGACCACCGCTATCAGCACCTGAAGCTGCAGACGGCGCTGTTTTCACCGGCTGATCGCCTGGAGGTTTAGGCAATCCGTCGGCTCTTGCGGTTTCTAACTTTGCTTTGTCGGCATTTTCGCTGGCTGCTCGCGCGACAGTTGCTTTCTCCACAACTCCCTCGATAAGAGTTTGCCCACCCTCGCTCACACGAACTACGGTTTTGCCGTCCACCTCGAGTTTTTCGATGTGCAGTTCATGCAAATTGCCAGACGAGTCCTTCATGCTGAAGACTCCTGTTGAGTCAGTGCCCAGCAGTCCCATGGCTGTACTCAATCGTTCTTGATCTGCAACATTTTTATCAAGCAATGTTGATAGATTCTTTTCTTGATTCGTTATTTGCAAGTCGCCGACTGTGCTGCCGGCAACTTGTTCGCCTTTCTTAGCTTCAGCAGATTGGCCTTGTTCAGCATTTGCTTTCTCTGCTGATCTATCGGCTTTCTCTGCCGGCTTTCCGAAAAGTGAATGCTCTCCGTTTGCATTGTTTGCTGATGCCCGGTGAACTTCTGCTATTAAAGAGTGATGTGCAGCCGTTGATTCGCTGTGCGGTGTTGTTGCAGAATCGCTGTGTGCTGCTCGGTGAATGGAGAGGTGCACCGAGCGATGCTCGGTGTGATGAACTGTTTCATGATGCATTAAATTGACCAGCTCCGAAAAGCGCCCGGTAAATCCTTCCCTACCTGCTAGTAAATTAAAGCTGTTAAATAACAAAGTCAACGCGAAGATTGACAGTCATACGTATTTCCCGCATTCGAATTAATGTGCTAGGAAAATGTCGGGTCGGCAACTTTTAGATTCCCTGCAAGTTGATGCCGAGGATTCTGTCTTGCTGCGTAATACGCTGAACTACTTCCATGCCGTTCAGCACGCCACCGAACACTGTGTACTTATTGTCCAGGTTCGGCTGCGCTGCCTGCGTAATATAGAACTGGCTGCTGGCAGAATTGAGATCATTGCCGAATCTTGCCATTGCCACTACACCTGGTGCATTATGGCGCAGCTTCTGGTGCAATTCTAGCGGGAGTGTTCTTGGGCGGCCTGTTTGGGGATCGGTGTAGCCACCTGTGCCATCACCCTTGGGGCAACCTGCTTGAATAACGAAACCGGGGACCACGCGGTGCCAAGTCAGATTGTTGTAGAAACCTTTCTGTGCAAGTTCAATAAAGTTGGCAACTGTTTGCGGAGCATACTGTCTGAACAGGCGAATTGTAATCGGCCCTTTTGTCGTTTGAATTACTGCAACCGGATCTGGCTTTGGACTGGCATCCTGTGCAGCTGCCGCAGCTTGTGCTTTTCTTGCAGCTTCTTCTGCAGCTTTCTTTTTGCACAAGGGGCAGTCTTTCCCGCCAGAAGTTGAGAAAGGCCCTGCGGCATGAGGATCGCTTTCTTCGACTGTTGTGGAACTCGAGTCGGTGCTTGTTGGATTGGTCGTCACCCCAGGATTTGTCGCTGGATTCAGTGCTGGATTTGCGGCGCCAAGAGGACTGGCGCTCAATCCGGGCTGCATTCCGGGCATTTGATTGCCCATCTGTTGCCTCATTTGAGGAGGAAGGTTGTTATAGAAGCTGGCAAAATCTCGAGCTCCAAGTGAAACTCCGCCAGGCGCCGGCACTCCATCAAATGGCCAACCAGCTGGTACAAACGCCTGAATTGGAGTCTCCTGGAGGGCTCCCGATGCTGCAGCTGCACCCATGTTCGTACCTGCAACGGCAGTTTGCGCGCTGCCGGCAACTGCATTTTGTGTTGCATTGTATGCCGGTGCGCCCGGTGCTGGAAGAACTACTTCTGGAGGAAGCAGGTCGGGATCCGTCCCCTGCGCTATCACGGGCGATTGCATACCAACAAAAAGTGTACTTGCAATCAGCGAGTTGATGAATGTGGCTAAATTTCTTTTGCTCATAAAGTTGTAGCTAAACTTACAAACTCAGAAATAGCACAATCTATGCCACCTCGCAATGTTCTTATCGTGGATTTCCCACCAACGTGCTGTCCTTGATCACAATTGGCCAAGAGCAAGTGGCTCGCAGCATGCGTGTGCCAGCGCGTGCCAGGCTGTGTTATTGTGCATTTATACTGAGGGAAATGTGGGAAGACTACCATTGTCTGCTCCCATGACATCGCCTAGATTTAGGCTGTTAGTACTGAGATGCGGCAATGAGTTCAGCACAAAATCCCTGGGGTGAATACCCTCGCAGGAATTCAGCCAATTACAAGCAAATAGCAATATCGTTTTGCCTTAACGCTCTTTGCATTGCTGTAGCTCTGGCTTGTACTTATTACGCTCTCAAATGCAAACCATTTCAAAGCATGCCTTCAATCTCGGCAGAAGCTGCGCATCCAATTGCTCGCCACAATTTAAAGGATGAGGGCTTGCTGAAACATGCCCGACGCATTGCACCAATTGTAAGAATTCCAGCTTTGCCTGGCGCCAAGAAGCTTGCCGCAGGACAGACGAAGCAGATATAACACAGTCGATCTTCGCTGTTGGCTGCTAGCATTGAGCAAATTTTGAAATTACTTGAAAGCCTTCGAGCTGTACTTAGTCATACGCAGTCCATTCAAGTCTTGGCGTACTTATTTTTTTGATGGTATGCGTTTTCGGCTTCCACTCAATTGAGACTTTTAAAAGCTCGCAATCTTTCATTAGCCAGGCTCGCCAGGCAGAGGCGGCGTATGAAGACCAGAAGTATAAGGGGCGAAGTGTTTGTTTAGCTCTTCTACACTACTAATACCAGGCTTGATGGTTTCGACCTCTCTTAACCGATCTAGCAGCCATTTAGTTCTAAGCAAATCTTCTGGAGAAAGATTGAGCTTGTTAATATCTTGCGCGCTTTGGGCCAGGTATGGAGATCCGATTGCAAAACGTTCTCCTTTTGTATCCATTGGAATGGCGTCAACTTTGATCAAGGGGCAGCTATTCAATGAATACTGCTGATACTGCCCATGTGTGATGTGATCTGGGCGGAAAGTATTCTCTAGCTGAGACTTCGCTTGCCCTTTTGAATTTTGTTCGAAAATTTTTTCCACCATAACTAGCTTGCTAGCGAGCCATTGGAGGTTCGCATTGTTTTTGTAGCTTGCAATCATATGTTCGTTTGCTGCCATAGAGTCACAGACCGCCCAGCATGCCCCTGCTAGCGACAGTAATACACTCAGTAAAACGCGTGCAGCCTTGAATGGCAAACAGCTTTTCTGCCATGCTCTCTGTTTTTCCATGGTAAGACCGTTATTTCAGCTTTAATCAATATACTCGCGCAACCTGCGGCTGCGATTTGGGTGACGCAGTTTACGTAGTGCTTTTGCTTCGATTTGGCGAATGCGTTCGCGAGTGACCCCGAAGAGTTGCCCTACTTCTTCCAGTGTGCGCTGTCTTCCATCGTCTAGACCGAAGCGCAGGCGTAAGACATCTCGCTCTCTCGGAGATAGACCTGCCATAACTTCGATGATGTCGTCTCGCAGTAGTTCTTGTGTAACTGAAGATGCCGGTGTTTCGGCTTCGCGATCTTCAATGAAGTCGCCCAGTTTGCTATCTTCTTCTTTTCCGATTGGAGTTTCGAGTGAAACGGGCTCTTGTGCAACCTTGATGATTTCGCGCAGCTTGGTCAAAGAGATTTCCATTGCATCAGCAATTTCTTCTTCTGTTGGTTTACGTCCCTTGTCTTGTGCGAGCTTGCGAGTGACTTTCTTGAGCTTGTTGATCGTTTCCACCATGTGCACAGGTATGCGAATCGTTCGCGCTTGATCAGCGATTGCGCGAGTGATTGCTTGTCTGATCCACCATGTCGCATATGTGCTGAATTTGTATCCACGTGAGTGGTCAAATTTTTCGGCGGCTCTGATCAAACCCAGATTGCCTTCTTGAATCAGATCGAGGAATAACATTCCGCGACCGACGTATTTCTTAGCAATTGATACGACAAGGCGGAGGTTTGCCTGTGTGAGTTTGCGTTTTGCAATAGCGCCCTCGGCTCCGCCTGCTTCAATGCGACGGGCCAGCTCAATTTCTTGCTGGGCGGTAAGCAGCGGAATGCGACCTATTTCTCGCAAATACATGCGTACCGGGTCATCCGATGAAAGTCCGCTTGATACCTGTTTATCAAATTCGACGGGGTCTTCCTCGACTTTGACTTCTTCGTCGTCGATGAAAAAATCGGCGCCGTCTCCGCCACTGGCTGCCACCGCGCCACCCGGAAGGTCGCTGTCATCATCTGAAAGCAATTCCTCAAGGTCGGAGCTTCTGCCCTTGCTTCTGGACTCCTCCATGCGATTAATGTTTTCTACAAAGCTTTCTTCGCGGTCGCGGCCTTTACTCACAACTTTGTCTCCACCAGCAGGGTGTCCAATTGACGCTTTACTTCTTCCAGACCATCAGGGGCTGATTGCAATACTATTTGCAGCCGTTTGAGCTGCCCAATCTTCAGAGATATCTTTTTCTCTTCTTCCTCGTCGGGCTTCTGTTTAATCTGCAAAGAGAGAGCATCGAGTGCCCGGATTAATTTCTCCTTGACGAGGCGAGACTCGTAATCATTAAGAATAACGCTTATTGGCAATTTTTGCCTTTTAATCTCTTCCGCTTTACTAGTCAGATCCCAGAGTCTTTGGGTCGCTTCCGAATCCGGAGACAGCCTGTCCTGCAAATTTTGCCAGAAATCTACGTCATTCTGGAATTTTCCAATTCCTTCCATTGCATCTTTAATGCGCTGAAAAACAGGGTCGCTCAGGCGAAGTTCTGCCAGCTTCACTTTCAGGAATTGGTAGTCCTCTCGTGACAACAGATAAAGTGCCAGCATGGAAAGTTCAGCCTCAGATCCCCCGGCCTTTGGAGCATTCTTTTTTACTAGAGGGCGATTGAACTCTGGTTCTTTTACTCCCATCTTCATCTGGCGGCGGAATTGAGAAATGTCGGCAAGTAAATCTTCCTCTCTTATCCCCAGCTTTAGTGCCCACTGCCTGATGTACTCGCCTCGAGCAACGGCATTTTTGATGCTTGCGATGATGGGGAGAATCAGTTTTGCGGCGTCGATTCGCCCACTGTGGGTTGAGGTGTTGGCTCTTTCTACTGCGCGTATGAGTTGATAGTCGAGCAGTCGTGGTGCGCTATCGATGCAATGTTGGAATCCGGCGGGTCCTGCCTGTTCGTCATTTGAACGCAGGCATTCGTCCGGGTCTTTTCCTCCTGGAACGCGAATGACGCGCATTTCTATGCCAATGCCCTCGGCGATTTGGCTGAGAGTTTCCATGCCCCGGTTGACTGCTCTTTCACCAGCTGCATCGGAGTCAAAGCAAAGAAATACCCTTTTGCTTTCTGTAAACCGAACAAGCAGTTTTCCCTGCCGTTCAGTCAGAGCGGTTCCCAGAGTCGCCACTGTATTCGTAAAGCCATAATGATGCGATGTTATTGCATCAAAATATCCTTCGACTACGATAACGGAATCTTTTGTTTTGATGGATTCTTTTGCTTGATGCAAGGCAAATAAGTGTTCACCTTTAATGTAGATTGGAGACTCAGGTGAATTCAGATATTTGACCTGGTCGTCTCCCATTGTTCTGCCACCAAATGCGATGACACGTCCTTGTTCATCTTGAATGGGAATCATCAATCGATTGCGGAAGAGATCATAAAAATGATTGCTGTCCGGCTTGCGTCTGACAAGACCTGCCTCAACCAGTGTTTCCGGGCTGGATTTGTTTGCTTCAGTCAGGTAGCGAAGCAAGCCGTCCCAGGCAGTTGGTGCATAGCCCAGTTTGAATTTGTGGATTGTTTCATCATCAATTCCACGACGATAAAGATAGTCTTTTGCGACTGACCCTTCTCTTTCATCATGGAGCAAGCGACTGTAGTACTCGGCAGCTTGCTGGTAGAGCATCAACATTCCAGTGCGTCTGTCATATTGATCTTGATCTTCTCTCGTTTCAACCAGGGGGACGCCATATTTCTGCGCGAGCTCACGAACTGAATCGATGAACTCAATGCGCTTTGTTTTTTGCGTAAAGGAAAAAACGTCTCCACCTTCTCCGCAACCGAAACATTTGAAAATACCTTTCTCCGGGTTGACCATGAACGAAGGTGATTTTTCGTTGTGGAACGGACAGAGCCCCTTGTACTCTTTCCCGGAACGTTTCAGGACGACAAGTTCCGACACAACTTCAAGGATCTTCGCCCGGTTGCGTACTTCCGCTATGACTTCAGTGGTGACGCCCTTCAAAGCTAGAATCCTCGCTGGATCGTTCTGTATATACGATGCTTATCTGCTGCCGCATAGCGCGCGCGAAGGCGACGCAATACATGCTTAGTTTAATAGTTTTGCATGAATCAGCGAATTAGAGGTTAAATCCCGGCTTAATCAAAGATGTTTAAGTCTCTTTTTCCTGACAAATTTCCAGGTCAAACCAGAAGTGACAACCACCGGTTTTTGCGGGCAAGACGCCAATTCTTCCATTATGCTGTTCGACAATAGAGCGTGCGATAAACAATCCGAGCCCCATTCCTTCCTTCGGGCGCGTATCGCTTGAATCTAATTGTCCGAATTTCTTGAAAAGCTTTGCGTAGTTTTCTTTTGAAATTCCCGGTCCCTGGTCTATGATTGAAAATCGCAAACGGTCTGTCTGCTCGCGGTCGATTTTTGCGATTATTTGCTGACCACTTTTCGAATATTTGATCGCATTGGAGAGCAAATTTGTTATGACTTGCGTGAGTCTGTCTTGATCTCCAAAAATTCTTCCATCAGCATGCAGTTCGCACACAAGCGCGATCCCTGATTCGATGGCAATGCCTTTTACGTTGGACAGCGCGCTGCTCAAGAGGTCGCTTGCCAGAATTCTTTCGTGAGTCAGATTGATGGAACCTGATTCTATGCGGCGAAGATCAAGAATGTCATTGACGAGGCGAATCAATCGTTCACTGCTTGCTCTGGCCATACTGATGAGCTCTTGCCCTTCGCTCGAGCCTGGTTCGACAACACCGTTTTCTAATAAACTCAGTACGCCTCTTATTGAGCTGAGTGGCGTTCTCAACTCGTGTGAGGTGATTGAATAGAATTCGGCAATGCTTCTTTCTGCTTCCTTTTGAACTGTAATGTCTCGCACTATGGCTGCCCAGCCAATCTGTCCCCAATCATCCGGCACTGGAAATGAGGAAACTGAGACGGTAATGTGTTTTCCGTTCTTGCATTTGTGCACGGCTTCGGAGGTTTCGAGTGGATTGCTCTTGTGCAGATCTTCATCTTGTCGTGGGTAGGCCAACAAGCACTTTACGGGTTGCTTCAGCATCTCTTCGGACGTGTATCCGTACAAGGCCTCGGCACCCTTATTCCAGCTTGAAATCAGCCCTTCCTGATCGATGCCGAAGATGGCTTCATTACTGGCTTGCACGATGGCCGCCAATTTGCGTACCATTGATTCTGTTACTTTTTGGCTGGTAACATCGCGGCCGATCGAGTAAATTTTTTCCTCTTCCGGAATAGGAACGCCGCTCCAGGAGATCCATCTGTATGATCCGTCTTTACAGCGTGTTCTAACTTCAGTGCATGGATTCAATTTGCCAACGGCAATATCGTTCAGTCCATGAACCACTTTAACCATGTCTTCCGGGTGAATGAGCTCGAACATCGATGTCTCTTGCAACTCTTCGCGAGTAAAGCCTGTGATGCTGCACTCCACCATGTTCGACCAGAGAATTTTGCCGGAGAAATCGGTGATACACACGATGTCGGGTGAGTGATTCAAAAGCTGTTTAGCTTCAGCCGCGCTGAGTTCGTTGATGGGTCGCTTGGCATACGGCCCCTTCAAGTTTGAATACGCTTCTACCTGGCTTGCTGCTGCACCCGTGCCCGGGCTAAAGCTAAACGTCTGCATGGAATCCCCAGCCTTTGAATCTAATCTAGATAGGTTAACACAGCAGTTGCTGAGGGCTTTATGAAAGCTCACTTAGTTGTCGACAGCCAAAGCGTTGTCCCACGCGGATTGGAGCTTGCTTTCCGAGTCGAACCTTGATGTTCTTTTTCTTAACTTACCATTGATAATCGCTGTAGTTTGTTGCTGCGCTTTCATTGCTGACATTGATACCTGTCTTGAAATTCGACAGGACAGGCTTGATCGTTTGCACGGTTTTGAGCGTGCCGTCTTTTATGTGATAGGCCGAAATGATATCTAGATCTTTTGAGCCAGCACTAAATAGCGCTTCTTTGTCCAGTTCAAAGTTCACCACATTCTCTGCGTAGGGCAGCTCCAAAACATCCTTATCTGTGCAGACCAGCAATTCAGGCTTATGAGCGGAGACCCGCGCTTTCAGCACTGGCAGGCATGAATAATAGTTGTCTATTATGTTTATGTATTTGAATTTCTTGCGGCACAACAAGGCTATGCGATAGCCCATGAAATTCCAGCGAAGCGTGGTTAAGAATAGTGGACAGGGTTTTACGGCGCTCGAATTTAACCAGGCAGCCATTTCATCTACGGCTGGATAGACGTTTTTTGTAAGTTCGTGAAGCGGTTTGCATATCGCGAAAACAAGCATCATGGCGCTTGCTACGGCAAGCGTGGCAAGTACGGATCTGGTCTGAAAGAGTTTCTCATTGTCCTGGAAGCGCTTTTGAAGTGCGGGAATAATCCAGCCGGAGTAAGGAATTACCATGATTAGACTGTTCAGAAAAAAGCGGTTTTCAACGAATTGTCCGAATGATTCACAGGCTTGCAGGTTGAGCAGAAGAACCATCAGGCACACAATAAGATAAAGAGTTCGTTCGGAAAAATTTCTTTCGGGAAGGCAAGATTGCAGTGTTTTTCTTTCTTCTCGCAAGAGTTCAACCAGCGCCAGTAGAGGAATAATGGGACTTGCCAGTAAAAAACATTTTTGCAGAGCCACTACGGATGCTTGAACGTATCCCAGATGTGTTTGTGTTCCGGATTGATAGACTGCATTTACTCCTGGACCCAGAAATGAAAGAAAGGGAGAGTCGAACCTGATATTGCAAGCCGTGACCCAGTACGCGGGGAATAAAAAGAGTCCTAGCGCGAGCAACGTTGAAGCCAGCAAATTCCTTGTATTCCAGAAAAAATACAAAATCCACAAGGGTGCGAAGAGCCAGCATTCCACCCGGGTTGCCGAAGCCAGGCTGAAGAAGACAACAGAAAGCAAAAGCACTGCAATTTTGTGCCGGCTATTGGCGTTAAACAAATTAGTTGCCGAAAGAAGGCTTGCCATTCCAGCGAAAAAGAAAAGTGTATAGGGTGTTTCGCTCAGCGAGCAAACGCTTAAGGCTGCATGCAGAGGGAAGAGTGTCAGAATAAAAGTGCTGTAGATAGCTACTGGTCTTCCAAACAGTTTGGCAATTAAAAATGGAAAGCTCAGCAAAAAGGCGAACGCGCAGAACAGGCTGAATGCTCTTGCGGAGTAAAACGGATCAGTGCCAAGTAAATTGAGTATACCTGCTACGTATGCAGGCACAGGAGTCCAGATTTCTCCATTGATCAGGTGAGGATGGAGCGACCAGCAATATCCTATATAAGCTCGATGATAGGCGTCAGCAGTATTATCTACGGTGTTGAAAAATAAACCGAGTCTGATTACTAAACCAATAAGAGCGATAAGAAGAATGGCTCTGCAGAACCTCATCAAAAGCCCTTCACGTTACCATTTATCACTGTTGCTCTTGCCTTTGCCTTTTTTGCCAGGGCTGATGTCCAGCCCTTGTACCAGATCCTGGCTTATTAGTGCGTCAACCATTTTTCGTTTTGTTGTTGGCACGTCACTCAAAATACTATCTGCTTTTGCCATGAGTGCGTCGGGCTCTTCCCCGCTCATGCCTTCAAGAACCAGGCAATTGGCAAGGTTCTTCAGTGCAGGAACAAGCGATAAGTGGCGGTCGCCCCATCGTTTTTCACGCAATGAGAGATCTTTTCGCAGGAGAGGCTCTGCTTTTTTGTAATCGGCTTGTGAAACATAAATCTCTGCAATTCCATGCAGATTTGCCATTTGATCCGGTGAGTCGGGCATCCGCTTTTGCTGAATCGCGAGTGACTTGTTGTAGCAATCGAGAGCTTCTTGATTCTTTCCTTGTTTGGCCAGCCTGTTTCCCAGGTTCGAAAGAGTTACTGCTACTTCCATGTTGTCCGCACCAAGTTTTTGTTGAAAAATCTTGAGTGCTTTGCGAGAAAGAACTTCGGCGTCACTGTATCTGCCTTGAGCCCCGTATGCGGTGCCTAATTGCTCAGAACATGTTGCGCTAATCAAGCCGTCGGAATCCTTCTTGTTGAATACAGCAAGGGCTGATTCAAGTAAGGGCACGGCTTTGTCTAACTGTCTTTGCATCATGTACTGTGTCGCAAGATCTGACATACATTGAGCAACTTGTAAGCTGTCCGGTCCTAATTTCTCCTGGAAGAGCTTTATTGCTGTTTGTTCCTCAAGTTCTGCTTCCTTCATTTTATTCATGCGCTGGTAAAGCAGCCCAAGATTTGCATGAACTGTAGCAACTTCTGCTGAGTTCTCGCCGTTTTGTTTGGCTTCAGATTCAAGTAATTGCTTGTATAGTTCAAGAGCATCATCATAACGTTGCTGTGATTTAAATAGAGCTGCTAGTTTGCTTTTTACAGCTGCTAGTTCTTTTCCGCTATTTGGGTTGTTTTCAAATTTGTTCAGGAGCTGGCGATACAGAGCCTCGGCTTCTGGAAAGCGCTTTTGCGTTCGATAAAAATCGGCCAGTGCCAACATTGATTTTGATCTGTTTAAGTCACTGGCGCCCTGTTTGTCTTCCATTTTTAGAGTGCTTTTCAGAAGGCTCTCTCCCAGAGCGAAGTCGCCATCACGGAAAGCTTTCATTGCTCTATTGAAAGTGGAACTGAAATCATCTGCTGCTTTGCTGACTGGAGGAGCAGTTTGGGTTAAAGAGGGATCTGTTTTTGTCAACACGGGATCAGTTTTCGTTAGCGAGGGATCCATTTTCGTCAGTGAAGGGTCAGCCTTAGTCAATGAAGGATCAGCCTTAGTCAGCGAAGGATCAGCCTTAGTCAATGAAGGATCAGCCTTAGTCAGCGAAGGATCAGCCTTAGTCAATGAAGGATCAGCCTTAGTCAGCGAAGGATCAGCCTTAGTCAATGACGGATCCCCTTTAAGAGAAGGTTCCGCTTTTGTCAAAGAAGGGTCGGTGACTGTAAGTGAAGGATTAGCGTCTTTTAGTGATGAATCCATTTCTTTCAATGAAGGATCCATTTCTTGCAGTGCCGGATACATTTCTTTCGAGGGAGTATCGGCTTTAGAAGCAGCTTGAGGCGCCGTCTTTCTGTTCGCTCCGGCTGGCTTTGCTTTTGTGTCTATTGGTGCTGGGTCCGTTTTCGCATCTGAACGCGGAACTGCCGCCTCACCGCAAAGGGCCGGAGGGATGCTTATGAACAGACAAGAAGTGCAGGAAACAATTGTTAGCGTTCTTGCCACTTGGATACGCAGAGAGTTCAACATTATCTAATCTCGCATACGATCTTATGTATATATCGCGGTGGGTTCGGTAGTATGTGAGCAATTTTCTGGTTTGGGAAACCGGTTGTCGCCCTCGGGACATTGTGCCCTATTTACAAGAATAAGGTCTGGACGATGAAAACACTTATAAAGAACGGAAGAATTGTTACAGCAGTAGATGACTACCGCGCCGATATTCTTATCGACGGCGAAACCATCGAAATGATCGGAAGCAAACTGGATTTGCAAGCAGACAAGGTTATTGATGCTTCTGACAAGCTTGTCATACCGGGCGGCATCGATCCTCACACGCACCTTGATATGCCCTTCGGCGGTACTACGTCAGCTGACGATTTCTTGACGGGTACCCAGGCTGCAGCGCACGGCGGCACCACGTCCATTATTGATTTCGCCATTCAGCCAAAGGGCGAGTCTATCCTTAAAGCTCTTGAAACCTGGCACAACAAGGCTGCTGGCAAAGCAGCCATAGATTATGCATTTCACATGATCATCACGGATTTGTCACCAAAAGACCATGTGCCTGAGATGCGCCAGCTGATGAAACATGAAGGTGTGCTCAGCTTCAAACTTTTTATGGCTTATCCCGGAGTTTTGCTTTCCGACGACGCTACCATCTTCCGCGCCATGAAGGTCGCCGGCGAAGACGGTGGTCTTATTTGCATGCACGCTGAAAACGGAATAGTAATCAACGAAATCGTCGCCAATGCGCTTGCAGAAGGAAAGACCGCTCCGAAATGGCACGCGCTTACTCGTCCGACCAGAGCAGAAGCCGAAGGCGTTTACAGATCGATCGCTCTGGCAGAAATGGCTGGCTCGCCGGTTTATATCGTTCACCTCAGCTGTTACGACGCCTTAAAGAACGTCCAGGATGCACGCGATGCAGGGCTTCCAGTATTTGCAGAAACTTGCCCCCAGTATCTTTTCCTAGATCAGAGCTATTACGAGCAGGATGGCTTTGAAGGAGCCAAATACGTAATGACTCCTGCCCTTCGCGAAAAGTGGAATCAAGAAGAGCTCTGGACTGGTCTGCGAATGAATGATTTAGCGCTGGTTGCCACAGACCACTGTCCTTTCTGTTTCAAAGATCAAAAGCGTCTGGGCATCGATGATTTCAGCAAAATTCCGAATGGCGGACCAGGCGTTGAGAATCGCATGAGTCTCATTTATAACGGCGGAGTTGTGGCTGGGCGTATTTCTTTGAATAGATTTGTTGAGATAACTTCAACTGCAGCAGCCAAAATTTTTGGACTCTTTCCGAAGAAAGGAACCATTGCTGTAGGCTCGGATGCAGACATTGTTATCTTCAATCCGAATAAAAAGATGACAATAAGTGCCAAGACACACCATATGAACGTAGACTACAATTGCTACGAAGGCATGGAAGTGACCGGTGTTTCGGAAACTGTACTGAGCCGCGGTAAAGTAGTCATCGAGGATGGCAAGTATCTCGGCAAGCCGGGAGACGGTAAATTCCTCAAGCGCAGCAATATTCAACAAGCGCTCAAGCCGCTAGCGCTGGCAGGACGCAGACCATAATAGCCAGCTGGTAACCAAGGAGATCACAATGTCCACCAAGACGACAGTAAACACGGCGTTCAAAAGTTTGATTACCGAAGAACGCAACCAGCACACCATGAATCTTGATACTCTCAGCACAGAAGAACTAGTTCGCACTGTGCAGAATGAGGACATTGAAGTAGCCAAAGCTGTTGCTGCAGTGGTGCCGGATATAGCGAAAGCTGTTGACCTGGCTGCAAATGGATTGGCACAGGGTGGGCGTTTGATTTATTTCGGTGCTGGCACAAGTGGCAGGCTCGGCGTCCTTGATGCGACTGAGTGTTCACCAACATTCGGTGTGGAAACCACGATGGTGCAGGCGTTCATTGCAGGCGGCAAAGAAGCAATGTTCCAGGCATTTGAAAATGCAGAAGATTCCGAAGAGCTCGGTGAAAAAGATGTTGCTGACGCCAACATTACAGACAAAGATGTTATCGTTGGCATTTCCGCAAGCGGACGCACACCCTACGTTCTGGCTGCCATGAAAAAATCAAAAGAGCGCGGGGCAAAAATTGTTGCTGTGGTGAATAATCCACAGTCGCAGATGGCTGCTATAGCCGACGTCAGCATTGCCGCTCTGGTTGGTCCTGAGGCTATCACCGGATCTACGCGCATGAAAGCCGGCACCGCACAAAAGATGATTTTGAATCTGCTGTCCACCACAACTATGGTCAAGCTCGGCAAAGTTTTCGAAAACCTCATGGTTGACCTGCGTCCAACTAATGAAAAATTGAGAGAACGCGCAGTTTCAATCATCTGCACCGTTTGTGATGTTCCCAGACCGATAGCGGAAGGAGCGCTGGTTGCTTCCAACAATCGCGTCAAAACCGCCATTCTGATGGTTCGCAGAAAAATCGGGCGAGCCCAGGCTGAAGAGTTGCTTGTGAAATGCAAACATTCGCTTCGTAATGCGCTAACTGACGGCGTTCAAGAGAAGTCTTAAGGACTGACTCGTATTCCAAAGAAGCCGCCTCTCAGGCGGTTTTTTTATGTGCCGGCAAGCCGCCGGCGTTCCCGGGTTCGAGATGACCGGATCAGTTAATAGGGCGCGCTCGCACGGATCCCCCACGAGGCTAGCTGCGGCTCGCCGGCTTCTGTGCTCGGCGGATCCTGTCTTTATCGCCTTGCTGCAGTAATTTGTATAATCATCTGTTGTGAAAGAACTTAGCGATCATATAGCTCAGCTAAAGGAATGCAGCCTCTGTCCGCTCATGATCGGGCCGGTGATTACGCATCGACCTGTGCAAAGCAAGATCTACATTTGCGGCCAGGCTCCTGGCACCTATGAAGGCAAGTTCGGTAAACCGTTTGCGTGGACGGCTGGAAAAACATTATTCAAATGGATTCAACAAGCCGGCGTTGATGAGGACACTTTCCGCAGTCGCGCCTACATGGGCGCCGTGTGTCGCTGTTTTCCGGGCAAAAACCCAAACGGGGGCGACCGCGTTCCATCCAATCTCGAAGTGGAAAATTGTGCGCGCTGGATGAAGGCAGAATTTCAATTGTTGAAACCCACGCTTGTTCTGCCCGTAGGCAAACTGGCGATAGACCTCTTTCTTCCAAAGAAAAAATTGACCGATACTGTCGGTTCGTTATTTCACATGAAGATATTTGGTACCGAATGTGATGTCATTCCTCTTCCACATCCTTCTGGTGCATCAACCTGGTTCAAGATGGAACCGGGTATTTCATTGCTTGCAAAAGCAATAGGACTTATAAGTGAGCATGATGTCTGGGCTAAAACTTTTGGCCCAGATTTCCTAAATACTGGTTCACGCAGATGAGCTGTAGAGAGACAATTTTTTTCGTCAAAGGCATGTATTAAATGATCACTTTTCCGCAAGATTTTCGTCGCCGGAATCCCAATGAATACGTTCAGTCGCTGTGCTGCCAAGTGAAGTATTTAATGCAAGCGTTTCCAAGAGCGGGCTTCAAAAACTGGCATCCCCTCCCAGGCCGATTAGAGCAGTTGTAAAATTCTGGGATTCGGGTCCTCTTGAAATTTTGCAGTGCAAAATCTGTGTAAAAAGCTTGACGAATTATCTCTTGTAAACAAGGGCGGAAGCGGCAAAGTTCTCTATGCAAGCGGTTTTAGCAATGCATTGGATTGCTCAGAGCTGCAGTCTCTTCTTTGAAACGCGGGCAGCGCTGGCAAGGTTGCGCGTTTTGGGCTTTGAGAACCGTTACGGACGGATTGCCAATGACCTAAAATACGAGCGTCATCATTCAATATAGATGCGCTTTTGTTTAGACAAGGTATCGTCCTGACTGCGATGCAGTGCAGCTTACTAAAATTCTAGGGAGACAGAAAATGCCAATTCGCGCAATCAGTTTGGTCGGCTTATTTGCAGCTTGCACGCTGATAATTGGAGCTGTCCCGGCACAAGCAAAACATCATCATCACCACAAGGTAGCATGCACTCATGCTGCATGCTGCAGCAGAACACATTGCTGCGAGTCGAAAAAATCAAACGACGCGGGCGCCGTGATGTTCAAGAAAGGCAATTGCAAAACAGAGCTCGAGCTCATGAAGCAAGCCGGCATGTGTCACATTCTTTGCGGCAAAGGACAAATCACTGTGTTTTGCCCAACTGATGCAGCTTACGCCAAATTAGGTAAAGCCCGCCTTGATGATCTGAAAAATGATCCGAAGAAACTTCTTGCCGCAATGAAGTATCACATTCTTGGACGCAAGGTCGCTTCTGGCGATATTCAAGCGAAAGGGTCTCTAGCCACACTGGAAGGCGAGTCTCTAATGAGCAATACCAAAGATGGTCATGCTGAAGTTGACGGATGTCTCCTCTCTGAACCAGATAACGCTGCTTCAAATGGCGTGGTACATTTCATTGATGATGTTCCTCTTCCAGAGCGCGGTAAGTAATTGATTCGATTATTGAATCATTGTTCGAAATATCTTGCATTCTATGCGCTGTCCGCCGGGCTTGCCGTTTTAACAGGTTGCCCGGCGACTGCGCAATTAAGTGATTATGATGCGAGAAACCGAGCTGCAAATTTGACAAATGACGCAGTTGCTTTGATGAATTCAAACAAGTTGGATGCAGCCGAATCCAAGCTTAAAGAGGCAAGCAAGCTCGACCCTAATAATGCAATAACTTTGAACAACTACGGCATCGTTTTGCTCAAGTTAGGAAAACTCGAGGAAGCACGAGTTCAACTCGATAAGGCAATGAAAATTGATCCACAGCTTGATCTGCCTTATCAAAATATGGGTCTTGTTTTTGAAGGACTTGGCGACCTCGTGTCAGCTAGAAAGTACTTAAAGAAGTACGTGGAGATTTCCCGAAACAAAGAGCAAGCTGACAAAACAAAAGAGCATTTGAAATTGCTTGAAAAAAATATTGCCAAAGTTGGGCAAGACTCCTCGAACGGCGAGGACTACGTCAGCCCTGACATGCATCGCTGGCCAAAAGATGTGATCAAGATTTATGTTGAACCGGGTGGCAAAGTTCAAGGTTATAAGGAAACTTATGGACAAGATCTCGACACTGCCATAGCTGAATGGACCAAGGCGCTGGAAGGAGTGCTCAGCTTTGAGCGAGTCAAGAATGCAAGTGATGCCGACATTGAAATCTATTGGGCCGCCGATTACAAAAATGCAGTTTCAAAAGGAGAAGGCGGCGATTGCAAGTACACCATGCTTGGTGGCAAGTTACAAAAGTCGGTCGTCACCTTGCTAACGATTGATCCGTCGCCCACAGATAAACAAAACGATGCACGAGTCGCCTGGGTTTGTCTTCATGAGCTCGGCCATGCACTCGGCTTTCACTCACATAGCAATAATCCAGGCGACATAATGTATTTTGCCGTGTCGCACAAAAGCACAAGCTTACCTACTTTAAGCGAACGAGATATCCGTTCGTTCAAGCGTGTTTATTCTGAAAAATCCAAATGACAGTGTAATCATTCATGAACTTCGAGGCATTTCCTCGTATTGTTGATCCGACTGCTTCTAGTAAACTCGCTGCCTGCAAGTGGCGCAAAATACTTTGAGCCCGTTCGACTGAAAAAACTTTAGTTCCTGCCATTGGCGATTGTAGGAAATGTACAGGCGGTCATCTGCTCGCCCGCGAAAGGCAATATGCACTTCTTCACTGCAACAAGGCACCGTAATATTGTTTGGGTCCTCTTCCGCTTGTTCGTTTGATTCTTCTGCTGACATAAGCTCTACTCGTTTCTCGCTACTGAGTTTTCACCGGCAAATTTACGATAAAAGTTGCACCTTCTCCCGGCGTTGATTCGACAGAAATTGTGCCATGGTGACGATTGATAATTTCACGGGTAATTGCGAGTCCAAGTCCCGTGCCTCCTGCTCCAGATCTGCTTCTAGCTTTATCTGCTCTGTAAAAACGATCGAATATGTGCGGAAGATCTTTGGGATCAATTCCTGTCCCGGTATCCTTTATACGCACCTCAACGCGACTATCGGTCTGGGGCTGAACAAACACATGGACCTGACCATGTGACGGTGTGTAGTTGACTGCATTGTTCAGCAGATTGATGAAAGCACGTTGCAACTGGATGCTATTTCCCACTATCAGGTGATCGTCTGTTCCGTTTTCAATACTGAGCTGAACTTTTTTCCGCTCTGCTTGTGACTTAACCTGCTCCATCGCTTCGCGAATATTCTCCGATAAAAGAATTTCCTCGCTCCACTTAACTTGAGTGTTTGCATCCAGCTGTGCGACGTCAAGCAGGTCTCGCAGCAGACTTGCCTGTCTTTCAACCAGATTCTCCAGCGACTGCAAGAATTTCTTGCGCAGTTCCGGATCTTCAGCAGCGCCGGCCTGCAGAGCTTCCACAACAGAGCCGATAGCCATAGTCGGAGTCTTTAATTCATGGCTGGCATTGGCAATGAAATCCTGCTTCAGTTTCTCTTCTTGCCGCAAGCGCCCGATCATTTGATTGAACGATACGACGAGCTCTCCTATTTCATCGGTTCTGGTCACATTTACAAACGCGGTGATGTCGCCGGAGTGCGCAATATATTCCGATTGCTTACTCATATATTTGATGGGTGCTGTTAACCTTCTGGCAAGAAAAATGCTGATGATACCTGTGGTTAAAAGCGTGCAGGCAATAACCTGCAAGAAAAAGATGAGGTCGTGGTTGAGTCTTTCTTTCAGATTGGTTAATTCAATGCCGAGTTGAATGACACCAAGCGGAGGCTCATTGGGGGCAGATCTCACGGGATATGCAAAGAACAACCAGTTGTTCTTTTGATTGAAGCCCATGATGCCGGCCAGTGCTTCGTTGATACCGGGCTTGTTGGAAAGATTTTGTCCCTCTTCGAGTGCAGGTGTTAGTGCGGCACCCGTACTGTTGATGATTCGGGATTCAGCCAGAACGTGTCCGCTTTTGTTTACAACGATAATCGATACGTGCTGCCGATTGGCATGTCTGTCAACGGCCGCCTGGATTCGTGCTGTGGCTTTTGGCGAATCCAGCGCCAGGTCTTCGCCTATGTCCTGAGCCAGGTGCATGGCTCCAACCTCCAGGGCGTTGCGTTGATCCGTCATCGACTCGGACTTGATTGTAAACATCGCCCAGAATGTAACGACGCCCAGAGTAAAGGCCGTGACAAGCAAATATGTGGTCAAAAGCTGGTTGGCCAGTGACTTTGAGAACCATGTGTATAGCTTTTGGAAGAGACCCATTGAGAACTTTCTGCTTGTCTTTGCGCGTCAGGATGTGTACACAGGCTTAAAACAATTGGATAAATGTATTTTTGTCGCGCCGCTGTATCTATAATGTCATCAGCCGCTTCCATTTTAATTGAAAGAATGGAACGGAAGATATGGCAGCAAAGGCGAGAGGGAGGTTCCTTCTAAATGTCCAGCGTTCTCAGCGTGACCGACAATACTTTTGAGCAAGAAGTCCTAAAGGCGGAACTCCCGGTTCTGGTTGATTTTTGGGCTCCATGGTGCGGCCCTTGTAAGGCTGTGGCTCCGGTAGTTGAAGATCTGTCCAAGGAATACGAAGGCAGGTTGAAAGTTGTTAAGCTCAACACCGATGAAAATCCGAAAACTGCACAGGCATATTCCATCAAGGGTATTCCGAGCTTGTTCCTGTTCAAATCAGGACAGGTTGTCGAGCAGGTGGTTGGGGCGGTGCCAAAATCAACTCTGGCAACCGCGGTGAACAAGCATCTTTAAACTGGCTGCGGGCGACTAACGTCCGGACCTGGTTTGCTGTAATACTGGGGGCGACTGTGAGCCGCTCCTGGTTTTTGCATGCCGGTTTATTTCCCGGCTGGGCAATTGCTGCGTAAACCTGATTAAATACAGAACAATATTCTCGATATTCCTATGGACATCCGGAGCTGTTTCGGGGTATGTCTGAAGTGTAGGTTTGCGGAGCGGTTCTACTTTGATTAAAGAGTTGATGATTTCGTTTTTCCTCTGCGTTGTCATCGGGGCAATGATGAATGGTGTGCCGCCAGCTCAAACTCCGGCTGCTGAGAATGCTGCGCCAGCGGAGCAAACACAAACACAAACACAAACAAGCAGCGAAACCGGAGAAGAGGCAGCTACGCCCGCTGGCTCAAGCAATAGCGATATAAAAGCATCGGATACCAGTGATGCAAGTTTCGACAAGGATGTTTTGCAAGCTAACGTGCCTGTGCTTGTTGATTTTGGTGCCTCCTGGTGCCAGCCATGCCAGAATATGGCGCCGATCATGGATAAGCTCGCCCAACAATACAATGGAAAAATCAAGGTTTTCAAGGTCGATACAGACCAGAATCCAGGCTTAAAGGATAAGTACCAAATTAACGCACTGCCGACATTTATGGTGTTTCGCGGCGGGCACTCAGTTACCCTGAATACAGGGCAGATGCCGCAGGAAATGCTTGCGGGTGTAATCGACAAGCAGCTTGGCACTCAATAAATCATCGAAAACGTATAGACCTCTCAGGGCACGCAAGCCGTGCCCTTTTGCTTTTCAGAGCCTCTATTTAAGCCTACGGAGTGAAGGTGCCGACAGAGTTCGCTTGGTATCTGCCGACGGCGTTCGCTTGGCATCGGCTCAGGAACAATAGCCTTGGACCGGCGTCGTCGGATCAACGCAGGCAGGGTTTTCCTTCGCCAATGGGGGAAAACACTGATAAAGATTCGGCATTAATAAGATGAACTAATGGGCACAATGTAGTTAAAATATCCTTTAACGGCTATTTTCAGCCAATTCGCGATTCGGCTATAAACAAATGATTCTCAAGTCACTGGTTCTACTACTCAGCATTATGGTGATCAGCTGCATTTTCAACAGCGTCGGCGTCATGTTGGGCGTTTATCCAAACTACCCGCCATATCCCCTCGGTTCGCGTGTCGGCGACTTGAATGGCGGAAAAACCGGCGTAAATAGAGATGAGATGAACATGCCGGAAATCGACATTACTAACGCTGTTAGACCAAATGGTTATATCTACGAAGTGAATGATTCCGGAGAAAGAAGTCAGGCCGACTTCCCCTTCGGAGCCAATTATTAGAAAAGGAGCTGAGCACGAGTATGTTAAAACCCTGGGTAAAATGGACCCTTCTGATCGTCTGGGTTGTTTTGCTGTTGTGTACGGCTTCGATGTGGAACCCGTTCACCTCGTTTCCGGCGCTACTGAAGTACTCGGTGCTGTCTATCGTATCGAGCTTAATATTCGGTATTCTGGTAGTGCTTGCACAGTACTACATCCTGCTGCAAATAATTTTTCCGCTGCCTCCACGGGCTGATGCGAAGGCTCCTAAGGGATGGGCTCAGCGCACTTTTCCCTGGATGTTCAAGCAGCCACGCATAAATCCGAAAGCTCCTCAACGACTTGATGAATTGATTGGCAATAGTTTTGCCAAAGTTGAAATACGCGAAGTCATCGACATCATCGCCACACCAGAGCGCTATGCGGCTTCCGGAGCTGATCTTCCAAAGGGTATGCTATTTGTGGGACCACCCGGAGTAGGCAAGACTCTTTTTGCCAGAGCCATAGCTAATGAGGTCGGCATTCCATTTTATGTCTTAGAAGGTGGCGCCGTTAGTGGCATCTTCATGGGCATGGGTGTTCTAAAGCTGAAAACCTTGTTTGCCAAATTACGTAAACACGATAAAGCAATTCTATTCATCGACGAAATTGATTCTCTCGGTTCACGCAGAGGGACCGACCGGGGCGGCGGTGGCGTCGCTGACATGAACATGACTTTGAATACATTGCTTACCGAAATGGATGGTTTCCGCGATAACAAAATTATCGTTATTGGTGCTACCAATAACGATTCGAAACTCGACCCGGCAATGGTGCGCGCGGGGCGCATGGATCGCAAAATCTACTTCCAACTGCCCAGCCCGGAAGAGAGAATAGAAATCTTCAAGTACTACCTGAATAAGGTGAAGCATGATCCTTCCGATCTCAATTTTGATGAGACGGCCAAGATGACCCAAAACTTTTCGCCTGCTGAAATTTCCAGCATCGTGAATGAAGCCGCCTTGATCGGACAGCGTCCTGGCGGACCCGGCATTGTCAACCAACAAACAATTGAGCAGGCTATTGACCGCGTTCAAGTTGGTCTGCAACGCTCACTCGTTGATTCAGGCGTAGAAATTGGAAATACCGACTATTCGGTCAGGCTTGATGACGTTATAGGCATTGATGATGTGAAGCAAGATATTAACGAAGTCATCGACTTCTTGAAGCATGGCGATGAACTCAGAAAAATCGGCGCGACAATTCCAAAAGGTATTCTGCTAATTGGTCCACCAGGAGTGGGTAAAACCATGCTCGCTAAGGCGATGGCAAACGAAGCCAATGTGCCCTTTTATGGCATCTCCGGCAGCTACTTCAAGAGCATGTGGGAAGGTGAAGGTGCTGCCAGAATACGTTCGCTGTATTCGCAAGCACGTAAGAGCCCTGCAGCAATCATATTCATTGATGAAATTGATGCTGTGTCCGGAACCATGACCGAAACTGGCAGCCACAGAACCAGCGAGTTGCAGCAATTGCTAATCGAGCTTGATGGTATGGCCCGCAGCAATGTAATCACCATTGGTGCCACCAACAACGAAAACAATCTCGACCCCGCGTTTGCACGTTCCGGTCGCTTCGACAGAAAGTGCTATGTTGGGTTGCCTGATGCTTCAGCAAGAAAGCTTATCTTCGAGCGTTACCTTGCAAAAATCGAGATGGGTTCCCTGCCCAACCTGGACAGTCTTGCCCAGCTGACTACGAATTTCTCCGGCGCAGACATTGCCGCCGCGGTAAACGAAGCAGCCATCATTGCTGTTCGCAAAGGACAAAAGCAAGTCGAAGAAAAAGACCTGGAAGAAGCAGTAGATCGAATATCGGTGACTGCTGGACACAAGTTGAATATGAACGGCATGAACATGGCTCGTGTTCCAGATCTTGAAGTCAAGCTTGCAGACATAAAAGGTATGGAAGAGGCCAAAGGTGAAGCTGCTGAAGTTGTTCTGCTGCTCAAAAATGCTGAGAAAATCAGGGCCACAGGGTTGAAAACTCCAAAAGGCATCTTGCTCGTTGGTAGACCAGGAACCGGAAAAACCATGCTTGCAAAAGCAATAGCCAATGAAGCCGGCGTTCCGTTCTATGCTCTTTCCGGTGGAGACTTCCAATCAATGTGGGCAGGCGTCGGTGCCAACCGAGTGCGTGCCGTGTATGAACAAGCCAGACGAAGTGGCAAGCCGTGTATTGTGTTTATTGACGAGATAGATGCTATAGGTGGCAAGCGTGGTATTGATCGTGGTGGCGGTGCCATTCAGGATTCGAACAAGACTCTTAATCAATTCTTGGTTGAACTTGATGGATTTGGCAAGCACAAAGTGCTCACTATATGTGCAACCAACCATGCCGAACTTCTTGATCCGGCCTTGCTCAGACCAGGGCGCCTTGACAGACGAATCGACGTTCCTCTGCCAAATCTGGAAGGACGCGAGGCTATCATTCAATACTATTTGAAGAAAACCAAGGTCGAGGCCGCGGTTAACGCGCTAGAAATCGCCAGAATGACCATTTGGAAGTCGGGTGCAGATCTCGCAAATATCGTGAATGAAGCCGGTTTGATTGCCATCAGAAATGGACGGGATACTATCAAGCCCGTTGACCTGATTCAAGCAATTCAAAGACAAAGCTTTGGACTGTCTTACAGCAGACAAATCCTCCTGGAAGAACTCCGTGCCACTGCCTTGCACGAAGCAGGCCACACCGTTGTGGCTTACTTCAAAGGTCAACGCGAAAGAATTCAGGTCGTGACAGTCGTGCCGAGCGGCAGTGCACTTGGATATATGTGGAGTGTAGACAAAGAAGAGCGCAATGACACGTTCATGAAAGAATACATTACCGACATCGAAATCTCGCTTGGTGGGCTGGTCGCTGAAAGAATCTTCTTCGGAGAAAACAGTGGTGGAGTCGGCAGTGATTTGCAGCATGCAGCATCAGTTGCACGCCATATGATCACACGTTGTGGCATGGGTGAATTCACATTCAATATTGCCAGCGCCTATTGCGAGAATACATATAACGGCACGATGACGCCATCCTCTGAAACCAGCAGAGAGATTGAACTGCAAATTAAGAGCATCGTTGACCAATGCAGGCTGAATGTTGAGAAACTTCTGCAAACAAAGAAAGCGCAGCTTGAACAACTGGCTGATGCACTCATGGAAAAGGAAACTCTTTATTATCGCGATGTCGTGTCTATTCTCGAACCATCCAGAACTGATAGTGAAATAGAAAAAGAAATCTTGCAGCTTTCAGATCGTAAGTTAGTTGGAAAGACACCTCAACTTTCAATTAATGGTTTCCTTGGTATCACGGGTGGTAGCAGCACAAATCGTGATGCTGAACCAAAAGTCGGAATGCAACAAAAGGATGAAAATCAGGACCAGTAAATCTAAGCAATGATCTTCAAGAGAGCTGGCTCTAACGAGCTGGCTTTCTTTATCTTTGCCACATTTGATATGGTTCGCTCATTGAATAATCGTAGTCACTTGCTTCGATCGACTTTTCCTCTGCAGCAAGCAATGGCTGATACTCAGCTTTCTCTTTCTCAGAATTAGAAATAGAGACGATTTTCCTAATAAT
>JBIKOL010000117.1:0-28326 GCA_044358055.1 Obscuribacteraceae bacterium (SeqCode)
AATAATGGCGGCAATCTCGGAATGTTTCGAAGCTCGCTGTTTCCTGAGCGCGGCCAAGCAGTCGACTAAATTCTCCCTTGCAGAGCGCGAGCCTTGTTCGAATTTGAGAAGACAATCCGCGCAATCAATTGCACAGTTGGCATAATCATCAAGTAAATATGCTTGATCCCGATGATTTCGGAGAATTTTGAGAAAGCGCTTACACACCCGGTTTCCTTCTTCCGGAGTCTCGCAAAACTGCATGCGGCCTTTCTGGTACATATGTTTATTGAAAAACTTCATAGGCACGTCGTCATCTTTGTCACTATAAAGAACCAGGCTCGCTTGATGCGCTTGCTCAAAGCCTGTCCTATCCTTTAACTCCGCCGCCACCTGCATTTGTCGGGCATATAAGGCTAAAAGAAACCAGCGCGTTTTTATGTTCAATTGCATCAGTCTGTTGTGCAACTGCTCGTCCGATTTATCTAGCTCCTCATTGTCTAAATCTGGGAGACTGCCTGCTCTTTGCCTGCGCAGATCCGATTCTATCGCATATCGCGTTTGCGCAGCAGCCCTGTCGAGTTGTCTGCGTGCAAATTCATAATCGTTTTTATCGATGGCTGCCAGAGCAATTTCGTATCGAACTTGCATGCATTTGAAAGGCATTTTTTTTCCCTTTTCCGCTTTTTGAATAGTCTCGTCCAGCAGACCCAGCGGGCTGGCAGCAGCGATTTTCAAAACTCTAAGCGCATCAATAATTCTTGCAGTGTCTTCGAGATAATGATATGCGGACTTCGTTTGAACATTCGAGAGATAGCCAGATGCGTGCCGCGCAATTGAAATTGGCGCTGTCTTTTTTGCATACAATGAGCTCATGTAGATATCTTCAAATTGATAACTTAGATCTTCGCCATTATTGTTATCTAGACCAGACCTAAGATAGCGTGCAGTATACTCTTGAGCCATTTCCATAGCCTTATCTGTTTGTCCCTGAAGCAAGTAAGATCTTGCCAGCTGTCTTTTTAATTCGAAATACTGGCTGTTGATTAGAACATCGCGCAGCTTGCCATCCGCCATCAGTGTTGAAGCGCCCTTGAAGTAGCTATTGTCCGATAGAACATCGGACACAGCCTTTGCCTGTTTTAAGTCATTCAGTCGTTGCAAGGTCCCGTTAAGTCCATCCGGAACGCTTCCATTGTCGCAAGCCTTATAAATCTGAAGCGCTGCAAGGAAATTTTTTATAGCCAGTTGTTCTTCCCCCATCCAGTAGTAAACTTCTCCCTTTTCATGAAAGACTCTTGCTAGCCTGTCCTTTGCATTGTCAAAATTGCTCCCACACATTTTTTCTGTTCTATCCAGAAGATTGAGAGCATCCTCATATTTAGCTCGCAGGATGAGCAAGTGGGCCAATTTACATACTGTGTCTGTCAGATGTGCTTTTGATGCAAAGTCATCCTGATGCTTTAAGCAATAGCTCATCCGGTCTTCAATTTCTGCCAACCCTTGTTTTTGCTTCACGCCCTTTTCGACAAAGAGCACTACGGGTAATTCGCCTCTTATATCCGCATCTGAACGATTGAAAAGGTCTGGATCAGCCAGCTCATGATTTCTCAGGTGATGAGTTAAATACAAATCGAGGTCTTGGAAGAAATCAGAAGGAGCATTTATTCCAAGCTTTGCTCTCAAACAGGCATCTTCAATGCAAACTTTGGAGAAATATTTTTCATCAGCGTTTGCGTGGCGAATACTACCTTTTGGCTTTTCCGTCCCGCGCCAGTCGTGTTTTTCCAGCCAATTTAATAGCAAGCCGTAATACTTAAGCGAATCAATTGTAAGTTCGGGTGGTGTGACTCGTTTATATTCAGAGATGTCAGAAATCTCAGCCCTCTGATAGGAGCCGAAGTCCTTTCTGACCCAGAGTTTTAGCGATTGCATACAGATTGCGAGAGTGACTAAGGTAACGCCCATAATTACCGCCATGTACAAAAGAGAATTTTTTCGTGTTTTTATGAGCGGTTTATCTTTTGTTGCCGAGAGTTCGGCTTTTAATTGTTGAGCTGATTGGAAGCGACCCTCCGGCGCTTTACTCAGGCATTTACAAATGATCGAATTCATTTCCTCTGAAATTGGATATTTTGAGGGAACAGAGTTGATTGTCTTGTTCAGATGATTGCTCATTATAAGTAGATCAGTTTCGGCAGCCATTGGAGGCGCTCCACAGAGAGTTTCATACATAACGCAGCCAAGTGAATAAATATCTGATCGCGGATCTACTTCTTCCCCTTTGCATTGCTCGGGGCTCATGTAATTTGAACTTCCAACGATAAAGCCAGTTTTTGTTGTTTTTTGTTCTGCCTGGTCTAGTTGTTTGATAGTGCCGAAATCCAAGATTTTTGCGGTATTGCAGTGCTCTTCTTCGAGAATGAGTACATTGGCCGGCTTTATGTCTCGATGAATGATTTTTCTTTCGTGTGCATAAGCTAGTCCCTCGCAGATGTCTATGAAGAGAGGCATCGCTTTGCTTTCAGTCAATGCGCCATTCTCGGCTATTGTTCCTGCCAGCGTTTTTCCATTCAGAAACTCAAGAGCCATATACTGCCGTTCTCCTTCTCTCGAGCTAAATGACTTGAGTTTTACTATATTTGGGTGGTCGAACGTGCTCAACAATTGCGCTTCTTTATGGAAGCGTGAAAGAGCAGTCTCTGAATTACTGATGCTTGGATCAAAGAACTTGATTGCCAGATACTCGTCCAGAAGAAGGTGTTTCGCTTTGAAAACAACACTATTGGCGCCCCGTCCAATCTCTTCGATCAGCTGATATTTTTTGTCAATTTCAAGGCCAGGCTCAAGCGCAAGCGAATCGGTGCTCTTCGCGCTGCTGTCAATTCGGCTAGCGGCTTTGTCTTCTGGTAACAGTTTTAATTTCCGATTTGTGAGGAGTCTAAGGCAGACTCTATGTTTCTTCCCCAATTTGTGAGCTAAGAATCTGAGGCGGAAACAAGTTGAAACAAGTTAACTAGCAGCCTTATGCGATTGAGTATGTTGCACGCCCCTGAGCATTGTCTAACACTGTATCTTCGCTCTTGGTATAGGCTAGCACGGGTAATTCACGATGGAGGATTTGCCGTGCTAGCCAAGCGCCTCATCAAATCGAACGCCATTTGCATTCTCGTTCTCGTTTTCTTTTTCGCCGCAGGTCTTGCCAGGGCTGCAGACGACGAAAAGCCCGTCATTGTCATCCACGGAGGGGCCGGCGTCGAGGAAGGTCTGAGCGCGGAAGCTCAAGAGGAATACAAGAAGGCTTTGACGGATGCCCTTCTTGCAGCGCACAAAGTCTGGAAAAGTGGCGCAGAGGCGGTGGCAGTTGTCGAAGCCGCGGTTAGAAGCCTTGAAGATTGCCCTTTGTTCAATGCCGGCAAGGGAGCCGTTTTTACCCATGATGGAAAGAACGAATTGGATGCTGCAATAATGGATGGGCGGGAGCGAAAAGCTGGCTCTGTTGCCGGGGTCACTGTAATCAAGAATCCGATTAGCGCCGCTATTGCTGTTATGCAAAAGTCCCCGCATGTAATGCTAGTTGGCGAAGGTGCTAATCAGTTCGCCAGAGAACACGGGCTTGAGATCGTTGATCCAAAGTATTTTTGGACGAAGAAGCGCTGGGATGACTTGCAGAAGAAATTAGAGGAAAGCAAAAGCAAATCACAGGTTCCCATCAAAAACGCAGTGCCTGTATCCGTCGCCGATTCGAATCCTGATCACAAGTTTGGTACTGTAGGAGCTGTCGTTCGAGATTCGCAAGGCAATCTGGCAGCAGGCACTTCTACAGGTGGATTAACAAACAAACGTTGGGGGAGAGTCGGAGATTCACCAGTCATTGGCGCCGGCACTTTTGCGGATAACTCCAGTTGTGCGGTCTCTTGTACAGGTGAAGGCGAATGGTTCATTCGATTTACTGTTGCCGGAGATCTTGCCGCCCGAGTCAAATACAATCATGACTCCGTAAAAACTGCCGCCGACGAGATCATCCACAAAGTCCTTGGCCCGGGACATGGTGAAGGTGGATTGATCGCGTTGGATCGCAACGGTAATTATGCAATGTCGTTTAACTCGCCAGGCATGTTTCGCGGCTACATAACAGCCGATGGCAAAGCGCATACCTTTGTATATTGATGGAGCGCACTTTTCTCAGTCTCAGTTCTAACTTTGAGAATGCAGATCTGCCTCAGTCAGAGTTTTTGCTGTTCTTTATACAAAGCGGCTTCGTCGCGCAATTCTTTTGGGTATTTTTCTGCTAGCGCGTTTGCTTCTTTCGTTCTTCCCTGTCCTATCAGTATTTTGTAATACTCAACAACGATTCGTTCGAGAAAATCTGACGATTCGAGTATTTTTTCTGATGAATTCTTGAGTATATCTTCGCAGAGCGATACTGCTTGCTGGGAATTTTTTTTCCAATGAACGTGCATCGCTAAAAGCAACTCGTGCTTTCGGAATTCCATTTCGTACTCCTTTGGATAATCAGAGTATTTATGATTCAAACAGTCATGAGCCGCTTCTAGATAAGCCTCTGCTGCTTCTTCCTTCTTGTTTTCAACTTCAAGCAAGCGTGCTTTATCGAGGGACAATAACAAATTCTGGTAGGCATTCAAACTTGGAGGTGGAAACATTTTGATTTCTTTCTCGAACCATTGATAGGCTTCTTGATATTTCTTTCGCTTGAAGTGCTGGTCAAAAATTGCTCTTGCTGCAAGAAAACTTTCAATCGGGTAGCCATTTTTTGTAAGCTGCATGGCTTGTTTGAACCGATCGATCGACTTCTCGTACTCATCGGCTTGAGCGTACGCTCTTCCCGCAAGCATACGAGCACGGATCGTAAATGCTTCCGCTTCGGCAAACACAACTTGTGAATTGATCTTTGCAATTTCATCGGCAATGGCGGCCTCTTCCTTATAGAGGTGACAACGATCATAAGTGTCGGCTAAATAACACAGGAATTTGCTGAGTTCGGAAGGGGACGGGCGTAATTCTTTCGACAGCAGTCTCTCATGATAGGTATTTAGATACCTGTTTGCGACGTCTTGGCGCTTGAGCGCGAACTGATTAGATGCCATCACTAGATAAGGATGCAGCTCACCAGCTCTAGTTACCTTTAGCATGCTCAAAAGCTCTTTCAAAACACCTTCTTCTTCTTTGAATTTCTTTTGCGAATGGTAGATATCAGCTAGAGCCTCTAATCCGTTTGCATAGTCGCCGTTGTTCTTGCCGTATTCTCGCGCTATATAATCCAGATACTGCTTAAAGTAAGCTTCAGCTTCGTGATATTTGTCCAGATTATCTTCAATGCGAGCCATGTCCAGCAGCCGGCTGGCATGTGACGCTCGCAAAAACGGATCGCTGTCTTCCTTCTTAAATGATTCCTTTTCCGCCAATTCAAGTTGACGGTAAATGGCTTTTGCTTCGTCTCGCTTGTCCTGTCTTATGCATGCCGTTGCAAGCATAAGCTGTGCATTAATCAGTTCCATCAGTGAGCATGTTTTTTGATGAAACTTGATCCATTCTCTGCAATAAAGTTCGTTGTATTCATAATTATTCCGAGTCAGGTGCAGCAAGTCGCTTACCTGCAGGAGGTTCGACTCATGAGCCTTGGCAATAAGCATTGTCGGTGTGCACTGCATGTCTTGTTCAGTCTTTCGCAGTTTTGAGTTTATGCTGATGCTCTTGCTCGACTGAGGAAATGTTTTTTTTGACTCCTTTATTAGTGCTGCCGACAAGATAGCGCTGAGGACAAGCAGCGCTAGAGCGGCTGCCCCCCAAACGCCAGTTTTTGCAGACGATTTTTGTGCTAGTTTCTCGAATTTATCTGGACTGCAAGATTGAAGTGCTTCTACTAATTCGTTCATGCTTGCATATCGTTGCTCTGGCTCTTTCTTCAACGCCTTCAAAACTACGTTTGTCAGTCCCTTCCGAACTGGTTTCTGGGCTGGAACGCTGCTTACTGCCGTTCCAATTTGTTTGCTCATCAAAAGAAAGAGATTCTCTTCTACGAAAGGAGGCACGCCAGAGAGCATTTCGTAAATAATGCAAGCCAGTGAATAGACATCAGAAGCCGGACTCAGCTCCTTGTTCTGGCATTGTTCTGGGCTCATATAGGCCGGGCTTCCAACAGCGATGCCGGTGGCGGTTAGATTGCTGTCGCGTTGCAGACGAACCAATCCGAAATCGATTACTTTGACGGCTAGAGGCGAGCGACCATCATCACAGAGCATGATGTTGGAGGGCTTTAAATCTCTGTGCAGAATACCTCGATCGTGTACTTCAGCCATCCCTCGAGCAATTTGAATGGCAATTTCGATAGCTGTTTGAGAATCAAGTGATTTTTCCTTTGCCAGCAGATCGGCCAGACTCCTGCCCTCCACATACTCCATGGCAAGATAAGGTCGGCCGTCCTTCAGCACTCCCGAACTAAAAATCTTCAAAATGGCAGGATGGCTTAGTTGGCTGAGAGCGAGAGCTTCCTGTTGGAACCGTGCTAGGTTTTGAGCATCCTGCAGACGATCCAGGTGCAGAATCTTAAGCGCGGCGAATATGTCGAGCGCAAGGTGCCGTGCCTTATAAACCGTCGAAGTCGCGCCTTCGGCTATGAGGCATTCTATTTTAAAGCGTCCGTCAATTTCCTCACCGGCCAGACAAATTACTTGTTTAGGACTGGCAGTCTGAGCGACGGGCTTGTTCTCTTCGTCCATAAGTCCTCGCGCTGCACGAGTTTCTTATTCCCGCCGGAGGAGCTTTGCCACGAAGAAGAGGTTTTCTAGATTATGGATTGAAGGCAATTATGAATGTTGACACGAAATTAAAACCCACGTGCGTGATAATCGTCGTGGTGGTGTTTGTATAACGTCGGATAATTCCCATAAGTGCCGACCAGCCGAAAACTTGAACTATGAGCAGTGGTGCATGTGCAAATTGTCCATGCAAAACACCGTGCATAAACGCTGCCGGGATTATTCCAAATACTGGCTGCAGGGCGCCGCGAATCAGAATTTCCTCCCCAAATCCGGCGCAAATGCCGGTTGCTGAGGCTACTCCTGCGGCGGCTCCTGCGGAGGCTCCGCCGACGAATGTCCCTTCGTTGTAATGGCTCAATTTGTCGGCATATCCCAGTCCTTCTTGCCCGTGTGTGTAATATGACCAGAGCCAGTCATAAGCAAAAGTCATGAATATTCCGGCGATGCCTACTCCGACCTGCCAGAGTTTTGGTTTTACCAGTCCCAGTCTTCGCAGGACTTCCAGTGGCTTTCTTGAAATGAATATGCCTGCGCCGCACACCGCCAGCAGTATCAAGCCGAGGAAGTTATAGGAGAACAATTGATCGAGGGTGACGGGCACCGGAATCATGATTGAAGGCATCTGGAAGCCCGTAATTTCCATATGCGTAAGCAGAAATGCCAGGGTGGTGATGTAAATCCACAAGCCATTCATATGAGGAATAGACTCGGGTACGAAAATTCTTTCTGCAACAAACGATCTGAGGAATGAGACTTTATTGTAGAGCGGCGCTGCTACTGGAGCCGGCGGGACTGCCGTAGCCGTACTAGATGCAGCGGCGTCTGCATTTGCAGGAGAGCCTGCCGACGACGAAGCCGAATCTGAGCCGCTGTTCTCGGTCGAGGGGGAGGATTCGGAAGGCGTTATGAGCGGACCCGTTGCCGGCGAAGGTGCAGGAACCGATTCGTGCAGGCGCCCGAAAGCGGCCACCAAAAAACGTCCGGCGATAATCTGATTGACGATGGTAAACAGGTAGCTAAATAGAACTCTGCCCGGCTTGATCAGCAGCAAGCCGCTGCTCACGACAGTACCGAGCAGAATGTAGTAGCCCCACGGGGAATCAGCCATGGCAGCTGGATTGTCCAGCAGGCTAATAAGTTCGCCAAACAGGAACAGGCAGATAGTAACTCTCAACACCCATTCGAGCCAGGCATGGCGTTTAGCTCCGTGAGCCATGAGGCCCAGAATGGAGCATCCGATGATTGCTATAAGGTCGTCAGACACTGAGTGTCCCTCGTCACAATGAAAATTTAACCTTTGTCAGATAAGTTTAATCTTGCTTCTTCGTGCTATTATAATTGTCAAGAATAAGCTGGGTACATAGTATTTATCATAGAGTTTAGCTGAAGCTAAGCCAATTCAACAAACTAGAAGTCACGAAGAATGGAGGTCCAAACAATGCGTCTTAAAAGCTTGCTAAGTGCGGCAGTTGTCGCAGGAGCATTTGGAGTCACGGTCACAGCCGCGCTCGCCCAACCGCTCATGCTGGGTCCGACTACTGCTCCTATGGTTCCGAAAGTATTTTCGGTGCCCATAGCAAACACAACAACAGTTCAAACGAAACTACTGGCATCCTATAGACAGCTCAGAGCATTCTGGCTGTCACGCGCTATCGTGCGCTAGGGGCCTAAGACACCCAGGTTTTGCTTCGGACTTCTAACAGGAGGCTATCGTTATGCGATGGCCTCCTTTAGTACTTTTTGGGCTGCCGATGGAAGGCGTGCTTCGCCCCTAGCTTTCTCCTGTGTGATACCACCTGTAGTGGCAATGTTCCGTGCCGATATGCCTGTTTGGATAGGCACTTCTTATTGGAGCCTTTTGCAGATTAGGCCCCAAAGGGCGCCCGTGAGGCGGCCCTACCATGCAGGCAATGACTATTGGCGAGTAACAGGTAAAGAGCAATTACTTGCTGATGCGCACAATGATTTCGTCGGCGCCAGAAAGATTTAGTCGCTCTCGTGCAAGGCGCTCGATACCCGATGATGAGCGATAGTTGCTCAATCCTTCCCGAAGTTCTTTGTTCACTTCTTGAGCCTGTGTGTGCCCGGCCTTTAATGCGATGGTTTGTTTATGCAAATAGAATTGGTGCTCGACACTGCCGTATATCGACTTGCAGGCATGGAATATAGCCAGGCAAGTGACAAACATAATCGCGAGTTCTCGGACTGTTTTTCGTTTGCTCATCGCGTCTGTTCACTAAAAGACGTTAATAATACTAACGCCTGAGAGTGTTCCTGTCCACTGAGTTCTTCTAATGACAGCTCCCTGTGTCAGGGCCGAGAAGCTCATGCCAGGCGGCATTTAAGCAAGTCGGCCTGATTGTAAAGTGTTCAGTGAACTGCAAGTAATCTTGCGCCAATGCCATGGAGCAAATCGTCAATCATCTTGTCGAAATCTGCTTTGAGTGCATCGACTCGCTCTGCAGATGGTGCTTCAAAGTAGAAGCGCACCAGGGGTTCTGTGCCGCTAGGACGCACGAGTATCCAGCTGCCGTCTTCCAGATAGTATTTAAATCCGTCCAGCCGGCCTACGCGTTCAACCTTAGTCTTGCCGACCGTTTCGAATGGTTGAGAATTCAATTTCTCGACGAAATTGCGCTGGCTTTCTTCGGTGAGGCGCATGTCTTTCCGCCTGTAGGCGAACTCGACACCTGTTTCTGCCACAAGTTCAGACCAGATTTGAGAAAGTGATTTCTTTTCATACGCAAGCATTTCCACTACTAGAAGATTGCAGAGAATGCCGTCTTTCTCGGGAATGTGCCCTTTCACCGAGCAACCACCGGATTCCTCACCGCCGATTAGAATGTCTTTCTGGCGCATGAGCTCGCCTATGTATTTGAAACCCACAGGGGTTTCGAATATTTCCAGCCCGTATGCTTTGGCTAAGCGATCGAGGAAGTGCGTGGTGGCAACGGTTTTCACAATGCCGCCTGTGGTCTTGCGATTCTTGATCAGGTGCTTGGTCAAAAGCGCGAGCAACTGATTTGCAGAAACGTAGACTCCTTTCTCATCCATAACCGCGAAGCGATCGGCGTCACCGTCTGTGGCAAGACCCAGGTCCAGCTTCTTGTCCACCACAAGCTTGCTCAGGTCTTTCAAGTATTGTGCTTTTGGTTCTGGCATGCCACCACCAAATAGTGGATCTCTCCAGTTATGCAAAACTGTGGTATCTACTCCGTGGCTAATCAAGGCGTGATCGAGATAATCGCGGCTTGTGCTGTATAGACATTCGACGCCGATTTTGAGTCCGGATTTGGCGATGCGTTCAAAGTCGACCATTTCTTCGACTGCCTTCATATATGGTGCCTTTGCACAGAAGGTGGGCACTTCGATTGAATGCACATCAAGCTCATAGGGAAGATCCGAGAGATGCGCCACTATGCGCTCTGTAATTTCGTTGGTGGCAGGACCGGCATACTCGGGAATGTATTTGATGCCGCAATATTCCGGAGGATTATGGCTGGCTGTAAGTTGAATTGCACCAACCGTAGGCTCTAATTGTGTCGCATAAGCGATAACCGGCGTCGGTACGTCTCTATCTGCCAGCTTGGCTGGAATGCCCATTGAAATAAACACCTGTGCTGCTCGGCGTGCAAAACTGTCAGCAAGGAAGCGAGTGTCATAGCCCACTAGAACAGGATGGCGGGTGCCGTTCTTGTTGTAGTGTTCATTGATGTATTGCCCGATCGCGTAGGCAACTTTTTCGACATTGGCGAATGTGAAGTCTTCCGCAATTACGGCTCTCCATCCGTCTGTACCGAATATTATTTTTGACATTGACCCGAGTTTCCTCCTGATTGCGGCTTGCTTGCCGCCTCTAACGAGCGTGTGATTGTACTGCTACCAGCGAAAGATATTCTTTCACAGATTCCCAGGCGCTTTGTGCCTGTCTGGCTCGCAGCCATGATGCGTGCACCGAGAAAGATCCCGGTGGCATTGAACGAGAGGGGTTGAGATCTTTGAACTCCTCTTCAGAACGAAAATGAACAACAGATCCGTCGCGTCCATAAAACCTGTAACTTATTTGTCGTTGCGCGCTGCCCGGATTGCGGGTTTTTGCATATACAGTAGCCATTCTAAACCCATCGTGAGTAAAAGCGGCGCTGATATAGTCGATATTCCCGTCCGGCTTAACAAGCCTTCTTCTCTCGCAATGGATGCCTGCCACCAGATCGAGACAGAAATACTGGTCGTCACGGGTATGCAGGTAAAAGCGACCCCAGGGATCGACTGACATGTATTCGCCTATCGCTTTTACCCGTCCGTTAGCATCTCTTACGACTACAGAACGGCGTTCTCTATTGGCGGTGCTGTGAATCGATCCGTTTGCTTCCGTTCTGGAAAGCGAAATCAGCTCGCCAAGGCCATCGTAATTGAAGAAGAGGCACTCACCAAATTGTGATTGAAGTTCGATGACTCTGCCTAATGCGTCTTTTGTAATTGAACTTCCGCTCTGGAAAGTCTCGAGGCGTCTGCCATCAGGCAAAATCTTCAAGTGTACATTTTGTCTATAGCTTGCTTCTGCTTCAAAAGATTCGTTTGTAGCAAATTGAAATTTTGGGAATGCCGATTCTAACGGTTTCGGCTGAATTGACTCCCGCATGGCTTCAAGCATGCCGGAACCATCATCTGAACTTGTGTCTGCTGTGGCAATTTCATCGAGGCAGGCGATTGTAAGTTGTCTTAGATCGATATCATCAGCAGGTCTTTCATCAAATACAGATTTGTTGAAGACCGCATTCAGTCTTGCGATGAGATCCGGGTGTACTACTGCAGGGCTGTGTTCCTGCATTGTAGGCGGAGCTGCGTCTGCCGCTTCTTGCTTATTTGAGAAATCTGTAATTAAGCCCTCGGGATGAGCAACCAGTGCGCTTAGAAGCGCAGGTTTCATCTTAAGGACAAAACCTCTTCTTGAATGACGCGGACTATTGGTCGTGTCCATCGCTTTTCCGATTCTTTGCCACCCCGCCAAAAAATGGGCAAAGATCGTATCAATAGTACTTCAACTCAAGAATTGTTCTTCTTAAATTCTTCGATAGAATTGCGGACTTCAGTATCGAGCCATCCTCTAACTTGCAATGATTCAGCCATTCTCAAGCCTGATGTGCGCTCGTCGTACATGGCTACCTGGAACTGGGCCATCGTAATCTTTCCTGATGACAGCAGGTTCTCAGCCAGTCTCAGAGAGGCTAATTCGGTGGCGGTCACATATCCGGCGTTTATGCATAGTTGCACTGCGGATATATTCGGAGCAAGCTGCATCTGCGCTTTAAGAGCCTGCACCTCCACTTTGGTAATCAGGTGAGCTGCTTCCAATAATCTGATTACTGCTGGTAGCTCGATGTCCGCTTCCGGCTTTCTAAGCTGCTTCTCATCGAATACAAAATTATCTTTCTGCTGACGCTGAGTTGGTGCGTTCTGTATACTGGACGCTGTGCTCGGTGAGGCTGGACTAGTCGTCTGGCTTGTGTTGGCCTGCACTGCTTGCGCCGTGTTAGCCTGCGCTGTCTGTGTCGTGTTCGCCTGTACTGCTTGCGTGGAGCTTGCCTGAGAACTGCTTGCTTGTACCTGCGCTTGATGTTGTGCCGAGCTTTGCATCTGGCCAACAGGCTCGGCAGTTTGTGCGGCTGCAGGTTGAGAGACCGGGTAAGCCGTTTGTGCGGGCCGAGCAATTTCTTCTGTTGCTGCAGCTGGCGTTGGCGGTGATACTACCGGTGGTGTCGAGGCTTGCTGTGCGGCCGCCGCCGCTGCAGCTGAAGCCGCCGGGTCTAGAAGCGGTTTCTTGTTTTCAGCGGTGAAACGAGCCAGCTGCCAGGAACGTTCTATGACAGCAAGAGGATCGTAATCGTCGTCCTCTTCGTCGCCGGCCTCTGCTTGGGCTGCTGTGCTCTCGGCGGGCTGCTGCAGCGCAGCACTAGCAGCTTCCGAAGAGAACTCGCTGGGTGAATGAGCTTGTGCGGCCAGTTCCTGTATTTGAGCTGCTGTTTGCTGCGATTCCGGCAGAGTATTGTTTTCCGCCTGTGAAAGATGCGGTTCCTGCTGGAAAGCTGCATCCATGCCTGTTGAAACTTGATTTGGAGTTTGCGCCGCGGGGGTCTCTTGCCATTCTTCGCTTTCACCGAAAGTCTGTACTGGTGCAATTTCTGGAGTGGCTGGAGCTGCTGCCGCTTCTTGCTCTATATTGCTTGCCAGAGGCGCTGGTGGTGGCACATGTGGTGTCACCACTTCTGCTACTGTTTCGGTTTCCACTGATTCTTCATCATCCATCTGGCTTTCAAACAGCCAGCGTCTGGCGACAACAAGATCGTGACTCAGTCTCAGTCTTGGTTTCCTTAAAATAAAGCCTGCGTTAAGTATAGTGTTGTACTGCTGGCGGTAATCCTTGGGATTGTGTTGCATCAAAAATTTGCGCACAGTTCTAAGATAGCCAACAACGATGCTGTTCAATCCAGCCTGCGGACGAATTGTGAGCTCTTCGTAGTAATTAGCTTTGTTACTGCCGTTTCTTTCCTCTTCCGGAGGTGGCAAGAGGTCAGGAAAAAGGTGCGAAAGTTCACGAATAGAAGTAAAGGCTCCGACCTTGTCATGTCGGACCCAACTCTGGCGAAGTGAAGCGCACAAAACCTGACACTCCAGCTCTACTCTGTTGACGGCGCCGGCCCCTTTGCCCTGCATATTCCAGCCTTTACCTCTCCCCTTTCCTTCATTCCTCGAAAAAAAACAAAACTAACGATCAATGGGAACTACAGCAATGTAAAAGTCATTTCTGTTTCACCAATTTTGATTCGATCTCCGGTACTCAATTGTTCACGCTTTTCAACAGGTTCGCCGTTCAGCAAAGTTCCATTTGTAGAACCAAGATCTTCCAGCCAGAATTGATCTGCTTCAAAAGTGACCCATGCGTGATACCTAGACGTGTATCTGTCATCGTTCAAAACTATCTGATTGGAGGGATCTCGACCAATGCGTACCCAGCGAATGTCAATTGGGAAGCGAACTGATGGTCTTTCCAAAACCAGTTCGGCCATTATCTTATCGAGTTTCTCTTCCGATTCCGGCTTTTTGAAGCACCTGGTGCAATAGCCTTCTTCTGGAATTGCTTCTCCACAACATGGGCATTCGCTTTCCACGGGAGGTTGCATCTGAATTTGAACCCTCAACTGGTGCCAGGAAAATTATAGTTCACGTGCTGGCTGAGAACAGATGAAGGACTGAGATGCAACAGAAATTAGCGGCAAAACTTGATGGCAAGTGTTTCGGCCTTCTGGCACTGTTTTTTTTCATGCCGAAGAAAATTGCTTGTAATAAAAGATCAACTCTATGGAAAACCTGTACGCGAAAACGTGTATATGACAAGGGGCTTTAGAGTGCGAGGGCGGCTTCTCTTTCTTCGCTTTTTCCAACAGGCACGTCTTCTTTTTTCTTGGTTTGATAGCAGCAGACACAGTAAACCGGCCGGTAACCCTTAGGCCTGAAAGGAACTCTGGTGGGCACACCGCATGAGGCGCAGGCAACTTCTGATGTCTTGGTTATGTCATGACCGTTTCGTTGAACCCGCATAACAAGCCTGCAGTTGGGACAGCGCTTTGGCTCATTTTTCAGTCCTTTTTGAAGGAAAAACTCTTGTTCGCCGGCTGAAAAGGTAAAAGGCTGCTTGCAATCGCGACAGTAAAGGGTTTTCTCATCTATGGACATGCGGTGATACCTCGGTCCGGGCGACAACTCCAATTGTCTGTGTCGACCGTTAGGGTCATGCTAGCATACAATTAGTAAATTCGGAAGATATAAACGACATAGCTTCTGGAAATCTTTCGCTTTTCTGGTGCTTCCCAAGTGCAGTAGGTGAAAACCCCTAAGCCCTCAAGTTCCGTTTTTCATCCGTGAGTAAACGCCACAAGATAAATCAACCGGTTTACCGCAAAATTCAGCTGCAGCTGCTACCATCGCGGCATTATCCGTACAAAAATCCATTTTGGGGTAGTAAACGGGCACAGGCGATTGTTCATCAAACTTTGCTCGCAAAGTTTTGTTTGCCGCCACGCCACCAGCAAGCACTATATATGGTGCTCCCGTTTCTTCCTGCGCTTTCAATGTTTTCCTGACCAATACTCTCGTTACAGCTTCCTGAAAAGACGCAGCAAGATCTTCAATCGGAAGAGGTGCTTCAAGTTTTTCCACACAGCGCAAAACGGCGGTTTTCAACCCGCTAAAGCTGAAGTTATAGCCGGCAACAACTCCCTCGGGAAACTTGAAGGCGTTTGAATCGCCGGTCTGAGCGAGGCGATCGATTGTTGCCCCGCCAGGATACGGCAGCCCTAGCAAACGTGCCACTTTGTCGTAAGCCTCGCCTGCCGCGTCGTCAAGCGTTTTCCCTAGTATCACTCCATTTTTGAAATCCGGAAAATGGATTATCTGAGTGTGTCCGCCGCTGACTAAAAGTGCGATGAATGGGGGCTTTAGCTCGGTGTTGATGAAATTTGCCGCCACATGCGCCAGCAAATGATCAACAGCAAAAAGTGGCAGATCATGAGCCCAGGCGAGGCTTTTAGCCGCAAGCATTCCTGTAAGAAGAGTCCCGACCAATCCGGGACCTGCTGTGAATGCAATTCCGTCCAGGTCGTTGTAGCTCAAGCCTGATTTATTCATGGCATCTGCAATGACGTAGTTAACTGTTTCGAGGTGCTTTCTTGCCGCTACTTCCGGAACGACTCCGCCGAAAGTCTTATGCAAATCTATTTGCGAAACCAGGCAGCTCGAGAGAACTTCGCGCCCGTCTCGCACGACTGCCGCTGCCGTTTCATCACAACTCGTTTCAATACCAAGAAAAACCGGCATGAAAAATCCTGCTAGAACCGCCAGACATCTTAGCAGGCTTGCCATTTTCACGTAGTATTGGAGATGCTCCGAATTAAGCCGTATTTTGATGAAATCTCGTTGACAAGAGGGCTGCCAGGGGTTACGATCCTTGCATCACGGCTAAATTTAGCTTGCAGCGGGTAAGTCTAAATAGCGAGTCGGACTTTACTATAAGTTCTTCACTGATAGCGTAGGCGCGTCCACCAGAGCCTTGACATACAGAGGATTGACACATGGTTAAAAGAGTAATCAATACAGCACTGGCCGGAATCTTCCTCCTGGCTGCCGTCCCTGTTGCTTACGGACAGAGCGCCCTGAACTCAGGTGCCAATCCTGGCACGCAAGGTGGTTTCGGACACAGCAGCTGGCGCGGCACAGAAACGCCTTTTGACTACAATCAAATTTCGTCACCCGGACATGGAGCCCTCGCTCCACAGGGCTGGGCGGACATAACCAATTCACAGGGAGCCGGCGCTCCCAACGGTCCCCTGCTGTTCGGAACTCCAGGAAGGGGTGCTGGTCCGGGTGGTCAAAGTGGAGCTGCGACTGCTGCTCCATTTCAAGGCACCTTTGCCGCACCAGGCAGCTTCGCACTTCGCCAAATGGGACGAGGCACTTTGCCACCGACCCAGCTTACAAGCCTTGTGCGTGATTCAGGTATGAGCGATGCCATTTATGGCGATGAGGGCACCGATGGTCCTCCACCTTACTTCGGCTTCGATGAGTCTCACCGTATCGAGCGCGGTCTGGGTGGAAGTGGGCTCACCACCGGACACAAGAGCGATGCTCCGGAAGCATGGGGCTACCCTCAGTAGACTGTATATAAATAGAATACCTTTGGCATTTAAGGCGGCTGCGTTCTTTTGCCTAAATAAACAGACTTGCTCCTGCATATCAGGTGCAGTCGTATAGCCTGCTGAATTCTGCTAAGGCTTAATCTTCTGCACCCAATCTATCTTCTAAAATTGTGCGAAAGTTACTTGAGTAAGAGCAATGAAGAATCTCTTTCTGGCAATATCAAGAATGCCACCGGCATTGATGCTATTTATCATCATTGGATTCTCAACTGCACTGACCATGTTCTATATGCAGACTACAAATGAAACAGCGAAAGGACCCGCACGAATGAAAGTAGTTTCAACAGAGAAAGCTCCGCAAGCCGTCGGACCTTATTCTCAAGCCATTATTGCCAATGGATTTCTGTTCTGTTCCGGACAAATTGCCATTGATCCTGCTACTGGCACGATCAATCAAGGTTCCACTGCTGAACAAACAACACAGGTTCTGAAAAATATATCTGCGGTTTTGGAAAGCCAGGGCGCATCGCTGGCGGATGTGGTCAAAACAACGGTGTACTTAAAGAGCATGGATGACTTTCAGGAAATGAACAATGTCTATGCTAGTTTTTTCAAGGACAATAAACCCGCCCGAGCAACGGTTGAAGTAGCGCGTTTACCAAAAGATGTCTCTGTGGAAATAGAGGCTATAGCGGCTCTGAAATAGTAACTTGACTGAAATACCATTTCTTTATTTGAAGATAATTGCGCTTCTGGTCGTAGGCATTGCTACGGTTTGCGATATGCGCTCGCGCAAAATTCCCAACAAGCTTACTTTTCCTGCCAGTCTACTCGGGATAGTTTTGCAATCCGTTTATTTCGGATCCTGGGCGAACGGCCATGATGCGCTGATTCTCTATGCCGCCGGTGCATTGTGTGCGGTGATGGGCTGGGTTATGGGTGTTTTCGTGATGAGTATCTACAAAATATTCATGAGGCAAATGGGGCATGGCGATACAAAGCTTGTTGCTGCCGTTGGTTCCTTGCTTGGACCATGGTTTGTTCTTCTGGTGATTTTCTACTATATGATTTGCTTCGGTGTATACAGCATTCTGGCAATGGCTGCTGCCGTGCCCTGGCAGCAGTTGTGGCTCTCTTCCGAAATGAAAAAAGCTGGAGTCAGCCCAATGAATGTGAGCATGGATAAGCTGGCAGAGGTCCGGAAGCAAGTTATTCCTGTTGCCCCATTTATCGCGCTGGGAACTCTTTGTGCTGTTCTATTTGAAATACCGACACGAGAGTTTCTCGGGTTCATGTATTAAGGGAAAATGTGATCGACTGGAGCAGAATGCTAAAGCCGGGATCCTCACTTAGCGAGAAAACCGGGATATGGCGGCGTTCCAAATTCAATCTCGTCGCCTTCCTTTGTGCCTGTATCGGCTATGACACCTGTGGGAAGTTCCAGGCAAGCATAAGCTTTGAAAAACATTGGCGAAATTGCACCAGGTTTGATGTTCTCGCACAAACCCACGACGGTGCCGACGCGATCGACAAAGACAACATCGATTGCGTATTTCATTCCCATCATATGAATTTGCGAGCAAGGCACTATGTACAGCCCTTCGCCGTGGCGCAGCTCTGCAGTTCTCAGCAAACCCACAAGACGAGTAATTATGTTGTCGGCAACATCTGCATCCGCCAACAAACGATTTCTCGTTTTGTTGAAGAAGTAGAGCTTTTTCTTTTGAGCCATTTCCTGGGGTTCTATAAAAATCGCGGGCGACGCATGGCGTCGCCCTTACCGAAGATTGTCAATCATTTCGAAGCAAGCGAGATTTGCCGAATTATTTTTGCGTACCGAGAACTGGTCCCAATGCCTGCATGATGGTGATGACCGCTGGTCCCAACATTGGGCAGAGGATAAGAGGCATGATGAACAACATGATTACAGGAACCATTTTTACTGGTGTTTTGGAAGCTTCTTCTTCCTTTTTCCGTTTCAGTTTATCTCTGAGTGCAGCTGCTTGTTGGCGCAGTGGATAGCTGATGTCGGAACCTTTTGATTCTGCTGAGATCAAGGCGCTTGCCATTGAGCTAATGTCCTCAACTCCGCAGCGTTCACCCATATCTTTCAAAGCAACCGGTACTGACTTTGCGAAGACTTTAACATCGTGAATCAGTTGTTCGAGTTCTGCAGATAAGTTTGGACAAGTATCTCTGACTTCCTTCTGCACCTTGTCGATACACATAAGCAAACCAAGACCAGCTTGAGCGCAAACAATCAGCAAGTCGATAACAGTGGGAAGCTCGAGCAAAATCTTATTCTGGCGTTGCTTTACCTGTCCTGATAAGAAGAAGTTTGGCATTGTCCAGGCAACAAACGCCGCGCCTACCATTGCCGCAATCTTGATCAGAATTTCCATGCTGGGGTTGAATATAATCAAGAAATTGATTGCCGCAACCGCAGCTGTTTTTACTCCGACAAAAGTAGCAAGGTGGTCTGGGGTTCTGTAGTTCGCATGAATGAGCAAGGTCTTTGTGCGTTCATCTGCAACCTGAGGGAACGTAGTCAGCACCATTTCACCCAGTGCTTTTAAGGCATTGTTGATAGCAGAATCTTTTTGTTTTTGTGCTTCGGCTGGCTCATCATTCTTCTTGCGCGGACGAACTCTAACACCATATTGATCGTAGTTCATCTGGGCAATTGGCATGTACAACGCCAGCAGTCCGAAAAGGACTGCACCAAACGTCATCATTGCACCAATCATATCCATTCTTCTACTTACACCTCAAAGGTAGTCATTTTCACTAAAATATAAGCGCCGATCGCTTCCCACACCATCATGGCGATGAATATGATACGAGCAATTGGGTGGTTCAAAAATGGTCCAATATAACCAGGTGCCATAACGTAGGTCATGGCGGTGATGAAGTATGGCAGGCTTCCAATGAACAATGCAGTCATTTTGCCCTGAGCAGTAAGAGAGTTAAGAAAGTCTCTCAGGCGGAATCGTTCACGAATTGCTTCAGCGATAACTGCAACTACATCGGCTAAGTTTGCACCTACGTCCTGGCTGATGAAAATTGCCTGGGTCAACAATCTGAAGTCGGCTGTTCGGATACGAGTTCCCATTTCAGCCATTGTGTCTCTAAACGGTTTGCCGAGTTGAAGTGAAACCAGTGCGCGCTTAAACTCGGAGCGTATCGGTTCTGGTGCTGTTTCTGATAGGAGCTTGAAGCATTCCACGACAGGCGAACCAGCTCTCAATGTACTCACCATTGTTTCGAGCACCTGCGGCAATTGAGCAGTGAGTTTCTTTTGTCGCTCACCTGCTTGCCATTTGATATATTGAACGAAAGCCCAGGAACCCAGTGCTGGTCCACCAATTATTGCAAATGGTGCAAGCGCTTGTGCCTGGAAAAAGCAAAGGGCAAAAAGTGCAACGGTGGTTCCAATGGTGAAGAGAATCCAGTTCGCCTTCATCTTTTCGTATTGTGCTTCTAATCCGGCTTGCGACAAAATGCGACCAAGAAAATCGTCTTTCTCGTTTTTGAAGATGTCTACGGACTCAGGCTTGGCTGCTTCACGCGCCTCAATTCGCTTCTTCTGTTTATCGAGCCTGGTTAATTGCTCGGTATGAGGTTGGCGACCTGTTAGCCAGGCGAACATCAATACGCCTGCCAGGAATAGCGGAGTGAAAATAATCAGACTGTCCGTAGGTATGCCCATGAAGGAAGACGAGGGTGCGGGCATTCCCGGCGTACTCGTCGATGCATACTGTGTGGATGTATCCGTACCGGTCGGCATGCTTTGCTGCATGGTACCAGTATCGGTGCCAGGTGCCTGACCTGGTGCCTGACCTGGTGCTTGACCAACTGCTTGTTGCGCCGATGGGTCGGCGCCCGGTGCTTGCCCAACCGGTTGTTGTGCCTGATTGGGGTCGGAAGTTTGCGGAGCTTGCCCCGTTTGATCCGGCGTAGCGGTTTGCTGCGCCGGTCCGGATTGCTGCAGATTATTGTTTTGATTTGGATCCATACGCATTTTAATTTAAATGGAAAGTGTGCTTGTTTAACGCAACCATTCCAGTTTGAATGGAATAGCTTCTTGTTCGATTTGATCCATAAATTTAGGAGGCAATCCTGAGCCAACATGGCGGCATTTAAAGAAGCCTCTGGCATCGCGTCCTTCACGCTCTAAATGGAAGAGTGTGGAGATTGCGATCGTTTCACCTTCCATCCCGGTTATTTCCGCAACTTCGGTGACTCTTCTGGTTCCGTCTTCAAGACGTTTGATCTGAATGATTACCTGAATAGCTGATGCGATAAGTTCGCGCGCGGCTTTCGCCGGCATGTCCATACCGCCCATAAGAATCATGTTCTCCAGACGCTTCGTGCAGTCACGTGGAGTATTGGCGTGGATGGTGGTCATTGATCCGGAGTGACCGGTGTTCATGGCCTGTAACATGTCGAAGGCTTCTTCACCCCGGCATTCCCCGAGGATGATGCGGTCGGGACGCATACGAAGTGTATTGATAACGAGCATACGCTGTGTGATTTGACCCTTGCCTTCAATGTTTGGCGGTCTTGTTTCCATGCGCACCCAGTGCTCGTGTTGCAGTCTCAATTCTGCCGCGTCTTCGATTGTTATGATGCGTTCGCGCGGATTGATGTGCGCAGAAAGTGCATTCAATAGAGTCGTTTTACCGGAACCTGTACCACCGGAGATGATGGTATTGATACGGGCTTTGACGCAGGCTTTGAGAACTTCCGCCATCTGCAATGACATGGCGCCTTTTTCTACCAACTGACCAAGCGACATAATTGTGGTGCCGAAACAACGAATCGTTACTGTCGGACCGTCGATCGACACTGGAGGAATTGTGGCGTTAACACGTGAACCGTTTGGAAGACGTGCGTCCACCATTGGTGAGTTATCGTCGAGACGTCTGCCCAGGGGCTGAATGATTTTGTCGATTGTCTGTCTGAGGTGTCTGTCGTTTTCGAACTGAACTGTTGTTTTTTCAAGACGACCGTGACGTTCAACATAAATTAGATCGAAACGGTTGACGCAAATATCGCCGACGCTCGGGTCTCTCAGTAGTGGACCGAGAGGACCGAAACCGAAGATTTCGTCAAGAACGTTCTGAAGCAAAATACCCTTTTCCATCATTGTGAGTGGAGCAGGGTCGCTATTTACCATTTCACGAATACGAGCACGAACTTGAGCCTGTGTGTCTTCGCTGATTTGAGTCAAACGAGAAGTATCGAGTTCTCTTCTCAATTGTTCAATAATGATTTTTTCGCGCTCACGAATAAGCGCCATGTTGGCTTGGAATTTGGATTGATCATTGGGATCGTGAATTGCTTGCCCACCGCCACCATGGCCGCCGCCGTCCTCGTCTCTGCGATCGAGCCGTTCGAGATCTGCTTTGGAGATTCCGTCATGGGCAACTCCGCTTCCCTGTTGTCCTCCGGCTAGTCCGCTGCCGGCTTGACCACCGGCCATGCCGGTCTGTTGTCCACGTCCGGCCATTCCGGTTTGTGCACCGCCTTGAGCCAGCCCGGCCTGTTGCGGCTGAGCTGGTGCAATGCCGCCTTCCTGGCGCTGTCTAACTAATTGACCCATGAGCGACGAAGCCTGTCGCTGAGGCAAATTAGGCTGGTTTTTATTCTCGTCTTCGCTCATGCCTCTAACACCCCTCGGTTATTATTTTTTCTTGCCAAAAAATGCTGGGAACTTGAATCCGCCACCGCCGGCTTTCTCATCTTTCTGCGTAATGAGAAGTTGCTCTCCGCCGGTTATTTTGCGGGCAAGTGATTCCATTGATTTGCCTAAACCGGTGTGGGGTGGTGCTATTTGACCCTGGTTGATCACCCATTTGGCTGTTTTGGGATCGTTTTGAATTTCGTGATATACAGGATAATTCAGGTTGGCGCGGCACTCGCTAAGAACGTCTTGCGGCAACCATTCTGATTTGTTTATGACCAGAAGCAACTTCTCCTGGTTGTAGTGAGCTTTGAACGTATCAAGACATTTTCTTGTGTTCAAAATTGATGCCCAGTTGTATTCCGTGAGCACGCAAACACAATCAGCGAGGTCAAGCGTTGCGATGGCGCGCTCGTCCAGAAGGTTTTTCGGCAGGTCGACAACCGTGTAACGGAATTCTTGTTTTGCGGTGTAGAGAATTTCTTGAACTTGAGCGGCATAGATATCACCGATATCTTCAAGTTCTGGTGGTGCTGCCAGCACGCTCAATTTGTCATCGTACTTTGTCATCAAATTACGCAAGTAGGTGGAATCGAAATTGGTGTGTGAAAAATCAATTGTTGAAAGTGAGAATGAGGGCTCGAGGTTGAGATAGTGAGCCACCATTCCGAACTGAAGGTCGAGGTCGACGATGCATGACTCGCCATATTTGCCCAGGTAACCTGCGATGTTGGTCACGACAGTGGTAGCACCGATGCCACCAGTCGGACTGAACACTGCTACTACTTTACCGGAGGCGGTCGAAACTGATTCGGACTGATGCTTGAGCAAAATACTTTGCACAGCGGCAGGCAGGTCTGTCCGCCAGCGCTCGGCATCAAGGAAGTCCGAAGCCCCGAGTCGGTACGCGGTGCGTATCAACTCGGGGTCGGGTACTTCATAGCTGACAAAGAAATAGATTTCCGGGAAGGCCTCTCTTAGCTCAGCTAACAGAGAAAGACCTCGGACCGGAGCCGGACTGAGTTCTATCCACACCAACTTGGGGTGCAAGCTACCGATTTGTTCTCTGGCCATCCCACCAGAAACAGTGCTCACGAGTGCCAGTGAAGGCTGACTGTGAATCAAGTCTTCGATGGTTTGGCGTTTGTCCAAACCGGCGTCACATACCAACAGCGTAGTTAGTTTCATGTCTCAAAAACTCTCCCAGAGAACCTAATATCGCTAGTGATCTTCTACCCACTAGCAAGGTATTCCACACGGTAGCCCCTTAGCCCTGGGGTACTGAGAGGACCTCTTTCTTGCTGCCAGACCAGAGTTCGATCTCGTGCATCGGAGGAGGGGGCGGAGGTGCATTCGCCGCGCCAGCGTCTGCGCCAGGACCGGGAGCACCCGGCAATGGCGGCGGTGGAAGGCTCGGAGGAGGGAGGCTAGAAGCCACTTCTCCACCAGCTTCATCTGCCTTAGGCGGTTTCGGGAACAGAGCAGTAATGTCCACGGTAGCCAAAGGTGTGTGATCTTTTTCGTTGCGGAGCGTCAGATAAGGCTTGCCGGCCGTGACAGCCTTAACGAGTTTCTCTGCTTCATCCGGATTGACCAGCACTGTGATTGAGCTAGCTTGTGTGGCTACTGTCTCGCCTGGCGCCTTTTTGTAGGTGGTACCAACTGCGATACATTCCACATCCGAAAGAACCGGGGCTGCCTTTGTTTCGGCACCGCCACCGGTGATGCATAGAATGTCTACGTGAGCTCCTGGGGCGATGAATCCGGCAACACCAGCGTTGGAATCAATACCGAAAGTTACGGCACGATATCCTTCTTTGATTTTGCCTTCAAAGCCCGTTGCTGTTACATGCGCTTTAACAGCGTTCGAAAGAACGACTTGACCAGTCGTAATCGGGTAGGCGGCTACACCACCGATTGCGGCACTGGGACTTGGCAGAGCGCCGGTAGGAATCTTGTTAAGGAGTTCCTCCTTTTGTTCCAGAGCGTCCATTGTGATTTCTTGCCCTTCCGGAATATCCATTTTGGCAACGACAATAGTACCTTTCTGGTTTTGCTCCGCCTGGTGCGCAGCGTTCATCTGAGCGATCTGTTGATCCTTCTCTCCTGACTTCTGCATGTAGAGCATGGTTGCTGTGACAGCCAGACCTACAATGATAAGCAGCATCAAGAATGGAGGCATTCTAGACAGGCTCAGGAATAGGTTTCTCATTTCTATCCCCCTTTTAGGTAGTAACGGCGAAAAGATTAACCAGATACTATTAACGCATATTTGGATGGTGCGGACAATGCTTATTCAAATATCCTTGAGAACTAAGTGAATGCAGTCTCTCTTTTATCAACGAAGTCGCCAAGATAGACGTTACGCCGGACCAGATTTGAAGCCAATCTCGATTGGCTTCTGATAAAACTGTCGTTGCGCTTGAAAAGGAAGATTCGAACTATTGCGTTTAATCAACGCGAATATTTTTTGCTTGATCAACGTCATCGTATTCGATGCCTGTCATGCGCTTTTTCGACTGTTTCTCGTCTGGCTTCAGCCAGTAATCACCAGCAGCGCTGGTTCTTTTCTACGTCTACATGGTGACGTTTCTCGCATCATAGCTTTCGCTTTTCCTCGTTTCCCATTGGAAAATGACGTCTGATACAGTGTCCAACTTGTGCAAGCAATTGAATTAGTGATCCCCTCGAAAGCGAGTTTATATGAGCATCGGAGCATCGTGCTCAGTTTTGCTACGACGAGCAGAGTGAAATTAGGCGGGACGAAGATTAGCTGTATTTTATCTCGGATTTTCAAGCTGAACTGCAGTTATTTTCATAGGTTTAAAACTCAATGGCAAAGTTTTGGAATATCCCCAAGCAAGACAAGAACTTAAATGCTTGAGCTTCGATCGTTTGTCGAATAGATGAGCTAGAGCGATCCAACATCATCATTTGGCAAGATAGTAAAGTACGCAAAAAGAGCCGGGACGAAAATAGGATCCCGGCTCTTTGAATGCTTGTCCAGATCGCAGTTAGTTGTGCGAAATCATCAGACCTGGCTTACGCGCAGGTGCAGATTGAACAAATTATGTTGAGGTTGCGTTGGTGACGCTGTTCAGTTTGTTCAACTGGTTTACGATTGTGGAGAACGATTGCGAAATTGCGGAAGTCAAAGTACCAGATGCAAAGCTGAATACGACTGCTACAAGAAGTGCAACGAACGCCAAGATGGCGCCGTATTCAGTGATACCTTGTCCGGATTCGTCATTGAAGAAGTTGGTGATTGAATTCATGATGGATAACCTCCTGCCCTGATGATTGCAGATAATATGTACTCTGGTAAGCGAACCGAAGACCATCGCGCGGATGAGCTGTCGATTACGATGAGCGACAGCATTTAGGCTGACGACCAATTCGTTACCACTAAGGTACACGATTATTCTGAATTCTCAGAACCAAATATTTAAATTGTGTAGTAAAGGAGACCGAAAAAAATAAAGCGAACTATGGTGAAAAATTGAACTAAGTCAATTCATTACTTTACACGATACCTCATTCAGAAGTGCTTGTCAAGAACGCTATGCCTTTAACAATGATGTTCGAAACGCTAAAATGCGTTTAATTATTTTAATTGCTCTGATTTTTTTCTCCAGCAATTTTCTTTCCTCCATTTATCTGAAGTAATTACCTTGGCAGAGCAGCCCGAAACGAGCGTAAAATCCGAGAAAACCTCAAATCTTGGCCTTGCGCGAGATTATCTGAAGCTTCAACAAAAGGACGGATTCTGGCCTTACCTGCCGGACCGCCAGTGGTCTCTCGAGGCCTCTGTCTGGAGCGCACTGGCATTGCGTTCGGACAAAAAAGTTCTCTCTGCTTTTCTCGAAAGAGTTTTGTCTGAGCAAAACAAAGATGGTGGTTGGTCGAACGAACCGGCTCGTTTGGACAGCGATTGGTCGGGTGCTGCAGCTCTTTTCTCTTTGCAGTTTTTGAAAATGGCAAATAAAAAAGAGAATCTTGGACTTGATGCGTTTACTGCGAAGATTAATAAGGCGTCTGAGCGTGCTTTGGACTGGCTGATGGAGAACCGTGCGGAATATTATTCATCAGCTGCTAAATTTGCTCTTGTAGTCTGGAAAGGTCCGGAATATGACTACGAGCGGGGCTGGCCGTGGACGCAAGAAACATTTGATTGGGTGGAACCAACCTCTTATGCTCTGCTTGCAATAAAAAATGACGAGTTTTTATCGCGTGCAAGAGTAAAGAAAGCAGCCGAACTGGCCGAAGGATTTTTGCTAAAGCTTGTTTGCAAAGACGGCGGGTGGAATTTTGGAGATCGCAATCCATATGGTCATTCGAATCCACCGGATCTCCAGACAAGTGCTCTGGCATTGCTTGCATTAAGGGCCCGAATCGACGATGCTAAAGTAAAGCAATCAATAAAATGGGTTCTTGAAGGTAAAAAAGACAAGTGGACTGTCAGCCAAAATGCATGGTCTATTTTGTCGCTGCGAGCATGCGGAGTGAAAGACGAAGCTATTGAGCACTTGCATTCTTTTTTGACTGAAGCCCAGGAACGTGATGGCAAATTCGCCCAGAATATTTTGACTCAGGCTGTGTCTATTCTTGCTCTTGACCAGGAATCAAGCTTGCTTGAGGGAAGCCCATCTGCAAGCACAAGCGAAAGAAAGGAGAATTGAACTCATCAATATGAATGAAAGCGAGGAAAAAAAGGAACAGGGCAACAGCAGGCGCGAGTTCATTCAGCTTGGTGCCGCGGCCATTCTTGGCTCTTCCTTACTCAATTCATGTGCTGAGCAAACACGCAGTGCTTTGCCTGTTCCAACGGAAGCGCAGAGAGCCAATAAAAAGCAGGGACGCTCTCGCGTTTTTCTTGCGGAAGTCAAATCTTATGATCATGAGCCTTTGCTTGCAGCGCTTAAAGATGGCTGGAAGCAACTTGGTCCTGATGCAAAGAATAAAAATGTGTTTCTGAAAATCAATCTCGTTGATTATCGAAAGGATTTGCCAGTATGCACGGACCCTGCAGTTGTGGCTGCCGCCATCGATCTCTTGCGAGATGCGGGCGCACGTGACGTAAAAGTTGGCGATGGTCCGGCGCTTGCGCGAAACACTGAAGACATTGCACGCCTCACCGGAATTGAAGCCGTTTGCAAAAAAGCTGGAGTGGAGTTCGTAGATCTGAATATTGATGATCTCGAAACTGTGAAAAATCCCGTTCAATTTACTGAAATAGAAGAATTCGTTTTTCCTCGTTCGGTCTTGCATACCGATCTACTGATTTCCGTGCCGAAGCTAAAGATGCATCACTGGGCTCTGATGACATGCTCAATGAAAAATATGTTCGGCGTTGTGCCCGGTCGTAAATATGGTTGGCCGAAGAATATTCTGCACATAAGAGGAATCAACTCCTCAATTGTTGATGTGGTGGCCTCTGTGAAGCCGCATTTTGCAATTGTTGATGGCGTAGTAGGCATGGAAGGGGACGGACCTCTCAGTGGAACCGCGAAAGAGCTGCACGCAATAGCGATGGGTGACGATCTCGCTGCTGTCGATACTGTATGCGGCATGTGCGTTGGTCTTCCTGTTGAAAATATTCCTTATCTAAAACTGGCAGGCATGGTGTTGGGCAACAGCAATATCGGGCAAATAGATCTTATCGGCGCGTCAATTGAATCGCTCAAGAAAAAGTTTGCGCTTCCTCCTACGTTCGAAGAGGACGGGCGTCCGAAAAACCTCTCCAAACTCGAAAAGAATGCGGAGCAGGGAGTTACCTGACGGCGGCAAAATAGATGCGAATTAGGGACCAAATCACCAGGCTGCTTTATCAGGGTCCAGCTTACATCGACTGGATACGAAGACTCACTGGAGTTTGGTTACTTGGTATTCTTCCACTTGAGCTCTACAATACCTTTTTGCACGGTCCTTATCATGTCCCAGCCTGGCGGCTGGGCAAGAATTTTTTTGCAGCACCAGAACCATCGTTTTGGCTGAGCGTTGTCGTCTGGAGTTTATATGCAATTTCATGCGTCGCGCTGGCAGCAGGCGTGCGCAAGAGAATTCTTCCCATCTACATATTCTGCGTCTGGCTCTACTATTCAACAATAGAGATTCATATTTTTCACTCCAGTTTTGTTATTCTCATGTCTTTGTATCTGCTTGCTTTTGCAATAGATAGAAGGCCGTT
>JBIKOL010000084.1:0-37409 GCA_044358055.1 Obscuribacteraceae bacterium (SeqCode)
GGGCGCCCTTTAAAGAGCGTTTGATAAAGGGCGCGCCCGTGAGGCGCCCCTATAATGCCGAATCCCGGGAGCGCCGGCAGCCTGCCGGCTTCTAAAGGATCGGATCAATCAAAAGTGGCAAGATTGTGACGGTCAGTATTGCAAAAAAACACGGCGACACTTTTGTGCCGCCGTGAGATTCAGTTCATTTCTCGAAGAATTATTTGCCCTTCTTCGCTTTTTCGTCGAGCTTGTATGCCTTCTCTTCGTTTTTAGACATCCGCTTATTCAGCTTTTCCAATTCCTTCGGAGGAAGGGTTGGTGTTAGAGCTATATAAGCTTTGATCTGCGCATTGGATTCTCTCAAATCGCGGCTGGCGATCGGATTCAGACGCTCAAGAGCATCGGCTACCCCAATACGAGCATCTGCATTGCGCGGATTGTCGTAGATAGCAGCATGATACTTGTCGATTGCACTGCCAAGCTGCTTCTTACGTGCGAGATCGCTTGCCATTGTGAGATCTTGTCTTGCAGTTTCGCGAGCTTTCTTCACCTGGTCCAAACCACGTCTGGCGCGCTCTTCGCCGCCCGGCATTGTTGAGGCTTTTTTGTATGCGGCTTCTGCATTATCGAGATCTTTGATCATCAAAGCCAAATCGCCAACTGCAAAGGTTTGTTTTGCATCTGGAGCATTTGCAATAACTGTGCTCATTTGATCTTGCGCATCTTTGAAGCGATTTTGAGCCAGGCATGCTTCTGCGTAAGCGATGCGCTCACCGTCATTCTTCGGCGGAGGAATTTGGTTGAGGTCTACTGTCTCTCCCGAGAGTGCGCGAATCTTCGCATCGGCAAGACGCAATTCCATGTCGTTGGGATTCAACGCAATTGCTTTCTGAATCTTGCCTTTGGCTGATTCGAAATCGTTAGACGAGAAGAATGCGCCGCCGGCTTCTTTCTCTGCTTTCAAATAATATCCACGAGTCAAGCCTTTTGCCGCAGCAGCGTTGCCGGGATTCGCAGTCATTACTCTGTCATACTCTTTGATTGCATCATCGAGTTTGCCGAGCGCGAGGCTTTCATCACCTATGCGCATACGGATATCCGGATTGTCAGGCATCAACTCGAGGGCGCCACGCAATTCCGAAATCGAAAGCTCGAGGTCGCCACGGCTTTCGCGAATATCCGAAATATGCAAGTAGACTTCTGGATTTTCAGGCTTGATCAAAGTCGATTTGTGATACTCAGCAATTGCAGCATTTGTGTTGCCTTGCGCCTGGTAGCACTCGCCCATTGCCTGGTGAGCAGGGAAGCTATTCGGATTTTGATACAACGCAGTGTTCAACTCTTTGATAGCTGCATCTACATTGTTCATCTTCAGGTAAGTCTTACCGAGACCATAGTGTGCAGTTGAGTTGCCCGAGTTGTATTGAATCGCTTGTTTGAAATTGCCTTCCGCTTCGCCGAGACTGTTTTGCGAGAGCTTCAACATTCCAAGACCAGAATATGCTTCCGAGTATTTTGGATCACTCTTGATCGCTTCGCCGTACTCTTTAACAGCTTCATCAAGACGTCCTTGTTCTCTCAAAGATTGAGCGAGCTGGAAGTGTGCTTCGGGTGAGTAGGGATCCTTCTGCAGTGCAAGCCTGCATTCGCTTTCTGCTTGCTTCAGAATGGAATCGCGCTGCTGGCGAATAGTCATGTTTGATGAACTCAATCTGTTCATCAAGACGAGAGCTTTTCCGGCGTGTGCAACAGCGTTGGTTGGATCGAGTTCAAGTGCTTTATTGAACTGTTCTTCAGCAGCATCAAGTTTGTATTGTTTGCCGAGAGCCATTCCGTAACCAGCAACTGCAGCCGGATTTTTCGTGTCACGGTTCATTGCACTGTGGTATGCATCGGCAGCCTTAGCCCAATCTCCCTTTGAGAGCAGATCATCAGCTTCAACGATGTCCTTGGATACTTTGCCTTTCAGCTTGGAGTGCGCTCCGGACTGCTGGACTTCCGCAATTCTCAAATGATTGCCGGACATTGCAGGCTGGCTGATCCCCACCCCGATAGTAATCGCAGCGAGAACGACTGTGAGCGTGCGCTCCGTTCGACTTCCTGATCCCATAATGTTCCTCATGATCGTGCTAAGTAGTCAGAGCACATCCTATGGTCTTTGATTCCTTATCGTCGAAAAAAAGCGCCTTTGTTTAAGATCTACGTTAAGCAGGCACGATCTCAAAAACGTTCCGTTCCCTACATATATATAGGAAGGAATTTTTCTGCCAGGAGCGCCGGCGGCTCGCCGGCTTATGAAACCTTCGGATCGATCCCACCGGAGTAAAAGCCGGCGAGCCGCCGGCGCTCCCGGGTGAAATTCGCGTACTCCCGGATCGAAACTCGCGTACTGAAATTTTGATGATGGATACGATCTTCTAAGAGTGACGATCTTATAATAAGCCTGTCGTTCAGCAGGGAGAGCCGTATGTCCGGTCATTCAAAATGGGCTAACATCAAACGCCAGAAAGCGGTAACCGATGCAAAAAAGGGTGCAGTTTACGCCAAGATGGCGCGAGAAATTATCGTCGCGGCCCGTCTGGGCGGCGGAGACCCAGCCGGCAACTTTCGCTTGCGCACGGCTATTGATAAGGCAAAAGCCGAGGGTGTACCAAACGACAATATTGCCAGAGCAATCGAAAAAGGCACTGGCTCAGGCTCAGCAGATCAAATCGAAGAACTTACATACGAAGGCTATGGTCCTGGTGGTGTAGCAATCATGGTGCGCTGCGCCACGGATAATCGCAACAGAACGGCCGGTGATGTTCGCAGTCTATTCTCTAAGTATGGCGGCAACATGGGTGAAACAGGCTGTGTTGGGTGGATGTTCAAAGAGCGTGGCGAAATCATGATCGATCGTCCGGTGAAAATGTCTGACGACGATCTCATGCTTCTGGCTCTGGATGCGGGAGCAGATGACATCGACACCGAGTCGGACGAATATATATTGATCATTGCAGCTCCCAACAATCTTGAAGCCGTTCGTGAAAGCCTCACAAAAGCGAAACTTGAGATTGCATCAGCAGAAGTCGTTATGTCGCCTAGTTCTTCTGCTGAAATGGCTGAGAAAGATGCAGCAAAGCAGCTGATGAAATTGCTTGATGCACTGGAGAGCCACGATGATGTTCAACAAGTTTATTCAAACTTCGAGATGAGCGAAGACTGGATGGCCGAGCTGGTTTAAGCACTCAATTGCTGTCGAGCCACGACTCAGCAAGACACGTAAATCACAATACGGTGCAAAGTAATGTTACAAGCCAAGGGGCATTACTACTGACTTCCGCAATGCATATCCGATCGCTTGCGGTGTGGTGCATTTACAGAAATAAAAAAGCGATCGAACGCAAATTTCTTGATTCAATTTGAGTGCTTTTAAATCAAGATTTACATGCTGTTACAGAAATTGATTTTTGGATGCAAAGAGAAGGGCGTTTGAGAATTGCTCATTTCCCGTTTCGCTAGCGTCGCCTGAATCGCGCTTTTCTTGAGAACTTCACGATCAAACAAGCTCTTGAGTCAAGACTACAAACCTGAATTCCAACTCAGAATACAGTCTATATATTGCTGCGCCTGGAAAAATTCAGGTTGTCAGAAGAACTTTGACTCGTGGCAAACCCTTCTGCTAACTTTTCGCCTGCTTCGACGTTGCCATTGAAGCTAGTTGATGAACCTCAAAAGAAACCAGGTAATTCCGTTTCCCAAGTACTCATTCCTAGCAGCGACAACTAGATAAGGTCAAAACATATGCAAGTAGATATTAGAAAAGGCGTCGGCGGAAAGGCAGGCATTAGCCGCTTTGTTCTCGCATGTGCATCTTCTATAGCTATCACCATATTTGCTGCATCAGGTGCACAGGCAAAGGACTTCGCACCAGAAGTCGTTTCACGAGTGTGGCTGGATGGCGGCTCTCAAATTGCAACTGTATCTGTAAATGGTGATGAGGTTGCTCGATTCAAATCTTCCGCAGATTCTGATGAAGCTGCAGAGGAAGCCGAAGATCTTGCAGTCAAATTGCAAGAAGTAATTTCAGACAAGAAGTTTGATCCAACACTGCTTTCTCCATCAAGAGAAGAAAGCAATTCGATCATCAAGCATGACGGAAATAACGTTTGCTCATTCAATCCGCTTGCCGGACAAGACAACAAAAACATTGACGAAAAGAAACTCGCGATTACTGCATTTGATGCAAGCGTGAAGATCGTCAATGCGCTGCGTCTTGCATGTGGAGTTCCAGTGCTGCCTGTTGCCGGGGGCCAGGATCTAGCAGAAAAGATTGGAGCTAAACTCGAATCCCTCGGTCAATCGTTCTCTGGAGCAGCATCATGGTACGGTGGTCGCTTCCACGGGCGTAAGTGCTCCGATGGATCTCGCTATGACCAGATGAAGCTCACTGCAGCACACCGCAGCCTGCCATTCGGCACCAAGCTGCTCGTCAAGAATCGCAAAACCGGCGATTCTTGCATTGTCGAGGTGAACGATCGCGGACCATTCATCGACGGACGCGTAATCGACCTCTCGAAGGCTGCTGCCAAAGAACTCAATATGCTCAGCTCTGGCGTTGCTTACGTCGAGTGCACGGTACTGCAGTAGACAGGGCGGCTTAGAACGGGCTTATGTGTAGGGGAGAGGCCATGCCTCGCCCACTAGCTAGAGTTTGTTAAGCAATGGAAGCTCATCATTTAGCCCGAGAAGCTTGCCCGGGTTCACAAACGGGCGTACCTTAAAGCCGTCTATACAAAGTTCTGTTAGAATGCATGCGGATAGATATCGGGTTGTCAATCTTGTCTTCCAAAGTACGAGTTCGAATCGCTCCAAGTCCGACAGGTCATTTGCACCTGGGGACGGCTCGCACTGCGCTATATAACTATCTCTACGCCAAAGCAAAAAAAGGCGATTTTATTCTGCGCCTTGAAGATACCGATGCCGAGCGCTCAAGCGAAGTATATACACACGACATTGTCGATGGATTGAAATGGCTCGGACTTAACTGGGATGAAGGCCTCGATGTCGGCGGACCATTTCCGCCCTACAGACAAACACAAAAGACAGATCACTACGAGCAAATCGCACACAAGCTGATCAAAGAAGGCAAGGCATATTTTTGCTACGCGTCCCCCGAAGAACTCGATGCTCTCAGGGAAGAACAGAAGCAAAAGGGACTGCCTCCTCGTTACGATAATCGCGGGCGTCACTACAGCAAAGAACAAATCGACGCATTCGTGGCGGAAGGAAGAACACCGGTTATTCGCTTTATCGTTGAAGACGAGCGCGTTGTTACCTGGCACGATGCAATCAAAGGTGAAGTAAGCATTCACACTGCCGATCTTGGTGGTGACATGGTCATCGTCAAATCGAGCGGCATTGCGATATACAACTTCGCTGTCGTAATTGACGATATCGACATGCAAATGACGCATGTCATTCGTGGTGAAGACCACGTGCATAACACTGCAAAACAAATTTTGATTTACGAAGCGCTTGATGTGAAGCCGCCTGTTTTTGCGCATGTTCCATTGATTTTTGACATGGACCGCCAGAAGCTTTCAAAACGCAAACACGGTGAAGCAGTGCATATTACGAAGTACCGCAAGGATGGCTACATGCCGGAGGCGCTGGTCAATTATCTTGCTCAAATGAGCTGGTCGCCGCCAGATGGGCATGAAGTTTATCGCCTGGAAGATGTCGCGGATAGCTTTGATCTCAATCGGATCAGCAAGACTAATGCTGTTTTTGATTTCAAGAAACTCGATTGGTTCAACGAGCAATACATCAAGAGTTTGCCACTGACAGAAGTAACAAAGCGTGCCAAAGAGTTCCTGACTGATTATGATTTGAGTCAGTACAGTGAGAAAGAGCTTGAAGAGATCGTTTCAATTGTGCGAGACGGGCTGACCTCCTTGAACCAAATCAAAGACGCAACAAGATTCTTCTTCACAGATAAAGTTACTGTGCCCGAAGATCTCAGCGAGGGATTGCTAAAGCAAGACAACTCAAAGAAAGTGCTAAGCAAAGTGCACGATAGCCTTTCTAAGCTCCCGTGGGGCGATCCAAAAGGATGCAAGGCTGCCGTCGATGAGATTGGCAAGGATTTGGGACTTAAAGGGAAGGATCTTTATTGGCCGGTGCGCGCCGTGTTGTGCGGCTCCACATCAGGTCCTGATCTTGGACGCACTCTTTCAGTTCTCGGAAACAAAAGAGTCAAAGCAAGACTTGAGGCTTGGCTGCAACCTTGTTGATCTGGAATCGCTGCATTGTGCAGCATACACTCGGCACCACATACAGTGCATTGCAGATTATGCACGATTGAACAGTTGAAGGGAAAGTCATATGACAGGTCTCAAAATATTCAATACTTTAAGTGGCAAGAAAGAGGACTTTCAACCACTGGTACCTGGCAAGGTGTCGTATTACTCTTGCGGACCAACGGTTTACGACCTGAGCCACCTTGGACATGCACGCAAGGAAATGTCTCATGATGTTATCCAACGTTATTTGCGCTTTATCGGCTACGACGTGACCTATGTGCGCAACATCACAGACATCGACGACAAAATCATCAACCGAGCAAAAGAACTGGGAATTCGACCTGAGCAACTTGCCAGGCGCTTTACCTACACGTTCTGGAAAGACATGGATGATTTGAACAATGCTTCGCCTGATGTCGAGCCACGAGCAACTGAATACATCTCGAACATGATTCGTTTTACAGAGGAATTGATCAAGAAAGGACATGCCTACGAATCTTCCGGAGATGTTTATTTCGACGTGCCCTCATTCAAAGAATACGGTAAGTTGCGGAAGCAGAGCATTGAAGATCTGATGCACGGAGCTCGAGAACAGGTTCGCAATCAGGCGGACTTGAAAGAGCTTAAGAAGAACCCGGTCGACTTCGCATTGTGGAAATCAGCACCGTCAGGAGAAACCGGCTGGCCGAGCCCGTGGGGCTGGGGAAGGCCGGGCTGGCACCTTGAATGCTCGTGCATGATTCAAAATGTTCTCGGTGAAACGATCGACATTCATGGCGGCGGCGAAGATTTGATTTTCCCTCACCATGAGAATGAGGTAGCACAATCAGAAGCTTTGCATGGCAAGCCGCTGGCACGCTTCTGGATTCACAATGCATTCTTGATGATCGACGCAGAAAAAATGGCCAAATCGCTTGGTAATTTCAAGACGATTCAAACCATTCTGGAGAATTATTCAGCAGACACGCTTCGCTTGTTTATTTTGCAAACGCATTATCGCAGCCCAATCGACTTCAACACAGAAGCCATCGAAGCTGCAAAGACTGGCGGACAGCGCCTCTTGCGCGCTGCTCGCATGGCAAAAACAGATGAGCTCCATAAAGAAAATGGCAAACTCAATAGCAACCTGGGCAAATATTTGACCGCAGACCATCCTTGTGTTTTGTCATTGCGAAACGATCCCGATGCAGGTGCTGCAATAAGCAAACTGCATAACGATTTTATTGAAGCAATGAACAATGACTTCAACACGCCTCAGGCTGTGTCCGCGCTGTTCAATATGGCAGATCTTGTTTTTGCCACTAAGGATGAGAATCTCGCATCGAAATATGCCGCCGCGATAAAGACCTATGCAATGGTGCTTGGATTACGCTTGACTGATACAAGCAAAATCATCGACAACTGCACTGGGTCAAAGCTCGTAGAAGCGCTTCTGGACCTGCGAGATCATGCACGTTCAAACAAGGACTACAAGCAGTCAGATCAAATTCGCGACGCACTTCTTGGACTTGGCATAAAAGTCATGGACGTAAAAGGTTCACGCGCCAGTTGGGAAAAAGAGTAGCGCACTCGGTGCGCTCGCACGGGTTCCCATTACGAGGCTAGCTGCAGCTTGCCGACTTCTACGCCGTTAAGATCGATCCGATCCTTAAAAAGCCGGCAGGCTGCCGGCGCTCCCGGGATAGCTGCAGCAAACTTCGGGTGTTTTCAATCATCGTCCCAGTTGACGCTCAAATTTGTGAATCTCAGGGCGCGCTTCTTTAAAACGCGGTCCGCACCTCGGATCGCGTATTACTTAATTACAAACCGAAAAAGGAAACGGAGAGGGTGGGATTCGAACCCACGTGGCTTGCGCCCATCCGCTTTCGAGGCGGCGCCGTTATGACCGCTTCGGTACCTCTCCTCAATAGCGATGATTGTAGCAAATGCAAGCATCGGCGGGCAAAGTCAAGCGCTAATTTGAATCAAAACGCACATCATGACATGCACACACATTCCTCACAAAAGAAAGCTAATCTGGTTCAAAGAGATGCTCCGCTTTTTTCCCATTGCAAAGCGAGTTTGTTCATGAAAATAAAACTCGAAAATTTTGTCATGCTTTTGCTCCTTGCCTGTATCACCGCGCAGCTCACCTTCACCAGCGCCTCATTTGCATATGGGGGCATTGGCTGTGGAGGTATGAGTGGGCATGCCCCTACAGGGTTCGGAGGCACACGAGGCGGAGGTGGCAGCTACTACCACGTTGTCGAAAACAGAGAAAAAATACTCATCGAATTAAATGCGCGAGACTCTGCTTCGCAGCGCATTTTTCACACTTACAAAGATACGCTGCCTTGCATAAAAACAATAAACAAAGCAGAACGGTCTTATATGCAACCGGCGAACACGAAAGATAGCTACCTTAGTTTGATCAAGAATTATTCACTCCAAGTCGATCCTGATCAAGCATTTCAAACGCTGGCCCAAAGCGCCCCGAAAAGCTCGTCCGAAGAACAAATAAGAATTACTTTTCCAACCCAAATAGGGGATTGCTCAATAAGCGGAAATGGAAATTTGCCGTGGAAGATTTGCACACCAAAAGGGCAATGGAACTGTTACAGCATCGAGCTCTCAAAAGACCTGGAGCACATGCTCTCTCGAAGACAGAAACATATTTGTCCCAAAATACAAACGGCGCTATCAGAAGAGTTTTTGAATGAACTGCACAGAAAAACAGTCGCAAGAAATGCAGATCGAATTGTTCTGCAAGTGCCACTAGAAACAAAAGACGCATTGATAAATGCCGCAGAACTGGCGCCACATCGCGATCAAATAATAATATCAATGCGACCGGTAAGTCCTTCGAACATTGATCAAATACTCTGGTGCATGGATATTAAAGAGGGCAAAGTTGATCCCGACTGGCAAGATTTTCAGCACTGTTTTGCGCAGGTCAGCTCAAATGCGCGCTCGCTGGAATGGCTGCAGCAGTGGAAAAGACTAGCACCTGAAAGAACGGTTGCCGTAATTGCGGGCTACAAGAAAGACAATCCTGATGCATGTTATGTCGATCAACGCCTCGAAAAAATTTGGCAAGCGCATGGTTTAAGCGGAGCACCATCGTGCGGCTATATCTTGCTGTCCAGAGGCGCACAAGTAGGCGTTGTATTAAGCTCTAACAAAACCGACAAAGTACTTTGCCTCGTTGCAAAACCGGACGAAAGTACGCATCCACACGCAATTAGTGAAGCCGAAGAAGCTGCAGACATTATGGAACAGCACATTGCACTTGTATGCGATAAACATGCGATGCCTGAAGAGATAGAACGGCTTGATGCCATGCAAATCTGGACCCAGAACCAAAACTGGCCTCTTACTGATGCAATGCTCCCGCTCTCGGGAAATAAAGACGAAGCTCATCAATAAAAAAACAGCGAGCTAAATGCTCGCTGCTTAAAGGTGACGGCTGGAGATCTTCTAGCCTCGATTAATTAGTTGTTCTTCATAGCAGGAGACCCTGCGATGGTACGGGCTGTTTCAGCGTATGTCTTCAATGCACTCATAACCGTGGGAATATCGGTACGCACCTGGCGCTTGATAAGCGGTTGGGGCAGGAAGAGTCCGCCATTTACATAGCTTGCATATGTAACCAGTGTCGAGTTGCCATTGTTTACTGGCTCTAATTTCCAGAAGCCATCAACGTCACGAAAATCGCCGCTAATACGATGCCATTCATAAAGCCGATTCACGATTTCTTTCACTTCAATGACGTATTCGAATGTGCCAGGCACGCCTGAAGGCTTTATCTGATGCTCTACGAGCTTGGAATTACCGTTATCCTTAACCAGCTTACATTTTTTCAAACAGGGAAAAACTGAAGGAGCATTTTTGTAGTCAGTAAGTATGTGCCAGATATGTTCTGGTTTTACATTTACAAGAACTTTACTAACTTGATAATTCTTGCCTTCGATTTTTTCTTCGTTAACTTCAACGTTTTGAGTTTTCTCAGTATTCTCCGAAGCAGCATAAACGCTTGCATTCGAGAGAGGTATATACGAGTTAATTGCAATTGCACTCAAAACTGCAAGCGAAATTTTCGCAATCCTCATCTTGTCGTTTCCTCTAGTGGTGCGGATGATCGCCCGCATGGAACGTGCCATCAAATACAATACTAAATCCCTTTTATGTGTCAAGCTGGTTTTCAAGTGCGCAACTTCCCGCCAACAGCATGCCATCATGGCATTTGGGACACAATGAGAAAAGGATTCTACCTCTTTTCATTCATTGCGCTCAAGTAAAAGCACTTAAGTTGAAAAGAAATTCCTAAATCCGATGACAGACACCCTATCACAAAAGTTCCCTTCCAGTGTGCTGATATACAATCCGAAATCTGGCTCAGCCGTGGACCGCGACATCTGGCTTGGCTCTGTGATAGATAAGCTATGCACCTCTTTGCAACATTCCGTTACAGTACGCGCCACCACTCCTGGTATCAGCGCGAGTGAAATCATGGATGATTCGCCTTCTGCGCTGCCGGATCTTGTAATTGCTGCAGGCGGTGACGGCACAATCAGACATATTCTCGGCTGGGTTGCAGATAAATCAACTGATATGCCTGTTGGAGTAATTCCTTTTGGGACGGGCAATCAGCTTGCTCGTAACTTAAAAATTCTTGAGGAAAATATATTCCAGGACCCCATTCAGCATGCGGTTGATGTCATTACTACGGGAAAAAAGAAGCTCATCGACCTCGGCAAAGTTAATGGAAACTATTTTTGCGTTGCAGTCGGAGTCGGGCCTGGAAGCGATGCAATCCTGGCTCCAAGTCAGGAAGACAAGGTAAATTGGGGCATACTGGCCTATGTAGGGCCGATGTTGCAAACAGTCGCATCGCCTGCAGTACCATTTCGAATCACCGCAGATGGTGAACGTTTCGACGTTAAAGCTCTGGCCGTTATTGTTTCAAACGTGGGCGATATGGGCTTTGCTCGGCTCTCGGGCGACGCTCAGCTTGATGACGGTTATCTCGATCTTTGTATTATCACCGCGGGTGAATTTGGTGATTACGTGAAACTTGGATTTAACTTAGCTACGTCTATGCTGCTAGGAGACACACCTTTTTACATGCGCAGAGTCAAAGATGTTTCCATCGAGAGCCTCAATGGACCAGTTGTTGCCAACGTCGATGGCGATGCGATTGGATATACTCCACTGAATATTTCGGTTGTGCCTAAAGCGGTAAATGTTCTCTGGCCAGGATAATGCAGATCTAGCGGCTTTCCCTGCTCAAATAATTAGTCAGCACGAAATTCTTTTCTTCTTCATAGTTGTTCAGCTCACGATCCAATCTCGCGTTTTTCAGACGTTGCAATATCTGGCCGACTTGCGGACCAGCTGGAATACCGAGTTTGATCAAATCATCGCCGCGAAAATCGCTGCGCACATCTTTCAGTTCTTCAAAATAGAGTCTGATACTGCGGCGCAAGTTCGACGCCATGGGAGCAACACTCACCGCTATTGCCAGCGAATGTTCGTTATGCCCCTGGAGTACTTCGTAAAGTTCAGACCTTTTTGCGTTTGGATTTAACTCGAGCAGTCCGCGCAAAATAACTTGAGCATCTCTGATCCACGAGCATTCATCCTCAGCAAGATGCAAGCGCCTGAGGGCTTCCATCAGCTTGGACTCCTCCAATCCGTAACAGAGGACACCTAAATAAACAACAAACGGATTCAGTTGAGGATAGTTGGCAATAACCTTTTCTGCGCGTCTGATATGAAGGCGAACTTTTTTGTCGTACTTTATATCAGCATCGATAAAGCGTAGTCCTCCACCAAGCTCTTGCAATAAATCGAGCGCCTTCAAACGATTATGTGACTCAAGAATATAACGCAGTTCCGCCTTCAAACGTATTCCACCCAGATTATCGAAAATGCCCAGGTTAATCGCGCGTTCTGCCTGCATTCTGCTGCGGGCTTCTAATTTAAAATCGAAGCGCGCAGCAAAACGTGCTGCCCGCACAATTCTCGTGGGGTCCTCGATAAAGCTGAACGGATGCAATATACGGACGGTGCCCGAATTAAGATCCGCCAGCCCGTTAAAATAATCTACGATCTCCCCAAGCCGGTCCGGATGCAAACACATAGCCAGAGAATTTATCGTAAAGTCGCGACGAAAGAGATCTTGCTCCAGCGAAGAAGGCTCGACAGTGGGCAGTGCAGCGGGATATTCGTAATATTCCGTGCGCGCAGTGGCAATATCGACTTCTCTTCGAACCGCACCGTCATTCTCTGAGCGATTTTGATTGTACACATATAAAGTCGCAGTGTTAAAGCGAGCATGCTCTACCACCAGTTCATAATTATTAGGAAACTCCTTCACCAGCCCTTTCGCAAGATCTCGTGCAGAGCCTTCAACAACGATGTCTATATCATAATTAGGTCTGTCGAGAATAAGGTCTCGCACACAGCCGCCAACCAAATATGCCACCATATTCAGTTCCGCAGCCACAGCACCCACGTCTTTGTAAAGCAACAATAACTGCGGATCAATTCTTTCCAGAAGCGCCTCAGTTCCCGTAATAGTTAGCTTCGGAACCAGCCTTCCCGCCTTCAGTTCAGCATTTTCATCTTCACCATAGAGTGCCAGCAAGAGCTCACGCCTGCCCACAATTCCAACAAGCTTTCCTTCGTCATTTAGCACTGGCAAACGTCCGATATCATGTGCCACCATAAGCGTTTGAATTTCACTGAGAGGACTATTCTCAGAGACAGTATACACGGGGTGACTCATGAAGCCTTTCACAGAAGCATGCCCCAGCTTGTGGTGGCGAGCCTTGTCCACATCGCGCTGCGAAACGATGCCGACAATTTCTTCGTTAAGCATTACCACAAGACCGTCCAGGAAATGTCTCAACATAATGCGTCCGGCTTCATCCATACTGATATCAGGTCGAACGGTACGAACCGGGCTAGCCATTACTTGAGCAGCAGTTTTCTCCGAGTTAGCGCAGTTTTGAAGAGCAGAGATTACACGATGCCGTGCATCGCGCAAATTAGAATTCTTGATCACCGCCGAAATCGCTCCCGCGTGGCCGCCGCCGCCCAGATCGCGAGCAAGACCGCGCAAATCAAAGGAGGCTGATTCGCTGCGCGCAACAACGTGAATGCGATCTTTCATTTCCACTATAGTAACTACTGCGTCCGAAGCCGAATTTTCGAGAACTCTACTGGTTATTTCCGACAAGCCATCTACATAATGAGCAGTTGAATAACAAGAAACAGCGAAGCGTACTCCCGAGCTATTGATCAATTCCAGTTTGGACAAAAGTGCTTCAAATAATCCAGCCTGTCCTTCATCAAATTTCGGTCTGATAATCTCATTAATTCTTTCAATATCGGCGCCCTGTGAAAGACAATATGCAATGCCGCTTGCATCCAGATCGGTGGTGCCGCGATGAGTCAGGCAGCCAGTATCCTCATAGATTCCGGCAGCGATCACAGTTGCTTCGAAAGCACTCAACTTTATTTGACGCTCTCGCAGAATTCCGGCAAGAATGCTTGCCGCAGAGCCGCATAATTTTACGACTGAATTATTGGTGGCAAAGGGCAGCAGACTCTGCTCATCAGACTCATGATGATCGAAAACGGTAAAAGCTCCGCCGTGCTGCCTGTACTCATTGAATTTGCGTTGCGCTCGATCATCCAATCGTTCTACTTTCTGGCAATCAACAAGATAAACGTGTTTCACATTGTGCCAATCGACATATTGAAGATCGACTACAGGAAATTTGTTTCTGTAGAGCGCCAGGAAGCTCTTCAGACGAGTAGAAAGCGGCTGAGCCGGCACTATACAGACAGAAGGATTTAGCTTGGTCACCGCGATTTGCGACGCCAGGCAATCAAAATCCATATTGCGATGTGCTAGAACAAGTTCCATGCTCAACTCTCTGCTGGCTTACACAGGTTTATCTTATCCTATACCCGGGTATGGCCCCGGCGTGGCGCATTGTTCTGCCTGCATTTCCAAAGTTTCCAGGTTATCATGACTCCGATTCAGGACATCTACTTAGTCAGCGCGGGGATTGGCTTCCTTTACATTGTAGGTTCCGCGTTTCTGGGCGGATTGCACATGGGCGGGCATCAGGGCGGGCACGGGCACGCAGGCGGCCATGGGCAGGCGATCGGGCATGGCGCACACGGTACAGGTCACGCGATAGGACAGGCGGGGCATGCAGGTGGACACGGCGCTGCGGCTCATGGTTCGGGACATGCTGCGCCAGGACATGCTGCGCCGGGACATGCCGCGCCGGGACATGCCGCGCCGGGACATGCCGCGCCGGGACACGCCGCTGGTGCCGGCCATCCTGGAGCCGGACACGCTGGCTCCGGGCACGCAGGTGCCGGTCATGCAGGTTCCGGACACGGAGGAACAGGACACGGTCCTAACCAGGCACAGGGTTCAGGCGCACGGCCAGGGGCTCAAAGCATTCCACACGGACACTCCGAAGAAATCATTCACCCCCTTCAAAGCAGCACTGTCACCCGCTCTGCCAATCAAGTTCCAAGACTGTTTTTGAAAGCAATCGAAGTTTTTAGTCCTACCAAACTAGCCTTCTTCAGCTTTCTTTTTGGCGCAATTGGATTTATCTCCCTGCAGTTTCTGCCGGGCTATCTCAGTTTTGCGCCGGCAGCAATTGGCGGTTGGGTTTTAGCCAACTGGTTCTTCGGCTTGATGTCAAACATGATGGCTCGAATGTACTCATCGACAAATTTCAAAAAGGAAAGCCTGGTAGGTTGCACCGGGCAGGTTACGGTGTCGATCGAAGAAGGTGGAATTGGCGAAGTACTCATCACGACCGGCAATTCGCGCTACACATCAGCTGCAAGAGCGAAAGGCGATCAGCAAACTATAAAGAAACTTGCGAAAGTAATTGTAGTTGACATTAAAGACGGTATTTTTCTAATAGAGCCTTTTGACGACCCTGACCTGAATTCCAAATATTAGTGCACAAGCACGGGAAAAATTTCAATGCAAAATAATTTCTCTAAGAGAGGGCGATAGCAGGTGTCTGAGCTCCTCATCTATTACTGGATCTCTGCCGGTCTGGGTTTCACCTATATTGTCGGATCCGCTGCACTTGGACATTTGCATGGCGCTGAACACGGAGCAGAGCACGGCGATGGTGGCGATCCCGGCGACGTCGATGGAGGTGACCCGGGTGACGTAAGCGGTGACGGCGATGGTGGCGACCCAGGCGACGTCAGCGGGGACGCGGACGGCGGCGACCCGGGAGATGTGAACGGAGGGAAGATTGTTCATCCCAACGTGAACGCCGGCCGTGTCATTCCGGTATCACGTTCGAAGCAATATTCACAAGCCTGGTATTTCAAGGCCCTCAGCCTGCTGAGCCCAACTAAGCTAAGTGTGTATCTATTTTTTATTGGCTCAATAGGTATCTTATGCCTTCATTTATTTCCATTCCTTGGTTACATAAGCCTGGCACCAGCAGTAGTGCTCGGCTTCGGTTTTGGACGAATTCTCTTAAATGTATTGGGTAAATTTGCCTCCAGCCTGCATTCATCCACGAATTTCAAGCAAGACAGCCTGATTGGCAGCCAGGGTCAGCTGATCCTCTCCATAGAGCCAGGAAAGATTGGTGAAGTGGTCATTTCTGCAAAGGGCTCGCGGCACAGTGCGCCTGCAAAATCGAAGGATCCGTCGAGATCCATAAAGAGCCTCAGTAAAGTAATAGTTTGCGACCACCAGGACGGCGTTTTTCTCGTGGAACCTGTTTCGGAAGAATGACTTTGCTACCCGCTGCATGGGTGCTACCATGAGAGAATGGATGCTCGCGCGCTGATCGGGAAAACGATAGGAAGCTACGAGATTTTGGCCCTGGCCGGAAGCGGTGGCATGGCTTCGGTCTTGAAGGCCAGGCATATCGATTTCAATCGCTTCGTAGCCATCAAGCTGCTAAGCACTGAGCTAGCTGAAACTGATTCTTTTGAACGATTCAAAAGAGAAGCGAAATCGCTATCGCTGCTAAGTAATGCACACATTGCCACATTCTACGGATTTGGAACCTTTGTTGATGACACCCCCTATATTGCCATGGAATTCGTAGAAGGCAAAAGCCTGGCACAAGTTTTGGAGGAGAATCCACAAGGACTGCCTTTAGACAGGATAATAAAGATTTTCGTTCAAGTTTGTGAGGCACTCTCATACGCGCATCAAGAAGGGATCATTCACCGCGATTTAAAGCCTGAAAACATTCTCCTGGAAAGCAGTCGTGAGCCAGATTTCGTAAAAATCGTCGATTTTGGTTTGTCCTATCTTCAATTCAATAATGCGCAGGCGGAGACCCTCACAAGAACAGGAACCGTAGTAGGTACTCCTCAATACATCAGCCCCGAACAAGCAAAAGGTCAGAAGGCCGATGCGCGCTCGGACATCTATTCGCTTGGCTGTGTTCTATACCAAACCATTTGCGGAGTGGTGCCATTTGAGTGTGATAATGCAATGGGCACTATTTATCAGCACCTAAATGAACCCGCTGTCCCTCCTTCCGCAAAAAGCAAACGAAAGGCTCCTGAGGACTTAGATGTAATTGTTATGAAATGCCTGGAAAAAGATCCGGCGAATAGATATAAGGACATGCAACAGTTAAAAGAGGACCTGGAAATAATTCGGACGGGCGGAACTGTTGATCTCCTCCAGGCTGCTCAGAGAACTCGTGAGCAAGCAAAGAATAAAAGGCGAAGCGCAGTTATTGCGCTTGTAGGCACAATTATTTTGTCCGTTGGGCTCGGATTTGGCGGCGCAAAATTTATAGAAGATCTAGACATAAATAAAACATGCACAAAATCGATTGCAAATGATCACAGCCTTTCCAACATTTCGAACTGGCTCCAGAAAGTCGATGAGCTTCTAAAAAAACGAAAGAATAGAGAAGCCGAGCGACTTTATGCCAGTCTTAAAAGAGGCTTGAGTGAACACTGCAGAAGCTCGCTTGAACAAGCACGACAAGACCTTGATCTTTCAGAAGAGTTTTTCGTTAATAAAGACTTCGTTCATTCGGAAATGTTTGCAATCGATGTAGCAGCAGACTTGCACGAGGCAGGCAAAAACAAAGAATTGAGCAGCGTGGATCTCGACATCATCGACAGATCGTTTGCAAACATCAATAAGCTAATTCACAAACCCAAAAGAGCAGGGGAATCAGCGCAAGTAAACGGTATTCAAAAAATCAAATGCGAATTGATTCTTGCATTTGACTCCTATATGCTTCACCGAATAGACAAAGGAATTGAATATACAGAAAATGCTACTGCAGAGACCGCAGCGCTCAAAGAAAAGAATAAGAGTCTTCCTGCAGACTTAGCCGATCACTTCCGCTTTCTTGTTGGCGCATTCAAAAATGATTTATGCCGGACTGTCGGCACGGAAAACAAAAAACAGATGATATCGAGTAGCTGGGCGGAATTGCATCTATTCGAAGTAGCGCAACTACCAGAGAATGAAGCCGAAGAAAAGTTCATCAAGAAATACGCATACATGTCCGACGTATTCAAAAATTATGAAGACTTTGAAAGCGTGAAGAAGTGCCTGCTTTATGTGCTGAACCTTCAGGACGACGACAAAGAGGATTCGCAGACGATGCGAGCACGTCTAGCTGTTGTTGAAGATAAATTAGGCAACCAAACACCTTTAAGAACGCTTTATGAAAAACAAAAACGAAGCGGAGACATTGATCAATTGCTCAATTTAGCCGCGGCGCATTATTGGGTTGGAAATCACCAAGAATCGCTGCAAATTCTGGAAAAATTGCAAGCCTTGCATGAGCAGGGTCATCCGTTCGAGGCGCAACAGTTAATTGCCACGTTTCGCTTGTTAGCGTTAGACAACCATGTTAGCGGGCACTACAAAGAAGAAGAGAAATACCTTCGCAAGTGCCTGGCGCTGACGAACGAAAACGATGTGTCTGTCTGGATTCAATTGAATAATCTGCTGGATTCATGTCTTCGTTCCCAGAAGAACAATCCCGAATAATTCGTCAACGAATCTATCCGGGATACAATGCAAGTAAATTCCGCCGCCGGTCGCCAACCAGTGGCACAAAACAGCAGAAGAAACAGAGACTAATTTGGATCGGGTAGCTCTAGCCTCTGTACTTCTTCTGTAACCGCAGCAAAGACAAAGTGGAATCGGGTAGCTCTGGTCTCTGCTCGGCTGTAAATCATCGGTGCATCGAGTGAGCTGAATATAAACCGGGCAGCCTTAAGAACTTGTGACATTTGCGTAAGCTCAAAGAAATATACAAAACCTTAGAGCAGCTCCTCGCCCTATCCCTGCGTAACAGGCTCTCTGAGTCCGCCAGAGCGACGATTCCGGAGAAAGCAAACGAATTGCCGTCAAATGATCGGCGGCTAACTTTCATAAAGAAAAGGTATTTTCTAAGGTGTAAAGAAAAGATCAGTACTCCAACAACAAAAGACTGCAGCTGTATGGATTTTGTCGCAAAAAGAAGTAGTTTCTGTGCTTAAAAGACTAATCGCCAGTCCAAACGCGTAAAAATAAGATCAAAATCGCGTAAATAAAAGGTCAAAACAAACACTCATAAACAGCCCGAAAACCTTATGGTTCGTGATCTTACCCCTTTTTATATTCGGACGTTGGAAGTAATATGTTCTCCACAAAAATGTAGTTGATGTTCTGACTACATGTGGCAAGGACCGGAGCAGGATAGAAATGGAGCTTCAATTTAGTTGGATGAGAAAGGGAATTGTGGCGGTGGCGGCAGTGACGTCCATGTTCTCGATGCCTGGTCTAATTCAGTCTTCAATTGCGCAGAATGATGGACACGATGACGAAGCTTCCACCATGGCTAGTTCTGCGGAAGACTTTAGCTTTGCCCGAACGCTGGAAGCACGACTAAAGAGATACTGGTCGGCACCAGATGATCTCGTTTGGAAAAATCTTGTTCTCGAGTTTCAAATTGAACAAAACGGCTGCGTCACAGAAATTAAGACTATACGTTCATCCGGTTTACAGTCCGTGGACAAATCGGCGATTGCAGCTGTTGAACAAGCTTGCCCACTCAAAACACCCCCGGGCTCAGGTCCCGTAAGAGTCTGTTTCAATGCTTCCCCCTCCGGTCCCAATCTTTTTGTAAGCCTTATTAACACTGCATTTTGCGATCCGCCGGCGGATCCACTAGCTCGTGCGCATTCGGTCCGCAGTTTAGAAATGGCAAAAACAATTGAAAACGAATTGAAGCAGATAATTGTGCAGGCAGAAGCTTCATTAAAATGCAAGGACTGGAAAAAGGCAGAGGAACAATTAGTTCTAGCCAGTACAAAGGATCCTTCAAACAAGACTGTTTTGCACGAATTGGCTTTAGTTTATGAGCATGAAAGTATGATCGGTCAAGCTGTAATATGTGAAAGGAAAGCACTGCGGCTCGATGAAAACTTCGTAGAGGCGCAACAGGAGCTGGCACATCTTTACAGGCTCATTGGCGCCCGCACTAATAGTGCAGAAGAACATCCGAAAATCGTGCGTAAAATCAATCCGGACAATATAGGCGAAGCCACCAAAATCACTTACTAAAGGTAAGAATTTCTGGAGTGCGGAGCCGTGAGCTTCATCGAAGTTGGAACTGGCGCGAGCTTGACTTAGTCCTGCACAGTGACTTTACAACTCGCCGATAGCGGGGCTGCTATCATCATAATTGCTGAACCCGGTCCATAACAATGAAAACGCTAAAAAACTGGTATCTTGCCCGATTGAGAACTATTGCAGCACGAAAATCTGCAAGAACCCCAATGAGCTTGGTGCAAGAAGATAAAAGCCTGATTCAGCAACTTGTGCTGGACAGTAATAAACAGACTGAGAAGCAGACGGCGGAATTGATTGAAGCACTGGACGCAAAACGAAATTCTGCGCTAGAGCAAGCGCTACTCTACTTATTGATCATCGGCGGTTGCAGCATGCTGTCCTATATGACTTTCATGAGCTCTAAATAGAAACAATTTCAGCAGACGCAAGCTCAACTGCCGGAAATCGAAAGAATATACTCAGCAGCTTCATTGGTAGTGATTGCAGATCTGCATCCCGCAGCTGCCATCTTCTCTCTTAAGTGACGAACATGAACGTGCACTGCTTCTTTTGAAGAAGCACGATTCGGCCAAACTCGAGAAACAATAGCCGTGGGAGAAAAACTCTTGCCCTGGTTTGCAACTAGAAAAGCAAGAATATCGAATTCACTCGGAGACAATTTCAGCTTATTTCCGGATGCTGATGCTACGCGTGCGTGTGCGTCGATCTGGATATCTTCGAATTGCAGCGACTCGTCTTGAGTTTTCGAACCCGTTCTTCGTAGAAGCGCGCGCACCCTCGCAGCAATCTCCTCCAGAGTGCAGGGCTTCGCAACATAATCACAAGCTCCCGAGTCAAGCCCATGAACTTTTTGTTCTATTGATGAATTGGTCGTGAGCATGAGAATAGGAGTCAAATTTTGCTTAGCCCTCACTTGAGTTGCAATCTCAGGACCGGTAGCATCGGGAAGATTCCAGTCCAGAATCATCAAGTCATAACTAAAGCGCAACAAGAGCTCGAGCCCGTCCTTGCCACTTGCCGTGCTGTCAACAACATGCTTGTCTCGTTCCAACCAGGACTTGATTGAACTTGAAATCGCCAGATCATCTTCGATTATTAAGATTTTCGCCATCGGTAGAAGCTTCTAGTAAATTGTCTAAAGTTTATCACCACGGCATTTTCTCGTGAATAGCAAAAAGATTCTCCTCTTGCTTTTTCTTGGCTTGTTTCTCGTCACCTGCGTGCTATTCAACCTGCTTATTGGACAAGCCGACAACTCAGATGAAATATTGAAATTAGCCCCGTTAGTATTGTATGGGGCTGCTTCCGTAATTGCTCTTTTCATGATGCGCAAGTTTAGCCTGGAAGAGGAGCTAGTCGCTGCATCAAAAGCAAAATTAATAGGCGCCTTCGCGGCTCCGGATACAGAGGCTCATAAGATGCTGAAACTGTCCAACGATCAACTAATTGAAAAACTAAATCTGCAATTGGAAAGCCAAAGAAAAGCCGAGTCAATGATTTTTGATTTTGCAGAGGAAATAGTTTGTTCTATCGACGCGCAATACAGAATCACCGAACTGAACATGAATGCCGAAAGCTTTTTGAATCTGTCATTTGCCAGGCTTATAGGAAGCTCTCTTCCCGACTACTGTTTCGCAGATGAACGCGATCGTTTTATTGCCGCGCTAGACCAAGCGAAGAGCGAACAAACACCCGTTGAATCTGAGCTCAAATTCAAGCGTTCTACGGGCATTCCTATTGATCTTCACTGGACAATCGAGTGGTCACCCACAGCCCAATCTTTTTACTGCACTGCACGAGACATAACGCAGAGAAAGCAAATAGAACGACTGCGCGCCGAATTAACAGCAATGCTAAGCCATGACCTCCGCTCACCCATTGCTGCTCTCTCAATTTTCCTGGACAACCTCGCACAGGACGGCTTTGGCAGTTTATCGGAGAGCGGCCGCCAGGCAACTGCTACGTGCAGAGACAATGTTGAGCAAATTCTCCGATTGATAAATCAACTGCTTGACGCCGAGCGCCTGGAGTCCGGCAACATATCAGTTGAGCTGCACGATCTGCCAGTTGAAGCCGTGATAGAGTCAGCAGTTAATCTGATAAAACCTCTTGCAGACAAACGCGATATAAAGATTGAAATAAGCGGAAACGAAAACAATTTTCTCGCTCTTGCAGATTTCGATCGATGCGTGCAAATCATTTTGAATATCGTTTCAAATGCAATTAAATGGTCTCCCGATAAAGGCATCGTTCAGATTCGGCAAATTGCAGACGGCGATTACATTCGAATAGAGATTGCCGATCAAGGTCCTGGAATTTCAACTGCATTTAGAGAACAAATATTCGGACGTTTCCAAACCTCAAACGAACCCAACAAAAGCTCAATGGCAAGTAGCGGACTCGGTTTATATCTATCCAAAAAGCTTGTAGAACTTCAACATGGAGAACTTGGTGTAAACAGCATCGAAGGACAGGGTTCGTGTTTTTGGATTCGACTAAAACGATTCGAAATAGCGACTTAAGACACCCGCATAGCGACTTAAGACATGCACAATCAAAATTGCCGAAATCGCTTGGTAGGGGCGCCCAAGCATCTTGCATAGCAAGCTTCTCCGGCGTTTTTAATCAAAGCGGCATTGAAAAGCCACCACATACGAAACCGTATCTGGCGGCAGGTTTTCAAGCGCTCAAAGTTCAAAAGCAGCATAGATATTGCGATTCGAAACTTTTTGTGCACAGCCGGGTATATACCTTGCAAATAGATTAATATTATCAACAGCAACATTAACAGTCTCTATACTGGATTCTATTGGCAACCTCGTTAGTCTCTGTAAAAACAAAATAGCCAAGTAGAAATCAGGCACTCGTTAGCCCGGAGGAATTAAAATCCATGGACGGTGGTGTAATCATTATAGGAATTGGCACGGTCATTCTTGTGGTCGTTCTATTTTCCATGTTCGTTTCGATGTTTCAAAAATGTCCTCCTAACACGGCGTTGATCGTGTACGGCGCGCTTAGCAAAGAGCCGCGCGTTGTTAAAGGTGGCGGTACTACAGTTTGCCCGCTTATTGAATCTGCACGACCACTGTCACTGGAAGTTATGACCATTGATGTGAAATCGTCTGCACCGATTATTACTCGCACTGGTGTTCCAGTATTCGTAGAAGGTGTTGCCCAGGTCAAAGTCGATGGTGATGATGACTCAATCAAAACTGCAGCTGAACAGTTCCTTAGCAAAGATACTCAAGAAATCATCAGCATTGCGCATGAAACCTTGATTGGTCACTTGCGCGGTATCGTAGGTACGATGGAAGTTGAAGAGCTTATTCAAAGCACAGAATCATTCTCCAGAAAAGTTTTGGAAATCACGATTCCCGATTTGCATAAGATGGGTCTGACCATTGTTTCATTCACAATCAAAGAAATCCGCGACTCGGTAGGTTACCTGGAACAACTAGGACGCAAACAGGCAGCTGAAACCAAACAGAAAGCCGATATCGGTGTTGCCGAAGCTACCAGAGCAACAGAAGTTGCAAAAGCAACTGCATTACGCGAAACACAAATTGCACAAGCCAATGCATTGCGTGAAACTACAATTGCGAAAGCCGCAGCAGAAAGAGACTCAAAAATTGCTCAAGCACACGCAACACAGGAAGGCGAAAAGGCTACGTTGGAGAATGCCGCCAAAATCGCCGAAGCACAGCGCGACTTGCAAGTTAAACAAGCAGAGTATGCGACTGAAATTGCACAGAAAAACGCATTCAAGGACATTGCTGGCGAAATCGTAAAACAACAGCAAACTCAAAAACTAATCGAAGAGCAACAGAAAGTACGCATCGTTGAGGCACAGAAGGCAGTTGAACTGCAAGCAGTCCAAGTGCAAAAGCGTCAGGTGGAGCTGGAAGCTGAAGTTACAAAGCCGGCAGAAGCGGAACAAATGCGCACCCGCATAAACGCACAAGCTGAACAAGAAAAGCGCAAAATACTTGCCCAGGCAGATGCAGAATCAGCAAAGCTTAGAGCACAAGGTGAGGCTGATGCATTAAGAATCCGCGCAATAGCAGAAGCAGAAGCTGTAAGAGCCCAGGGTCTAGCAGCAGCTGAAGCGAAAAAGGCACAAGGTCTTGCTGAGGCTGCAGTTATTGCTGCAAAAGGTGACGCAGAAGCTCAAGCAATGGTGAAGCGAGCTGAAGCATACAAAATGTACAACGACGCTGCTGTTGCCTCTATGATTATTGATAAGCTTCCCCAGATTGTGGAAGCCGCCTCACAACCGCTGTCGAAGATTGGACAGGTCACAGTGCTATCTACAGGTGGAGATGGCATCGGCGGAAGCCGCCTCACACAGGAAGTCGTCAACGCCGCCGCCCAGAGCTTGCACCTTGTAAAAGGATTGACAGGCATCGACCTTGCAAGTGCATTCAACAAACACATGGCCGGTGAAAATGCTAAAGGAGCAATCGAAGTTCAAGCCAAACCTGCAACTCCTCAATCCACACAACAACAATCGACACAGCAAGCCATGGCAGCAGCCGCAGCATCGGCTAACCCACCGAGACAACAAAGCTAATCTCAAGCATTGCTGACAACGAGAACCAAGAGCAACGGTCTCCGATTTTCGGAGACCGTTTGCGCTTTGAAGAAATTGTTGCAAGCCATCACTTGAGTTTCTCAATTCGGAACTGCTAGAGTAATCAAAATGTCTCCTATTAGAATGACAATCACCGGGGCGGGTGGAGTTGGTAAAACAACTCTCGCCCAAAAGCTCGCCGACGAATTGAAAATAGCTTTTATTGCCGAACAAGCCAGAATTCTGTGTGCTGAAATAGGATACGAACGCATTGGCGAAATTCCCGATCAGGAAGGATTTAAAAGAAAAGTTCTCGAACGACAAATAGAGCAAGAAGCTCAGTACAAGTCGTTTGTCGCCGATCGCTCCGCAATTGATTGCTGGATACTGTGGCAGCGCTGGAACATCTGCTCTGCCATGACCTATGACACCGAGGCCATTTACGAAATGGTCAAGAGTCATGCCGCAAAATATAGCCACATCATCTACATTCCGCCCTTGTTTCAGGCGGATGAAGACGGCTTTCGCTGGACGGAGCCGGACTATATCAAACAAATTGACCGCATTACTCGCATGAGCTTTTATGATCTGCAATTGTGGGATCGAGTTCTTCAAATAAAAACAGATAAGATTGACGAGCGAGTCGGCGAAGTATTATCGTGGCTAAATACAAGACGCGTATGACAATCAAGCAAAACTAATGGATCTACAGTTCCAATTAATAAAGCAGATGAGATCCGCATTGCCGATCTTATCTTGTATTGCGCTGCTTTTGATTGCACCGACATGGAGCAATAACATTTCGGCAGAGACAAAGGCACCGCGCATAATATCACTCGCTCCTTCAAACACCGAACTAATGTACAGCCTGCATGCCGGCAATGAGCTCGTCGCAGTCTCCGATATTTGCGATTTCCCGAAAGAAGCGAAATCCAAGGAACATGTAGGCAACCTTACTTCAGTAAAAATGGAAAAGATTGCGGCACTGCATCCAGACCTCGTCCTTCTCGTCAGCGGGCAAGAATCAATCGCTCACAATCTGCAAAAGCATGGGTTCAAAACACTGCTGCTCGACAACAGTTCAATAGAAAAGATAGGAAGCAATCTTATTGAGATTGGCAAAGCGAGCCACAGGGAAAGGGAAGCCCAATATCTCTCAGTCACCTTTAATAAAGCTTTGTCGGAGCTGCAAAAGCTAACTCAGAGCAGCCGCACGAAGCCTCGCGTATTCATTTGCGTCTGGCCAAATCCACTCATGTCGGCTGGAAAAAGCAGCTACATTAACGAAGGTATCACTATATCCGGTGGCATAAACTGCACCGGCGATCTGGCACAATCCTACCCTCGCGTAAATCAAGAACGGCTCCTCGTTCTGAATCCGGAAATGATCTTAATTCCCCACGAGCAATCCAGCCAGAAGTTCTGGTTGAAAGCACCATGGACATCAATGAACGCAGTCAAAAGCAATCAAGTATATGTTCTGCCACAGCATGAAACTGATTGTCTGAATCGCCCCACAATGAGATTTGTCGACGCTCTTTACTGGCTTGCGATTCGACTTCATCCAGAATTAAGCACAGCCATCGACAACTGGCGATCGAAAACCAGCAGATCTCTGAAGGAATTCTCAGCAAATCGTTGAATTCACTATCTACTCAATTCGAATGATCACTTTTTTCAGTTACTCGCTCAGCCATGATAGTGAAACTCCCTTGATTGCTGGAATGCAATAGCTGCTGGCAATTAGGGGCCATGCTCAAATTTCCACCTCAACAGAATCATCCTTTAGAACGTGGCAAAAAGTTCATCTGGACGACTACGATGTATCTTGCTTGCCGATTCTTCCAAAAGCAGGCTTAAAGCCAGAAAAAACTGTTTTGCTAAATCGTTACGCGAAAATTTGCACAGGTCATCAAGACGCCAATCCTGTCTATAATTTCGAAGAAATGAAATTCCGACTCTGATGCAAATGTCAAGCTGACACAGGCAACCCTTTCTTAAGCACAGATAACGTGAACGCCCAAGACTTATCAAACTGGAATCAGAACCAACGATCCTCATCCGGATCCGCCAGTTCACATCTTGTTGTGGTGGGAATGAATTATCATTCCTCGCCCCTTTTCGTTCGCGAAAAATTCGTCATCCCTGAGTCATGCATCGGACACGCCCTAATGGCTCTCAAGCATATGCCTCACTTGAAGGAAGCTGCAATTCTCTCCACCTGCAATCGAACTGAGGTCTACGCAGTAGTTACAGATGTACAAGCTGGTCTGCGTGAAATTGACTCATTTTTTGCTTCCACCCAGAAAGTTTCCGATCACAATGCGCTGATGCCGAATTTTAAACTGCTTCGTGATGATGTTGCCTTGCATCTATTTCGAGTGGCGGCTGGTCTCGACAGCATGGTCCTGGGCGAAGGGCAGATAATGTCTCAAGTAAAGTCTGCGCATAGAAAGGGACAGGAAGCCGGCACAATTGGTCCTGTACTTGGTCAGCTGTTCCAACTTGCACTTGCTTGCGGCAAAAAGGTACGCAGTGAAACGACACTGGGCAGACGCGCAGTGTCTGTGAGTTCCGCGGCAGTAGAACTTGCAAGAGAACAAGTCGGCGATCTCAGCGAAAAAACCGTGCTGATTCTCGGCGCCGGTCGCATGTCTCAAATATGCGCCAAGAATGTGCTTGGTGATGGTGGAAATGGCCGGGTCATCATGCTCAATCGCACGGCCGAAAGACTAGAACATTTCTCCGGAAATGCCTTACCAAACAAAGAGAAGTTGAACTTGCAATTCAGCTTCGACGACAGATATCAGCTCATGGCCGCGGCAGATGTAGTCATTGTCTCAACAAGCGCGCCAAAGTTTTTGATTACTAAAGAAGAACTGCAAAAACAAACACTCGATCGCAAGGTCTGCGTGATTGATATTTCCGTTCCAAGAAATGTTGATCCGGAAATCGGCCTCTTGCCGGAAATTGAGCTGTTCCATGCAGATGACATTGCCGGCGTCGTCAATAAAAATCTTGCAGAGAGAGAAGCTCTCACCGAAGAAGCGGAGCAAATCGTTTTTGGCATTCTCGATGATTTTCACGCCTGGGAACGCAGCTTGCTTGTGGCTCCGACTATCATTGAACTGCGCAGAAAAATAGAAGCCATAAGAGAAGAACACCTCATCAAATGCGAACGCGGAAACGCCAACGAGCACAAGGATGAATTCGAAGAACTCAGCCGCGCGCTGATCAACCAAATTTTGCACCACCCAACCACTCAGTTGAAATCCACAAGCGATTACAAGTCATTGAAACAACAAGCAGAGTCGCTGCGCAAATTGTTCAATCTGGATATTCTCGGACACTCTGCAGGCAGGTGCCCCGCAAGCGGCATGCAGCTAGAAGCTCGGGAAACCGAGGAACACCTGCACAACGGGTAAGGTTCGTCGTGTATTCATCTATTTTGAGAATCGGCACACGAGACAGCATTCTTGCTCGCTTGCAGACTGATATTGCAGTAAAGGTTATTTCGGAAAAATTTCCAGGACTAAAATACGAAATACTGGCGGTAAAAACCTCTGGCGACAAGATTCTAAATGTTCCGCTTTCTCAGCTGGGCGGACGCGGTGTATTTGTGAAAGAGCTGGAAGAATCGCTTCTTCGCAAGGAAGTAGATATTGTGGTGCACAGTTTAAAAGACCTGCCCACAGAAATGCCGGACGAACTCGTTTTGGCTGCAACTATCGAGCGAGCGGATCCACGCGACGTTCTGGTAAGCAAGAACGGAAAAAATTTTGCCGAGCTGCCGCCGCAATCGCGAGTGGCAACATCGAGCCAGCGGCGCGCCGCGCAACTAAGTGCCTTGAGAAATGACGTTCAGTTTGTAGATATAAGAGGCAATTTGCAAACACGCTTGCGCAAACTTGATGAAGGACAGTGCGACGCAATGGTACTTGCAGCCGCGGGATTACAGAGGTTGGACCTCGGCGATAGAATTGCACAATATTTTGAACCTGAACATTGCACTCCAGCAGTTGGTCAAGGCGCCCTGGGAATCGAATGTCATCAGGACAACCAGCTGGCACTAGACATTCTGGCTGCAATCAATGACAAAAACGTCTGGGCTTGCACAACAGCTGAGCGCGCATTTTTAAATCGGCTCGGTGGCGGTTGCTCCGTTCCGGTGGGAGCACTGGCTACGTTAGATGCAAACAGGCAGTTGAACTTGAGCGCTTGTGTAGCTTCTCTTGATGGGAAACTGGTTCTCACCGGCAAGAGAGCTGGAACCGTCGACGACGCAGCATCAATCGGCAACAAGCTCGCTGATGAACTGATAGGAAAGGGCGCTGGCAAGATAGTTGAGGTTTTGCTAAAAGCGGGACCCAGCTCAGTCTCGCCACCATAAGCGGTGCCATTTTATCGAGACAAATATGTCACTGCAGGGAAAAAAAATACTCGTTACACGGCCATTGCACCAATCTGGGCAGCTTGCGCAACTTCTGCGCGAGCAAGGTGCTGAGCCCATTGAGCTGCCTCTGATTCGAATCTGCCCGCCAGATTCCTGGACAGATTTTGACAATGCGTTTCAAGATCTGAGCAAATTCGAATGCTTGCTCTTTGCCAGTGCAAATGCAGTAGACTCAACTGTCGAACGCACAAAGCAAACTGCCGTTTTCGATCAAATCAAGCATACGAGAATTGCCTGCATCGGGAAAGCAACGGCGAATTCATTGAAAGAACACGATTTAAGTGTATCAATAATCCCCGATGAGTTTATTGCAGAATCACTAATAGCAAAGTTCCCTGTCTTCGAAAACGGCAATAACAAAATTCTCTGGCCAAGGACAAACATAGGACGCAACACCATCAAAGACGGACTGGAAGACAAAGGGTGGAAAGTGACAATCGTGCAGTCTTACCAAACACTTGGTCCAGAAAACCCGTTAGCTGCTGCAGAACAGCTCAAGATCCTTCTTTCTTCAAAGCAGCTTTACGCAATTACAATAGCCAGTTCAGAAACTTGCAATCGCTTGAAGGAGCTTCTAAAAATAATAGCCACTTGTTCCACAGCAGAAATGGATTCTCTTTTCAGTATTGTAAGGTTGGCGGCGATTGGTCCTGAAACCGCAAAGGCTTGCTTAAAGTATTTCGGACGAGTTGATATTGTAGCCAGCGAGCACAGCGGAGCGGGTCTGGTCCAGGCTATAAAGGAAGCTAGCGATTAAGGCTTCAATACGGATCTTGATTTAGTTAGATGCTGCCGACTTAGCAAACAACCATTTGTCGAGCATTTTCTCAAAGTCAGAGATCATAGCCGGCTTTTGCAAATAGTCATCCATTCCGGATTTAATGCAGCTCTCTCTGTCACCATGTCCGGTAATTGCGATTATGGGAATACGCCTGAGTCCCTGAGTAGCTTCCCGTTCTCTAATTAAAGTTGTAGCTTGAATGCCGTTCATTCCAGGCAGGCCAACATCCATAAAAATCAAGCCTAGCCGCTCAGGCTCTTGTTCCAGAGCAGCCTCCCCCGTTCCAACAACTTCGCAAAAATGGCCTAGTTTTCGCATCATTATTTTTGCGATCAGTTGAAGAGTCGGATCATCTTCGACTATTAGAATTAATTCGTCAGACATACAGAAGTTCCAAAAGGTACGCTAAACCAAAAAACGGATCCCTCTCCCGGCTTGCTCTCCACCCCTATTTCACCGCCCATCAGATCGACCAGGGTTTTGCAAATACTCAAGCCCAAACCGGTGCCGCTATGCACCTGCTTGGTGGCATCTCCCCCCTGAGAAAATGGTTGGAACAGCCTAGTCTTTTGTTCTTCCGTAATACCGATGCCGGTATCACGAACAGAAAATTTCAGAGTGGTGGAACTCTCACTTTGACTAAGCGCTTGAACATCAACGATGATCTGCCCACTTTCGGTAAATTTAACTGCATTAAAAAGCAAATTAGTCAGTATTTGCCGGATCCTGTATTCATCACCACAAACATCTGCCGGCACATCTGATGCGACCCGGGAGATTACGTAAATATTCTTCGCCTCAGCATCGTTGCGTATGATCTGGACAAGATCGCCAAGCACTGGACGCACGGCGAATAATCGCGGTTGGAGAGTAATGGTTCCTGCTTGCAAAATGGATGCTTCAAGAAGATCGTTTAGAATCTGCAAGAGCCTCTTGCATGAATCCATTGCATTTTTCGCCAGGAATGCGGTTTCGCTTTCCTGCGTCGACAAACTTATCAGTTCTACAAGCCCAATAATTCCAGCCATAGGAGTTCGAAACTCATGGCTAATCGTCGCTAGAAAGCGCGATTTAGCTTCACTTTCGGCCACGGCCTCATCGCGTCCACGCTTCAATGCAAGTTCAATCTGCTTTCTTATCGTCACATCACGAAGAGTCATTACTGCGCCATCAACATTACCATCGTGGCGCAGAAACGGTCTGACATCGACACTTACAACTTTCCTTGAATCACCCTGTACCACGGTTATTTCGAAGTCGCTTATGCTCTCCCCCTTAAGTGCTCGCTGAATTGGGCACCGCTCGGGAGTAAGTGGATTACCTTCGGCATCAAGGAGCAGCGCATCAGCCTTAGCAGTGATATCGGGAAACAGGCTTCGTGCAGCCTGGTTCAGATAAGTGAGTCGTCCGTGTGAATCGGCAACAATTAAACCGTCGGAAATAGAATCTATCAACAACTCCGAAAAGAGTTTCGCCTCCGATAATTCGCGAGTTCTTTTGTTTACTATCGATTCCATGGCTTCTGACTGGCGTCGAAGCAATGAAAGCGCCTGCAGAAGTTCGTCGTTTTGAGAATAGAATTCCTGGACTGGTTCTGCGCTGGCGCGGCTCAGAGTATTAATTAGCCGTTTTATCTGCTCGCTGTTAAAAGCACCATCTCTGCCTTCGATTCGTTTGCTGAGAATGCTTGTAGTTCCGGTCTTGCTGCTGTCTATCTTAAACTCATCAACGAGAAGCCTGGCTCGGGACAAGCCTCCGGTACTTTCGGATAAGACCTGCGAGATATCTTTGATTCCCGTGCCCTTATCACGCATACGAGCTTCAAAACGGCAATTATCGGAGCTCCCGACAAGCGCAAATTGCAACTCGCCTCCGTTGGCAAATTTGAGCGAATTCCATACAACTTCGCAAACTGCCGTCGCCATTTTCACCTGGCTGCTTTTGTCCAGCCCAAGCAAATGCCCTATTTGAAGGGTTCTTCTCCGAGCGGAAACGGCGTCGTTGCCATTACCGATTTTCATTCTGCAGATTATCTTCTCTGGAGTTTGTCCAATCATGCCTTTATTAACACCGGAACAAGTGTGGTACGCCGAAATACCAAACATGCGAGCGCAGCAAAAAGCAGAGCGCATCGAATACGCGCCTCAACCCCCCGCTAAATAGTGAATTTGAACTACCACTCCAGACATTTGGGGCAGTTCAATTCGGGATACGAGCAAGCGTGACACCTCGTCAAGACAAAAGAAAGCTAGCTTGCATTACAAAGAATGACAGCAATAATGTGCATCCGCAATCGACTATTGTCGACAGATATAACACAAGACCTATGTTAATGCACCAAAATTGTAGCCAGTTATATACACCAAGCGCTACAAAAACAAGCTTTGCAGCATTGCTCACTCCTGACTCAGAAATGGAATTAACACAAAATTTTATGCAGACTCACGAAACAAATAAATACAAAAAAACAGATCCACAATAACTATGCAACAGTTACAAGTAACTCCCGTAACTAGCGGATTGACTCTCCTTTCCAGCCGATCACGCCGCTTGCATTTTTTCTGGAGCTCTTTTCTTCGTTTTCACTAAGTCGTCAATTGATTTGCTTGCAACGTCTGCGCCTCCCCAGTTCAGCACATTGAACTTTTTGCCTCTGGCGTCGTTGTATGACTGAAAGAAGTGCTCGATTTGCTGCCGCAACTGACCTGGAAGCTCCTTCCAATCCTTTAGATCAGAATACTCTATTGAGCTCAACTGCACAGCAACAAGCCGATCGTTCCGAAACCACCTATTTCCTTCCGCTTGTTCTGCTTGAATGACACCAATAAGGCGGCAGCGCACCAGAGTACCAGGATAGCTGGGTTCATCCATCAAGACAAGCACATCCAGAGGGTCTCCATCTTCTGCTCTGGTTGAAGGCACAAATCCAAAATCGTAGGGGAAGACCATGCCTGACGGCAGTGGTGTTTCACACTCGAAAAAACCCGAATCAGGATCGTACGCATATTTGTTTCGGGAATCTCGTGGCGTTTCAATCACAACTTGCAAGTTTTTGTTTTCATCAAACGCATCGAGCTGATCGGCAGCACGAAAAGACCTGGCTATACTCTCGGGCTGATTATGCCGCTGCTTTGAGTGTTTTTTCTTGTCTTTTTTCATATTGAAATTTTCTTTTGCAACTGTTCAGTAAAAACATTGCCGCGACAGCTTTTGTAGAAACGACCTCGATCTGATAGTATCTGAAATCTGCTGCTTGCCTTCGGCAATTAATAAGCCAGAGACGGGTTTAGTAAAATTTCGTTCCAGACTGATCCTTTGAAACAAAATGGCTTTATCCAAGAAACTGAACGCCAGGGCTCTGGCTAAACACAAAAAACGATTTTTGCGTTTCTTTCCAGACGCGTTCGAAGACGAACGATATATTGACTGGGAACGAACATACAAGTGGGAAGCGCACAAATTCTGGAATAAAATCCTCAGCAAGAAAGAGTTCTACAGTCTGCTAAAAATGGGAGCTCATGCTGACATAGCCGCGCGAGCGATGCAAGTAGAATCCAAAACCAATTTTCTGTTCTCATTTGAAAAGATGGCACTCCGAGACGCAATGCGCACCGGCAGTGGTGCACAAATATTTTCCGCCGCGCTCTACAATTTGCTCCATGGCACTGACCCTGAGAAAGAAAGATTTATCAACTGGATAGTTGCAGTATTGGAATTGCCTCGCATCAAAGCGCGCGTTGCATCGTGGCCGGTTATTACCTATTTCCCATTTATTGCCCAACCCGACAAATATATGATCCTGAAGCCAACGGCAATGGTGGTCGCAGCGCAAGAGCTCGGCTATGATTTCGATTATTCTCCCAAACCTTCTTACCGCACATACGAAAGCTTAATGCACCTCGCCGATCTTACATGGGAAGGAATTGAGGATCTAGAACCTAAGGATTACCACGACATTCAATCCTTCCTCTGGACAATTGGGTCTTATGAATATGAGCGCCTGAGCCACGAGATATAGTGTTTGCGAATTTCATCAAGTAGTTCATCTAGACAAGCAACACTTTCCACCCCAGTTGTAAAAATCAACTCGTCAATAAATTCACGCGCACTTGAAAAACGATCAGCTGCATTTAGTTCGAGAGCCTTTCGAATAATGGGCTCGGCTTTATAGGTCAAAATAGAATCGCTGGAGATTATGTTCTTGAACTTCGGCGGACTTATAAAACCATGCTCTTTTATCGCATTTTTGATCTGTCCATTTAAATAAGCGGCTCTACCACAAAGCATGAAATAGCTGATGCACCCAAGGGCAAATACGTCCGACCTTTCATCGATGTTCTTTCCGAGCAATACCTCTGGGCTAGAAAAACACGCACTCTGATTGAGCAAAGCTGGATGCGCCTCCTCATACAAATGCGAAGATTCGGCTCGAAATACTGCTGAACTCATTTCCAAAATTTTCAGCGGTTCTTCACTTTTGTCTGCACACAGCAAAATAGACTCCGGCTTTATTTCTCGGAACAATATGTTCTGCTGATGCGCATATTCGAGCGCATCGCAAATCTCAGCAATTAGTGGCAAAGCCTCCTCAAACTCAAGAGAAGCCCGGCTGATGACAAAGGAATCCAGCCGAATTCCTTCGGCAAGCTCGCAGGCAATGAACGCTTGTCCAGTGCCTGAGACTGAAAAACCGCTCAGCTTAAGGAAGTTCTTGTGATCGCAGCGAGCAAAAATTCTTGCTTCTTGCTCAATTCGCGCAACTGCTGAGGCGTCTTCCATTTGCTCAAGGCTGAGTATCTTTATGCAGATGTTCTTTCGTAGAACATAGTCCTCGGCGAGGTAAAACTCGGCATCTACAGTTCGATAAAGCGGTTTGCGAATGGCATAGCGACCATTCAAGGTGCTTCCCACTGCCAGCAGCTTGCCACCGGATTCATACATTGCTTAAGCGAACCTCAAAGAAGAGCTGCCATAGCATTAATTATCTGCCAGAATTGCTGAAAGAACAGCAGAACTGACGATTTCAAGGATATAGTATGCATATTCTCTGAACAGGGTAGGCCGCTTTCAGGCAAATAACTGCAGAGTAGTCTATTTGTGGAGAAAAATTCATGTCCCCGGCGACAACCAGAGAAGCGAGCCTGTCAGCATCGGCAACAGACTCGTCTAGCACTCCTGATTTGCGCATGCGCCGACTCAGGGCAACAGCAAACTTGCGTGCAATGGTCAGAGAAACGCATATAAAGCTAGAGAAACTGATATACCCCCTTTTCATTGTTGAAGGAAAAGGCATCCAGAAGCCTATTTCCTCCATGCCTAATATCCATCAACAAAGCATTGATGTGATGCTCAAAGAAATCGAGCAAGTTGCAGTTGCAGGCTTGAAATCGGTCATCTTGTTCGGCATTCCAGAGAAAAAAGATACGGAAGCAACAGGCGCCTGGAGCAGCGATGGCATTGTCCAGAAAGCCATTCGGGAGATCAAGAAACATTTCCCAGAGCTAGTTGTTGTTGCTGACACCTGCCTCTGCGAATACATGAGCCACGGACATTGCGGCATTGTCGAGAATGGCAAAATACTCAATGACCCGAGTGTCAAAATACTCGCCGACGCGGCACTAGCACAGGCGGAAGCTGGAGCAGACATAATCGCACCCTCAGACATGATGGACGGTCGTGTGGCGGCAATTCGAGATAAGTTGAATGCCGGCGGATTCAGCGAAATCCCCATCATGGCTTATAGCGCAAAATTCGCCAGCGCCTTCTACGGTCCATTCCGCGAGGCTGCGGAGTCAGCTCCGCAGTTCGGCGATAGAACCAGCTACCAGATGGACCCTCCAAATATTCGTGAAGCTCTTCGGGAAATAGAACTTGATATCCAGGAAGGCGCAGATATAGTGATGGTGAAGCCTGCGCTTCCCTATCTGGACGTAATTAGCCGCGCAAGGGATATTACCAAGTTGCCAATTGCGGCCTATAATGTTTCAGGAGAGTATTCGATGGTCAAAGCTGCAGCCGCCAACGGCTGGATTGACGAAAGAAGAGTAGTGCTCGAAACCGTTACCGGAATTTTCCGTGCCGGTGCGGATATTGTGATTACATACCATGCAAGAGATCTGGCCAAATGGCTGTCTTAAGCCTGGAGTACCGTTTGAGGAAGGTAAATTAGATGAAAACCAGCACCGCATATCAGATCAGTTTCGCCAATGCATTTGCCGATCTTTATCTCGACAAAGAAAACGGCGAAGTCGCACTTGATTTGAGACGCCAGGAAATCACAATTTATTTGAATCAAACACAGTACCAGGCGCTTGTTCTGCTCGTGCAGCAGAGCCTGGAAGACGAGGAGTTCCTCGAATATCTCAACTGGCAAAAAGACCCGTTGCAGTGTGATGAAAATCGCATCTTCGAAATCTGCGGACCAGATCACATGGTTTGCATGGCCTGCACACCGAGTTATGAGCGCGTCAAGCTGACATTCGAAATCGGCGTTGCCGTCGACCTTTCATTTGCTGATTATCAGGGGCTTGCCAGCTTGCTCAAAGAAGCACAGGCAGATCTCGAATGGCGTCGCGAACTCCTTCGCTGGAACATGCAAGATCAAGGTCCCGATTTTGCAACAGGCAGCGAATAATAGGTGTAGAGGCGAGGCCATGCGTCAATACTGCTCACTTAAGTTGTTGTAAGGTGTTGCCGAAAACGGACAAAAGTTTGTGTTTTTGTCTCTGCTGACGCAAACACAATGCGGGCTGGCGGAAAGCGGAAGCACGCGCAAAGTGTATTTCGTAATCCTCCCCAAGTTTTTCACTCTAAAATCACGCGCTAGTTGCAAGAGTAAAAAATATGCAGTGGCGAGGAACACCCATGACTCTATATCGAACAGTTTTGATCACCGGCGGCTCCAGCGGAATCGGAAAGGCATTAGTCCGACGCTTCGCAAGAGAAGGTTACATCGTCTGGTTTACATACCGTTCTTTCGCCAGTATTGCGCTGGAACTTGCGGAGTCATTGGGTCGAAGTCCACCCCGCACCTCATGCACCTTTTCCGCAGTTGGAAAAAGAAAATCCCGAATACAATAAGATCCTCCAAACAGTTCAGTTCTATGACGCCCAGCTTCAGCGCTGCATACAATAAAAATAACGGAGACCGATTTGATGAAAAGGTTTGTTCGTAGCCTTACGAAGCCCTTCTCACAAGGTTTTCACGACGCCTCCAATAAAATTGTTCTTGCTGACAGCAGAGAAGCGAGCGATGCGTATGGCAACATTAGTTCTTGCCTAGCGACCTGCTCATGTTTTTGCTCAGCCAAGTGGAAACCAGAACAATGGTTGCCAGTACTCTTAAACGTATCGTCACAATCAATCTAGGAGAAAAATATCATGGCCTTCCAAGAAGCATTGAATAGCACTGAAATGAAAGGAAGAGTGAGCAGCCTGGCTGCAGAACTACAAGAGAGTCAATTAACAGAATTCAGCATGGGGAAGATGGTGGCTGATGCTTTTCGTGAGGCTGGTGCCTGCAATGCGGATGTACTTGCAACTGAGTATAACAAATTCGCAGCAAAGCACTCAGGAGCGGATTATGGAAAACTCCCTAAGATCGCTCTCGTCTACGCTGGCGAAAGCGATGACGGAAAAACGCAGCTGGCAAACATCATGAAAGTGGAGACGGGTTCGCTAGTGATTCCTGATGAGCGAATACCACTGGCATTGAATATTAAGATTCCAATTTGTGATGAAAC
>JBIKOL010000060.1:0-46392 GCA_044358055.1 Obscuribacteraceae bacterium (SeqCode)
CACAATAACAGTGATTCTAAAGCAAACAACCCGATCGTTTACTTCACAGCAATAACAATCGGTGATTCAGGCCCCCATTGCGGCAACTGCGGTCTAGACGCATTCTTAAAGCCCGCAGCCTTCAACATATCGAACATTTCCTGCTCTGTGAACACGCATCCATCTTCTGTCAACAAGAACATGTTGAGCGCGAATAGCTGCGAAGACACTGCTTCTTTCCTGGCATTATCACTTATCATTTCTGCAATGACAATTTTGCCACCACTCTTCAAGCAACGATGGCATTCCTTCAAGAGTTCTTCCGAACGCTTCTTGCCTTCACTGTGCAGAATATGTCCAAGCAGGATGATGTCGTAAGAGTCAGCCTTCAACTCACACTCACTCCAGTTTCCTGAGATGTAAGAGAACTGTTTGTCGACGCCATGGCGTTTTGCGAATTCTTTTGTTACTTCCAACACCGCTGGAAAATCCAGGGCCTCAACATGCACATTTTTATTGCGCTCAGCCAGCGGCAGGCTCCAGACGCCGCTTCCAGCAGCCACATCAAGCACTCGAGTTCCCTCGGGCAATTGTTCGACTTTCAATTCCGTCGCAAGAACATGTGCTGTTCCATAATTCATCGGAAATATATTCGCTGCAAGTTTCGGAAAAAACTCTTCAGCTTTTGCATCTTGATTAACCTGCGCAACAGGCTTGCCAGCTCGTAAAGAATCGGTCAATTTGTCCCAAGCTTTCTCGACAGTATCATCTTGAACATATTCGCCCATATAGAGATTGCTTTTCTTATTTAGATAAAGTTGCGCAACTCGAGTCGATTTGTATTCATTTGCAGTACTCTTCTCAAGAAATTCCATAGACGTCAATGCATTGAGAAGCAATTCCAGGCCAGCCGCTGGAACGTTCAACTCCGCAGATAATTGTTGTGCTGTTTTTGCTTTTTCTGAAAGACGGGAAAAAACATCCAGTTCCACGCCTGATCTCAAAGTTCTAACCGCCCAACGCGAATGCAAAATTTGCATCAGCTTCAATGGAGGTTCATGGGTAATTAATTCAAGAGTAGACATAAGCACCCCCGCAAAAAGCTGTAGAAAGGAAGTCATATTGTATTCTCTTGAAATTACCAGGCCTGCAGACGTTCACATTCTAAAAACATGACAAAGCCTTCAATTGGCACGAGCTATCGGAAAACAAGCGCAAATGCAGTAAACACAAGTTGCATGAGCGGAGAAGATCTGCCCGCGGCAGTCTGAGATGGGCTATAATTTCAAGAACAGATCGTTGGGTACGGCGGAGACCGCGAACCTGGTCAGGGGGGAAACCCAGCAGCCATAAGTTGGACCCTTCGGGTGTGCTCAGCGGTCTGTTTTTATTTGCCAAGCATGCCAGGAAGACAAAGATGAAAAAAGGGCCCTCAGAACAGGACGACAAAAAACAAAGTACCCTGCTGGGACAAATACTTGTAGAGCTTGGCTATATCACTGTTTATCAGCTGGACGAAGCGCTTCAAATCCAGAAAGAATCTGATGCCAAGGGAGATGAACACCAACCCCTGGGTTCCATCCTGCTGGAGTTGGGATATTGCAGTCCAAACCAGCTAATTCGCGGTATTCAAGTGCAGGTCGAGTACAGGAAGGCCTCAGCGCCTAAGTCCTGATTCTGTCTATAAAGCACTGGCAGGGCACGCAATGCGTGCCCTTTTTAGTATTGTTTATCAGCTGCAGACAGAAAGGCATGCCCTACCGTTTGGAAACACTGGCGAACGGTCGGCATTAGAACAAAAGCAGGTCAACCATCACATTTTGAGACGGAGATCCCAATTCAGGGTTGTCCATATTTTCATGGACACCTCCTAAGTTATAAACTCTTATTTAGTATATGCGGCCCGGGGGCATATTCTTCTCAGGGGTAATTTCGCTTGGGATTCGGAGCCAAAATCAACTTTGCGTTTATCGCAATCATCCTGGTGATGACCATCACCCAGGCTGGCTTTTCTCTTTTTATCGACTACAACAAAAGCCGGGAGAAGGCAAAAGCCGTTCTCGAACCAGTTTTGAAAACCTCGAGCGCGGAGGTAGTCGCTCTTTATCGGAAGAACTATGAACTAGCCTCAGCGATCGAAAAAGATGATGATTTTAAGAAAGCTTTTGCCGCTCGCGATAGAGCAGCTGTAGGTTCGGCGATCAAAGCAATTTTCGACAAAGCCGGATTTCCCGGATATGCCACTATTGTTCTGGAAAACGGCGGACAGGTTTTCTACAGCAGCGACACCCCTTCGAAATTTGGTTATTCCGCTAAAGATTTCAACAGACCGCTCGTGGGTCGGGCCTTCAACTATAAACCAGGCTCGGGAGCGCAATTTCCATTTGGTCTCTGCTCACTTTCCAATACCGATACTTGCACTCTAAGCAGTCTAATTCCAATCAGGCAGGGTGACAAAGTTCCAGCCGTATTGGCTGTCAGCAGCCCGTTTGGAAGCGACTTACTGCAAGCGATGGATCGAAAAATAAAACTCACAAGCGATCAACGAGACTTCGACATGACCTTCTACGTACTCTTAGACGCCAGAGTCACGGCATGTTCTCCCAATCTACAAAACGCAAAAACCTCATTCATTGCAAAGCTAAATCATGTCCAGCAGGACCCTTTCGGCAGCGGCTCATCAATTACCGAATCGGATGGGCGTCTCTGGAAAAACTTGCCAATCTGGGGACCAGACCCACAGCGCGCCCTCGGACAAATAATCGCTTGCACTCCGCTGCCACAAACGACAAACTATGCTGCACTCGGTGCGCAGTTGGCAATATCTGCAGGAGCCGCATTCCTTCTTTCCTGCCTGTTTTCAGCCGGGCTGTCAAGTCGCTTTAATGCATCAATGCGTTTCTTGAAGCAGCGCGCCAAAGATTTGGCGAACAACAGATCCGACCTGCCATCACTGGCGGTGCTAAGCGGAGACTGGCTCGAGCTTGGAGAAATGCTCACCACCGCAATGACAAGCCCACGTTCCATGATTGCCAATCTCAAGCAAAATCTGGAAAAAAAGAATGAAGAACTGGTGGAAATGCAAAGACAGTTCGATGCGATTAACACGCAATTGGAAGTCGTGAACAGGCAGCTTACGGCGCATAACAGGCAATCAGTCGAAAGCAGTTCGCAGGTTCACACAGCGACAAAGCAAGCAGTGCAGATTCAGCAAAAACTAGAGGCGGTGCTCCAATGTTCTACGGAAGGATATCTGCTTCTTGATCAATACGGCAGTGTTCTGGCAGCCAATCCCATTTTCCTTAACTGGATTGGAGTGCAGGAACGTGAAATCTTGAGCAAGCGCTGCTTTGATCTCGTGCGCAAACCAGGCGCAGGAAGAGAGACGCAGACAATTTCCTTTGCTAACCCAAGCTCCCGTCCGGAAGATTTGATCAACCAATTTTATCCCGAAGGCATTATTTACCATCGTTATTCCAACAAGCAAGTTGACGTCATGATGCACCTACAGCCTATTGTGGGCGAGGATGGGAACATCCAGGGATATGTGATGGTGCTTCGCGACAAATCATTGCACGCCGAAGTTGCCCGATTGCGCAACGAAATAATTGTGATGCTTTCGCAAGACATCAGAGGTCCACTTGCTGCAGCTGATTTGCACTGGAAAAACCTGATGAGTGGACAGGTGCAGAGCATGCCTCCACAAACAGCTCAGCAACTGCTTGAAATGCACACCATTTATGAGCAGCTGCTCGGAGTTGTGGATAGCTTCTTGATGATGTATGGCGGTTTCGTGCCACCACCGGCGGAGCAAACCCAGAGAGAGCAGGTTTCTGTAACCCGCCTGATCGGCGAGTGCCTGGAGCAGGTATCCCAGCAAGCGCGGGCGCAGCAAATCATGCTCGACTACAAGACTGTCACCGGGCTTCCAACTACGGCAATAAACAAAGAAATTGTTCACGACATCATTATTCAGCTTTTACAAAAAATGATTTCAGTCACAGCCCCTGGTGGCAGAGTCAGAGCAGAGACGACAGTAAGAGGAAAAGAAATCAGACTTATCATTTCCAGCTCCGGACCTGCATTACAGCAGATGGAAATTGAAGAAATGTTCGTCGGATTTATCGACGGAAGACACACAGAAGACACATATCAGGCGCGCCTTTCGATGTATCTTGCCAGGAACAATGCGGAACGACTGGGTGGACGCATCTGGGCCGAGTCGGAAGCAGGCAGAGGCACTGCCATATTTTTGACACTTCCTGTGCATTAACACTAACTGTACGACGCTGAGAAATTAAGCGTGGACAGGCGCTTCTTGATTGGAGCCCTGCTCGGAGCTAGAAGAGTCAGACTCTGCGCTTACGTTTTTTGCAGCTATCGATTTCATCCGACCTTCGATGAGCTGTCGGTCGACAGGCCTGTTTTGCACCTTCATCAACTGCGCGTAATATTGCAATGTATTCAATAACTCGGGCGCATCTATTCCAAACAGCTCTTCCTTCATTTCTAAAGCAAGCTTGTAATGCTTTTCCGCAACCGGATACATCCGCCTTGCGCTGTAAAGCACGGCAAGATTATGGTGATTAAGGGCAATGTCAGCATGCTTCTCACCGTGAACTAGCTTGCGAATATCTAAAGCACGCAAATAAAGCGGCTCTGCCATGGTGTATTTGCCCTGCTCGTGATACATCGCAGCCAGATTATTGAGGCTCAACGCAAGGCGCTGGTCGTCCTCACCGAACTTCTCTGCTTCCTCTAAGGCAGCAAGAAATTTTACTTCTGCTTCTGGAATTTTGCCGCGCTCGTAAGAAGCGTTGCCTTCTTCTACCAGTTTCTTCCAGCTCTCGCTCACTGATCTTTCCTCGGATGGGACGAATCACAGGGGCAGATCATATCAGTTGAATACAGTTTATTAAACCCCGCGGAAACGGGCATCAAGAAAAGCACAACTGCGACAAGAAGATAATGAAGAGCAAGATTGCTAAGATCTAATCTTGCGAAACAGGGGGAACCGGGTCGACGGCAGCAGTTTCGGAATGTAATTTTTTGTCTGCAAGCTCCACAAATTTTGTTTTAACGTCTGGGCGAGATGCAGCATATTCTCTCGATAGAGACCAGAGTGACTTCCCTTTCTCTTGATCTTCCCTATCCAGCTGACCCGCGCGTATTTGCATCCTGCTTAGCATTATTTCAACCACATCGGTCCTTCTTGAAGCTGTTACAGCAGACCAAAGCTGTCTGAACCATTCCGCATCACCTGTTTTCTCATACAATTTGCTGGCAGCATAGACCCCGTTATCAAGCAAACTTTGAACATCACGATAGTCCCTGGCGCTGGACTCCTCAAGGCATGTCAATACGGCTTTCAAGGCAAATTCATAATCGCCATGCGCGAGTGCAGAGGAAGCTGCATCTCTTTCACAGCTGAATGAGCTGGCTACCATGCGCGGCTCCTTCTTGAAGAAATGATGAGCAGCATCATAGTCGGCAGCACCGTAATCACCATAATTCAGGCGCCTTTTGCAATCTGCCAGCCTCATATAAGCATAGCCTTTGTCACTTGCGCCAAGCACAGTTACTCCATCATTATCGAGATCAAGCGCGCGCTGATAATAGTTTCTTGCACTCACGTAATTTCGTGAATCGTATGCTCCCAATCCTCTATGAAGCAAGTGGGCGATTTCAGTTGGGCGCTTATCTTCTGTGTCCGCCGGTTCAACTGCAACTTTCGAGTCTTTTTGCTCTTGTGCCTGCGTTTTTGTAACGGGAACTGGCTTAACATTAGCAGCAATTCTGGAGAAATCGCCGACAAATGCCATCACCGCAATCGCAGTAGGCAAGATAATAAGCGCAGTCAGGGCGCCCCGAATCAATAATCTCTCCCTATCGATTTTCTTTTTTGCAGCTAGATAATCCGGAGATGGAATCTGCTGAGGAAGGGCCTTCTCCTTGTTGTTGGGCTCATTTGCGCTGGACAACGCTTCTTTTGCATTAGCTAGCTCAATAATTGATTCCAGGGGCGGTAGGTTCTCAGGTATTTCGACAGCGGCACTAAGCGAGGCAATCTCTGAACATTCACGACTTAGCAATGAACGCAAGAATTTACCGTACTGCCTGATATTCTCGTTGTAATGCATCTCAAGGAGATGGAATGCCCGCGAATATTGTGAGCGTATAAAATCTTGCCTGCGAAAGAGCAAGCATTCATCGCCTGCGTGCAGTTTGTCCCACAGATGCGGGTCTTCCGCAAGCGATTTTATAGAGAGCCAGATAAGCCAGGCTGAAAAATTGTCGATATTTTCATTAAAATCAGCAGCGCTACGTCTTGGATGCTGGTAGTTTCGGTGACCAAGCTCATTGCTTTTTAGCCCGCTAAGCTCAGGCACGAAACAGCCATCGTAATCAACCAGTCTTATACTGCCATCATTTTGAACAATAATATTCCCATGCTGCAGATCACCATGGGCGATACCGTGCTCGGACAGAAAGAGGACTACTTTTTTAAATTCATCTGCGAGCATATTCAATTTATCTGAATCGTTCAAATGCTCTTTAATATATTCAGTAAGAGACTGCCCGCGCACCCACTCCATCTTGATTATGGGAAACCATTCGTGGCGCACACGAATGCCGCTTTGTATGAATTCAAACCTGGCGAAAAACGGCACGTCAATGCTAGAAAGCTTTTGAGACAGCGCCGCATACCTATCTTGCTGATCTGCCAGCGGTTGCAAAAAGCATCGTACAGCCCATTCCTCTGTCTGTGTAAAAAGACGATAAACGGAAGCAAAATTGCCTGAGGCTGGTTTCGGCAGACCAATGACGTTCAGCTCTGGTTCTGCAGACGCCAGTTCGGGGTTAGCGAATGCAAATGACGGGGTCTGCACGGATTCGTTGTAATCCTGTGGAGAAGGCCAGGAACCAGCAGGCTGAGCTAGCTGGAGCTTGGCTTTCTCCCTTGATTCAATAAAGTCCTGCATGCAAGCGAGCTTCCCGGTGAATACTTACTATTCTACTCAAGGAATTGCCCTGGCACAATTATTTAGCCAACTTCTCTTTCTTCCGAAGGAAGACGATCATTCAGCTCTGCTACACGAGGCAACGGTTTCATGGTCGGAAAAGCTATAATATCGCGAATAGAGGCCGCGTCTGTCAAAAACATAACCAGGCGGTCGATACCAACGCCAAGCCCCATCATTGGTGGCATACCAAATTCCATTGCATTAATGAAATCAAGATCCGGCAATGGGCATTCTTCGTGCCCAGCATTGCGTTTCTTTTGCTGCAGCTCAAAACGTCGTTTTTGCTCTTGCGGATCGTTCAACTCGCTGCAAGCGTTGGCAAGTTCCCGACCAAAAATAAATAATTCGAAGCGTTCCGTATATCCGGGACGTGTGCGATGGTGCTGCTGAACCACAGAGACTTCAAGCGGATATTCAGTGATGAACGTCGGCTGAACTAATGTATGCTCCACTTTTTGCTCGAAAATTTCGTTGATAATTTCGCCGCAAGTTTCCTGATCCGTCAATTTAACACCAAGCATGGCAGCGACACAGCGCATATCAGCAATTTCTGTAATGTCTTCAACATCTACACCGCATGTGACTCTTATTGATTCTGTCATAGTCATAACTTTAAGTGGCGACTCAAAATCAAGTTCGACACCCTGATACTGAACGCGAGCAGATCCACACACCGAAAGGACAACATGGCGCAGCAGCTCTTCTGTTAGTTTGAGTATGTCGTAAACGTCACCATAAGACTGATAGAGCTCTATTGCAGTGAATTCAGGGTTGTGCCTCGTGCTAATTCCCTCATTGCGAAAGTTTTTCCCAATCTCGTAGACTTTTTCAATGCCGCCTATCAACAGACGCTTCAGGTACATCTCGGGCGCAATGCGCAAATGCATTTCGATATCCAATGCACTGTGATGAGTACTGAACGGTTTTGCTTCTGCACCACTTGCCTGTACATTCAATACCGGCGTTTCTACTTCCAGAAATCCTCTTTGATCGAGAAAGCTGCGCATGCTGCTTATTGTGGCGGCACGCTTCTGGAGCCGCTGGCGCGAGTCTTTGTTCAAAATTAGATCTACATATCTGTGCCTGTAACGCAGTTCAGGATCTGCAAGCACTTCGGCCTCGGGCAATGGCTGCAGCGATTTGGCCAGCAATTCCCATCCTTCCACCATAATCGAAAGTTCGCCATATTGAGTTCGTATCGGTTTCCCGTAAACGCCAATCAGGTCGCCGCGATCCAGCAGACGCAATCTCTTGTGCATCTCCTGCGGCATATTCGACTTATGACAGAAAAGTTGAACCTTACCCGTCTGATCTTCAAGATCCACGAACATCCAGGTGTTGCGCTCTTTCATTATGCGCCCGCAGATTTTGACAGTCTCCCCACTTTGCTCATTGACGGCAAGCTGTGAAAAAGCTGCAGCAAATTCTTCTGCATTATGTGTGCGGTCAAACCTGTAGCCATATGCCTGCACCGATTCAGCTCGCAACTGCTGCAACTTCTTCAATTTCTGTGCGCGCAACAAGTTTTTGTTTTTGCCGTTCATAATTTTTCCTTCCTGATTTTTAGCTCGGGGCGCTGCGGACGCCCCGAGCTACCTGACCTTTCGGTCTAGCCTTACTCTTAATCCCCTTTCCCCTTTAGATGCCACCGTATTCGGCATCAATTATTTGCCTGTGTTGCAGCTTTAGCTCGAGCCAAACCGGCTTTTACCGCCAACTGCTGCTTAGCAACGATTGCTGAGCCATTGCGTTCTGCAAGCAACGATTTCACCAGAAGCTGCTGTTTACCAATCAATGCTTGTTCCGTTTCTGAAAGTTCATCAAAGTTCATGGCCAAATCTCCTATCCTTTTTACCTTGTATTTCCCATGCAGCCGTTCAACCCGAGCCCATTAGAAATTGGGTATTTTGGAAAGAACAAAATCTCTTTGTTCTGGTGTCAAATCTTTGAATAAATTGTCCGGAGACAGACTGTCGCCTTCGAATGCACAACTTGCAGTCAAGCTCGGATTCTCACCTTGCTGAATGCGGCGCACTTGCTCCTCAAAACCCGGCTGACACAGACTGAACAGCGGGCAAGTTATGCAGGGCGTCCTGTCCCTGCTGGCAGGAAGGTATTTACCTTCAGAAATGCAGTACTCTTCGAACTCTGGACCGTCGTACTGTAGATTTGGATCTACTATGTATTTGAAGTCGCCGCTCATCGCTTCCCATCCTGTTTTTGCGAGACGTTACTTCAGCCCAACAACCAGCAATCCCTTCGCCATTTTGTTCGCTTCCCGTTTCGAACTCTTTCATAGTAGACGAACAAGCCTAACTAAGTCTTGACCAACTCCGCCAAACTCTCATCGTTCTTGCGCAGATTCTCTTTCGTAATTCCGCAAGTCGCTTAAAGACATTGGGAATCCTATAAAGCAGCGGAGCCTGGGCGCACTCTAGCCGGCTTCGAATCTTCAGGTTCTGATATCCACTCTGGAGGGGATTTCGACAAAAGCAAGATGGTATTAGCGGCAAGAGCGGGCCACGCATGCGCTCGCGTGGGATGCGCGTACTTTTGCGCCAGCCAACACTACACGCTGTGGGCTCCCGGAGCAGCGTGCGCTACGTGCACCCCAGAATGAACAGAACTTGACAGTTGATAGCGCATTGCTAAAATGGAAATATAGTTACGTAGAGGTACAGATCATGTTCATCAAAATCCATAGGTAGCAGAAGTTGATTGGTGGGCTTTGCCACACAGTCGATTTACCTGTGGAAACATGATCGAGTAACTAAAGTTATTTGCATGTTTAGCGCGATGTCAATCCAGTTGGCTTCTGCTTAAACGACTACCTTGAATATAAAGCGTTGCTCTGGCATATCCAATTCGCCTGTAGCAGGCTTCTTTGCGCCGTGTAAACCCGGTGCAAGGTTCACGTGGTCATCAGTTTCGCTCAATATTCTGCGGCGTTTATTTCGCTGCATAGACTCACACGTATACACATAGAAGGGACACATTGTGATTACTCAATTAGAAAAACAATTCCAAAAAATAGGAGCTTCAGTAAAAATTCAAAGTTCTGAAATTCGTCGCAGAACAAGACAAACTGCACCGGTTACCCTGGACATCGTAGAAGCAAACGGCAAAGAGCTTTTCCAGATTTGGGTACGAGAAGATCTAAAACAATCGATCGATCTCTCCGTTCTCGAAGTAAAAGGCGAAGATCGCCACTTGCTTTTGCTTGCTCGCCAACTCAGCAGCAATGGGGATACGCTGACAAAAGATCATTTCCTTTGCGGACATGACGAACGGCACCTCTTTGTTGCATCCGTGGAAGGCGTATCCACTGTGACAGCAGCGAAAGATTCATTGAAACCGAAGGAAATCAGAGAGAAAGAAGCCGGGTTGAACTCGAAGAAACGCCACCGCCGCAAGACGGATAATTTCCACCGTCAGGGCGAATGGTTTTTCATTCCAGCCCAGATCAATCCTCCTCGAAACTTCATTCGCAAAAATGAACCTCTTGTTCGTGGATCGGGGAGCAAGCCGCACATGGCACAGTTCGCATATAGAACAGGCGGCGAAGCCGTCAGAGTCTGCACCGAATATCCAAACGGTTTGACTCTCGACGAATATCGCGATCTGATCAAGGCGAATCCGCGAGCGAAGAATTTCAACTGGCGCGACATGCAGCGTGAGGCCACTGTTTACGTGAAAGGCAGAATTTCGCATGCCGACCACGCAAGCATTGTGCTAAACACATGGCACCGCGTTTTGATGAATACCGAGCGTCGCACTGAAGCTGTTGCATTTCTTGATTGAGATGCAAGACCACGCAAGAAGCGGAGCAGTGATTTCTTTCGCTGCTCCGCCTTCTAGTCCTCCTGCCCGTTGTAGAGTTTTGGCGAAATCACTGAGTAAAAGTGGGAAGTCCACCACGGCAATGCGGCTTCGTTTCAACAAAATCTCAGACGCAAATTACAAGATAGCAAAATCATCCAAGGATTTTGATATGCCTCAAGAAATGGAACGACAGGACAGTCTCAGCTCGCAAGAATCAAATCCTCCGCAACGGGAGTCTGATGAACTCTGCTTTCTAGGACTTGGAAGCTGCAATGCTAAGAGTGCAAAAATACAGCTCGGTCTGAGCAGAAAACTTTCATCAGACCCAAGTGAAACTGGTCCGTATGAAGATAGACCACACAAATATCTGCGCGAGCAATGCGATTTCAGTGAAGCCACTGAGCCCTTTCTAGACAGATATAGACAGCGTTTTGCGCCGTTGAGACATCACAATGGAGCTCAAACCTTCTTTATTCCTGTACATGGAATTACAAATAGATCTCTTGCCGGCGAGGATAATAATGAGATCAAGTTTTTCAGAACTGTATTTGAGGTAGAGGTTCCGCGCGGCGCGCACAATCTCGATGAGTGCACCTTCAGGCGTGATGCGCGAAAGGAAATAAGCGAGCACGAGTATTTGCAAGAAATTGCCGAAGAACTAAAAGGAGCTTTTGACCTTCCAGCACATCAGGGACCACTCTGCTTTTTCACACATGGCGCATTCACAGGCGCGGGCATTTCAGACCTGGATACACTGCGCCTGGCCATGCTGAGCGGAGTGCCTACAGTGAACGTAGATTGGCGCTCTACCCAGGGTCCCTGGTACTCATTACCGATGCGCTATCCCATTGATTTCAACGGCGCAATAACACAGGAAAAATATTTCGAGCCTGCTCTCGACAAAACATTCCAGTTCATTGGACAAAATCATAGTGCAATGATCGGCTTTAGCAGGGGCACGGCATTTAATGCAGGATACATGATGCATCGCTTTAACAACAGACAGATCGAGGCTCCTATAAACGCCGATGTTTTGGCGCATGCGGATCTGGCAGCGAGCATGTTTAGATTAAGACAAGACGGCGTGAATCCGATTGTAGCAGCAAGCAAGAATACGATAGTGCTGGGAAACAAACACGACGGTGCGCTACGCGTAGGCAGGTGGCGAATTTTCGGGGATCGCATAGGCGATGCAGAGCCAAGCGACGTGCGCGCTGTCACCGAGGCTGGTGGCACTTATGTGATTGACACCTACCAGCGAAAAGGTGGAAACTTCAATCATTACGTAGACTATAAGATCATCTCAAGTATGATTAGAACCATGGTTTTGCCTAAATAAGATATGCGTAGGGGCGACTCCATGTGTCGCCCGTAATGCCGGATCATTTTGATGAAGATCACTGCTGTGCTTTTTGATTGAGCTCTTGAATGCAATGAAACAATTCAGCATTGATTTTCTCGCGAGTCTCTTCAAAAGAGAACCACTCTACTCGGTCGATCTCCGGGAACTCGCTTTGCTTGCCAGACTTTGGCGGCCATTCCATACTAAATGTGTTCGATTTGACTTTCGACGTATCAAAATCTTGCTCGCAACCCCACGCGTGCACAATTTTTCCACCCTTTTGTTTTATCGGCCTCAGTTCAATAAACTTACCAGATACTTCCATTCCAGTTTCTTCGGCAAACTCCCTTCTTGCAGCCGAAAACAAATCTTCTCCGTCATCAACTTCACCCTTCGGAATACTCCAGGCGCCGATGTCCTTGTTCTTCCAAAAAGGTCCGCCGGCATGCGCAAGCAAGAACTGCAATCCCTCAGGACGCCTCCTAAACAGAACTATGCCTGCCGAAATTTTGGGCATAAGCCATTAAGCTAACTGGCTGTGTATTAGTCTTGCATTGTCAGCGCGATTGCCTAGTGATGCGCTTCTTTCATATCGTGATTGGAATGCTTGCGCTGCTTGTTCCGGAGTTGTTGCCGCTTTAAGTGCAGCATACGCACCTGTTTCAGAAGTGCTCAATTCATGCATGATGAAATCAGCTTGCACGTGCCAATCTGTTACAGGCTTGCCTTGCGACGCGGCGAAATGCTCGAGCTCCGTGCGGCGTCCACCTTCCCACTGACACAAACCAATTGCTCCTTCTCCCGAGTTGTATGCACTCGTGTTGAAGCTCGATTCTGTTTGTATGTTTCCGAGAATTCCGGATGCCTGAGCCGGCGTGAAACCTTTCTCGACAAAATAATCGTAGAGCTGCTTTGCCTGTACTACTTCGCCGGGTCCAAGCGGGCGACCACGCTCACCTGAGGAAATTGAGCCATCCCCGCTGCCGCCGTTTCCATTGAAATAGCCATTGCTGTCGAAACCACCATTGCCGCGGAAGCCATCGGAACCATTATTTGTGCCGCGATTTGAGAAACCATTCTCCGGCGGAGGCGCCGCTGGTGTATTTGGTGATGAAGGCGGAGGAACGAAATCAGGAATCTTCGGCTGCGCGTCAGCGAGATCTTGCATCCACTGCGGCACCGGCTTACCAGGGTTCGATTTCTGGAAATAGCGAATCATGTCTTTTGCAGCCTGTCTTTGCATTTCACTCTGGTGAGTTATTGCGTCACGCAAACTCTTATTATCTTCTGCATTCTTCGACTGAAGTTGAATGCTGACACTGCCATCTGCGCTAGGAGTGGCTTGTGGATTAGCGACTAGCTTTCCTTCAGGAGTAAGGAAGAAATCTGGCTGTTTGTTTGCCGCCGCATCTTCGCCTGCCGAACTATAACGTATGGGTGCGCCAGACTCGATGGCCTTTTGAATCGGTGCCGGCAATTCGACCGGAGCATCCGCGGGTCCCGCTGCAAAAATCGGTGGAATGTCCAGACTCTGCTCCGGAGCAGGGTTGGCGATGGCGCCTTCTGGAGCTGCGGCCGGAGTGTTGCTTGCAATAGTAATCGGTTGATAGTTTTCAGAACCGGCTGGCGCAGACGCGCGCGACACAGTTTTGTCACTAGCTGTTGGAAGAGCTAGCGGATGATCGTTTGCCGGCCATGCATGCGCAGCATGATCCGACACCCCTGAATGGATAATTTCTACATGAGGAGCTGTCATAATCTCTTTTTTCTCGGAGCTGAGTTGGGCTTAATCAGCTTCTCGGAATATATCCCCATATCACCTGGTCGTCAAGGCAAAAGGGGGAGAACTACGTAGCAATCACTTGGCAAGCGCTCGCAAAGCTTACGCTATGAATTAATAAAACCATGTTCTCTGCTACACGCGGTATGCAATAGGTGGCTCCGCAGATGGGCTCCGCCCCCCGCTCCGGCTCGCTATCCGGCTTATGTGTATGAGCGAGGCCATGCCTCGCAAACCGACTTATGTGTAGGGGCGAGGCCATGCCTCGCCCTTCATGCAGCCGCTCAAAGTAATTTTCGATAAACAATAAAACCAGAATTCGAAGCAAGCTTGTCATAGAGAATTCTCGCCGTGCTGTTCGTCTCATGTGTTTGCCAGTAAACTCTGCTGGCACCTCCGTCTTTGGCGCGACGGTAAACAGCTTCGATGAGCGCCTTTCCAATTCCCTGCCCGCGAGCCGATTCACTGGTAAAAAGATCTTGCAGATAGCAAGTGGGTTCAATCAATGAGGTGCTTCTATGAAACAAGAAGTGAGCCAGCCCGAGCAATTGTCCGTCTTTCTCAGCAACGAGTGCATAAACTGGTTCATAAGCATCAAAAAATCGCAACCAGGTCAGTTTTGTTATTTCATCCGCTATCTCGCGTTCATAAAACGCATTGTAGCCCTGCCAGAGTGGATACCAGCTGTTGAAGTCCCTGGGAGAAACGTCGCGTATTGTTAGACTCATTCTTTTTTTCGATCTCTCAGTTTATTTTTACATTCAAATATTGTTGGCGAATTGTTTTAGCTTCCCGAAGCGGGCGGCTTTCCAGGGGCAGGAATTGCAGGCACCTGATATGGCATTGGAATAAAATCAACCGACGGACGTCCAGTACTATTTTGGGGAAACATAGACATGAATTGATAAACTTCAACTGGCATATCACAACTAATAGACAATCCCATTTCTTTCAATTCGTCCACCGAAATTGGGTAATCTTGCGTCCATTTACCCGAGGTAAATTCTTCAGTAAGCTTGGCTGCGGCTTCTTCTCCCAGTCTATGCGAAGCCAGAAATTTCACCGTCGCCTTCATCTGTTCTGTGCCTTTGCGCGCCTGATCAAGCATCATAAACGTTTCATCGGACATATCATCGAAATTCTTTTTCCCGGCAATAGCCATAACAGATGCAGCAGGGTACTTACCAACGATCGGGTCCAGTGCACCAAGAACCGCATCGGGAGTCATGACCAGCTCGTTAGCAGCAAGTGCAATCAAAGTTCCACCAGACATTGCATAGTGCGGGACAAAAACAGTGACTTTAGATTTATGCCTGCAGAGCGCTCGCGCAATTTGCTCTGCCGCAAGAGAAACTCCACCTGGACTGTGCAGAATAATATCGATAGGAACGTCATCTGCAGTGAGGTGAACTGCACGCAGAACCGCCTCGGAATCTTGTATGTCTATATACTCGAGAAGAGGAAAACCAAAGAAACTTACACTTTCTCGCCGATGTACAAGTGCAATAACACGACTGCCGCGCTTGCGCTCCAACCGGCGCATCCAGGCAGCCCGAGCTGATTCCAGCATAGCCTGTTTCAATGCCGGCTGCATCATCATAAACATTATCCATACCCAGACAATGTTTGAAAACCAATCACCCATTTTTTCGTGATGCATGCTTCCTCACTACCACGGATAAAATTCGTCTGGATAGAAGTGCTGATAGTCTTTGCGCCTCTCGAATAGTTTCACAAGAAACATGCCGGCAAGGAATCCACCCACGTGCGCCCACCAGGCTATGCCGCCAGTTTCGTTATGCATGAGATTCGTGCTAAGCAAAGATCCTAATCCTACGAAAAATTGTGTGAAGAACCAGATTCCAAGAAAGAGGACAGCGGGAACTTCGACAAACCAGGGGATAATTATGATTGGAATGAAAGTAATTATTCTAGCTTTCGGAAATAAAATCAAATAAGCACCAAGTACACCAGCAAGTGCTCCACTGGCGCCAATTGTGGGCAGGGTCGCGGTGGGAAGCATAAAGATTTGAGTGAGCGAGGATATAACACCACATAAAACATAAAACACGAGATAGTTGCTGTGCCCCATGCGATCTTCCACATTATCGCCAAATATGTGCAGAGCCCACATATTGCTCAGCAGATGCAGCCACCCTCCATGCATGAACATTGACGTGAATATGGTCATTATTTGCTCGATTCCAAAGTCCTCAATAAATCTCAACGGTACTACACCATTTGTTTCAACAAAGCTGTTGAGTGTTCCTTCCGGCAAAGAGAGTTCAAACAGGAAGAACACAACATTCAGCAGAAGAATGAAGTGGTTTACAAATGGGAAGGAACGTGCCTGGTTTGTATCTTGAAGTGGAAACATTTTGCGGCTTATGAAACTGTGATTTGCAAAGAGAGTATGCCTTGCTTTCAATCATAAAACAATAATTCCTGGTGGGGCCTGGCACTTTATGACTATTTTTCCAGTCAAACAGTCCCCGAAAACCCTTATCGCCCAAGCCAAAACGGACCCACCCTTTCTGCGTTCACAAGTGGGTAAAAACACTATTTTGCGCTCAGAAAGGAAGCAACAAAGCAAGAAAATTAAGCACTTAGTGAGCGCAAACAGCTCCTTGTGAACGCAGAAAGGAATCAAGCCCTTATTTGGCACAAGTTTTTATCCATCGCCAAGCGTATAAAGACAGCGGCAGTTTATCACTACCTACGGAGTCTTTTTAGCGCGTACAGAGAGACCGGGCATTTCAAATCTAAGGCCTGGCATGAATTTGCTGAATGGATTGCTTGGGTCAGCTCGTTCTGCATTAATGAGAGTCTCGTCGATCATCGAGAAGGTCCCAGGCTTTGGATCAAAGCCCAGCAGCTCGCGCATGGATTGATCTACCAGAGGAGCACTGTGAGTTGGACCGGCATCGTGCATCGTCAATCGCACCCATTGGTCAACCTCATGATGTGATGGCGTTGGGATTCCCGTTGCAAGCTGGAACGTGCCATCAGCGGCTTTGACTGCTTGCACTCTGTCAGCCGATTCGCTCAATGCCTGCAGCGCGCGTTCGAGCTCAGTTTGCGCAGTAAAAACCTTGCCAGCTTGCCCTGATTGAATTGCGGCCAACAAACTTCTGGTATCACCTGCGACACCAGCGAAAGGAGGCGCACTCAAGCGAGACACCAGGCTCTCCGACTGAATACCACGAGTGAGCGTGGTAGGCGCAGCCGCAGTAGATATTGGGATGTCGATTGCCAACCTGCGTGCGGAAGGAGCGCTTGCCTTAGTTATTTTGGCTGCGAGGGTTTCAGCTCCTGAAGCCAGAACTTCAGACTCAGCACTGCCAGACAGTTTTTTTCCTGCTGCCGATATTAAGCGCGAACCACCCCAGGCCACCGCAGCCAATGCGATGGCGGCACCGACAGCAACTGTGAGCTCCTGCTCGTGCGATTTCAACCAGCTTTCGCTGCTTGCACTTGCGTCATGATTCTGGCGAAATTCATTCTTTCCACCGAGCAAATCACTATGGGTTACTGAGGGAAGCTGATCCAATGGAGAAGACCCTTACTTATATTCTGTCGTTCATTCATGAGCCGGCGAGCCGCCGGCGCTCCCGGACCCTTCGAGTAATGGCCTCCCGGACCCGTCGATTACGGTCTCCCGGGCCGGTCGAGTACTGGTCTCCCGGACCAGCCTAGTACGGGTGTCTCGGCATTCCAATTTGAGGTCCGGTCCGGTCCAGTCCGGCCCAGTCCGGTCCAGTCATGCTCTAATTTACGACACTTCTGAGTTTCAAGGAAGCCGCTAAGTGGGAAGAATACGCGATTTTCGGCATTTGACTTTGCATGACTACACATTCAGCCGCAAATCCTGGATTGATAATAGTTTTCATTTCTCCACGATACATTTATTAAAATCGTTCCAAACGCCACAAATCGCAGAAACCCGATAAATGATTGCACAGCAAATGCTTTGCCAATCGAACCAGACAGGCACGCGCGTGGGAGCCAAAAATTGATCTAACTCTGCGGCAAAAGCTCTGATATCCTGATCTTAGCCAGTCGAAGATTAAGTGAAGGACTTCAATTAATTCCTGCAATGTCTTATCCAGCGGACGCGAACAAGAACTCTCACGAACACGACGGCATCGAATGCAAGGGTCACGAGCATAGCCACGCACCGCAGAAGCAAGAAAAGCAACATAAGCATGAGCATGCATCACATGGACACCATCATCACGATGCACGCAAAATCAGCCGCGAGCGCTTGCTGACAGTACTGGGTCTCTCAGGCACTTTCATGTTTATCGAAGCCGCGGCCGGCTATTTTACAGGAAGTCTCGCGCTGATTGCTGATGCAGGACACATGCTCGGCGACGTCGCAGCTCTTGCTCTGGCTTATTTTGCCATATGGTTGTCCAGCCAGCGGGCTGGTCCGACGAGAACTTATGGATATCATCGAAGCGAAATTCTTGCAGCACTGGCGAACTCCGTCTTGCTCGTGCTCATCTCAATCTTTGTGTTATTCGAATCAATTCATCGCATGGCAAGCCCGCCAGAAATTCACAGCACGCAAATGTTGGTTGTGGCTGTGATCGGCTTGTGCATAAATCTCGTTTCAATGCGCTTACTCAGCGACGGACACGGCGATTCGCTAAATGCACGTGCTGCATATCTGGAAGTCGTTTCGGACATGCTCGCTTCTATTGGTGTAATTCTTGCAGCAGCAGTAATGATGACAACAGGTTGGTATTTAGCCGACCCGGTCATAAGTGCGATACTCTCACTCTTTATTATGTTTAGAACATGGGGGCTTTTGAAAGAGTCAATCGACATCCTCATGGAAAGCGCACCGGGTCATGTTGATCTTGACGAATTGAGCAATTCAATTCTGAAAGTCGAGGGAGTAATAGCAGTTCATGACTTGCACGTCTGGACTATAACCTCAGGAATGGTGGCAATGTCCGGACACGTCACCATGCAGAAAGATACTGATTCTGAGCAGATTCTAGACACGCTGAAACATTTGCTCGAACACGATTTTTCTATATCACACACTACAATTCAATTAGAAAACGAAGCGGCAACAAAACGCTGCAATGATATCTGTGCGATTTTATAGTTCAGTTTCTCAGCTCGTCTAACTCATCCTGGTACTCTTTTTGAGTCGCGGGATCGTCTTTGGAAAGTTGAACCAGATGCGTCAAGCATTGTGTTCTGAGATCGCGCAAGTTGTAATCCAGGCTCTTATCTTTATCTGTTTTCCTGAGTGCCTTCAATATTTCGGCGGCAGCAATATCTGGCTTTCCGAGCGCTTCGTTTGCTTCTCCAATGTAGAAGCGAATCCAACTCTCCTCACAAGGAAATAACTTGTATGCCGCCTGATTTTGCGTAATTTCAATCTTTGCCAATTCAGCAAATCTTGCGGGGCGACACTGTTGCAAAACAACCATTGAGACAAACAACTCGGCCCGTTGTGGCGGGTTTGGATTTTTGTCCATCGTAAGTTGTCTGGCCACTTGCTCTTGTTCGCTGACAGCTTCTTTTATACGACTCAATTTACGAAGTGCATAACAATAGCTGTTCCAGGCCTTATAGAAATCTACATTTCTCATCGATAGCTCAGATGAATTACGCTCTATTCTTTGTTTTTTCCAAAACTCTACAGCTTCCCCATATTTGCTTCCCATGAGAAAACAGTTCATTTTCATTTTAAGTATCCAGTTTTTATGGAACTTATCGCCTTCCGCTTCTAATGCGGACAAATACCGAAGTGCTTCGTCCTGCTGCCGTAAGTTACAGTATCCTGTAATCACATAGTCATTAGCCTGATAATAGTCATTATTATTCTTCAGTCTTTTGAAAATAGCCGCAGCGCGCTTTGCGTATTCTATTGCCTTGATTTGCAAATCTCTTCCCCGCAATTCTACTCGGCTTATATAAAAAACCTCTTTCAAGTACGCATGAGCCAGTGACGAAGGAGAGCCGTGCTTTTGCAATTCAATTGCTTTTTCCGATAGTTTAACAGCCTCCAGCTTTTTTCCCGGCATGTAAGTCAGGCGATCGGCCTCCATTAGCAAAGCCTCTGCACTATCTTTACTTTTTAAAACCACGCCCTGATTATTTTGTTCTTTGTAGAAATGCGCAAAGAGCATACAGGTTGCCGCTACGAGTAAAAGCGCCAGTCCGCAAATAAGCGCAATTCCAAGAATTCGTTTCTTGGCTGACTTCGCTTTCTTCCTTTTGAGAGGAACCCTGTCGAGGGTAACTTCATCAAGTGCAGCAGACAACCTTGCAGCAAATTTCGCTGCTGATTCGGGTCGTTTACTGACGTCTTTGTTCAGTCCAAACAAAATTGCCTTAGCCAAATTCTCTGGAATTTCCATGCGCGCGCTTAATTCTTTGGTTTTTATGCGGGGTTCATGCAAGTGTTTGTACATCACGTCCAAACTAGAATCAGAACTAAATGGTGGTTCTCCATTCATTGTCTCGAACATCACACATGCAAGTGAATAAAGATCCGATCGGTTGTCCAGTTCCATGCCCTGACACTGCTCCGGGCTCATGTATATAGGGCTTCCGATTGTAAGCCCCGTTTTTGTCAAGCCGGAAGGAAGGGTTGACTCAGTATCGCCCAGGTAGGCTTTTGCAATTCCAAAATCGACAAGCTTAGCAATTTCCTTTCCCTGCGCATCTTTGCTAATGATGATGTTGGACGGCTTTATGTCTCGGTGAATGATGTTATTGTTGTGCGCCTCTTGAAGGGCGGCTAGAAGTGGCAAGAAGAAGTTTTGAAAGCGCCGGAAACTAATGGGCGCGTCCTTCGAAATCACCTCAGAAAGAGGGGAGCCCTCGAGATATTCCATCACAATATAAGCTTGTCCGTCCTCGGCGATGCCATAGTTCATCACCTTCACGATATTTGGATGCGAAAGCTGACTCGTAAGCTTTGCTTCGATTTCAAATCGCTTAAAGGCAAGATCCGTCTTTAGTGCGTCCGCGGAAAGTACCTTGACGGCAACAAATCGGTCAAGCAATGTCTGTCGAGCTTTATACACGCGCGACATTCCGCCCACACCGAGCAAACCTATAAACTCAATACTCTCTAATTTCGGTGCCCCCGACAGATCGATGTTCGGCATGATTTCCATCCATGCATGCAAGTAATTTGATCAGGGGGTTCCACTTTTATACCCGGCACTTGACTAAGCCAAACAGGGTTTAATGTAGACTCGATGTCAACTTTTGGAAAGCAAAGCAAGCGATTTTAAAACGTAAATGCTCATTCTGAACGATAATAATGCAAGGTCTGCGCGGGGTTGCAATGGGTTACATAGCAGCTATTTTGATTACTGGAGTTGCTACGGCATTGTGCTCGTATGCAAGCAACTACCTGGATCATTCCAACCTGGTAATGATCTACCTGCTCTGCATTGTTTATATCGCGACGAGGTTTGGCCGAGGGGCTTCTATTTTAGCTTCGCTGCTCAGCGTAGCTGAATTCGACTACTTTTGCGTGAAGCCGATCAGAACATTTGCGGTATCCGACTGGCAATATGTAATCACCTTCACCGTCATGCTCGCTATTGCATTTTTGATCACGACTCTTACTTCAGAACTGCAGGCTCAAGCAGAACTGGGCAGATTGAGGGAACGACGAAGCGAAGCCCTGCGTGCTTTGAGTACAGATCTCTCCGTTTCACGCGGGCGAGACAAGCTCGTTGAAGTATCGTTGAAACACATTCGAACATACTTTGATGCGATGGTGGCAATATACTTGCCGGACCCGGATTCAGGAAAATTGCATGAATACACCGCAGACCAGGGCCTTGTGAAATTGGATCGTCCTGTCAATGAGATTGCACTCTGGGTGTTTGAGCATAAAGAATCCACCGGATTTGGTAAAGGAACACATGCAGACGCTCGATCACTTTACTTGCCATTATTGGCTTTGCACGGTGCTGTAGGGGTCTTGCAAATCTCTCCGCGAGGCGACACAAGAACATTATTTTCCGATGATCTGGAATTGCTGGAAACATTTGCAAACCAGACAGCATTATGTATAGAGGTGGCAATACTTTCGGAACAAACACAAAAAGCCGCAATAAACCTTGAGCGGGAGCAGCTCCGCAATGCACTGCTCAGCTCTGTTTCTCACGACCTCCGCACGCCGCTTGCCACCATAACCGGTGCCAGCAGCAGCCTGGTGGAAGGTGAATCAACACTCGACCAGCATCAAAAACAAGAGCTTGCAGAGGTGATTCTCGAAGAAGCGGATCATCTGAATAACCTTGTGCGCAATTTGCTCGAGATGACAAAGCTGGAGTCTGGAGCACCTGAGGTTAAAAAGCACTGGCACAGTGTGGAAGAGCTGATTGGCTCATCGATGAACAGACTCGAACGTCATATGAAAAACAGGCATGTCTATATAAGCTTGCCCTATGATCTCCCGCTGGTTCCCATGGATGACATATTGATGCAACAGGTGATTTTAAACCTGCTGGAAAACGCTCTTAAATACACACCAGCTGACTCGGACATAGATATAAAAGCGCAAGCTGATGAGCCGGGAGCAGACGGCAAGTCCTGGATGACGATTACAATTGCAGATCGAGGGCCTGGATTGAAGGAAGGAGAAGAAGAGCAAATATTCACGAAGTTCTATCGCTCGGCAACAGCTTCTCAGCATCTTGGCGTCGGGTTGGGCTTAGCCATATGCAAAGCGATCATCAATGCGCATGGAGGCACGATTACAGCAGCAAACAGGGAAGGTGGCGGCTCTGCGTTCACCATAAAATTAGCACTTGAAGGTGAGCAGCCATCGTCTATTATGGATATGGAAAGCGCTGAAAAACCTGCAGCCCCGGAACCTAGCCAAGACCTTAAAGCATGACAGACAACGATCCAAAAATTCTTCTTGTGGAAGATGAGCAGCAAATCAGGCGCTTTTTGCGTGTTACGCTCTCTTCAAATGGTTATAAACTCGTCGAAGCAGGCGCGGGACAGGAAGGCTTGACTATGGCGGCGACAGAAAAGCCAGATTTGATAATTCTAGATCTTGGTTTGCCCGATATGGATGGCTTGGACTTCACCAGGCAATTGCGTGAGTGGAGCAGCACACCTGTAATTGTTCTTTCTGCACGCGGACAAGAAAGCGACAAGATTCAAGCGCTTGATGCCGGGGCAGATGATTACCTGACCAAGCCGTTCGGAACCGGTGAGTTGCTGGCACGCTTGCGCGTTGCATTCAGGCATCGGGACAGAGTAAACCCAGAATCCTACGAAACGAAATATACTTTCGGTCACGTCACTTTGGATATGGCAAAGCGCCAGGTATTCCGCGACGAACAAGAACTGCACCTAACTCCCATTGAATATAAGTTGCTTGTGCTCTTGATCAAGCATGCCGGAAAAGTATTGACTCACAAGCAATTATTGAAAGAAGTCTGGGGCGATCAATACTCCGACGAGCATCATTATCTGCGGGTTTACATGGGACAGCTCCGCCACAAGCTAGAGGACAACGCTGCACGTCCAAAATACTTGATCACAGAACCGGGCGTTGGTTACAGACTACGAGTGGATCAATAACAGATCTCTTTCCTATGGCTTCCTAACCGACGTGAACGTGCGGGCGGCGCATGGGGTCAGGCTCGGCAGCGCGCAAGACTTCGCGTGCAAGTGGTGCGGTTTCACCTTCGCCGAAGAAAATATACTTCAGAACGTAACTCACAGGATGTCCCTCGGTCCATCCAAAATACACATGAGGCAGCTTGCCTCCATTGATATCTCTTATATGTAAAAGCAACGCAGCAATCGCATTAGGCACAGCAGGGCTTGCGCATTGCAAGACTTTGTATCCACCTGGTCTGCGCACACCTTTCACAGTCAATAATTCTTCGGCAAATTCGGAAGCATCACCGCGATGCACTTCAAGGAAAATCAAAGGCTCAGTTATGTTGTGTGTGCGGCGAGCTTCCAGTTCCTTAAAGCTATACTCTGTTCCACCTGGGCGGTGAGCAACAATTCGAACTTCTTGGGGTGCCCCGCCGAGAATGAACTCTTTGGCAGTATCGTCGAGGTCTACTTTTAGTACGCGCAACTCGGTAGAACGAATCACTCGCGAAATTAATGAGGTGGTTAGAATTACCGCAATGAAAAAGGATGCGATCTTCAAACCATCCGGTCTTTCAATCATATTGATGAACGACGTATAGGTGAACACTGCCAGGATCAGAGAGAATATGACACGCTTTATCGCGCCTTCGCGCCATACCGTAAGTAATACCGCAAAGGCTGCTGAAGTCATCAGCACCAAGACGCCGGTCGCATATGCACCACCCTGTGCATCCACATCAGCTTTGAAAATTAAAGTAATCGCAAAAGCAACCGCAGTGAAGAAACAAACAAGTGGACGCATTGCTTTGGCCCATTCGGGAGCCATACCGAAACGAGGCAAATATCTGGGCACGAGCTGCAGCAAACCGGCCATAGCTGAAGCACCTGCGAACCACAGTATGCAGATGGAGCTTATATCGTATACAGTGCCAAACGCTTCGCCTAGATATAAATGAGCCAGATAAGAAACCGCTCTCCCATCAGCTTTGCCACCGTGTAGAAACTCATGTGCAGGTATCAAAGTCGTAGTTATGATTGATGTGCCAATCAAGAAAAACGACATGATGACTGCTGCCGTAAAAAGCAAAATTCTAGTGTTGCGAATGCGCCCGCGGGGGTTCTCTTCCGTATCATCAGGATCTCCCTGCACGAGCGGCATCACAGCTACGCCTGTTTCAAATCCGGACATACCCAAAGCTAGCTTAGGAAACAAGAGCGCCGAAACACCGATCATATTCCATACCGAACCTCTCTGCGCCTGCAAGTTATGCCACCAGGTATTCACTGCGATTGGGTGTTCTCTTAACTCATCGCCTGCGACATAGAGCACCACTGCATTCAACCCAAGGTAGAGAAATACATTTAAGACTGAAACACTGATAGCTTCGCGAAATCCCATAAGGAATATTCCGCCCAGCAGCGCCACCAGAAACATCGTGACACCTATGCGGTCATGCATGAACCAGGGTGCGAAAGGATTATCCACAACGTGAGCGGCAGCGTCTGCTGCAGACAACGTAATGGTGATCATAAAATCGGTAGCGGCAAAACCGAGCAAACATAAAATCATGGCTTTGCCGCGCCATCCCGCCAGGAGTTCTTCCAACATCGAAATAGAGCCCTGGCCGTGCGGGCTTTCTTTTGCGACGCGCGAATAAATGGGCAGGGCGCCGAATAATGTAAGCAGGACAACGATTAAGGTTGCAAATGGAGAAAGCAGCCCGGCGGCCACATAGGCAATACCTGGCTGATATCCCAGGGTCGAGAAGTAATCGACTCCAGTAAGACACATGACTTGCCACCATGGAGCTTTATGGTGCAGCTTGCTGTCCGGTCTTTTCGATTCGCGCATCCCTTCCAGGAACCACAGACCAATTCTGTGCTTGATGCGCTTCGCTGACGTTGTCATAACAGGAGTTTCTTAGCAAAAATTTGACGCCGATAGACAAGTCTACCCCGTTATCCGGGGGCGATTTCTAAAAATCCTACAAAAGATGTATCAAGAAAGTATAAATACAGATCGCTCAGGGCATCCGTTTGACAACATAAGGCTTATATACGTGACCCCGAAAGTTGCAAACGACGGGTGTTGTAGGCACCGGCGTGCCGTCCACAAAAGTTCCACCGAGCTTGTAAAGCTGGTCGCCCATTACGGTTCCAGGCATTTTGCCCGAGCAATCATAGTAGCCGCCGGCTGCACTTTGCCCCCAGACGTAAGTTCCTTTCACAGCTTGCGGCGTCGGAATCGGCAGCACAGGCGGGATAGTCGGTATGGCAGCAGTGCTGACCGCGCCGGCGTAGTCATTTGCTTGCACTGCTGAATCAAGCCCTGGCGTTTCGGGTACGTAAACACGACTTGGCGGTAGGTACTTATCGGCTTCGACATTGCCGTACAAACGAGGTGAGTAATCACGCTTAATGCGGAAAACGTCGGCCTGCGCGTTTGATGCACTTTGTGCAAGCGCAGAAGGAGCAAATATAACGGCAGCTAGAATTGCAATGAGCGACGAACGACTGAGAGACATGCCTGCCCCCTCCGCTGGTAATTACTGAATATTGACGGGTTCATGAAGATACTGTTCCCCTATCGCAAAAATCTTATTGCACCTTTGCTAACATCTTCATTTCACAAGTGCTTAATGCAAAGAGACGAATCGAAATTGGAAAAACGAGGATGGTCGTTCTGGATTGACCGCGGTGGCACCTTCACTGACATCATCGCCCGAGATCCTGATGGCAGATTGAAAACGCTAAAGCGACTCTCCGAAAATTGCGACGGAAATGACGCTGCTCTTGAAGGAATCAAGCAACTCCTTGCGGAAACTAATTCAAACTTAAATGAGCTTGAATCAGTGCGGATTGGCACAACAATTGGCACCAATGCGTTATTGGAGCGAAACGGCGAGCGCTGCGTGCTGGTATGCACGAAAGGATTCGCTGATGCAGTGCGCATCGGCTATCAAAACCGCCCAGATATTTTTGCCCTCGAAATAAAAATGCCTCAGATGATATTTGATGAAGTCATCGAGTTTGACGAGCGAATAGACCAGGCAGGAAAAATATTGCGCGAGCCTGATCTGGAAAAATTGAAAAACGATCTGGAAGCAAGCTTCAAACGTGGAATCAAATCTTGTGCAATTGTTTTGATGCACGCTTATCGTTTTCCAGAACATGAAATTGCCGCAGCGAAAATTGCAAATTTAATCGGCTTCGAACAAATTTCAATGTCTCATGACTGTGCGGCGCTCATGAAGTTTATAAGCAGAGCTGACACCACACTTGCCGATGCCTATTTGACGCCACTACTGCGCAGGTATATTCATGGTCTTCGCAAAGAACTCGGCTCGGCTCGCCTGCAATTCATGCAATCGAACGGTGGATTGACCGAAGCCGATCTCTTTCGCGGCAAAGACAGCATCCTTTCAGGTCCAGCGGGCGGACTCGTTGGCGCAATCAAAGTAGCAGCCGCAGCCGGCTTCAATAAACTCATCACTTTCGATATGGGTGGCACTTCGACTGATGTATCTCATTTTGCCGGTGAAATTGAATACGTTTATGATGTGGAAATTTCAGGCATGCGCATCCGTGCGCCAATGATGGATATACACACTGTCGCGGCTGGCGGCGGGTCGATTCTCAGTTTCGACGGCGCGCGATATCGCGTAGGTCCACAATCTGCCGGCGCAAACCCAGGACCGCTTTCCTACAGGAGGAATGGTCCACTGGCATTGACAGACGCAAATGTAATGCTGGGCAGAGTACAAGCAGATTATTTTCCGAAGATATTTGGTGCTCAACAAAATGAGGGACTGGATCTCGCATCCGTGCAAGAAGCCTTCGCCAGGATGGCTGAGAGTATAGGCGAAATTAGCGGCGACTTCCGCAGTCCAGAGGAGGTTGCTTTTGGCTTTGTGAAAATAGCAGTGTCGAAAATGGCAAATGCAATTAAGCACGTATCCGTTAAACAAGGACACGATGCACGAGACTGCGCTCTTGTTTGTTTTGGCGGTGCAGGCGGACAACACGCCTGCCTGATTGCAGAAGAATTAGGAATAAGGGACATCTTGATCCATCCGCTGGCCGGACTACTTTCGGCATATGGCATTGGCCTCGCCGACACGCGTTTGATAAAAGATCTAGATATCAACAGTCCCTTGCATCAAATTGCCGTTTCTGATTTGCAAGCAAGCATAAAAAATGAAACTGCAAAGTTAAAGTCGATTTTGCAAGCCAAAGGCCATTTTAGCTCTATTCAAACATCCACGACTGCACATTTGCAGATGGATGGGAGCGATTATTCACTCCCGGTCGCCTTCGCCTCAATCGAGAAAATGAAGGCGGAGTTCCAGGCTAAACACCTGAAGCGCTATGGATTCATCGACCAGAATAGAGACTTAATATTGTCGAGTCTTTCGATTCAGGTTTTTGGGGCCGAAGAGACGCAATCGCAACATGAAGGGCAACTGTCTGCAACGGATAACTCAGGACAGCCTGTCGCGAACACACATTCGCGCTTCTATTGTAAATCAAAGGACAGCGAAGGCTGGATGGAAGCGCCACTGCTAGAACGCCATCGCCTCAAAGTTGGCGAGATAATAAAAGGTCCCGCCTTGATCTGCGAAAAGAACACCACAACCATCATCGACCCCGCCTGGCAGGCAAGAATTCTTGAGGAGGGCACGCTTCATATTTTTGCGGAGAAAGAACCGAGCTCATCAACAAGCTTTCTTTCTGGCGCGTCTAAACCAGATCCCATTACACTTGAGGTGTTCAATAATCTGTTCAGTTTCGTGGCGGAGCAAATGGGGCTGACTCTGCAAAATACGAGCCAATCAGTAAATATAAAAGAACGTCTGGATTTTTCCTGTGCCATATTTGATGCCGACGGCAATTTAGTGGCAAACGCACCGCATATTCCCATCCACTTAGGCTCGATGGGAGAATCGGTGAAAAGCTTGATTGCAAACAAAGGAGATTTGCTCAGACCTGGAGACGCATATGCTATCAACGATCCCTATGCCGGAGGCACGCACCTCCCTGATATAACTGTGATCAGTCCAGCCTTTGATGAAAGCGGCAAGGAGCTATTGTTCTTCGTAGCTTCACGTGGGCATCATGCCGACATTGGCGGCATTACACCAGGTTCAATGCCTTCCGATAGCCACTCGATTGAGGAAGAAGGGGTATTGTTCAGGCATGATCTCGTCATGCGAGAGCAGCATGTTTTAGAGGGCGAAATTGAAAAAATACTGCAAAGCAGCAAATACCCGGCGCGCAAAATTTCGCAAAATCTTGCCGATATGAGGGCACAAATTGCTGCTAATGCACGAGGGATTTCCCAGCTGCATGAATTGATGCGCAAATGGAGCAAAGAGACCGTTCTTGCATATATGCAATTTGTGCAAGACAATGCAGAATTTTGCGTGCGCACGGCGATCAAATCGCTTAAATCAGGCTCCTTCTCCAGCACGATGGACGATGGCAGTAAGGTTTGCGTGGAGATCAGAATCGAGCCGGAAACTCTTTCTGCAGAAATTGACTTTAGTGGAACATCGGCGCAAACAGCTACTAATTTCAATGCGCCGCTTGCCGTATGCAAAGCAGCCGTTCTCTATGTTTTTAGAACTCTTGTTCCGGATGAAATACCGCTGAACGCCGGCTGCTTCAAACCACTGAAAGTCATTGTGCCGGAGGGCTGTCTTCTCAACCCACACTATCCAGCGCCGGTTGTAGCAGGCAACGTTGAAACCTCGCAAGTTATCGTTGACGTTCTGTACGGTGCCCTGGGAATCATGGCGGCGTCTCAAGGCACCATGAACAATCTCACTTTTGGAAATGAACGATACCAATACTACGAAACAATATGTGGTGGAACTGGAGCCGGTGCCGATTTCAGCGGTGCGGGACCCGTTCACTCTCACATGACAAATTCCAGGCTCACGGACCCCGAAGTGCTCGAATCACGCTTTCCTGTTCTGCTCGAACAATTTGGTGTTCGGCACGGCAGCGGCGGTTCAGGCCGTCATCATGGCGGCGACGGAGCAATCAGGCGCATTCGATTTCTGGAAGAAATGACAGTCTCAGTTCTCTCGAACAGGCGCACCCACGCACCGCATGGTCTTGCTGGCGGCGGGAACGGATCCACAGGCCGCAATTACATAGAGCACTCGGGCGAAATCACCGAGATACCTTTTAGAGCCAGTGTACCTGTATCGAGTGGAGATTCACTCACAATCGAGACCCCAGGCGGCGGCGGCTACGGATCAAACTAGACCCGCAATGCAATGGATTCAATCTGCTTCAATTCATCAGGTTCCAGGACAAATGAATGTGATTGAAGATCTTCTTCCATATGCTTTGCCGTCGTGGTGCCTGTCAAAACCTGAATGCCTATCTGCAAAGAAAAGGCAAAGACCATCTGCGCAACGGTTGAACCAAGTCGCTTACAAATGCGATGAACAGCAGCATCGCCAAACGCTGCCTGATTCGCGGTGAGTAGCGAGAATCCCTGATAAATAATATTGTGTTCCTGGCAAATGCCGCGCACTTCTTTGTCCCAAGCCGTGACTGCAAAGCAACGATTTTGCACAATCATCGGCTTCACTTTGGCCTTGCTGCACAGCTCGCGTAATTGCTCGGCGCTTACATTGCTAACGCCTACCATGCGAAACTTGCCGGCTTTGAACTCATCCTCAATGGCTCCCCAAATTTCCCAGTCTTCGCCAACCAGCCGGTTTCTGTAATAGGGACCGTGCAAAACATAAGAATCAATGTAATCGGTGTGCAAATGCTTTAGCGAACTTTCCACGGACTGCCGCACCTGAGTGCCGAGATCGGCTTTGGCATCATATGGTGTTCTATGATCTTGCCCATTCACAGAGGTGAATTTAGTTTGCAGGAACAAATCCTGCCGCTTTACGCCACTACTCCATATTTCCTGAAGAGCTTTCCCAACCAGCGCTTCGTCGTAATGGATTATTTGATTGGCAGTGTCAATCGCGGTAAATCCCTTTTCCACAGCCAGCTTTACCAGGCGTGTTGTTTCTTGTTTTTTCCACGCCGTGCCATACATGTATGAGGGTACGGCAACCCCGTTGTAAGTTAAAAAGCTCATGTCAACCTGCCTGTCTCTGCTTTAAATTCATCTTCGCCATTATATCCGTGGGCTGAAAAGCCCACAGGCTGGGCAGATCTTGTCAAGTCTTAACAGGGAGTTTATCGGACGCTAAAGTAAGGATTCTAGAATTCAAGGAGAATGCTTCGACTGACTAAAGGGTATAAATTTCAAAATTAGAACGTTTCAAATCCTTTATTCGTGGCATGTTGAGCTTATAGGCTTCAATGTTCCAGCTTTATTTTTCTTGGTGTGGGGTGGATGGATGTCGCGCAGAATTACTGCTACTGCAATTGTTTTTTCTTTGATGGGCTCGATCTTCACCGCCTCTGCATTTGCCAACGAACAGTGCACTGAAGCACTGGAAGGTCAAACAAAGCACCATGGCAAGCATGTTGCCCGCAAATCGCATGCTCCAGAAGTGAAGCATTCAATTCACGTGAAAGCAAAACCCGAACAAGTTTGGGCGGCTATTCAACATCAACGCGAAAATGACAGTCATCGCAAACTGCTTTCCTATGACGGAAACGCAGCCACACTCCATGAGACTTTCGCCGCACTGCCCATAGTAGGTGAAGCGAGTTGTGATTACGTTGAGCACGAAAGCGACCAGTACAAGCGCATTGACTACAATCTGGTCAAGTCAGATCGTTTCGCCGTATTTGAAGGAAGCTGGGTAATTTCACCAGACAAAGACGGCACTACAGTTGAGTTGACCAATGCCATTGACCCAGGCATCCGCGTTCCATTCTGGCAAGACATCACAAAGATGGCAGCCAGCAAGATGGTGAAGAGACGCCTTGATGCTGTGAATGCCTACGCATCGCAACTGAATCGCACTGCAGCTCAGTAACAGTCGTCTCAGCACTAAGCGTAAAACGCATTCCTTATATAAAGAAGTGATCGCGGACACTTCCCGGAGCGATTTCGCGTGCTCGGTCAACCTTGCCGATCAACTTCAAAATCTCAGCCAATTTCCCTATCAAACGATCGCTAACATCATGGTGCTTACCATTAGTGTGGATTGTAATTGCCACAGCTCGCTCGAACGTGCTTTCAGCATCCGTATAATCGTTCATATGCATAAAACAATCGCCCCTTGCTTCAAGACATCCAAGCAACTCGCGGTCTTCATTGCCATACAATTTCTCGCGGACTGCAAGGGCGCGATCCAAACAGCTTATCGCAGTAGTATGATCGCCCTTTTGGCAGAAGATTTGCGCCAGACGTTCAAGTCCTTTGGCATAGGGAATAGATGTCTGTCCATAATGCTTGGACCTCATCAAGACGCCAATTTTTGCAACCTTGACGGTCCCTTCCCAATCTTCCTGAGCTAATTTCATGTCACGATAATGGTCAATTACTTCAATTGCTTTTTCTGCGTTAACGTTTGGATTTACTGCAATAATTTCCATTGCTCGCTTGAAGTGATGTTCGGCTTCCGTCCACTGCTGTCTCTGGAAATAGATATGCGCAACTTTTGCGTGTGCGAAAGCCAGCTCCGAATGATTGGGTGAAAGTCGTGCCTCCATGTTTGCCATTTCGTTGCAGGCAGACTTCAATTCACCAGAGAGTGCGGTTCTGCTCTTCGGTTCGCACTGAAACAATTCGAGCACCGCATCAAGAGGCATGTTCAGCTTAACCATGTAAAGCATCAACCAAACTGCCAGGAGCGAGCTAATTTCATTATTTCGCACAAGCATCTGCAACTGTAACGCTATTTGCAGGTATTTATCACTGACAAGCTTCATTTGGGTCAACGCATGACCAAGAGCAATACGTTCCTTCTTGCTAAACTGCCATGCTGCTGTGAGCTCTTCATCTGTGAGCAGCTTAGAGCCTTTGAACAATTCACCCAGAGTGACCTGATCTGCTTTTCGCTCGGCTTTCATTATCATTTGAACATAGCGTCTGACCGTTTCAATCAGCTCAGGATCATGATAATCACCTTTGGCCTCGAGCATGGCAAAACATTCTTTGAAGTGCTCTTCAGCATCAGAGTATTTGCGGCGCGACACGTGATATTCAGCCGACATGTGAATGACTTTGACAAACTCTTTAGACTCTTTATTTCCCGTGGCATGCAGGTGAGACTGAGCCTTGTCCAGAAATGCCTTTGCTTCGTCATGTCGACGCTGACTGACGGCCAATTTGCTGAGCTTGCCCAGCAGCAAAGAAAGCGGTTTAGCGGATTCAGGCAGACATTGCTCGAAAATTTCTTTTGCTTCCTCGTACTTGCATTCTGCTCGTGCTGCCAGTTTGTAATCGAGATAAGCATCCCCGATTTTTTCAACAGCTTCCGCATAGGCCACGCCCGTATTAGTGCCAAGGGCAGCAGCAGCCTGCTTGGCCTCTACAATTGGTGCCGGTTCATCAAAGTGCTTGTAATTGTCGCGAATCCAACCGATGCGTTCGAGACCCTCTTTGACCGACAGAATCTCCTTTTTGATCAATGCCAGCGCTCTCACGGCAACGGTGCCGGTCATTCCTTCAAGCTTACAAATTTTTTGAATTTCCAGCGCATTGTTGATGTCTGCATCTCGACACATTTTCTGCGCCACGAGAACTTTTCCCAGTGACTGGAAATTCTTCCTCGATATATCAACTGCACGTTGCAGATCGCTCTCATGGACGCAGCCAGACTCGAGGAGAAGCTCCCCGAGTTTTTTCACAGATGATTTCTGTTCCGAAAAAGTCATAGTAATCTAAAAGAGATGAAGATGAATAGAGCGATTGCTTACTCACATGCCATTATACAAAGCCGAGCATGCTTGTCTCTGTTATGGTCCTCCGTGCTCAGTATCTGTTAACTAGCCCTCTTTGGCAAGCCATTACTGGTATATCAGCCAGTGCCTATACCCGAGTGGCTCTATCTTCATATGCCCGCCCCGATGAGATTTGCAACGGTCAGGCGTTTAGGGTAATGATTAGCAGACGGTCAAAAGGCGCTGATCACGTCTTAAACAGCCGCGCAGCTGCTGGCTGACTGTAGCTACAAGCTCCGGAGACGCTGCTGGCTTTAGAGGATAGGACATGATTCCACGACCTTTGTAGACTTTGATAAAGTCTTTTCGGCGTGGTATCACGTGCAGATGAAAATGCGGGACAGCCTCAGCCAGAGAGAAGGTATAGACTCTCTCGCAGTCCCCAAATGACTCACGTTGGGCTTTCATGATTGCGGCTAGAAGTACACTATAATCTGCCAACTCACCAGTTTCAGCCTCGGACAAATCTAGAAAATGACGTACAGGCTCAAGTATGCAGTAACCTAAAATGTTCGTTTCCTCGCTATGCCTGATTCTCCAGTGCTTGCCTTCATAAATCAGGTGACTCTGAGGAATTGATTGCGTACATAACAGGCACCCATCACTTGTTTGAGCCATTTCCTACTCCAGATTTTTGTGGGCGGCTTCTCTACCGCGCTTTTCATTTACCAGCGCCAGAAGTATTAAGCCAATGACGAAAAACGATGTCGACGAGAGAATCGCCAGGCGCTGATTGTTATTGGTTAAAAGTGTAACCAGGCCGAAGGTAAGAGGTCCGACAGCGGCAGCAAGCTTTCCTGCCAGACCCCACAAACCGAAAAACTCCCCCGACCGTCCAGGAGGCGAGAACAGTCCGACCAGTGCGCGCCCGGAAGACCCACTGGCACCCATTGCCACTCCAATCAAGTTTGCCAGCGCCCAAAATAGCGGGCGGCTTGTGCAAAAGTAAGCACCCCCAATGGCGATAATCCATAAGCATAACGAAATTGCCAGAGTTCGCACCGAACCGATTTTGTCCTGGACGAATCCGATAGTAAAAGCACCCACGGCTGCAGTTATGTTTACGATGAAGATCATGAGCACAAGATCTTCATTTCCGAACCCCATCACATGCTCGGCGTAAACAGAAGCAAGACTTATAACTGTGCTGGTGCCGCAACTGAAGACAAGCAAACTGATGAGGAAGCGGAAAAGATCCTGATAATGAACCGCGTGTTGCAGTGTTGTTTTTAGTCTCTCGAAGCCCACGGTCATTATTTGCCTTCCTTTAACGCTGGGGTCAGGAATAGCTCTTTCCTTCAGGAAAAGAAACGTTGGTACCGCGCCAAAACCGTAAAAGCAAGCAGTAATTATCATGGTTACAGGTACATACGATTCGCTTGCCTGCCCATTTTTCTTCGCCCAGAAAATATAGGCAAGGCAAAGTCCTAAGGTAGCAAGGCCGCCCAGGTAACCGATGGTCCAGCCGAAGGCAGACACGCGGCCCATATCTTTGCGCGCGGCGATCTCCGGCAAGAATGCAGCGACAAGATCTTCTGCAGTTCCATAAGCAAAATTTGATACTGTGAGCAAAGCCATTCCAAAAATGTAAGCACCTTTTCCAACCTGCGAGAGAAAGGCAGTGCAAGCAACACAAATAATGGTGGCAAAAAACAATATTCGTTTCTTTGCAGCATGTGCGTCGGCAATGGTTCCAATTATGGGAGCCGAAAAAACCACAGCGAGACTGGAAATACAAATCGACAGAGTGAGGAGAAAAGTGCCTTCTCCGCCCTTCAAGCCGGACCCTTCGCCTGCCACCACTTTGACAAAGTACGGATTAAAAATAGTTGTCGCGACGATTGTTGTGTAAGCAGAATTTGCAAAGTCGTACATCGCCCAGGAGAGGATCTCACCTTTAGGCGCTGTAACAGTGGTTTCGTGCTGCATGGGCACAGATTCGGTCATTGCGCGGCTCCATTCATCAGGCGATGCTTTTTGAAGAAGCTCCACATCAATTCTGTGGTGTCGATATCGCGACAGGCTTTGCCAATTACCATCACGGGCAAATACTGAGCGTAGAGACTATCGCGATGCCAGGTGTGACCGCCGCCTTCAATAGAATAGAACTCCACATCAGCATTGTTGCAGCAGTTCTTGTAGATCTTTTCTTTCACAGTGCATCCGCTCTTATTGCCGTTAAGCGTCAGCAAGGCTTCCTCTGCTTTATCATCACACTTATTATGCTTAGCCCAGAACGCAGCAGTTTCTGGTGCGGAGATAACCTTGCCCAAAGTTTTGCGCAGGAACTTGACATAACCACCTTCAAAGGGAACAAGCGGATCTTTGGTACCGTTGAAAATTATTGCGGGCATTGGGCGCGCATCGACAGCCTTGGTGGAAAATGGCTCAGGAAGGCAACCCACCACGGTGCCGATTGCTGCAATTTTGTTAGAGAGTTCAAGACCAAGTCGAAATGACATCATGGCACCATTACTTATACCAGCGACATAAATTCTGCTTTTGTCGATGTTTTTTTCTTTTCCGATTTGATCGATTAACTGCGAAATGAAGCCTACATCGTCAATATTCTTTTCATGCGCCTTGTGGCTTATTTCAAGCCGGCCGTCATTCCAGTGGCGCTCGTAGCCCTCAGGACAAACCACAATGAGTCCTTCTTGCGAAGCAATTTTGTCGAAGCCGGTGAATTTGATCATTCGCTTTCCGGCGCCGCCGCCACCATGCAAGAGCACCAACAAAGGCAGTGCGGTTTTAGCATCATAGGAATGCGGCACGTACAGAGTGTAGCTTCGCTCGATACCGTCGTGCTCCAGCCTCCCTGTAGTCATTTTTAGTGTATCGGAACCATCGCCCGGCAATGCAAGTATTGGCATTGCAAACCCCGCCAGAAGTAAAACTAAAAGTGATATCGCTAATCTTTTGGCAAGCAATTTCATCAGCACATGGTAACATCACTCATTGATTGTTGCCTCTTAGAATCAAACAATGGCTCTACCTCTCGAAAACATCAAGGTCGTTGACTTTACGCATCTCCTGCCCGGAGAGCTGACAAGCGCGATTTTGTGTGACATGGGCGCAAGTCTTACCCGGGTTGAAAAGCTGCATCCAGGTTTAGCATCCTTGCTCACGCCAATAGTCAAAGGAGAGAGTCTTTATTTCTGGAGCGTGCATCGCGATGAAAAAAGAATTGCGCTCGATCTCAAGCAAGAAAAGGGTCTTGAGATAGTCCACAAACTTGTGGAAGACGCAGACGTTATTGTCGAGAATTTTCGCCCCGGCGTAATGAGCAGGCTAGGACTGGGCTATGGCAAGCTGCACAAAATAAATCCACGGCTCATCTATTGTTCAATTTCATCATATGGGCAAGACAGTTCTTTCAGTCAGCGTCCGGGGCATGACGTGAATTTGCAGGCGGAGTCAGGGGTAATGCATGTTTGCCGCAGCCCCGAAGGCACACCACTTATGCCTGGAACTTTGCTTTCTGATTTCATGAGTGGATTACTTGCGTCAATTTCTGTTCTTGGTGCGGTTATTCAAAGAGGAAAAACAGGCAAAGGCAAACATCTCGATGTAAGCATGTTTGACAGCATTTTATGGACACAGGCTCTTGCTGCAACAGCAAATTTGTACATGAGTAATGAACCAAGAGAGACGGACCCGTGTTACAGACAGGATCTGGCAAATTACAACGTGTTCAAATGCAAAGATGGAAGATTCATTGCGGCAGCGCCGCTCGAGCCTCAATTCTGGGAAATTTTCTGCAATCGATTAGGACGAACTGATTTATTGAATGTAATTCCCTTTGGTGCAAACAAAGAATTGCGAAGGTCTCTTGAAAAAGAATTTGCAAAGAAAACTCTTGCCGAATGGATGCATGTTTTTGAGGATTCGAACTGCTGCGTTTCGCCTGTAAATACACTTGCTGAAGCGCTGGCATTTCTGCCTGGAAAAGAACGCAATCTTGTGCAGAATTTGATTCACCCGAAACTTGGTGCCGTGCCACAAGTGCGCACGCCATTGCCGTTTGATAAAACACATAGCGGTGAATTAAAAGCAACAAGCGATCTCGCCGCGGCGTCGGTAACTGTGTTGAAAGACCTGGGATATAGTCGCACTCAAATTGAAGAACTCATTCAAGACAAAGTAATCCCCGCCGCCTCCAAAGCCCATCTCACCACCGTCTAGTGAAGCGGAGCCCCGGGATCGCGGGCGTCCCGCCCGCTTTTAAAAGATGCGATCCGTACTCACTTTTTAGAAGCCGGCGAGCCGCCGGCTTATGTTTCTTCGATTCCTCATGGGAGAAACACCACCATGAATGGCAAGCTGAAATGGTATTTAGATGCCATTTCGCCCTGAGAAGCTAAGCTCGATCTTGCAGGGAGGTAGTGGTGAGCTCGGAAACTTCAAAGCTTTTAATAAACGATCACACAAGCACGCCAGAAGATACGTCGGGCGAGCAAGGCATTGATTCACTCCGGGATGTCGCACTACTCGCGCCAACAGGAAGTCCAGCTACAGCTGCCCATTGCAATAGTGCAGATAAGTTTTTGCCTCATATACACATTTGCAAAAACCCCGAGCCAGTCAGTTGGCAATACTCGGCGCGCCCGCCCCATCTTGATTGGAAAGAACATGCATCTCCTGTCCATGTGGATGATCCAATTGGCAGTGCGAAAATCTTTGATATGTCCGGCAATGAAGTAAAGAGAGAGCCTGGGCAGACGCTGAAACCCGGAGACTACACAATCGAATTTGGCGATCAGCGCGACTTCTATGTCCACATTCCGACCAATGCAAACGGTTCCACAATGTATGTTCTGCAAGGCGCAATGGAACCGAAATGGGTTCAGCAGGACTATGTTTCAGAAACCCAAATGAATAAAGAAGCGGACAAATACGGATTCACTACCGTATTTCCTCATCCGCTCAAACATTTTCTCGGCAAATACAATCGTGAAGCAGCATATGCTTACAACGCGCCAGATTCGCTAATCAACCCCGACAATCTCTCGCAAGCCGGATACAACGACAATCTTTATTTGGACAACGTGCGAAAAATTCTGCCGCAAATTACAACAGTAAATTCTTCTGCAGACCGAACTGCAGCTATTTCATTTTCACAGAGCACGCCATTTTTAAGGCAGTACGCCATTCTTCACCCGGAATTCTCAAACACGCTCGGTTTCATCGGTGCAGGATTTCCTGAAGGCAAGCTTCCTCCCCTACCAAACAAGAACAGCCTCTACGTTCTCGATGTGAACGAGCTTGCAGATAAGAACGTAATGCCAAAACATGACGGAACAGAATCATATAGATACAGACTTGGCCAGGCGATTCGAGGAACAGTCGATTTCACTGGAATCGGCCAGAGCATGTCCGAGAATCTTGATCCACTGTCGGCAGTTCGAAACGATAAGATTCAGGACTCTGGTCCAGTGTTGAAACAGATATTGTCACCGGGCTACGTTACAGATCCTGCGCGACCGCTTCCGGGCGGCATCAGTAGAGATGATGTTGTAATCTCAATGCACGACAGCAAAGGTAATCGCTTCGATCAGATCAATCTGCCAAAAGCAGCTCATGCATATCCCAGCGACAATCCAGAACACAAGCAGACTTCTGCTGCTATGAGTTACAACGCACCGATCAGCCCATACTTTGCCGAGCAGTTTGTAAATCGCATGCGAGCGAAATAACTCCTGGGAGCGCGGGCGTCCCGCCCGCTTTTAATACTCAGGCAAATCATAAGACAACTCATTAGAAGCGGGCGAGGACGCCCGCACTCCCAGCGGCATCCGCGCCAGGATCAGTTGAGTATTGATGTAGTCATTGAACTGAGCTTGGACCAACAGGGAGGCTTTCGCCGTTGGCAGCAGGCTCAGTACTGTTGGCAACCGGAACACTGCTGGCAGTATTAACAGCGTTCTTCGCGGTGCTTTCCGCCTCAGCCATAGACTTCTTGAAATTCCCAATTCCCTGTCCAATTGCATGTCCCAGCTCTGGCAGGCGTTTCGGTCCAAACACGAGTAGCGCGATTCCGAGAATCAAAGCGATGTCGGGGGGACTATAAATCACGGCGGCTTCCTCCAACGCGGGTATAGTGTTTGAGACGTCAGCCCCCCCAAAAAAGTTCAATCAGGGGCAGGAACTGCAACATTCGGGTACAAACCTCTCTTGGATGACACACTAACGGATCTTGTAAATTCCTGAGCCGGCGAGCCGCCGTCGCTCCCGGGATAGCGGACATTGCCTGGTCAAAAACGGCAAGAACGACTTTAGGAAAAAGCGGGAATAGTAAATTTCGGGCGCTGCTCCAAAATATGCAGCGAATGACTTATGATATGCAGAATTAATATGCCGTAGGGCTGTGCGGAGTTTATGAGAGACTACTTACATTTTTTCCTCAACGGTAAAGAGTGCCGTGTGTCAGGCGCAGACGCATTTCAACCGCTGTCTTCCTACTTGCGATATCAGCGGGGAATTACCGGAACCAAAATTGTCTGCGAAGAAGGCGACTGCGGTGCCTGCACTGTTCTTATCGGGCGAGTCAAGAATGGAAAGCTTGAATACAAGCCGATCAACTCCTGCATTCAATACCTGTACCAGGTCGACCTTACGCATGTAATTACTGTCGAAGGAATGAGCAGCGGTGATGAATTGAACCCCGTGCAAGAGTCCATGGTGAAATGCCATGGTGCGCAATGCGGCTTTTGCACTCCAGGTTTTATCATGGCGATGTGCTCGTATTTCGATGAGAAAAAAGCGCCAGCAGTCCAGGAAATCAAAGATTGCACAACGGGAAATTTGTGCAGATGCACCGGCTACGAACCCATTTTAAAAGCTGGAATGGAAGTTGATGTGAATGCAATTATTCCATTGGCGAAACTCTACCCAGCCACTGAAATGATCAAATCGCTCGAAGGCGCCGCAAGCGATTCTGTCAGTCTCACCGACGAAGAACAGTCGGTATACATTCCGTCTTCGATGGAAGATGCAGTGAAGTACAAATCTCAGAATTCAGATGCAGTCATCATAAGTGGTGGCACCGACGTCTGCGTCAATATGAACAAACGCGGGTTCGCACCAGCAAAGCTAATGAGCCTATCGAACATCAGCGGCTTGAACGAAATCACTCGCAGCAATGGAATGTTGACCGTAGGCTCAAGAGTCACACTATCCGAACTTGAGGACTATTTCCGCGATAAGGTTCCCGAGTTTCATAATATCCTCTGGGTATTCGGATCTCCACAGATTCGCAATGCAGGAACGTTGGCAGGGAACATAGCCAACGCTTCGCCGATTGCTGATACTCCACCGTTCCTATTCATTATGGATGCTGTTCTGGAGATTTGTGGAAGCAAAGGAAGCAGACAGGTTCGCATCAATGATTTTTACAAGGGCTACAAGAAAATGGATATGGGTGCTGATGAATTCATCAAAGCCATCGCAATTCCAATGCCGCAAAAGGACGAGATAATCAAGCTCTACAAAGTATCCCGCCGCAAGCACCTGGACATTTCCACGAATACAGCCGCTTTCAAAATAAAGCTAAGTGGAGACAAGATCTCTGAAATAGCTATCGCTTACGGTGGCGTAGCTGCTGTAATCTTGCGCCTGCCTAAGACGGAAGAATTTCTGAAAGGGAAACAACTGTCACTGGAAACAATGAATAAAGCAGCGGAAATCGCTGTCACTGAAATCTCCCCAATTACCGACGTCCGCGGCTCACAGGCTTTTCGGCTTCAACTTGCACGCAATCTGCTTTTGAAACTGTACTATGAATTAGCGGAAGGGAGGGTTGCCGTATGAGCGCTGTAGGTAAAGACATACCGCATGACTCCGCGAAATCGCACGTCTCAGGTCAATCCATTTATATAGATGATTTCCCGCCGGCACGCGGTGAGCTTATTGTAGATTTCTACTATGCTCCAGTCTCTCACGCCAAGATCAAGTCACTCGATCTTTCTGCAGCTGAGAAAGTGAAGGGAGTCGTAGCTCTTTATACTTACAAAGATATTCCTGGTGAAAACTTGTTCGGACCAATCGTCAAAGATGAGGTTTTGCTTGTTGAAGATCTCATCGAATTCATCGGGCATCCTATTGTTGTAATCGCAGCCGAAAATTACAAAGCAATTGCCAGAGCAAAGAAGGCGATCAAAATAGAATATGAAACGCTCGAACCGGTTTTGAGCATCGACAAGGCAAAAGAGAAAAAATTATTCCTCGGTCCTGTTCGCCGCATCAAAAGAGGCGACGTAGAAGCTGTTTTCAAAAAGGCGGAGCACATTCTCGAAGGTGTTTTCCAAAACGACGGACAAGAACAGTTTTATCTCGAATCACAGGCGGCTATTGTTTATCCCAAAGAGAACGATCAGATCGAAGTGCATTCTTCCACGCAACATCCTACGGAAGTGCAGGAAGTAATCGCGCACATTCTTGGGCTCAGCATGAACCAGGTCGTATGCATCACAAAGCGCATGGGCGGTGGCTTCGGCGGCAAGGAAAGTCAGGCGACTCATCCTGCAGCAATGGCGGCTCTTGTTGCGCACAAACTAAAGAGACCGGCGCGAATAATTTTCAACAAAGATCTCGACATGCAGGCAACCGGCAAGCGCCATCCATTCAAGAACAACTACAAGGTCGCTTTCACGAAAGATGGCGTAATTACCGCGCTAAAGGCAGATTTGTATTCCGACGGCGGAGCCAAATTTGATCTTTCGACAGCAGTCATGGCACGAGCCATGTGTCACATCGACAACGCATATTACATCGACAATGCAGATATTAGCGGCACAATCTGCAAGACGCACCTCGCGCCCAACACCGCATTTCGTGGTTTTGGTGGACCGCAAGGTATTGCAACCATAGAAAATATTATGGAAGAAATTGCAGCCTACCTGAATGAAGACCCCATGGAAATTCGTAAGCGAAATCTTTACGGAGACGGGGAAAGAAATGTCACTCCGTATGGAGAAATTGTTTTTGATAACAGCCTGCCGATCATATTTGAGCAGCTTGAGAAAAATTCGGATTACAAGAAACGAAAAGAAGAAGTTGATGCTTTCAACAGCAAATCGAAAACGCATCTAAAAGGCATTGCCGTGAGCGCAGTAAAATTCGGCATCTCGTTCAATACAAAGTTTTTGAACCAGGCCAACGCGCTGGTAAATATATACGTTGATGGAAGCATACAGGTTTCGACCGGTGCAACCGAAATGGGACAGGGCGTCAACACCAACATCAAGCAAATCGTTGCTGGAGAATTTGACATTGAGGCTTCGAACGTGATCATGATGCCAACTTCAACAGAGAAGAACAACAACACCTCCGCCACAGCCGCGTCCAGCGCCACTGACCTGAACGGCTCTGCCGCGCAAATCGCTTGCCGCAAAATCAAAGACTCGCTAACGGAACTTGCAGCAAGACATATTTCAACTCTGGAGCTGGACATTCAACCTTCCCCAACAAGCATCGTCTGGCAGGATGGGTACATTTTTGATCGCCGCCGGCCGAACAGCAAATTGAGCTTTAAAGAGCTGGTCAAACTGGCATATTTGAATAGAGTCAGCCTCGGCGAACGTGGTTTTTATGCAACGCAGGGATTAGACTGGACCTGGGAGGCCGGGCCGGAAAAGACCGCTGCCGGGCATCCATTTTTGTATTACACGCAGGGCGCAGCCGTTTCCGAAGTAACAATCGACAGATTCACGGGCGATCTAAAGGTCGACCGCGTCGACATCCTGATGGACATCGGCAGACCTGTAAATCCAGGAATTGCAAAAGGACAACTCACCGGCGCCTTCGTTCAGGGAATGGGCTGGGTGACGACTGAATGCCTTCGTTACGCAGAGGATGGAACACTGCTAAGCCACTCGCCTACCACTTACAAAATCCCCAACGTTCAAGACACACCGGAAGTATTTAACGTCAACTGGATCGACCGCGAAAATAAAGTCAACGTTGTAGGCACAAAAGCAGTTGGCGAGCCACCACTTTGCCTGGGTCTTTCGGTATGGTGCGCAGTAAAATATGCCTTGCGATCTGTCTCAGGCAAGGAGATTCCGAAACTGATTCTTCCTGCCAGCAACGAGGAAATTGTTATGCGGCTTGCAGAATACTCAAAAGCCGCGGATGAGAAGGAAAGACAGGGAACTGCCAGCCGCTGACGATGGACTACTATCAAAAAATAAATGAGCTTCTTTCCGCGAAGGTTCCATTTGTTGCTGTCACTGTAGTTGATACCACCGGCAGCGTACCGAATGATGCCGGCACAAAGATGCTGGTAACTCGAGACGGCTTGCACTGGGGCACCGTTGGCGGTGGCAAAGTCGAAAAGAAAGCAATCGACGAAGCTATTGCGATACTAAATGACGATGACCCTGCGAGGAACACGCATTTCGTCAACTGGAGCCTGGACCGCGACGTGGGCATGACTTGCGGCGGCATGGTCAAGCTGTTTTTCGAAAAGCATAATTGTACGAGTTGGAATATTGTTGTCTTTGGCGCGGGCCATGTTGCCAATGCACTTATTTCTCTTTTACTTAAATTGGATTGCAAAGTCACCAGTATCGACCCGCGAAAAGAATGGCTGGACAAGCTTCCTGATGCGGCTGCGTTGAGCAAGGTTCAAACTGACAATATGCCGGCTTATGTCAGTCAAATCCCCGAAGGGTCGTTCGTCTTGCTTATCACGATGGGGCATAGCACAGACAGCCCGATTCTTATCGAGATTCTTCGCAAGCGCAAATTTCCCTATCTGGGCGTAATCGGCAGCGAAGCCAAAGCAGTAAGATTGAGAAAAGACATTGCCGAGTCCGGATTGCCGGAGGAAGCAAAGCACGCATTTCTATGCCCCGTAGGTCTTGCAATCGGCAACAACCATCCCCAGGAAATCGCCATAAGTATCACCGCCCAGCTCCTACAGGAACGTGACAAGCAGGCAAACATTTCCAAGCCTGTTTAGAATTGCGCCAACAAATGCTGCAATTGAAGCCCGTGAGCAGCCCCTACCAAAAGCTCCGCTTACACTGACATCAATGAGACCAGCTAAGTGATTGGCTTACGTCGGACCAAGCGAGTGATTGCGGAACAAGCAAGTGATTGGTAGGGGCGCCTCACGGGCGCCCAGAATTTCACGACATTCTTTCATGCCTGATTAGGCGCAGAAGCGATAAAATGAACAGTTGCGTAATGCATGAGCTTTTCAAGTGATCATGCTGCTTAGTCGTTGCAAGGAATCTGGCCGTGCAAAAAAGTATTTCGTCTTTTCTCGTTTTTCTTCTCTGCTTCTCGTTATTTTGCGAGCAATCTTGCCTGGCGCTGATGCTGCCGCCATCGCACTTGCCACCGCCAACAGGATCTGAGAAAAAGATCCAGCTTGAGCTCAGCGATGGGCAAGAGAAACTGGAATCCGCAGGCAGTGCTAATAAGATTGCGGCTATAAATCCCATCGCACCCGATCAGTTAAAACAACTTCTTAATCACCTTCCTGCCCAAAGCAAAACATCAGCATCGTCAAGTTTCAAAATTCCCCCTGCCCCAACTGCACCCGCAAAACCGGGTGGCACAACAAAACAAGAGTTCCCGCCGAAAGAATCAAAGACGCGCCCAGCATCCAAGTCACCGGCTGGCGCTCTCAAAGTGTTGCACTACACTCCAGAAAAAGCTGTAAGTGAAGTAAAGCAAATTAGTATCACATTTTCACAGCCGATGGTGCCACTAAGTTCTGCCGAATCGAATGCCGAGGCAAAAAATATCCCGGTAAAAATGACACCAGACACAGCAGGCCATTGGAGATGGTTGGGAACACAAACTCTCGCATTTATTCCAAAGGGCAAGATATTACCCCGTTCGACAAACTATCATCTCGAGATACCCGCAGGAACTTCTTCACTTAGTGGAAACAAACTTGCTCAGACAATATCTTGGGATATAAATACACCGTGCGTGCAGGCGCAGTCGATGATTCCAGCAGATGGCGCGAAATCGATTTCATTGAAACCAGTCATATTTGCAATATTCGATCAAAAGGTTGAGCCCGCCGATGTATTGAAAACAATAACATTATCACAGGCAGGAGCAGCGGTGCCCGTGCGTATCGCAAGCGCTGATGAAATCAAAAAAGATGCGGAAATCGCTGAGCAAGTTAAAGTTGCACCAAAGAATCGATGGCTCGCATTTGTGCCAGACAAACAATTACAAAAGGCACAAAAAGTCAGCGTAAAATTTGGACCGAACACTCCATCAAAAGAAGGTCCGGCCAAAAGCAAAAGCAGTCAGGTATTTAGCTTTGAAACTTATGGCCCGCTCATCATCGAACCAGACTACGAGAGAAACGCTTACTCACAAGATATTTATCTGCGTTTGAGCAACCAGATCGACCCTGCTAAGTTCAACAGCAAAATGGTCAGCATCAGCCCGGCAGTTCCTAACGCACGAATTTCTGCTTCAGATGGAATTTACATTGAAGGCCTCAAAGCCAACACAAAATACACAATCACTCTGAGCCGGGCTATCCGAGACATTTACGGGCAAACACTTTCCGGAACAAATATCGCCACGATAAAAACGGCAGAAAATAGCGCACAGCTAAGCGAACCTCCCGACAGCATGGCCATAATCCAAAAAAACAAGCAGTCCTATTACAGCGTTTTAAGCCAGAACGCTAAACAATTGAAAGTTTGCTTGTATTCATGCAAGCCAGAAGATTTCTCAAAATACCTGCAGCAGACTTCTAAATACAGAGCTTGGCATGAGACACCCCAACAGTATCCTGAATTTCAGAAGTTCAACAAAATTAGCGAACAAATAATTTCACCCGCAAAGAATTCGACTTTGACCGAGAGCAGAATAGAACTCAAACCGTATTTCAAAGACGGAGCGAATAATGTAATTGCAACAGTTGAAGTACTGCCTCGAAAGAAAGATGATGTTCGCAGATTTCCAATTTG
>JBIKOL010000244.1:0-8324 GCA_044358055.1 Obscuribacteraceae bacterium (SeqCode)
GCTCTCTAATCGTAATGGCGAGCAGATTAGATACAGGCGCTCCTATCAGTGGCGCAACAATCACTCTTACCGACGCAAAGAAGACTGCAAGTACGGATCAAGATGGGCTCGCTCGATTTCAATTCACTGATGAAAGATATGCTGAATGCATTGTTTGCAAGAGCGGGGATGATCAGTCCTTTTACTCCTTGTTGTCATCCAACACAACTTACACAGAATTGCCTTCGACAGATCTTCCTATGACCTCAACAGCTCGTCGCGATGCGCTTCGCTGGTATTGCGTCACCGACCGCAATCTCTACAAGCCCGGCGAGAAGGTTCAGGCAAAAGGGTGGATGCGCCTATTCACGGCAGGGCCTGAAGGAGATTTACAGCTAGTTAAAAGTACGAATAGCACCATCGAATACAAAATCACCGATGCAACAGGAGTTGAGCTAGGCAAAGGAACTACAAAGGTTGATGAGTCCGGCGGCTTTGACTTGTCCATGGACATTCCCAAGAATGCGAACCTGGGCGATGCAAACATAAGCCTCTCACCCAGAGTGCCACAAAGAATGGATCTGGTTGTTTCCAATGGAAACTGTACCTTCAAGATCGCTGAGTTCCGCCGACCAGAGTTTGAGCTCTCAGTGAAACAAGACTCAAGCAATGCTCTCATACTTGGCGACACGGCATCACTGACTGCAAATGCAAAATATTTCGCGGGAGGAGTACTTTCCGATGCACCGATTAGCTGGGATGTTTCGACCAGCAGCAGTCAATATTCGCCGCCAGGCTGGAGCGAATTTTCATTTGGCAAAGGCGCGGGAATTATCAGCTATTTCAGGTACCCAGGCGAATTCAATGATGAGAATGTCACCCAAGAAACTCGCAAAGGACAGACAGATTCATCAGGAAAGCACACGCTTAGAATTCAGATCAAAAAGATTGCAAATGCTGTACCGGTGTCAATCAAAGCACAGGCAAGCGTAGAGGATGTTAACCGGCAGCAATGGTCTGACAGTTCCACACTACTGCTGCATCCGGCCAGCGATTATGTTGGCGTAAAAACGGACAAACAGATGTATCGAGCAAATGAGCCATTGAAGATCTCCACAATAGTGACGGACATCGATGGCAAGTCTATTCAGAGCAGAAACGTACATTTAGACGTTTACACTGAGACAACAGAATACAAGGATGATGGATCGTACGAAATCAAGAAGACGATTCTGGCTAGCCGCGAATTCAAATCTGAAGCCAAAGCTGTTGAAACTGAGATTCCCATCAGCTCGGGCGGATTGCTCAACGTTCTCGCAACAATAAGCGATAACAAAGGTCGAAAAAACGAGACGACAATTTCGATCTGGAAAGAAGAGAAAATAGAAAAGAAAATTGATCATGCTGAACAAGAAAAGGTAATCTTGATCCCTGATCATAAAGAGTACCAACCAGGTCAAAACACATCAATTATGATTCAGGCGCCTTTCAAGCCGGCGCGAGGCATTGTAAGCATAAGGCATAACGGCATGCTAAAAACCGTGCCAGTTGAGCTAAAGGATGGCAGCTCAATTATCGAACTGCCGGTAAGCGAGCAAATGATGCCAAATGCTTATGTTCAAGCAAACCTTGTTGGACCGAATAGCAAATTTGCCAGTGGTGTCATTATGCTCTCTGTACCACCGGATTCGCGCAAACTCAAAGTCGAGATCACACCTGCAGAAAAGAATATTTCTCCTGGTCAAAAAACAAGCGTGAAATTGAACGTCAGCCGCCAGACTGGCGGATTGGCTCCTAATGCCCATCTTGCAGTCGCAATAGTGGACGAGTCGGTATTGGCGTTAAGCGGATACAGCTGGCAAGATCCCGCCTCGGCATTTTATCTCGGCGCAGTTACGGACACAATTGATTTGCATAACCGTCAATTCGTTGTTCTTCCTTCGCAGCCAGATTCGTCACCACCAGCTTCTCTGCCCCCACCTAAAAGCGGAACGATCCCAGCACCTGCCGGAGCGGTAGGAGCAGGTGGTGCTGGCGCCGACAAGGCATTCAGCAGAGCGCCTATGCGAATGAAAGCAACCGATGAAGCTCCAATGCTGCAAGGCGCCACCAACGGCACCATAGGTCCCTCAGATGCGAATTTTTATTCAGAGGGAGAAGCCAAACCAATTTCCCTGCGCACAGACTTCAGCGCAGTCGCCTACTTCAATCCCAACCTGATCACTGATGACAAAGGCAACGTTTCATTCGATTTCCAGGCACCCGATAATTTAACGCGCTACCGAATAATGGCGGTTGCCGTTGAAGGCGAACAAATGTGCGGCAAAGGAGAGTCTGCAATTACAGCGCGCTTGCCGCTAATGGTAAAACCGTCTGCTCCTCGCTTTCTGAATTTCGGAGACAAGTGCGAGTTTCCAGTCGTAGTGCAAAACCAAACGGATCACGAGCTCGCGGTTGAACTGGGTCTGCGCGCCTCCAACCTCATATTCGACCTTCCAGGTGCCGGTGCTGACAGTAGCACACAAGGAAATAGCACCTGCGGAGCATCAGTTCTGGTGCCTCCAAACGATCGAGTAGAGGTTCGTTTTCCAGCACATACAGACCGCGACGGTGAAGCAAGCATCGATATCGCAGCCAGCTCAAAAGAAGCATCGGATGCGGCTAGCGTCAACCTGCCGGTTTACACACCAGCCACATCACAAGCATTTGCGGATTATGGACAAATAGACTCCGTCGGTGCCGCCGAGGAAATTGTTGAGCTGCCGCCTGATGTTTACGATCAGGTTGGCGGAGTCGAAATCAGCACCAGCAGCACTGCCATGCAATCGCTTGCCGATGCTTATTTCTACGTGCGCGATTATCAGTTTATGTGCTCTGAGCAGCTTTCATCACGCGTTCTTTCAATGCTAGCCCTGCAAGATTTCCTGTACGCATTTAAGAAGCTCTCTGCGGATGAGCTGCAAAAGAGCAAAACAGAAATCGAAAAAGACATCGCGGAACTGGCCAAACGTCAGAATCCGGATGGCAGCTTCGGACTATGGAAACGGGGAGAGCAAAGCCAATGGCCATTCCTGGCAGTGCAAGTTACAAGAGCGATCATCGAGGCAAGGACAGCCGGGAATATCTCATATCCGGAACCTGTTTTGCAAAACGCCACGAATTACTTGCTCAACATAGACAAAACCCTAAACCCAAAGGAGTATGACGAAATCTCAAAGCGAAGCATTACTGCTTATGCGCTGTTTGTCCTGCAGCTCGCAAAGAAACCATACCCTAAGAAAGCGGCGAGCATCGTGCAGTCATGCTTGACACAAACCGTTCCGGCCCGAAAAAGCAAAGATTCGCTTCCACATCTCTCCGATATCGAGTTGTTGAATCGCAATCTTTCTGTAGAAGCCATGGCATGGCTCTTGCCTGTTGTTTCATCCGATAAGCAATACGGTAAAGAAGCAGCGCTTTTGCGCAGCGCGATTAGTTCTCATATTGGCGAAACCGCTGAACATGCCTCGGTTAATGATGAGCCCTACGGTTTGTTTGGATACAGATTCTTCTACTCTCCAACTCGCCAGGAAGCGGCTGTGCTTGAGTCAATGATTATGGATCAGCCAGACAGCGACCTGATTCCAAAACTGGCAAAGGGATTGTTGATGCAGAGAAAAGCGGGACGCTGGGAAAGCACACAGGAGAATTCCGCAGTTCTTTTGGCGCTCTCGAAATACTTCCATACTTATGAAAAACTCGAGCCGCACCTCAATGTACAAACCTGGATTGGCAATGCCTTCGCCGGGGAGACAGCCTATTCCGGACGCAGCACGGAAACCAACATATTAAACGTTCCAATGAGCTATCTCTTGCAACATCCTGATGCCAAAGATTTGCTCTTGAATAAAACGGGACAGGGGCGTTTGTATTACAGAATCGCATTGAACTATGCACCGAAGAATCTTGCTCTAGCGGCGTTCGACAATGGATTCACTGTTGAGCGGACTTACGAGGCAGCAGAGAACCCCGCCGACGTGAAACGGGATGCAAATGGAGTCTGGCATATTAAGGCGGGAGCAACTGTCAAAGCGAAGATAACGATGTCAGCGTCATCTCGTCGCTGCCACGTAGCACTGACAGATCCTCTACCGGCGGGAATGGAGCCAATCAACACAGAATTGAAAGGCAATAAAGAGATTTCCGAAAAGCAAACGACTCCGCCCAGTTCTGCAGATGGCTCTGATGACAGCGAAGCATCTGGTGCTGCTAACTCAAGAACCGTGTGGGACTATTTCCCCTGGTGGAGAAGCAGTTGGTATGAGCATCAAAACTTGCGCGATTTCAGAGCGGAAGCATTCACATCCGTTTTATACGGTGGTAAATATGAATACAATTACCTCATGCGCGCCACCACTCCCGGTGACTACATTGCACCACCAGCAAAAGCAGAAGAAATGTATTCACCAGAAATATCGGGACGCTCATCCAGCGATCACGTGATTGTTGAGTAGGGACTGATTTGTATGGGAAATCAAACACTTCTTTGGCTCTTAGCCTTGCAGGCACTGGGCTTTGCAGGATACAACGAAACGTTTGCTGCCAGTTCGGAATCATGCTTCAATAGCGAAACCAAACAAACGATTCGAGTCGAAAAAGACTTAGCTGCGCCAGAGAAATCCAGCAGCCCCGGCAACGGGCGAACGCACCTCATCAGCGTTGAAGACCGCCCAGGACCTATCAGCATCCCTTGCTTCGGTGGGCCAAGCAAAGAACCAGCACAGGCAAAGCTACATTGCGCACTTCGTGATGCTCTGTATTTGCAAACAGACATGAAGAAAACGTTCTCGTCTGTAGATGCGGTAATAAAGGAATACGGTACAAGCTCGCGCAAAGCGCTTTCACCTTTATTTTCTGCCGCAGAGGTTCACTATCCGCCAAAAGAATTGACCTTGATAGCGTTCAAAAAAGAGAAATTACTCTATCTGTTCGCTAAAGACAAAAATGACAGGCCGAAGTTTATAAAATCGTATCCAATAATCGGTACAAGCGGAATCGCTGGACCAAAGCTCAAAGAAGGCGATAAACAGATACCCGAAGGCTTTTACCAGATATCGGAACTGCGCCCAACCCTGGTCGCACACATGGGACTCGGCGTAAATTATCCGAACGCGGAAGATCGCGCACACGCTCTCAAAGAAAAGCGAAAAAATCTGGGCGGAGACATCTTGATACACGGCAGCATGTGGTCCAGCGGGTGCCTGGCCATGGGCAACCCAGCGATTCACGAATTATTCGTACTGGTCCACGATTGCGGATTCAAGAACGTAAACCTGGTTTTTTCTCCTTGCAATTTATTGATAGGAAACGCCGATCTCGATTTCTCTAAACAACCAAAATGGCTTCCCAGTCTTTATAAAAAACTCCGCGCCAGGCTTCAGGAATATCCATTCCCGCCAGCGCATCAATAGCAGACTGGGACTAAATTGATTTCGTAGACTCTGGTCTAGAGTAAGCCCCAACAGCCTCGAGCACCGGCTTTGGAGATCCATCGAGCGTTGGCTCATCAGCCACCAGTTGTTTGGTTGGGTCTGGAATATTCTGGTTAAGCGGATGAAGACTACTTGTGCCCAGCGCAATCTTGGGCAGCCTGATATTGCGGGCGATACCAAGAATTTCTAAAACGCGAAGCACCGAGTACGAGAAATCATATTCCCACGGCTTCATACCGTGCCTGGCGGATTGCGGATACTCGTGATGATTAGATTATTGTGCCAGCCTTCACCAAAAGACGCGATGGCAACAAACCAGACATTTTGACTGAGGTCGGTGGTTTTGAAATTTTGATAGCCGAACTTCGGCATGTGGCATATCGAGTTGACCAGAAGCGGAGCAATGAATGCGCCGACTGAACCCAATAGATTACCGAGCAGTGCCCATGGTCCGAAAACAGCAAGCAGCACCAACCTGAATACAACGTTTATCGCGAGGCAAAGGTAACCATCTCGACCCTTGCCGCCTGCATGGAGCCAGTGATAGAACGGATCTTTGAACAGGTCAGGGCAAATCGTTTTGTACTGCTCTTCATTTATGATGGTGACCGGCTTGGACATCCAGCCCAAAATCGAGTGCCAGACTCCATCTTTAGGCGAATGCGGGTCGCCCGGCTCGTCGGAATAGCGATGATGCAGGCGATGTGAAGCCACCCAGAAGATAGGTCCGCCTTCAAACACGAGGTAGGCGCCAATGATGAAAAAATATTCCAGCCAAAGCGGCAGCTTGAAGGACCGATGCGATAACCCTCGGTGATAGCCAAGGGAAATCCCCAAGACTCCCCATCCATAGGCAATAACGAACGCGACAATAAAAGAAATCATAATTCAGCTCTACCAGATCACCTGTTGCAGAAGCATAAATAGCAGGAACGGCGGATTCTTGTTATTGACATTATTTATATAATTCCAATTTTAGCTTTGAAAGGACTCCAAAAGCAGCTAATGTCTTGGTTCTTGCTAAAATTGACATTGAATCGGACAAAAGTGAAGAAATGATTCGCTGCGAAGGGTATTGTTACTGGCGACCCATTAGTGGAAGCGTGAGCCGCCATGATTCGCGCGAGCTTTTGTGTTTCTACTCTGATGGACAAGTAGCTATTGAGAAATTCGATTCCAGAGATGCGCATATAACTACTAAAGAAGGGCTTGCAGCCGATGCCGTCGAATTGAGAAATAAGTTCGCCGAACTTACTAATCTTGATTTGTCCACAGGCATTGGTCGTTATTCAATTGCTGAAGAAAATATCTCCTTTACAGTGTTCTACGGCGACGGTAGCGTCACTTATACCGGAAGTCTAACAAGCACTGGAATGCACCTGGATCTGTTGAGTGAACACTCAGGTCAACTTGAACAAATCACTTCAGGGCTTGAATATTTTGTTTCGGCTGTTTGATTGCGCGAAGTAGTGCTCTGAACTGCGACTAGACCTTGCGCAATATCGCCAAAAGTCACGAGTCCGAATCCGTTGGTAGACGGAGGTATTCGCCTGCCAGCTCAAGAGACACTTAAGAAATTGTTGATTCATCCGCTGATGCCAGAGAAGTCGTTGTATGAAAAATATAGACGTCACCCGTCTATCGCCAATCACTTAACTGCCTTAATGCCATGAAGGTCAAGTATAAGCAAAGTTGGCTCTATCACTATGAAAGAACGGCTGTTTGTAAGTTCCCAACCTGCTCGGTTGGGGAAGCAGCTTGTCTTTGGGAAACAAATGGGGTTGAAAAATATGGGTAAATCGGTAGGCATAGATCTCGGCACCACAAACTCGGTAGTAGCAGTCATGGAAGGCGGAAAGCCGACCGTTATAGCCAATGCTGAAGGCGGCAGAACGACTCCATCAGTAGTGGCATTCACAAAGTCCGGCGAACGCCTTGTCGGACAACTGGCACGTCGTCAGGCTGTGTTGAATCCCACAAATACAATATATTCAATTAAGCGGTTTATGGGACGTCGATTTGAAGAAACAGAATCGGAGCGCAGGCTCGTCTCTTACAAGGTACTTCCTGCAGCAGACGGCGGTTGCAAAATCGCCGTACTGGGACGTGAATACTCACCGGAAGAAATATCCGCGATGATTTTGCGCAAGCTTAAAGAAGACGCAGAAAAATACCTCGGTGAGAAAGTTGATAGCGCAGTTATCACAGTGCCTGCTTATTTCAATGACTCGCAGAGACAGGCGACAAAGAACGCAGGAACAATTGCGGGACTCGAGGTATCGCGAATCATAAATGAGCCCACAGCTGCAGCCCTGGCATACGGTCTGGACAAGGATAAGAAACAGCATACCATCATGGTTTTTGACCTGGGTGGCGGCACATTCGACGTATCAATTCTTGATGTCGGCGAAGGCCTCTACGAAGTGCGTGCGACTTCAGGTGACACACACCTGGGTGGCGACGACTTCGACAGAGTCCTTGTAGACTGGATCGCGGATGAATTCAAGAAGCAGGAAGGAATTGACCTGCGCAAGGACAATCAAGCTTTGCAGCGACTGACGGAGGCCGCTGAAAAAGCGAAGATTGAGCTGTCCAGCTTGACTGAGGCGAACATTTCATTGCCATTCATCACAGCAGACGCCAATGGTCCAAAGCACCTCGATTTGAAACTGACCAGAGCTAAGTTCAACGACCTCACCAGACATCTCGTTGAGAGATGCCGTGGTCCAGTTGAACAGGCGATGCGAGACGCAAAAGTAAGCGCAAATGACGTAGATGAGGTTGTGCTGGTTGGCGGTTCTACAAGAATTCCAGCGGTGCAAGATCTGGTGCGCAGTTTGAGTGGAGGCAAAGACCCCAACCAGAGCGTCAACC
>JBIKOL010000008.1:0-101485 GCA_044358055.1 Obscuribacteraceae bacterium (SeqCode)
CAACCCCGACGAAGTGGTAGCGGTCGGCGCAGCCATCCAGGCCGGCGTACTCGGCGGTGAAGTGAAGGGCGTGGTCTTGTTAGACGTAACCCCACTCTCACTCGGATTGGAAACAATGGGAGGTGTATTCACCAAACTGGTAGAACGCAACACTACAATCCCCACGCACAAATCGCAGATCTTCTCCACCGCGGAAGACATGCAGAGCGCAGTTGATGTGTTCGTTTTCCAGGGAGAACGCCCTATGGCACGCGATAACAAACTGCTCGGCGACTTCCGGCTCGACGGCATACAACCCGCACCACGCGGAGTTCCTCAAGTTGAGGTCTCTTTTGATATCGACGCCAACGGTATCTTGAACGTGTCAGCCAAGGATCTATCTTCCGGCAAGGAACAGAAGATTACGATTACCGCAAGCACGAATCTCAACAAAGACGATATCGACCGCATGGTTCGAGAAGCCGAAGCTAATGCATCGCAAGATAAGGCACTGCGCGAGCGAGCCGATGTTCGCAACGAGGCGGACGCCATGGCATATGCGCTTGAACACAAGTTAAAGGATCTAAAAGACAAAGGCGCAGCAGTGGATGCGTCAAGAGCGCAATCATTGTTAGATGAAATGAGAGCGAACTTGAAGGCGGAAGCTGATACTCAAAAGATCAAAAACTTGATGAATGAGATTCGCGGAGTTATGGTGCAGCTGGATCAACAGGCGGCACAACGTGCTTCAGCAGGCGGACCACAGCCACAGCAGGGACCGTTTGGAGCGACGCCAGGCGGCACCGGCACCACCAGCGGTGGTGGTCCAGACATCGTGGACGCAGAAGTGACCTCAGGCTAAAACTTAGCTTAAAGCTTTTGAGGAGCGGGGAGAAGGATCGGAAATTCTGGTCCTTCTCTTGCTTTTGCTAACCCGGATCCGTCTTGAACGGCGCCCGTGAGGCGCCCCTACCACAATACGCGCCGATCCCAGATTTGATGGCCGCCAATCCACGGATTCAACGCCCGCCGATACTAGATTCGATGGCCGCCAATCCAAGGTTTCAACGCCCGCCGATACCACCGGCCGATCCCTTGTTTGCCTCATTAATTGGTAGGGGCGCCTCACGGGCGCCCATTCAGCACTGAGCTGAGGGCCCGGCAATTTAAGATATCGATACCGTCAAACCGGGCATACGATCATTGCTAAGCGGCGAGGATCAAGAATTACAAAATGGGCAAAAGCCCTGCCTGGCAACCGCTCAGCCAAAAACAAGACCTCTTGAGAAAGCTATTTATGGGGTGGAAGCGATACCTTATATACGGATGCATCGCCGCGGGACTTTGCGCGGCGCACCCGACTGCAGTTGCCCAAGATCAAACAATGAGCGCAAGCTTCTCCGAAGGTTTAAGCGCATACAAACAGAAAAATTTCCCCCGCGCCGTTCAACTTTTTGAATACTGCCAAAAAACGGAAAAGCCCAATCCAAAAGTTATTTACTACTGCTCTCTTGCAAATTTGAATAACAAGAACAGAAGCAGAGGCGAACAACTATTGGACTATCTGGTCAAATCTTTTCCCAGCTCGACTGAAGCCAAAGACGCGGAGGAAACTTTATCATTGCTCAGAGCCGGTTCCTCAACTTCGGCTTCGCGCAGCGGTTCCAACACAGGGAAATCGCAATCCAGCGCATACAAACCGGAAGACGATCCCGAATTTGCATCTTTGCCGCAAACTGCGAAACTGCGTTTTCGGCATGGAGAGCAAGGACACATGGTTGTTGATGCATATTTGAACGGCCATCCAATCAAAGCAATGTTCGATACAGGTGCCAATACATATCTGAACACCAACGCCTTAAAGTCTGCGGGAATCGCTCCACCAGGACGCCCACCCGACACCTATGCAAGAGGCTGGGCCGGCGTAGCTATTCCAGCCTGGCGCATGAAGATGCAAATCACGGTAGGCGACCTGACACGCACTCAAACAGTTACATTCCAACAGAGCTCCGCCGACGGTGATGCAATAATGCCGCTCATAGGGCAGGATTTCATCAATGGCTATAAATATGCAATTGATGAAGCAGGCGGTTGGATAAACCTGACCAAGCGCGGCGGTGAATCCGCAGCTTATAATCCAGCCTACGATGTGCCTTGCGTTAAACGTGGAAAAGATGATTATGTTCCACTTGAGATAAACGGCAAGCAAGTAGTCGCCTTCATTGATACCGGTGCATCATCCACCATTATTGACGATATCACCTTCGCCAGGCTCGGTTTAAGCATGCCTTCAGATGCGCCCTACGTGGGCATGAGCGGAGTCGGCGGTGGCTTTACTTGCAGACAGGTTGAAATGGACCTGAAGCTAGGTCCCATCAGAAAACAAAATTTTCGGGTGCTCGTGGGTGGCACCGCGGGTAATGGTATCGGTCAGGATTTCATGAAGGGATGGCGCTACACGGTAGACCACGACAGGAACCTGCTGAGATTCTTCCATTAAAGATCTTGGCAAAATAAATAAAAATGATACCATTGGCAATGTCACCTGGATACATGCATGCGCCTGATAGCACAACTTTTGTACATCGTATTCGTAGCACCTGCCGCATGCTTTGTGCTGCTAGCGCGCATTAACATGCTGATTTCAATGATCAAGAACGAGAAGAAGTCAGGCGTCCGTCATTTCTTTGATATTTGATTTGAACGATTAGAGGTTTAGCTTAATTGCATTTGCTTCGCTCATGGCTTTCATAGTTTTCGCCATGGCTGCTTGCATCAGGCTCATAAATGTAGGCTCAGCGCCAGACTCTGCATCGAATCGATTGCGAGCTTCTGCCAGAAGCTGATCTGCTTCGTCCAGGGTGGCTCGAACTGCCGGAACTTTGTCTGCCAAACTTGGATTGGATTTAAGATCGTCCAGCTCTTTCTCGATGCCCGCCCTGATTTCAAGCATGCCCATCTGCATGCCCACTGCTCCAGCTTTCTCCCAGGCCTCGGTGAAGCGCCCGTTCGCAATCAAAGACTCAGCCGCACTTATGGTTGCTTCCGGAAGGGAAAGATCGACTTTGTAAGCAGTTGGTTGCTTGTAGTTGGCAATAATTTTCTTAGAGCTGTCCAGTACGGATCGCGCACGGGTTTCTTCTGCACTTGCCTCTGTGCTACTTACTGTCGAAGCAGTCACTGCAGTCGCTTCTTGAGTTTTCGCTGATTTAGGTTCAGGCTGTACTGCAGATTGTTTTGAGGCAGCCTTGCGCTCCTCCCGCTTTTTGCGCTGTTCGTCCAGATCGCTGGAACTTGCCGATGTATTATCAGCCGGAGCCGCCGAGCTCTTTTCCTCCCGGACGGGAATCTTCAGAGCCGGCTTATCCTCGCGCAATTTGTCTTGCTCAGTCTCGCGTTCGGCTTTACGCCGCATCATCTCTCTGGTAAACAAAGCCGCCAGAGTGCAGGTGCCTGCAATGGTCAACAATCGAAATATTAGTGGAAACATGATTTTGTGCTGCCAACAAGAGAGAGGGCCAAATAGATATCCAAGAGACCGCCAATTGTATCAGTCCTGTAGCGCCAAATAATGAAACCTGATTGACAAGCAAATATAAACGCCTGGCATGGCAGTATTTAAGGACAGGAACAATACTTTACTGGCACAATTGAGCGCTGAATTTCAAGCTCGACCAAGAGCTTTCCAAACGGTGCCCATGCAAGACAGTAGTTCAAAATTTTTGCTTGATGCTGTTCTTGAAGATAAGTTTGGATTGAATTCGTTTCGTCCAAAACAGCTTGAGGTTATTGCTGCAATCATGAGTGGCAAGCATACGCTTGCGCTCCTGCCTACGGGTTACGGCAAGTCCCTGTGCTATCAGGTTCCCAGCCAGATTTTGCCGGGGATTACTCTGGTAGTTTCTCCCTTGATCGCCTTGATGCAAGATCAACTCAGCGGGCTCTGGAAGCGAGGCATCAGGAATGCAACCTGCTTGAACAGCAGCATCGAAGCTTACGAACTCGACGATCGCATCGCATCAATTGCAAGTGGAGATACAAAACTCGTATATGTAGCACCGGAACGTTTTGAATCAGCGCGATTCCGTAATTTGCTCTCATCGGTAAATATTTCACTTGTAGTAATCGACGAGGCGCATTGCATCAGTCAGTGGGGACATGATTTCAGACTTCAATATCGAAACCTGAGCACTTATCTGGCGAAATTGAAAGGCACGACAGTCCTTGCGTTGACTGCAACCGCAACACCGCATGTGCAGAAAGATATTGTGAAAACCCTCGGCTTGCCCCGCATGAATGTCATAACGGCAAATTTCGACAGGCCCAATTTGCAGTTTCATGTGAAAGCATTATCCAACATCGGTGAAAAAGAAGATCAATTGTTGAAACTTTTGAGCAAGTCATCGGATGGCTCGTCAATTGTCTACACCTCAAGCCGCAGAGAATCAGAACGTATCGCCGCTGTTTTGCGTGAAAGCAAACATTCCGCCTGCCATTATCACGCCGGCATGAGCAATTCGGAACGCCAGCGAAATCAGTACTCTTTTGAATCGGGCAGAGCGAACATAATCGTTTCTACTGTTGCATTCGGAATGGGCATCGACAAGCCGGACATCAGACAGGTAGTGCATTTCAACATGCCACCATCTCTGGAAAATTATTATCAGGAAGCCGGGCGTGCAGGAAGAGATGGCGAGCACGCGCACTGTTCGCTACTGTTCCAACCAAAAGACATCAGTACGCAAAAGTGGCTAATCAGCAAGAATTACCCCGCCGACGAAGAGCTGGCGCTTATTTATAGAGCGGTGAAAGACCGAGGTTTGAACCCTATCAAGCCGCAAGAGTTGATCAAAACTTTGAATATTAGCGAAACGGCAATGATGAGCAGTTTGAGTTTGCTCAAAGAACTACAATTAATCGACGCCAGTGCCGACGGTGGATACTTTCAGCGCAGTAATGAAGAGTATCCAAAAATAGACACTACGCCTCTTTCCCAGCGAAAACAACATGAACTCACTCGTTTGCAGAACATCATCAATTATTTGAATGCGAAGCGCTGCCGCCGAGAAGAGATTCTCGACTACTTCGGACAAAAGCTGGAAGGAAGCTGCTCGGGCTGTGATGTTTGCCACGATACGAATGCAGCGGTAGCTGCTGTGGCTTCCAATTCAATTGTTGGATTCGGCAGCGTTAATATATAAAAGTTACTAGAAGGGAGCGCAGGTTCCTAGCCTGCTTCTACTCGTCGATAACAAGAGATGCGAATCGCCTCTCGACAAAATCAGTCTGAAGCACCTGGGACTAACCGCCTCCCAGTCGATGTAGAAGCAGGCCAGTTTCCTGCGCTCCCGTAACAGCGGGATCAATTCAATACACATTTACTACTTGCCACTATATACGGAGCCTTAGCTTCCGTCTCGTAACTTCTTTGCCAGGGAAGGACACTATGGACAATACAGTTGTTAGCGCAATTACTACAATTCTTTTGCTCTGCGCCGTCGGCGGCAATGCAGCGAGCATTCAAGCTGCTGAGAAACAGGAAATACCAACAGTCGAAGAGTTCATCAATGATGCACCTGCACATGAAAGCATCGCCTACGAACAAGACAGTCAACTTATAGAAAAAGCAGCTACAATGCAAAGCGCAATTTCGAAATTCAAAAAGATGGGTGTCGGAGTTGCACCATTCGAACACAGTTTGCAGAACGCCCGCATACTGATCGCCGAAGGAAAAACGGCGCAGGCAAACGAGGCGCTTGGCCGTCTGAATGATAGCCTGATGGATCAACAGAAGCGTTTTTATGTAGATAAGATTCAGTCGTGGCATTGCGACCGCGCACGTCTGATCGCCAATAAAATTGCAGCCAAAGGATCCGGCGGCTATTCGTACAGGTCACCAGCCGCCGAGCTTTCTAAAGCTGCTCACCATACTCTGTCGAAAAAGAGTGTGAGTGGCAGCCCGATGATTTACCCGATCGCCCGATAAAACTGGATTGATCAGCCCGCGGGAGCGTCGTACTCCTGTGGAACCATGAATAAACTGGTAGGGGCGCCTCACGGGTGCCCATTAAGTCCGCCCTCAATTGGCGCCCGTGAGGCGCCCCTACCGTTTTTGATTGGTCCCCTAACACCGTTTGTTGCCAGGCGGGCGATACTATCATCCTTGCCAGGCGGGCAATACTATCATCCTTGCCAGCCAGTTCCCTGCCGAATGAATTGCCCGCGCCCAGCAAGGGTCGCGGGTTTTCGCTTTAGAGAAATGAAATATCAATAAGCAGGTTCCAAACATATATATTGAATGCTTCTTGATATGAGACAATTTCTATTGATTTTGCAAATGTGCCAGCCATAGAGGCGCCCTCGCGGGGCGTCGGCTTTGCTGCACGAAACCGAAGGTCTGCAGAAATGAGCACCACAATCTCTCCATCCCCCAGCAAAAACCTTGCTGCATTGAAAGCTCTAGAAGATGCCGTCAAGCGCGATCTCGAGCTTCTGGACTACCCGGCAAGAGACTGGGTAATTGAGCGCGAAAGTTCTAAGGGGCAAAAGATACTCGATGTTCTCATCATCGGAGCCGGACAGGGCGGTCTTGCAGCGGCATTTGGCTTGATGCGCGAGAAGGTCAAGAACATACTTGTGGTCGACGAGAACCCACAAGGACAGGAAGGTCCTTGGCTCACTTTTGCACGCATGCATACATTGCGCACACCAAAGCATATTACCGGGCCGGATCTCGGAATACCGAATCTCACTCCACGCAACTGGTACGAGACTGCCTTTGGTAAGGACACCTGGGACAATTTGACGCTCATTCCCAAAGAACATTGGGCTGAATACTTGCAGTGGTACAGGCAAGTATTGAACATTCCCGTGCGCAATCTTACTCAGGCTGGTGCAATTGAGTGGAACAAAGCCGAGAATTGTTTTTCAATTCCGCTTACAAACAAAAGCAGCGGAGCCACCGAAACTGCATTGGCACGCAAAGTCGTTCTCGCGACAGGCATTGACGGCAGTGGACGTTGGGATGTGCCCGCCTTGATCAGCCAGAATTTGACGCGGCAGCATTATGCTCACACACGTGACGAAATTGATTTCGAACAATTGAAAGGCAAATCAATTGCAGTGCTTGGCGCAGGTGCATCCGCTTTCGATAATGCATCGGTGGCTATGGAAACAGGTGCAAAAGAAGTGCACCTCTTTTACCGCCGAGAGGATCTTCCCAACATCAATCCGTATCGCTGGGCTGAATTCGTTGGTTTCTTGAGGCACCACGGCGACCTGCCTGATCACATGAAGTGGAAGTTCATTCTGCAAATTCTTCGCATGGGTCAGCTTCCCCCAACAGATACGTTTGCCCGCGCCACAAAAAATCCGGACTTCAACTTGCACGGCGACAGCAGCTGGAAATCAGTTAAACGCGTAAATGGGCACGTTGAAATCGAGACGAACAAAGGCAAGTTTAACGTGGACTACGTCATCGTCGGCACAGGCACCGTCACCGACTTGAGCTTGCGCCCGGAACTGGCGAATCTTGTGGATAAAATCGCGCTCTGGAAAGATCGCTACTCTCCACCAGCCGAAGATAAAAACGAAGATCTGCTTCGTCATCCTTACCTTGGTAATCATTGCGAATTCATCGAGAAGAACTCCGGTGAAGCGCCCTACCTCTCCTCGGTGTTTAACTACACTTTCGGCGGCTTGCCCAGCGTAGGCTTCGGCGGTGCCAGCATCTCAGGCATGAAATACAGCGTTCAGCGTCTGGTTTCTGGCATTACAAAACAGTTCTATCAAGAAGACGCAGAGAAATATCTGGAATCACTAAGAGCATTCGATCTCCGGGAGTTTTAAAACGTGCAAAACAACAAAGAAGAATTCGGTCTTTACAGCGACAAAGTGTTTACACCAGACGGCATCAAAGAGGCAGTCGTCATAATACGCGGCGGCAAAATTGCGGATATCATCGCGCCAGAGCTGGCACATCCTGATTGCCAGATTGAAGATCTTTCAAAGCTCTGTCTAATGCCGGGTCTTATCGACAGCCATGTGCACGTAAATGAACCTGGCAGAACGGAGTGGGAAGGATTCCGCACAGCAACACGAGCCGCAGCTGCCGGCGGTATAACAACCATTGCAGACATGCCACTGAATTGCGACCCGGTGACTACAACAGCGAAGGCTTTCCAAATCAAACTCGATGCCTTGAACGGAAAGTACGTCGAACCCAGCAAAGAAAAAAAAGGAAGCAAGAAAGCAAACGGGGATGGTGAAGCCGAAAAAGAAGAGCAGAAGCTCTGGGTTGATTGCGCATTCTACGGCGGTGTAGTGCCGGGTAATGAGAACGAACTCGAGAAGATGATTCAGATGGGCGTCACCGGATTTAAATGCTTTTTGATCCATTCGGGCATCGATGAATTTCCAAACGTAACTGAAGAAGACTTGCGCAAGGCAATGCCAATTTTGGCAAAACACAAAATACCGCTATTGGTGCATGCCGAACTCGATTGCCACCAACACGAAGAACATGAGTGGACAGACGCACGCTCGTATAAGTCTTTCCTGGCATCGCGTCCACGCAAGTGGGAGAACGATGCCATCGAGATGATGATTCGGCTTTGTCGCGAATTTAAGGGACCAGTTCATATTGTGCACCTGTCTTCGTCCGATGCCTTGCAACAAATTTCCTTGTTAAAAAAAGACGGCTTGCCGTTCACAGTTGAAACTTGCCCACACTATTTGACCTTCGAAGCAGAGAGCATTCCAGATGGGGATCCCCGCTTCAAGTGCGCGCCGCCCATTCGCGAAGCAGAGAATCGCGAAAAGCTCTGGCGCGGATTGACAGCAGGACTCATTGATTTTGTTGTTTCGGACCATTCTCCGTGCGTTCCAGACAAAAAATATTTGAGCGAAGGCGATTTGCAAAAAGCATGGGGCGGCATCTCTTCATTGCAATTTGGATTGCCCGTCATCTGGACCGAAGCGCAAAAACGCGGGCAAGACCTCAACGATCTCATCCAATGGATGTGCGTTCGACCAGCCAAATTCCTGGGACTTTCAGAGCGAAAAGGCGCAATCAAAGTTGGATACGACGCTGACATTATCGCGTTCGATCCTGACGCTGACTTCCAGATCGTCAAAGAAATTATTCAGCACAAACACAAAGTTACACCTTACGAAGGACGACAACTCAAAGGAGTCGTTCGTAAGACATACGTGGGTGGACGGCTTGTCTATGAAGCAGGCAAGTTGACCGCAAACGCGACTGGAAGCCAGATCCTGCACAACAGAGTGGAGATGAAAGCCTGATGGATAGAAACAATTTACTGGATGCAGCTGCATTTACAGGCACCACAGATCTGGTTGCCGAACGACTTGGCGGCAAAGTTCTCTATGCAAACGATGAGTTCTTTGCAGAGAAAGAGAACCTGATCAAACCAGGCCGGGGCGTCTTCATTGCCGACAAATATACTGAGCGCGGCAAGTGGATGGATGGCTGGGAAACCCGTCGCAAGCGCGTTCCCGGACACGACTGGTGCATACTTCAGCTCGGCATCCCCGGACAAATCGAGGGCGTCGATATCGATACAAATCATTTCCTCGGCAACAATCCTGCTTATGCCTCTGTTGATGCAGTGGAAATTCACTCAGACATTCAGTTATCCGAGCTCATACACGAAGATTTTCGGTGGACGGAAATATTGTCAAAAGTGGCTTTGAAGCCTGGTTCGCAAAACATATTTGCCGTTGCCAGCAAAGAGCGCTGGACGCATCTTCGTCTGAACATTTATCCGGACGGCGGCGTAGCAAGATTCCGCGTTCATGGTGAGCCTGTTCCAGACTGGAGCCGCATTGGTGAGAATCAAGAAATCGATCTTGCAGCAATTGAAAATGGTGGCAAAGTTACCTGCGCCAGCGATATGTTTTTCGGCAACAAAGACAATTTGATTATGCCAGGACGTTCAGCCAACATGGGCGATGGCTGGGAAAGCAAACGCCGCCGCGGCCCGGGAAATGACTGGGCAATACTTAAATTAGGTCACGCCGGTCTGCTCAAGAAAATTGAAGTAGACACTAATCACTTCAAAGGAAATTATCCCGACACTTGCTGGCTAGAAGGCGTTTATGCACCTGATGCCGACATTACACTTTTGAACTGGAACCAGTTCGAGTGGCAACCTATTTTGCCGACATCCAAACTTCAAGCACACCACCAGCACTACTACGATGTCGAAAAGGACAAACAAGGCCCATGGTCGCACATTCGACTGAGCATCGCACCAGACGGCGGGGTGAGCAGATTGCGACTGTTCGGAATGCCCAGAACAACAAGTAGTGTAAATAAGGAAGAGGCAAAAAGTGGAGCTAAGTCTTCTAAATAATCTCGGCAAGTCGGAAGCGGAGGAGTCGCTTCGCCACTGCTGCGGCTCCGACAAATGGGTCGAATTGATGGTATCTGCGCGCCCGTTTGCTTCGTTTGAGGATCTCGCAAGCAAAGCAGAACACTTTGCAGAAAAGCTCGAACGCAATGATTGGCTGCAGGCATTTTCACATCATCCAAAAATCGGAGATGCAGAAACGCTGCGGAAGAAATTTTGCACAGGACCACAGTGGGAAGCCGGTGAGCAAGCCGGCGTAGCCACCGCGACAGATCGCGTCTTAGAGGAACTTGCGCAAGGCAATCAGGATTACGAGAAAAAATTCGGCTACATTTTTATCGTTTGTGCAACAGGCAAAAGCGCGGACGAAATGCTTGCAATTTTGAATTCACGACTTCCAAACGATCCTGAATACGAATTAAAAATAGCTGCAGACGAACAAAAGAAAATCACGCGCCTGAGATTGGAGAAACTATGCCAGTAAGCCCCATCACAACACATGTTCTCGACACCGCAAGTGGACACCCTGCCACAGGATTGCCTATTACTATTTCCATTGAGGACAACGGTCAGTGGAAACAGGTGGGCAAAGGCGAAACTAACGCCGATGGACGCATTACCGATTTGCTACCCCACGACAAGCCGCTGAAGGCAGCGCGTTACCTCATGCACTTCGACACTGGTACTTATTTCCGCAAAAAAAGCATCCAGGGCTTTTATCCATATGTTGAGGTGGTCTTCGAAATCAAGCAAACCACCCAGCACTATCATGTCCCCTTACTACTAAGCCCATTCGGGTTCTCCACCTACCGCGGAAGCTGAACTGCTATCATCTAGATAGGCAATGGCGGTAGGTATTGATGACTGCATTAAAAGCTGCATTCGCTTTCGCATTAAACTCGTCTTCTGCATACTTTTTATTTCCGGCAATTGCACTCTTGCTTTGCGCCTGCATGCAGACACAAGCTCAGTCGCAAGCCCAACATGATTCAGAGGGCAAGCTACAAGGTAAAGTGGAAAAGCTCGGCGGCGACGGGCGCATTACACGACCAATGCTATTTCCAAAAACACAAACACCAAAATCTGGCGCCGGCATTTTTACTCCGTCCAATTTCGATCTCTCAATAAAGAAAGCGCCAACACCCACGCCTGCGGCGGGAATTTTCGATACTCACAGCGACGAGCTGTTTAAAAAAGACGCGAAAACGAATTCGCAGAATCTTTCAACACAGACGCAAGCACAAACTCAAGCGCAGGCTCCAGCGAAAATAACTGGCTTGCAGCTCTTGAAAGACTACGACGTCTTCTTCCTGATTGACTCCTCTGCTTCAATGAATATGCCTGACTGTCCATCAAAAAACCCTGAGGAACCGGTGATTTCGCGCTGGGAATGGACCGGAGAAGCGATCAGAAAGTTCACCGAAGAAACTCATGAGATATTAAAACAAGGCGTAACTATAATTCTGTACAACGATACTGCACGCAAAGTTGAAAACTGTCACGAAAAAGAACTTGCAGCAATTTTCAGCAACAACTATCCGCATGGTGGAACGCTGCTGGCGCGCTCCTTGCATGAAGCACTGTCTCGTCCCTTCAATTCACGCCCTTGTTTCATCATTGTTATCGGGGACGGCGCTGCACAAGATCAGGGCGATGTTGAACGCGAGCTTTTTCTAGCATCAAGCGAACACGGATCAGAGAAGAAGCTGAAAATACTCATGACGCAAGTTGGAGAAGATCCGGATTCGCACGTCTACCGCGGTTCCCTCTCGAGTGCCACATGGATGATCCACAAGACTGCAATCACGCAGTATGTTCCGTTTCGGGAACTGAAAGTCAACGGCTTCGGCAAAATCATCGAAGGCATGCTTTCACAGCATTGAGAAGAATCATGCAGTCTGCGTTGGAAGTTTATGTGTCGGGCCCCATGCCGTTGACTCGCTAACGGGTCCGATCAGCCATATCGGAAAGTTATGTGTAGGGGCGACGCCATGCGTCGCCCTTAATTAACCTGGAGGAAACCGTAAACAGGGAATCGTAAAGATATAGAATCCAAGAGGCGAAAAATAAGCCCAGAGCCCTGCACTGGCAGCGATTTTCGGATATTATTTCGGATCCGGAAATCTCGCTGGGAGGTGAACACCCGTGGCCACGGCTCATTCAGAAACGAAAACCAAAGCAACTGTCAAGGACTTCATCAAGCATCACTACAGGCATTTCAACGCTGCCGTGGTTGTGGACGCCGCAGAAGCCTACATCGCACACCTTAACAAGGGCGGCAAAATGTTCATGACTCTGGCAGGAGCAATGAGCACTGCCGAGCTTGGTCTTTCGCTGGCAGAAATGATTCGACAGGATAAAGTTCACGCAATTTGTTGCACCGGCGCCAACCTCGAAGAAGACATTTTCAACCTGGTCGCCCACAACAGCTACGTGCGCGTTCCGCAATATCGTCAACTAACACCGCAAGAAGAAACTGAGCTGCGCGAGAAAGGAATGAACCGCGTTACTGACACATGCATTCCAGAAGACACAGCTATTCGCGCTATCGAGCACCAAGTTCTCGATCTCTGGAAGAAAGCCGACAAAGAAGGCAAACGCTATTTCCCATACGAATACATGTACCAACTTATTCGCAATGGTTCAATTGAAAAGTCTTATCAAATTGATCCCAAAGATTCCTGGATGATTGCTGCCTGCGAAAAAAATCTACCTATCTGGACTCCAGGATGGGAAGACTCAACCTTAGGAAACATCTTTGTCTCGCACGTATACACCGGCGAACTATCCAACTATCAGATTTACAAATCCGGACTCGAATCGATGGGAACACTCATCGACTGGTACAAGCAAAACAGCAAAGACGAGGGCGTCGGATTCTTTCAGATTGGCGGTGGCATTGCCGGCGACTTCCCAATTTGTGTTGTGCCCTTGATTCAACAAGACTTGCAAGAGAATGCCCGCTATTGGGATTACTTCTGCCAGATTTCCGATAGCACCACATCGTATGGTTCGTACAGCGGCGCTGTTCCAAACGAAAAAATCACCTGGGGCAAACTCGAAGCAACAACTCCGCGCTTCGTAATCGAATCTGATGCATCTATTGTTGCACCACTAATTTTCGCTTACGTGCTCGGTCAATAGTTAGAGGAAGGAGACGGAACCATGACTGCTGAAGAAGTCATCCAACTGCTAGGTCTCGAGCCGCTTCCCGTTGAAGGCGGTTACTTTAGACGAACATATTGCAGCGACGAAATTGTTCCGCAACCATCCTTGCCGCACAGATATGTTGTAGATCATCCATTCTCGACTGCAATATATTTTCTGATCACTAAAACAGAATTCTCCCATTTCCACAGTTTGCTGAGCGACGAGACATACCACTTCTATCTCGGTGATCCTGTGGAACTGGTTGAACTGCTTCCAGATGGTGAATCCAGAGTTACAGTCCTGGGACAAGACATCGCCAACGGACAAAAACTTCAGCATACAGTGATGCGCAATAATTTCCAGGCATCGTACCTCCGTCCAGGCGGCGAATGGGCATTACTAGGTTGCACCGTCGCCCCTGGTTTCGACACCAACGATTTCATCGCCGGCAACTGGGAACAACTTCTGCGCACTCATCCAAAACAGCACATGATCATCATGAAGCTAACAAAGAAGTAGGAACATGCGAACTGACCAAGAATATGTGCAGGGGCGACGCCTGGATGTGTAGGGGCGATGCCTGGAAGAATATGTGTAGGGGCGACGCCATGCGTCGCCCGCGCATGAGGAACATACTTAAATGACCGACGATCTACCAAAAGTTCTAACCCTAGGAAACCCAATCCTGCGCCAGATCTCCAAAGAGATCGCGCCACCGCAATTTCGCCTCGTTGAAAAAGATTCGCGCGATCTCCACAACGTTCTCCTCCGCTTCCGCGAAGAACATGGCTTCGGCCGCGGCATCGCTGCGCCCCAACTCGGCAATTTAAAACGCATGATCGCTTTAAACCTCAACGGCAAACAAACTACAATGCTCAACCCGGAAATCATCTGGCAAAGCCCGGAAGAATTCGCCTTATGGGACGACTGCATGTGCTTCCCCGACATTCTCGTTCGCGTAAAACGCTTCTCGTCAATTACGGTTCAATACCAGGACGAACTCGGAAAAACTTGCACATGGGAAAAACTCGACCCTGCGATCTCCGAATTACTGCAACATGAAATCGATCACCTCAATGGAGTGCTAGCGATCGATCGCGCAATAGATAAAGAATCAATTTCATACAAACACAACGTGCAGAAACAAAGCAACTCAGCCACCTAATAATCGATCCAAACTGGGATTAAGAACCTCGGGCGCCCATTGACTCAAAACCATTTCAACTTGTTCGATTTTTACAGGCTTCATAATATAGTCATCCATACCCGCCTTCAAGGCGAATTCTTTCGAGGTTCCCCCTGCGGTAACTGCCACAATTGGAATACGTCCTAGTCTTTTTTCCTTTTCAAAAAGCCTTATGGCGGCTGTTGCCTGCAAGCCATCCATTCCAGGCATTTGTATATCCATGAAAATGATTTGATATTTCCCCGACTGTACGCGACTCAATGCTTCAAGGCCATCTGCTGCAGAATCGGCTTTAATGCCTAGTTTGTCGAGCTGCAATACAAAGAGGTGACGTACAACGATCTGGTCGTCAACTACAAGAACTTGAACTTGCGAGTTTCTTGGCTGAGGCAAACTCATTTACGCCGGCTCCCTTGTCCGAATTTCCACAAGCTCAGGTGATGTATAAACCCTACATCCTCGGCATTATTCCAATATATGACTAGTTATATAACACAAATTGACTACCTTTGAAAAGGGTGCAGCTCACTGCTCAGATAGCCAAGTCCAATATATTTCCGCTCCAGACCTGAGTTTCGCTCATTTGCTATATAATTAAATCTATGAAGCTTAGCGAATATAACAAATGCCTATCAAGAAAAAGAGCACAAAAAAGAAGGAGCCCATTAGGGGCGACAGCTTCAGCGCTAATTTCATGGCACGCGCTGAGTTAGTTCAGTCCATACAAGAAAACATACGCGAACGTGCATGGACACAGGCTCAAGCGGCAGAATTTCTGGGCGTAGCTCAACCACGCATCTCTCATCTAATGCAGGGGCGCATTGATCAATTTACTGTAGACATGCTGATGATGTGGTTAGAGAAGCTTGGCAAGGACGTAAGCATTCAGATACGCAGCAATGTGTTTGCAAGCAAAGAGAAAATCAAATTGACTCTCTATTTGCTCGGCGGTAAGAAAAGGGAAACAGTAGCGCTTGTAAGCAAGTTGTTCGCCGGTGATGAAAGCAAGTTCGAGCTTAAAGTAATTGATGTTTTGGAAGAGCCAGAGCTAGCCAGGGAAGCAAGAATAACCGCAACACCTTGCCTGGTTAAAGAATGGCCCGAACCACGCACTGTTTTTGTGGGTGATTTGAGTGCCGCGTCCATCCGCTGGCAGCTAGCGACCGCCGAACAGCAAACGCGTGACGATAGAGACGCCGCACAAGACTTGAGACAAGCGTCGCAAGATGTGCGACAAGCAACCCAGGATACGCGCGAAATAGCCCAAGACGAAAGACAAAAGCGGCAGAGTACGCGTTCCGACTAATAGGGCAAAAAACTTGTGACATCCATTAGCACCAAAATAACTTGCTACGGCACTGCTGTTGCTCTGCAGCAACTTTTGAATCCACACCCATAAATTACAGAAGTTATATGTAGGGGCGACGCCATGCGTCGCCCGCGCACACTACAATTGAATCTCCTAAGAGCCAAAGCTAAATTCAAGGCAAAAGAATGCGTTTTCACATGGCAAGCAGCCTCATTCTCCTGTCCTTACTATCAATATGCATAATGGCAGTAAATGCTCAAACCGCACAAGAGCATGATATAGAAGCATTCAGAAACGAAAAAAACAGCTGGCAAAATTATGCTCCTCCCACAGCCGAGTTCACGGTCCTAATGCCGACTCCGGTGACAGTGAAGGATGCTGATGCGCTAGGAGTAAAATTTAGAACCTACTCTGCTCAGCGGCAAGGCATTCAATATTTTGTTATGGGAGGAATGTGGCTTCCAGGCGGCAAGCCAGCGCTCAAAGGCTATACAGCTGGGGTTGAACGTAGACTATTGAAAGATGGTGCCGATCTTACTTCCGAGAATCAACCAGCTGAAGGTAAAGGTTGGATTGGCACCAGCCTGTCAATCAAGAGCAGCGGTACCCCAAGCTCAGCTGCGCTTGTCTGCTTTTCTCCCGTCGCCTCGGTAGTCTACATTCTCGAGATTACCGCACCTATCGACTCACAGCAGGCGAAACTTTTCTTACGGTCATTTGAAATCAACGAGCAAAAAGCTGCAAAACTTTATGATAATCCTCCATCCCAGATTCTAGATTCAGCGATAAAAAAATACGCCCCAACGCTCATGCTTGCAATTGGAGCATTCGCAAGTTTGCTATTTATTGCTCTTATTTGCACGGTTGTTCTAGTCATACGAAGAAATGATCGAAACTTGGGCAAATGATGAAGAGATTAATTCGATTCATTTCTTTCTAGAAACCTTTGCTGAAATAGATTGTTGAGCAATTGCCGGTGCCATACTAAGAACAGCACAAACAATTCCAAGCGAACCCACTGTTTTGATCATATGAAAGTCTAGATAAGGATGATTCCATTATTATCACGAGCTCGATAAATAGTAACCAGCAAAAACCCCAGACTAATGGGACCAATAGATCTCTATCCACAATTCAGCGGATAACGGGTTTCGGGAGCTGCTACTAAACTGGACAGATCGAAGCGAACTTAGCTTACTGATGGTTTTAGCAACGCACCGCATGTAGTGCCACCTCCAAACAGAGAATTTCCTTACAGAACTCTTATTCGTATTACTCCCCTGAAACTGGGGCTGTACACGAGACTGTCACAATTCAGTCCCAAATTGTTCCGATTTAGTGTTTAAACTGGTTGATTGTCATTCGTGAGTGAAAGTTCATGATTGCATGACGAGGAAGACAACGGGGCTGTCTTTAACCAGTCAAGCTGGATGAGAGGCTAAGCCGGCGAGCCGCCGGCGCTCCCGGGTTTCGGCGTCGAACAGGAAAGTGTGTTGGAAGGCAATTGGAAAGAAGAGACAGGAGTATTTATGGACGCCACGCAGTTTGATAAAGTAGAGAGCCCAAAGGCTACCATGCCAAACAGCACGCACTCCGGCGCCTGCTGCAGCAATGACCCGTCCAAAACAATTCCAAATCAAAACGATTTTCCGGCACCTCCATCCATGCCTGTTAAAACAGAAACGAACACTCAAACTTCAACGGGACTCGTCCCTCCAGAGAATCGCGTTGGATTTATTCTGGTCACAACGTGCTTCGCACTCTGGGGCATGGTCAATATGATGACCGACACGCTCGTCCCTGCGGTGCAAAAAATATTCAGTATCGATACCAGTCAATCCTCCTTGATTCAGGTGGTGAATTACGCGTCTTACGCGCTGCTATCTTTTCCTGCAGCTGTCTTGATCAAGCGTTTTGACTACAAGACCGGCGTAATACTGGGGCTTATACTTCTATGCGTCGGAGCAGGATCATTTGTTCCGGCCGGTTCCTCAATGCAATTCTCGCCACTCCTGCTCGCAATTATGGTTCTTGCAAGCGGTCTTTCGATGCTCGAAACAAGTTGCAATCCTTATGTAATTGCAATGGGCGCAGAAGAAACAGCAGTCCGCAGATTGAATCTCGCGCAGATGTTCAACCCGGTCGGCTGCCTCGTCGGCTTGTTCGTCGCTAAAGTACTTATCCTGGGCAACTTGAATGCAGCTGAAGCAAGCGTGCGAAAGACCTGGGATGCAGCGACTGCTCAGCAGGTTATGACACATGAATTATTCTGGCTCGCCATTCCATATGGTGTCACGGTGCTTGTTACTATCGTGATGATTGCAACTATGTGCTTCAAGCGAATGCCTGAAGGTCGCGATTCCGAACAGGGCTTGCCCGTGCTTGACTCGCTCAAGCGTCTTCTTGCAAATCGACGCTACACGTTCGGAGTCATTGCACAATTCTTCTATGTCGGCGTTCAGGTAGCAATCTGGACCTTCATCATCAAGTACACGCGCCAGGCGGCTATCTTCTCAGTTGGCGCTGACGGCAAAGTTATTCCCGGCATGAGCGAAGCTGACGCATGGTACAGCCTCATGGCCTCAATGGTTGTTTTCACAGTTGCACGTATGGTCTGCACAGCACTCATGCGCCGATTCAACCCCGCATCAATGATGGCAACGCTGGCATTCGCCGGAATTCTGCTCACCATCGGCGCCATATTCCTGCAAGGCTGGACGGGAGTAGTTTCACTCGTCCTGGTATCCGCCTGCATGTCGCTGATGTTCCCAACAATTTACGGCATTGCACTTCGCGATCTCGGGCCTGAAGTGAAGTTAGGCGCCGCTGGTCTGATTATGGCGATTCTTGGCGGTGCAGCCGGCTCCTATTCGCAAGCTTCTCTCATAGACTTGTTCGAGACTACGTTGAACTTGCAAACCGATCTGGCAATCCGCTACTCATTCATCATTCCGATAGCATGTTTTGCGGTTGTCCTTTCTTATGCAATGGCCTACCGCAAGTTTTGTGCCAGCAAATCGGCTTCCGCCGGAATTCCGAGCGGCGGACATTGATGATCGAATGTCAATAAAATAAGCTAGTTCTCTTTTACAAGAGCACCGAGGAGGTTCCACAATGCTCAAAGGGAAGTTATTACATCCCCAGATACTCGAAGCACTTGGACGAGCTGGTCATGGCTCGCAGGTTCTGATTGCCGACGGAAACTATCCGGCGTACACAAAACTCGGACCCAAAGCCGCTCTCGTAAATCTGAATCTCTCACCCGGTCTTGTAAATTGCACCCAGGTGCTGGAAGCACTACTCTCTGCCATCGTGGTAGAGGGCGCAGCCGTCATGGCTGGAGCCGATAGCGAGCCTCCAATCTGGAACGAGTTTCGCGCGATCTTGCATAAAGAGTTCGGACAAGAAATGAAGCTCACAGAAATTGAGCGATTCAAATTTTACGATGCCGCCGAATCACCCAACGTAGCTCTGACTATATTGACCGGTGAACAGCGAATTTATGCCAACTTGCTCCTCACAATCGGAGTGGTCAAGCCGCCGAAGTTTCCCTACACAACACCTCCAGTTGTAGAGCATTAATAGCGACTTTTCCCAGAAGACGATATCACCGCTAACAGAAACTTGCCACCGAATGCAGTGACAAGTTTCTATCGCTAGCATCCTTTTTGATAGAAATAGCTTAGCTAGCGAGTTATGAGTTTCAACACTTCGGCGGGATCACTTGTCGGACGACGAGGTTGATTAAGGAACTCGCGCATCCCCCTTGCAGCTTCCTCGGGCGTCGTTTCCTTGTTGCTAAAATTTCTCCGAGCGGCCCCTCCAGTCTGCACCGGCATCGCTAAAAAGCCACAGGGAGCTAGCACTTGACCTTCCGGAGTGGTTCGGATCGAAACCCGGTGACCATTCTTGCTTATTTCAAAAAGACTGCCCTCTGGAAGCTGCGTCTTCACAACTTCATCGATCGGCTTATCAATCAGCTCATGAGCTTTGCCATAATCCATGGAAATAAAGTGGCAATAATTGAGCGATATTCCTCGTGATCGGAAATCTTCTTCAAGCTGCTGCATCACTCCGTCGAGCCGATGCAGACCTTGTCCCTGGTACTCGCGCATTAAAGCGGCAATTTTGTCTGGCTCTCCATTCAAAATGGCAGCTCCTATTCTCTGCCTGATTTGCTGGTCTTCTGGATTCCCCATCGGGTTTCGGCTAATTTCTTTATCAAATGCTCGCGCCTCTTCCTGGCGCCGTACTGCGTCAACGATCTGTACAGCACCCTGCAAGCAAGATTTGTCAGTGTCTCCCATCGCAAGTCGTACAGCATTTGTAATTTCTAACGCCGGAAGCTCTCCGCTCATTGCAGCTTTAAGTGGATCATTGAACGCTCTATTAGAACTGGATTTACTCTCATCCAATAAGTTATAAGCCAGGTGGTTCAAATTTTGAGGAAACGCAATATCCTTCTCAATGTTTTTGGCATGATCGCCCAACTCATCCAATTTGGCCATGAAGATTTCCTCGCTGAGAATTCCGAATCTTATTCAATCTGTCTCATACGAAGTGACAGCGCGGTGACATCACTAACGTTATATTCAAAGCCGCAAATAGCAGAAGGAATACTGTGACGTTCATGTTTGCAGAACAAGTCGATGATGCTATTGTAATCTCCAACCCAAAGCCTACTTGAATGAAAGGCTCTTGGATTTCAATATGGATTAGAGAGCTAATTCTTGCTGCAAAACCTAACGATATTTCAAAAGGGACTCGCCCTGGGATTTGTTTTGCTCATCCTGGAATTTGCGTCCTTATTCGCACTGCTTAAACAAGACCAGACAGCTAATTCGCTAAACAACGACCTCAGCCAGATGACCGAAGTGTACTGTCATACCCAGGGAGTGATTAGCACCCTTTATGAAAGTCGCGATGCATTCTTTCACTGGCTAGATGGAAGCGATCCCCATGGTCTGGAGAAATTTCGCAAACTTGCAGATGAGTCGAACAGCGACTTTCAATTTTTAAAAGAGAAAAGAAAGCTCTTCGAAGGCCAGGACAATTTCAACAACGATCTTGCCCTCAAAATTACAGACATTGAAAATTTGCGTAGCGACTGGCTGCAAAAAGTTGCGGACAAGGTAGCTGAGTTAAATACTTTAGCCCCGGATGAACGCTCAACGCAGAAAGTCGAGTCGGAGGAAATACTAAATGCCCGCTCGAAAGCCCAGCAAAAGCTTGTAGCCTTATCAGAATCAGTGCAAGAAAGGCTTAGCACTATAAGTCAAGACGAACTTTCAAATTACAAATACATGCAAACAGTCTCCACTACAGCTATTCTGGGAAATATTCTCCTGACAATTTTTATTGGCATTTTCCTGGGTCGAGATCTTGTCTTGAGACTCAAGATAATGGTGCAGAACACCGAACGATTGTCGGAAGAAAGAGAGCTCTTGCCGGCATTGAAAGGAAAGGATGAGCTAGCTCAATCAGATGCTCTGTTTCATCAATTAGAAAAAGAAATTTCAGGGCTGAGACAACTGAAGCGCACTTACATTCAGTTATTCCGCAAAGATCTTTCCACTCCATTGAATAAGGTAAAAGACATATTCTCACAACTGCAGTCATCGCTAACAGATAAAGCAAAAGAGACCATAATAACTGCAGAGCGCAACCTTGAACGGCTGATCAACATAATTGACGACCTCACTTCAAGTGAAACAAAGGGCGCAAATTTCATCAGGCTGAGAAAGAAACACGTAAATGCAAATGAGCTAATTAGGCGCTCGATTGAGTCAGTATCATCCTTTGCAGATGAACACGGCGTGCAAATTCAATCGGAGAGCTGCCAGGAAGAAATCTTCGCTGATGGCGATAGATTGATTCAAGTGCTGGTTAACCTTTTATCTAATGCTTCAAAGTTCTCTCCAAAAAATTCAATCGTACACATAACTTGTACTGCAACAAACGGAAGCTTGCAGTTCTCAGTTTCAGACACGGGCCGAGGCATTCCGAAAGACAAAATCGGCTCGCTTTTCGAGAAGTTCTCACAGGCTGATGAGAAAGATGGACGGCGAGGCGTCGGCACGGGGCTGGGTTTGAGTATTTGCAAAACAATTGTCGAATTGCACGGCGGACAAATCAATGCAGAGAGTGAAATAGGAAAAGGTAGCCGATTTTGGTTTGTGATCCCCAGGACATCAACTGAGGAGCCAGCCAAATAGTGTTTTCCAAAATTACTAAGATGAGTTTATTTTGGCAATGCACATTGCTGTTTGCCATATTTGTTTGCGGAGAATCAATTTTTTGGGGACTAATTTGTTATCGAATTTCGCAAGCTGAACAAGCCGCTAAGAAGCAAGCCCAGTTCAATGAAGTTCTTCGTCATAGTCAAACAGTTGCCACCAGCTTGAGTCATTACCAGTATGCCCTCGGAGTATGGAAAGATGCTTTGATGGCAGAGGAAGACCCGAGTACCTACAGAGCAAAAGTCAAAGACTATGAACTGGAAATGAAAGAGGCTGTAGATTGGCTCAGCACAAACTTGAACGATTACCCAAAGCTAAAAGAACAGCAGAAACGAATTGCGGCTGGTCAGAAACGCATGTTCAGACTTGTGCATCACATTATGCAAAAGGCCGAATCGATGCACAGCCAAATTGATATAAAGGGTGTTCTAATCTCGTTTTATTTTGCCACAAATAAGGAGAGAATGGCGTGGCAAGCGCAGCTCATTAATATGCTGGAAGACGAAACCAAAGTATTTAGCAGGCTGCCTTCCAATACTTCTGAAAGACAATCTTTGGTTCTACAGTCGATCATTGGGTCATTATTATTCAATACAATCTATGCCTTTGTTCTCTTCACCTTTCTAAGAGGACTCAAAAGCAGAACACTGATACTCGTCGAGAACACCAAACGGTATTTGTGTCTTGAACCTTTCCTGGAACCCATGCAAGGTGATGACGAATTGTCGTTGGTCGATAAAAAAATGCACGAAATGCGAGATTCGATTGAAGCTGCGCAAAAAGAGAGACAAGCATTTCTTGCAGTCGTAAGCCACGAACTTAGAACACCGCTTGCTTCCATTCTGGGTCCACTGGAACTTCTGGGTCTTGGAATGATGGGCAAATTGCAAAACGATGAAACTGATAAGCTGCATATTTCCGAGGACGAACTAAACCGTGTTCTCACGCTGATCAACGATCTGCTTGATCTCGAAAAACTGGAATCAGGCAAACTAAAAATCACCTGCAAAACCATTTACATTGACAGTGTCATTGAAAAAGCCATGGTCCAGGTTGCCAAAATCATTTCTTCTAAGTCGGAACAAATAGGAATAGAGTTTTCGGCTGATTCGGATGCTGAAGTAAATGTCTCACCAGAGCGAATGGCGCAGGCTATTGCGAATCTCATTTTAAATGCTGTATACGCATCACCGCCAGGGCAGAGCGTGGAGATTGTCGTGCAAGAAAGCTCCGGTGAAGTAGAGCTTCAAATATGCGATCGCGGCCCCGGAATAAATGCCAAACTAGCCCCCACGCTTTTCGAAAGATTCCGAAAGTCATCTGATGAAGAAGGACAAATCATGAGAGGCATGGGCTTACCTATTGCCAGGCATCTTGTCGAAGCCCAGAACGGCAAAATTGGCTACAGGCCCAGAGAAGACGGCGGCAGCCTCTTCTGGATTCGGCTAAGTACTGTATCGGCTGATTGAACGATGCTGTGTAAGCGCGAATAGTGCTAAGACTTTTCTCTTGCTTCCAACACAGTCGCGATAATGCTAAGCATCTTCGAATTTGTCGAAGATTGCTTCACTGCAACTCTAAAGCAATGCGATGAAGTCGCTGAGCCCATGCTTCGAACGTCCCGCAAAAGCAATTTTCTACTGCGACACGACTCAATTAACGCCGCAGCTTCTGGTAATTCATTGGAATACTCCACCAGCAAAAAATTAGCAGTACTTTCCAGCACATCAAATCCGAGATTTCTTAGCCCATCTTGTAACTTGCGCCGCAACTCGTGCGTTTGCTTATAACATCGAGAATAATAATCCAGATCGTTGAGTGCCTCTACCAGCACGAGCTGCGCCGGAAGGCTCAACGACCAGGGCGGAGTTAACAACTTGAACCGATCAATCTGTTCCTTGTTCCCCACCAGGGAGGCGACACGCAACCCACTCAACGCAAGTACTTTCGACAATGACTTACATACAAAGACATTTTCACGAGTTGCAGCGAACCTGGCGAGCGAATGTTCCGCGCCGGCATAATCAATGTAGGCTTCGTCTATCCACGTTTTGGTTCTTGCTGGAAAGGAAGCGATTGTAGCTTCCAGCTGCTTGCGTTCAATCAATTGACCAGTAGGATTGTTTGGATTGACTATAATTACCAGGTCGTAAGCGCCCCCGCAGACTCTTTCACTCAGCCTCGCCAGGTCTACTACAAAGTTGCTCTCTCGATCTAAATTAAAAAACTCAACGTGGCAGCCAATTACGTTAGTGCAAATATGTGCGTATTCTCCATAGGTCGGATTAAATAGCAGTACCCGGGAATTTGATGAAAGAAGCTCTCTGAGAGCAAGAAACATCAATGAGGAAGATCCGGCGCCACAGACCAGACTGCCTTCATCAAGATCAACCTTCTTCGCAATAGCTTTTATCACACCAGAGGGATAAGCGGGAGGAGAACTGCGCAAGGCCCAATTGATAGAAGACTGCAGAGCTTCTATTGCTTTGGGCGATGGATCAAACCATGCATCAAGAACATCGGCATCGATTACATCACCGATGTAATTACGATTACAAAAATCATCCCCAATCCAACTGTAGACAGCTCCACCATGAAAGCATGCTGCCGCTTTTTGTTTCACAAACATAAGCGTCCCTCTCGCAGAAATATGCACAAGATTACAGCTTCTGTGCGCTTGATCGCGCCGCTCCAGACAGTTTGCAAAGTGTGGTGCAAAAGTTTTCTCACCCGCACCAAGGCATGGATCATCCGAGCACCTATGCTGAGAAGCGCCTCGCGCTGGTGTTAGCGCAGCTTGAACCGAGCCTCCATTCTCAAGATCAACCTGATTGGGATGATTCCCACCAAGAGCCATTCGTCGCTATTGCCATATTCGATCTTGCGATACATAATGCATGAACCAAATCTCACTTGCGTGTAAAGCGCCTAGCCAAGCCCATCTCGTCGGGTGTGTCTGATTCTGAATTCAGAATCCGTCACTCGACGGACTCATACTCATAGACCTAAGTAATAAGATGTTTTAGGGGCTCTTGACAACTTGTGGCGGCAAAAATTTGAGCATTGTACGCGCTTTCAGGCGCGGCATCTTTGCTCGCGTTGGCAGATTACGTCTCAGTTGATTTCAATTCTATCTGGCTTGCCCAAGCGCAATTTTTCACGATTCATTCAATGATTCGTGAATAGAGATGATTGCGCTCAGATCACTTCGCTTTACGGGGGGCTATCAATATGGAAGACATAAAACAACGGATCGTTATAAAAACAGCAAATCCTGAACCTGAAGAAAACTCTAGCAAAGACTTTCGCACATTGCTCAAAGAGGCCAGCAGTACGCCTGCTGAACCTCTCGAAATAGCTGGATTACCGGAAAGATTCGAACCAGTAAAAATTCTGGGACAAGGCGGCATGGGCACTGTATACCAGGTACGAGATAACACGCTCGGAAGCGATTTTGCAATCAAGTGCATGTCTTCTCAATCGTTGCCTGATGAAACAGCACGACAACGTTTTAAACTCGAAGCGGCCGCGGTGCATGATTTAGTTCACCCAAACATTGCGCAGGTCTACGATTATTCTGTCGATGTTAAGGCGCCTTACATAGTTATGGAATACGTACCAGGTGCGAGTTTCGACAGGATTCTTGCGCGCGAACGAATCATCGAGCAGCAGCGACTGCTGAATATGATTCTTCAGATCTGCGATGCGCTAAGTCATGCGCACTTGCACGGTGTCGTTCATCGTGATTTGAAACCAAGCAATATCATTCTGCATGAATCATCCGATCTGGTGAAGCTGGTCGATTTTGGAATTGCCAAAGTTGGACCGCAGAACGAAAGCGCCACACAGCTAACACAAAAAGGCGAGGTCTTTGGCAGCCCCGCATACATGAGTCCAGAACAAGCACGCGCAGGAAAAGTGGACCACCGCACAGACTTGTACTCGCTGGGTTGCATAATTTACGAAGCTCTTGCAGGTAAGCCACTATTTGAAGGCGAAAATGCGGTTCAAATTTTGCTTCAGCATATTGATACCTCACCGTTGAACCAGACAAGAAAGTTGTTAAAGAAAGGGTACTCAAAATCCCTGGTTGCTATCCTCGAGAAGTTATTGGAGAAGGAAGCAGATAAGCGTTATCAATCTGCTGCCGAGCTAGCCCAAGACATCAGGCGAGTCCGAGGGAACCAGCTTTCCTTTGCGCTTATGAAGAAGCCGTTCTTGATTTCCATCTCCAAGAAAGCCCTGATTGCTGGGGTTGCTGGCACCTGCGTTCTAGGTATGCTTGGGTTATCCGCATATACAACAATCACAGTTATGCAATTAAAAAACTCGCCGAATGAAACCAAGGTTCTAGATTCGATGATTTCGAAAAGGAACCAGGCAAAGGAATTGATAGATAAGTTTCAGAACAGCAAGGGGGAAGAAAGAACATTGGCTCTGCACGCACTGCGATCACTTATGGCAACCCAATCAAACGAATACGGTCGTTCGCACACCCTCGATTTACTCTCTTCGAATGAACAATTGGCACTTGTGAATGCGTTTAATGGTGAGTCCACACTTGATGCAAAAAAAGAAATATTAGGGACCCTCGCCAACGTAAATAGGCCGGAACAAGCCTCCATGGAGCTGGCTTCCAGGATGTCAGTCAGCGGAGATGAAATCATAAGCTCGGCTGCAGTAGCTTGCCTGTCCTCTTGGGCAGCTGATTGCGATAAGAAACAACAGCCAGAACTGTCAACGACTTTGAGTAAACTATTGTTGAAGCAAGCTGCTTCTTCTGAAGATTCTGCCAATGCGATCCATTGCGAGAATTCCGTTTACACAGCTTTGAATAGTCTGGGAAACTATTCCGATGAGGCAATTAAGAATATTCGAGAAAGCACAAAGATAGCTCAGGCTGAGAAAGAAGATGGGTCCTACAGTAATTATCCTCACCCTCTTATCCACGTCTCCAAATTGAAAAAAATCTATTATCCCGAGTTGACTTTACTTCTGAAGAACACTCATCAGAGAAACTATACTCTACCTGCTCTAGTCGGCTTAGGTCCAAAAGCTATTTCAGCTGTGCCCGAATTGCTGAAGCTACTAAAATCAAAACCGCATGAATATTACCGGAGCAACATTTACGCGGCATTAGCATCAATTGGTCCTGCTGCAGCAACGGAAGTTGTGCCCGCACTGAAACAATGCTACGCAAGCCACCGGATGAACGAGCTCGCAAGTATAGCTTCTACTCTTACAAAAATGGGGCCCTTGGGAATTGCTGTGTTGAAAGAGGAAGCTGCCCGCCCACGCTCACCTTACACACCTGACGACCGCTCTCCCAACTACCTGAATAACGCAGCTATCGATGCAGCCAAAGACGCGCTGGAGTCGTTAGCCGAAAATTGATTTAAGCCACAGATATTTCTGGTATTTTGGCAAATGCAACCTTCGTCTGGTCGATGATTTCTTTAACGGTAGCGTAATCCATTGGAGAATTCGCTTTAAACTCGAGATTCAAATTTGAGTTAACTCCATTAGCTTTCAAAGCCAATCTGCATTCAATTTGTCGGGCAACGAGCTGCCAGGGCTTTTTGCCGAGGGGATCGTGAACATAGCGCAGAGACAATCGCATGTTTCTGTTGAACTCATCCATCTGCTCAAGTTCCCAGTGAGTGCGCAGACTACCCTTTGCTTTGATGATTTCGCCGAGATTCTCTTTGGTACAAGCCCACGCTTTGTCCGCAACCAATGGAACAGGTACGCTTATGGTTTGATTCAAATACTCGATTGATGAATGAGGTTCGCGAGAAAGCAAGCCCTTTTTTCTCACTCCGAATCGAAGCGATTCGAAAAGAAAAATCTGAGACAGGACAAAAACGACGGTGCCTAAAAGAAGCCACCATTTGAGATATTCGGAATTTTCCAAAACGTGTTTCGGAAAAAATAATATAGGAATGGGTATCGCCAGAAGCAAAATAATCGCAAAAGACTCTGCGTTTTGATAAGGAGTCTGCCACACCCTTCTTCTGTTTTTAGAACGCGATCGGGAAGAAGTATTTCTTGCAATTGAGGTGTTGTTATTCATTTATGTGAACTAATCAGGGACAAGAACATTATGGATGTCAAGCAGAACTTTTGCGTTTTCCACCAGGAATTCTTAATGTCCGTTAATCAAACCACGCAGACGCTGAGCCCATTGCCGCACAAGCGAAAACAGTTTTTTGCTCGTTAATGGCTGGAACCGGGCCACCCCAGGTTCGATCACGACGACCAAGCCAAAAGACGAGCAAGCATTGCCCACCGTGGGTTAACGGGATCACATATTCCTTTTGTTGTGAACTTATATACGATTGAAAAGAGCAAAAATTAGGCCTGCTTGCCAACATATGCCATACTGCAACCCGAGGCGGCTTCAGGCGTTGTTCGGACTGTTCGAACATTAGGGCACTTTCAAAAACAGCCGCCAGAGAGAAGGGTATCTTGAACACATTTGAAGAGCTTGGGCTTTCAAGCCAGGCATTAGCATCATTGGCAGAAGTCGGCTTCACTGAGCCTACGGAAATACAAAGCAAAGCGATTGGCATTGTTGGTCAACGCAAAGACTTGATTGCTTCAGCTCAGACGGGCTCCGGCAAGACAGTGGCCTACGCCCTTCCGATATTGGATATGATTCGGGCAGATGCCGAAGAAAGAAGCGCCAGGGCAAAAACCAGAGCACTGATCATCGTTCCTACACGCGAGCTGGCTTTGCAGGTGCGTGATGAATTTGAGCGTTTTGGAGCAAGCTCGGGAATTAAAGCTGTCACGCTTTATGGTGGCACCGGATACAGCAAACAAATCCGCGCCTTGCATCGGGGTGCAGATGTAATTGTTGCAACTCCAGGGCGGCTCTTGGATTGCTTGAACAAGAATTACGCGACTCTTTCAAGACTGCAGGTTCTAGTACTGGATGAAGCCGATCGCTTGCTCGACATGGGCTTCATGCCTCAGGTTCGTGCAGTCGTTGCCAAAGCGCCAGCGCAAAGACAAACATTGATGTTCTCAGCGACAATTGATGCTCGCATGAAGAAGATTGCCGAAGAATTTCTGCAAGCACCAGAAGTGGTATCAGCAAATCACCGCAAAATCGAACCATCTTCTATTAACCAGCAATGGCATTTTCTGAAAGAAACCGAGAAAGAGAAAAAGTTGATGGAGCTCCTTGTTGGAGCTGAAGATGGGTCTGCTCTGGTGTTCACCAAGACGCGCGCAAAAGCCACGATACTTGCAGACCGCCTCAGACAATTGGGAGTTCTCGCCGAAGAAATTCATGGCGACATAACTCAATCACAAAGAGTTCGCACACTCAATCGATTCAAAGCTGGTGAGTTCAATGTGCTTGTTGCCACGGATGTTGCAGCAAGAGGTTTAGACGTCCCGGCAATCAGCCACGTGTTCAACTACGATTTGCCTATGCTCGCGGAAGATTACGTGCACAGAATCGGCAGAACCGGCCGCGCAGGAAGATCTGGTGTAGCACATTCCTTTGTATCTAGAGATCAAAAACATCTCGTCAACGAGATCCACAAAGTTCTCAAAAATGACGGAAATGCAGCGAATGCTGGGCGTGAATTAAATCCAGCATTTCAGCGCAGCGTTAGAGAAGCCGAGGAGTTTGTAGAACGAATCGCTTCGGGTGGACAGCCACGGACTCCAGGTGCTCAGCGCAGATCACCTGGCGGGCAACGCCATACACATGGTGGACAGCGCCAGCCTCACGGTGGATCACGTCAGGCATTTGCCGGCAAGCGTGAAGCTTATGGCGAAAAGCGCGAGACCTATGGTGGCAAGCGTGAAGCTTATGGCGAGAAGCGTGAAGCTTATGGCGAGAAGCGCGAGACCTACGGTGGCAAGCGTGAAGCTTATGGCGAGAAGCGCGAGACCTACGGTGGCAAGCGTGAAGCTTATGGCGAGAAGCGCGAGACCTACGGTGGCAAGCGTGAAGCTTATGGCGAAAAGCGTGAGTCCTATGGTGGAAAGCGTGAAGCTTATGGCGAAAAACGCGAGACCTACGGTGGCAAGCGTGAAGCTTATGGTGACAAACGCGAAACCTACAGTGGCAAGCGTGAAGCTTATGGCGACAAACGCGAGACCTACGGTGGCAAACGTGAAGCTTATGGCGACAAACGCGAGACCTACGGTGGCAAGCGCGAAGCACACGGCGGATTCAAAAGAAACGAGTCCTCAACTTCGAAATTCGAAAGACCCGCTGCTGGGAAAACGCATAAGTCAATCAAGAAGAAATCGAATTCATTGCATGCCGGATTCAAAAGAAAATCGAAGGTAGCCGCGAAAAGACGATTCAAATAAGCAAGCACAACAGTGCTGCTAAGTTCTTCTAATTAAACAGCAGACTACCCTGTCTGCTCGCACTAAGCCGCCGTGAAACCAGCCTACAGCCAGGTGCGCGGCAATGCGACCGCAATGGCTCGGTTCAGTCATTCACAGAATATACACGCAATTTGCCAGATTTTTTCACCCGAAAAATGTTAGTCCTTAAGGCAGTAACAACAAGGGTTAGAAAGTGAGTTCTGATTTACATACGGCAGGCGAGGTGAAAGGTCTCAACGGCCTCATAGAAACGAATCCGGAGCCCCACAAGGGCTTCGAGAATAACGCTGGCACAAACAAAAGCCCTCATTTCGTTTTGAACCGCATCGAACAGATTGCAATAGGGGCCGAAACAAAATCAAAACATTCCTGGCGAATCATCGCTCAGACAATCTCGGGAGTTCTCCTGGTTATAAATACAGGAGTGATTGTTTATACAGCGCTACACAACTTGCCTGCTCCTGGTGCTAAGGCTAAATTATCTGCCGATTCTAATCAAGCAGTTACAGTAACTGCAGCTCCAGTGGAGGAGCGAACAATTGCAGACGTACTTCCCATAACCGGTACAGTGGGCGCTTGGGAGGAACTCAAAGTAGGTTCGGAACTCTCAGGTCTTCACGTCAAAGCCATTTATGCTGAAGAAGGCGATTTTGTTCAGAAAGGACAATTGCTGGCTGAATTAAACTCCGGCTTGCTAGAAGCTCAACTCATACAAGCTGAAGCAAAGTTGAAATCAGCAGAAGCTAACCTGGCAAAATCAATTCAGCCAAATAGAAATGAAGAAATAGCAAAACTAAAAGCAGCATTTGAACAAGCCAAAAGCAACGCCCTGGAAGTCAATGCGCAAAGAGACCAGGACAGAATAAAACTTGAAAGTGCAGAATTGAACGTTCCCAGATTTGAGTCTTTAGCAAGTGTTGGTGCGGTTAGCAAAGTAGAGGCCGAAACCAAGCGTTTCGACCGAGACACAGCAAAACTCGAGTTGCAGAAATCAACACACAAGGTTGTAGCTGCCGAATTCACTAAAGAACAAAGCAAACAACAACTTCTGCTCGCCATGAATGGAGGGCGGTCTGAAGACATTGCCATCACACGAGCCAGCATTGAAGAAGCCAGAGGACAGATCAAGCTCTTGAAGGAAGAGATTCAGCAAACCAAAATACTTGCACCAGACCATGGACGTATTCTTCAACGCAACATTCACATTGGAGACACTTCCAGCGCAGCCACGCCATTTTTCATCATGAGCAGAAACAGTCGTCTTGAGCTTGCTGCTCAGGTGAACAGCAATGATCTTCCTAAAATTCATGAGGGTCAGGAGGTTTCAATAATCGCCAGCAGCAATGAAAAAATAAAGGGACATGTAAGGCTGGTTAGTCCGCAGGTTGACCCAATTACAAGACTGGGTAAAGTGAGAATCGATTTTCCGGAATCAAGTCTTCTTAAGTCTGGCATGTTTGTAAGCGCTGAGGTTATTTTGAAACAAAAAACCGGACTAAGCGTGCCAGTTAACTGTGTCATAAGCTCAGACGGAAAGTCGCATGTTTTTCTGCTTGATGGAAAGCATGCCAGCAGGCGTTCGGTCGAAACTGGATTACAAAATTCAAAATATGTTCAAATTGATTCGGGCTTACAAAAAGGTCAATTAGTTATTGTAAAAGGCGCTCGCTTTCTCTCCAATGGAGATGCTGTAAGACTCTCAGAATCATCGGAGCCAGAATTGTGAACTGGAACATTTCGGCCTGGTGCATAAGAAATCCTATTCCGCCTGTTGTTCTCTTTCTGCTACTTACGATAGCCGGAATAAGCTCCGTTCTTTCGCTGGGCATCGCGCAACAGCCCAACATTGACAGACCAGCAGTCCGCGTTGGGGTAAGCCAGAACGGCGCCTCGGCAGTCGAGATCGAGCACCACATAACTGGAATAATCGAATATGCCGTCTCCGGCATTTCAAACGTCAAGCACGTCAGCTCAAGAATTAACAACGGCTATACCAATACGGATATAACATTCGAACTTGGTACCAACACAGACAGAGCTGTTAGTGATGTGCGCCAGGCGATAAGCGAAGTTAGAGATCGTCTGCCAAAAGAGATGAACGAACCGAGAATTGAGCGCCTCGATTATGTACCCGATACCGAAATCACTTATACCATTTCATCCGACATGAGATCACAAATGGAATTGGCGACTCTTGCCAAGGAAAAATTGTGCAAATATATGGAGTCACTGCCAAGTGTAGGCAAAGCCGAAAGTTACGGAGGGCGCTGGCGTCAGGTCAATGTAGATCTTGATCCTGTGCAGCTGGAATCCTACGGAATTACCGCAACAGAAGTGAACGATCAGATTCGTGCTTCCAATATCAATCTGCCTGCAGGACAAGGAGATGTAGGTGAAAACGAGCAGTCGATCCGCACTCTGGGAAGTGTAAATACAATCGAGAAATTAAAACAAATGCGTATTTCAATTCCAGGCAATCGCTGGATTGAACTGGGAGCGCTGGGCACAATAATTGACGGAAGCTCAGACCAACATCATGTGTTTTTCTCAGATGGCCAACAATCAGTAAGCATGGGTCTGGCCCATCGCAACGGTAAAAACGTGGTTGATCTGGAAAAAGACGCAGAAATGGGTGTCGAAGAACTTAAAAAACGATATCCAGACGTGAAGTTCTCCAGAATACGAAATGAGGCCCGCCAGGTAAAGGAATCATGCTCTGCAACCTTTGAAGCAATGCTACTTGGCGCTGTGCTTGCTGTAATTATCATCTTCGTTTTCCTGAAGAACTGGCGGGCTGCACTGATTGCTACTTTTGCAATGCCTCTTTCCGTCATTCCAACATTTGCTTTTTTCAAAGTAGCCGACTTCACTCTAAATGACATGACTCTTCTTGGACTGGCGCTGGTCATCGGAATATTAGTCGATGATGCAATCGTAGAAATCGAGAACATTATCAGGCATATCAACATGGGAAAAAGTCCCTTTAAAGCGGCAATCGACGCTGCCGACGAAATCGGCCTTGCCGTTTTTGCAACGACCATGGCTGCGATAGTTGTATTTCTGCCTGTTGCATTTATGGGAGGTATTTCCGGGCTTTACTTCCGTCCATTTGGTTGGACAGTTGCCGTGGCTGTTTTCTGTTCGCTGCTTGTTGCTCGCCTCATTACACCAGTCATGGCCGCTTATTGGTTAAAACCTCAGAAAGAAAAGGAGTCCAACCCTAAACTCGCTAAATTCTATGCGTCAGCTCTGAGCCTCGCACTCAAAAATAGATTTGCCACAGTGCTCCTGGGGTCCGCAATATTCGGAGCAAGCATTGCCTTGTTCCAGGCATTGCCAACATCTCTCGTTTCACGTACTGACAATAGCTTCAGCTGGATTCAGATTGAACTACCACCAGGTTCACAAATTAAAAGCACTGTCGACGTGATCAAGCAACTCTCAGCCATCATTTTGAAACGACCTGAAGTGCAACGAGTGTATGGTATTGCCGGCAATGGCGATAGCAACCGTGGTTTTATGAGCGTTACTCTTAAACCACGGAACGAGCGTAAACTCAGTCAAGATCAATTTGAAGCCGCCTTGAGACCTGAAATTGCAAAAATTCCAGGCGCGAGAATAGCCTTCGGTGGTGGCTGGGGCTCAGGAAGGGTGCAGTTGCTATTAACAAGCTCCGACAGTGCAACCTTGCAAAAGTATGCACAAGAGTTGCTCAAACAAATCGGGCAGCTTAGCGATTTTAGCGATGTTCAATCGAATGCGCAATTGGCAAAACCGGAAATCACAATTGAACCTGATATGGCAAAAGCAGCTGAACAAGGAGTCACTGCAGATTCCATTGCCAGGACAGCAATGATGGCAATGATGGGTCAAACCTCAGGTAACATTCCTTATTTTGACACAGGTGACGATGGTGCACCGATTGCGGTAAGACTGTCACCGGAAGCCAGGCGAAACTTATCAGTCATTAGCAATCTCAAGATTAAGGGACGAGATGGAAAATTGGTTCCTTTGAGCAGCGTCGCCACCGTGCGTCTTGGTGCGGGAATTGGTTCAATAGAGCGCTTTGACCGCGCAAGGCAGGTCACGATAAGCGCGAAATTCAGCAGCAAAATAAGTCTCAGTGATGCACTTAAAATGGTTCACAATCTGCCTGCCTATAAAGAATTGCCTCCATCGATTTCCGACCGCCCCTCCGGAGATGTCGAAGATCAGCAGGAGGTATTTGGCGGGTTCGGCTATGCGATTTTCACGGGAGTCATTCTTATCTATGGAGTTCTCATCTTGCTTTTCCGCGGATTTCTCCAGCCATTTACAATTATGATGTCCTTGCCGCTGTCGTTAGGTGGTGCACTGCTTGCGCTCTGGGCGATGTCCAAACCAATCGATATGTATGCACTGATTGGAATAATAATGCTGATGGGATTAGTGACGAAAAATGCAATCTTGCTGGTCGAATATTGCCTGGTACAAATGGACAAAGGAGTGCCACGCACCCAAGCAATCTATGAAGCAGGTCGAACTAGAATGCGCCCAATTCTTATGACCACCACGGCAATGATTGCCGGAATGCTTCCAATAGCTGTAGCGTTTGGTGCTGGCTCTGAAGCTCGTTCACCAATGGCAATTGCTGTTGTGGGAGGACTGTTCGCTTCCACCATTTTGACGCTTGTTGTAGTACCGGTAGTATTCACTTATATGGACGATTTTCAGAACTGGTTAAAGTCGCTAATGAACTGGCAAGCACCCGAGGGTTCTATTCACCTGCAGTAATGCCGGCTGCTTTCGGTATTGCTACCAAATGCAACCGGCATCATGTCTCCGTTCGCGGGGGAATAACTAATCAATAATGGTTAATCATTTTCTCCGCGAGCCTTCATCAATTCGACGGTTAATGATAAAAGCAAGTCCATTCAAGTGCTTTTCCATTGTGTCTAATTTATCTCGTGGTATCATTCCGCCCCCGGTTCCACGGTATATTTTTTCTTCTTTTAGGAGGTCGGACTGCCAGCCCAGAAGGTCTCTGGCTACCGATGGAGAGATCCATCCTCGGGAGTTGGCCATATTGATCTGATCAAGCATGTCGCTCAATCGCTTATCGTAGTTAGACTGCAATTGCACCGGTCCTTCAATCAAAACCGGCTGATCGTGAACTACTACTCTCTCGGTTGTTTTGTAATAGGATGGATTGTGTGAATCAATTACCATCGCACCGGGGGCATCGCGATATTCGAATCGAATATCTTGAGCAGTCACTGATGCCACAGAACAAATGCTCAGGGCAAGCAGCAGCAAGGAGCAGTTCCTGACTGACTTTTTCATATTGCTTCTCCTGCTAAAGGGAAATGGCAATTGTTGTTCAGCTATTCTCAGCATGACTAGAACAGACTGAAGCGAAGCAAGTGGTGCGAACCGCCGTTTTTAATTACAACCGGGCGTTCAATAACCGGCTTTTCAATGAATACCGGCTTCTCCACAGTCTTCTCAACGTACACCGGTTTCTCAACAGTCTTTTCGATGTACACTGGCTTCTCAACAGTTTTTTCGATATACACCGGCTTCTCGACTATTCGATCTCTAAACACTGGAGTTTCGATAGTGCGGTCTACAAATACCGGCTTTTCAACAACTATTGGACTTTCAATCGTCTTTTCCATCAAGACTGGGCGCTCTACTACAACATCACTAGACGAGCTTCTAATCTCAGTTGTCTTGGTGTATGAGTATTCGCTGACGCCTGGTCCAGTAACTGTTTTCTCGAACATAAATGTATCAGCCTGCGCGCATAACGGAAATGCGAGGCCAAGGCTTACGGCAATAGCTGATAGCAAATATGACTTGTTCATAGAACCTCCTCATGTGAATGAACACTTTGTTGTAAATCATGGGATTTACCGTCGCAGGACATGCAAGGCATGCGCCTTACCAAGAAACGAGGCAAGAGTAAATCGTTACTCGGTTCAGGCTGAGCCATACGCTAAGAAGTGGAGTAATTCGCACATTCGTCGCATCCTAAAGGCTCAATCACTTTTATCAGTTTCATGAATTTCTCCACGTTGGAGAATCGAGCAGATAGACGCCAGCTCGTCAGAGTAGTTCCTCTGCAATAAGAGTATAGTCAGCAGAGAGCTTTCTTTCCAAATCCGCATCAGCTGCCAATCGTTGAGCCAGCTGGCTTTTGAAAGAAGCCAAAATTTTAGAGACGGGAAGAAAATGATCAATATCCAGCGCGATCATCACATGCAATCGCGCAGATGCCGGCTGTCTAGTGGCGTGACCATCAGAACAACCGGCACTACTGCTACGCCCGCATGGGGACAACTAATCAACCTCGAAAAAGCTTGATTTAGAATAAGGTGAAGCTAAACAGGTGGCGGCGCGGTTTGTCTTTGATGATTATGGGTCTTTCCATAACTACAGACGCTGGTGCTGCGAGAACAGGCTGTGCGATAGTTTTTTCTAAAAGTACTGGTTTTTCAACAACTACAGGAGCTGCAATTGTTTTTTCAACAAGAGGCTGCTCAATCAAAACAGGACTACTCATGACTGTATTGCTGCAGCTATCAAGCGTTGTAGCACAAGCACCGTTGTCGACCATCAATGTGTCAGCCTGTGCCACTACCGGAAATGCTAATCCGATTCCTACAGCAAGGGCTGAAAGCAAGAATGACTTGTTCATAAAACCTCCTCTGCTCCGATTTGGAATGGAGCAATGCGAGCGAAACAGATTGTGCAATCAACAAGATTGCACGCGAACCTAACACTTGTTTTCGAATGAACCCGAATTGAAGCGCAGCGTTCGCACATTGCTCCGCGCACTAAAGCTCATTCAATTTCGCTAGTTTTTTGATTCTCTTCAAGGTCTCAGAGAATCGAGTGGATAGACGGCTGGGTGTTTGTGTGGTTCCATCAAACGCATGTATAAAATCAGAACATTTTGCATTCTCTGCAAATCCTCACAGCATCAGCATTTACGACAACAGCTGAGCTGGGTTTTTCTTGTGCTCGATCTACAAACGGATGCTACTCATGTGTTGGAGTAACGCAACACGTCGTCCACTTTCCGAAATTGCTGAGCCGAATGCAAGGCGCCTTAGCGATTCACAATCCGCACGCTGCCCTGCGGCGCAAGCTCAAAATTTGCAATTGAGCCGGCAGGAATAGTTAGCTCATCTTTGAAAAACACTTTCCCGAAGTTCTCTAAAGCAAAGCTGGAAAGATTCAGTTTCCCCTGCACCACAGATAGTGCTACTTTATTCCCACGAGAGTTCTTGCTTATCGCACAATTCCCCCATGCATACCCATTAGACCAGAAGTAATTTCCTTCTTTGGGTCCAAAGCTAATAGACTTGTCTACAGCCGAATAATGGAAGCCGCTCAAAGCTGGTATTGCGGCCCAGCTTGCCATCGCTCGCGCGTAATGGTGCCCACATTCCGCTTCATCGAATGGACTGCGCTTTTGTCCATCATAACGATCTCGAATATTTTTGATGCAGCGCAATCCCTGCTCAATCTGTCCTTCATAGAGCATCCCCACCGCCGCAGTGTATTCGAAACCGGTCATCTCTTCGCTAAAGTAGGGGAACGGATTAGCGGGACGATCCTTCGGATAATCAGCCATAACAAGAACGGCTTCATCGCCAAGGCCAAAGCTTCTCAAGCAATTAAAATGATCGTACAGATTGTCGCGGTAGTTGTACTTCATGATGCTGCTCAGGGTAGTGCGCACATGAGCTTTGTCAACGAGATAGCCCAGACCGCAAATGTGAGCCATATATTGCCCGACCAACTGGTCAACAAGGCAACCTGAACCGATTTGATAATCAGGGTGAGTCGGATCTTTTGATCCCATCCCGACCAGCAGGCTTGGTGCTATTTGCGAAGCGCCTTTGGCTGGACGTATCTGCTGCTCGTAGTATTCGCCATTGAAGAGATTGGCGTCGATCCACTTGCTGCCACGCTGGTAGAGATTCTTACAGGTTGCAGCAAACTCACTGTCACCAACGCGAACTGACATCTGCTCAGCGGCATGCAAGGCACCGAGATACCAGATGCTCATTTGTGGGTTCGGACCGTAATATTCTACGTCCATGGTGTTGTGCTGACAGCCTTCCATGACGCCGTCCTTGTCAGCGTCCCAGCCGCCAGGAATCCAGCAGAATTCGAGCGCCTTTTTGACTTTTGGCCAGAGTTTGTTCAAGGTCTGGTCGTCGCCGGATAGTTGCCAATCACGATAAACTTTCATGATGCAACCCATCTGACCATCGGCCGCGGCCTTGTTCCAATCGGTAGCTCTATCGAGCGGCAAATTAACGCGAAAGCTCATCAGCCCGTGCTCATCGGTAGCTTTGCCAAACTCAACTTCGCGCATCATTTTAGATAGGTTGCCGAAAAGGAATGCTGTCGCTTGTTCGTAATTCCAGACATGTGTGCATGAACCATGGCACGAACCATCATGATTGCCGCTTCCTTCCCAGCCGAAAAAGCGTCCGTCTTCCGTACGAAAGCAGGTTTGGGTTCGCAGCGTGCTTTGATTGAAGAGAGCAGCTTCCTTCACCACATCGGGATAGCTGCTTCCGCAAAATGCTCTGGCGAATCCTAGAGTCTTTTTCTCAAGCTCATCTAATTGTGGCACCACTCGTTCGGCAACATCCCAGGCGTCTTTGTAGACGGTCGTGTAATAATTTCCGATGCGATCTGTGGCGTCATTTTTCGGCGACCACGTCATTCGATTTGGAAAGTGCCAGGTAATGAGGAAGGTGACAGGCACGTCCTGTTTTGGTGGCACTTCGACTGATACCGCCAACGATGCCATAGGCATATCATCTTTCTTGCCTACCTCTCGTTGATCAAGTTTGCCATCACTGCTGAAATCGTCCCAAAAATCCAGCCCCGGCCTCCCCCAGTTTCCGCTTGGGAGCCAGGCAACACGGTGGCTGATGCCGGTTTTCGCCGTGGTGCTGAGCGCCATGCTTCCCCACTGGGGTGCCCTCGGCGCTACACCTTCAGATGACATAAAGATACCGCTGACTGATTTAACCTGGCGAAACTGATTACGATTAGCCTTGCCACCAGCAGCGGTGAGATCGCCCAGATAGTCTTTTGTCTGACCGGAGCCGTCATCGCCGATAAAGTTGGGCATACTGCCGCAGACGGAGACCTGCAATGGTTGATCGGTCTTGTTTCGGACAACATATCGCAGGACCGCGACAGGGATTCCGCTAGATTCAGGATCGCATGGTATTAATGGATTGAATGCTTGTAGAGTTACGTCAACTGGCATTGTTTGATCCGAGAGCATTACCTGTCCAAACGGATAGGCTGCGGCGAAACTGCACTTTCTGAAACGAGGCAATCCATGATTGTTGGCTGGACTGCCGAAAGGACCCTCGTAAAGGGCTGCATCGATGGGTCCTTCAAGTCCGCGTGTTTGTGTTTTTCCTTGCGGGTCTTTTACGAAGATGGAAAAGAAAGGGCCGAATGATGAAAGCCCGTAGCCATTGGGAGGCTGCGGGGTGAATCCTTTAGCGGGGCGGTTCATGATTTCCCAGTCACGCAGATCACCGCGCCCACCAAGGGAGATAGTTCCGGTGCCAATTCCACCGATGGGCATGGCGATTTTGGCGAGATGTTGTTGGTCGTATTGCTTGAGGATCGGCCAGTCGGAAGTGTTGTACGATTCGCCTATGGGTTTGATGGACACCTGGGGATCGGCGGCTTTTGCAGGGGAGATTGACCATTGCAAAATGATGCTTGTAAGAACGTAGAGCAGGATCTTTTTATTCATGTCGAACTCCGCATAGCTGGTTTCAGGAGCCGGCAGGCTGCCGGCGCTCCCGGGGCTGCCGCTGATTGATGGATCTCGGTTCAGCCCTTCGGTCTGGTCCGTCAAAAGCGGGCGGGACGCCCGCGCTCCCGGGTCCGATTATTTGGCGGACAGGCAGCAACTTGGCTTTTCTTCGGCAAGTTGCGATTGTTCTTGCTTTATACGAATGAGGTCTTTCATTACGTTTGAGAGGTTTGCTTTCTTGTTTATGCCGCCAAAAGCATCGTGCAGTTGCTTGTAGAGAGCGTAGAGCCTGTCGTAAACCTTTTTATTTTCTGCATTGGGTTTATAAACAATCTTCTTAAGTGAAGTCATATGCTTTTGAGCTTCTTTAAAGGAATCGTATCCGCCCTTCTCTTTACCAGCGAGCACTGCTGCTGATATCGCGGCGCCAAGCGCGCATGCCTGGCTGGAGCCGGCGACGTAAAAATCGCAGCCAATTACATCAGCATAAATCTGCATGAAGAACGGACTCTTTTCAGCGATGCCACCGCAGCACACGATGCGATTAACCGGCACACCGTATTCTTTAATGCGCTCGACAATTGCACGAGCACCGAATGCGGTGGCTTCGATGAGAGCACGGTATATTTCTGCGCGAGTTGTGTGCAGAGTTTGCCCGAGGAGCAATCCTGTCAGAAGAGGATCAACTAGAACGGTTCGATTGCCATTATTCCAGTCTAGAGCCAAAAGACCGCTGCGTCCGGGGCGCTGCGCTTGAACTTCCTGCGACAGTTCTGCGTGAGTAGTTGAATTACCCTGACATACGACTTCAACGAACCATTTCAGAATATCACCGACGGCAGACTGACCTGCCTCAACACCATAGAATCCAGGAAGAATTGCACCCTTCACGATTCCACAAATTCCAGGAATTTGCGGCACCTGCGTCTCTGCACTCATTACCGCGCAATCGCAGGTGGATGTGCCGATAGCTTTTACAAGAACGCCTTCTTCGACACCACTGCCGATTGCACCATAGTGAACATCAAGCTCACCGATTGCAATTGGAATGCCTTCAGGCAAACCCAATTTCTCAGCCCATTCAGCCGAAAGATTGCCAGCCGAATGACTCGCATCATATGCCTTTTCATATAAACGATCGCGAAGTGAAGCAAGTCGAGAATCTAGCTTTGAGAGGAATTCCTTATCAGGAAGCCCGCCCCAGGCTCCTTCCTCGTCACAATAAAGTGCTTTGTGCCCCGCGGCACAAACTCCACGACGTACCTCCAATGGATCAGTTACACCAGAAAGTACTGATGGAATGTAATCCGAAAGTTCAACCCAGCTGTAGGCGGCTTCAAAGACTTCAGGGTCGACTCTCAGGCAGTGCAAGATTTTGGACCAGAACCATTCAGAAGAATAGGTATTGCCACATTTTGCAATGTAGTCGGGGCGAATGTCGGCGGCGAGTCTGGTGATCTCTTCTGCTTCGAGATAGCTTGTGTGGTCTTTCCACAACCAGCACTGTGCATTGAGATTTCTCTCGTATTTGCTTTGCAATGCAAGAGGCACGTTGGAAGAATCCACTGGTAATGGGCTTGAACCAGTGGTATCAACGCCAATTCCAATAACCTTCTCAAGCGAAAATTTCGCATTATCTTTTGCCTGAGCAAGCGCCAGGCGGACACCCTTTTGCAAAGAAGACAAATAATCACCAGGATGCTGGCGGGCGAGGTTGTGATCCGCCGGGTCGAGCAAAATGCCTTGCTCACCGCTTGGATAATCAACAGTGCTAACTGCTATCTCAGCGCCGTCTTTACAGCTTGCGACGAGAACGCGAACCGAATTGGTTCCGAAATCAATACCTATCGTGTAACTCATTAATTAACTCCGTGAATACTTGGCGCAAAAATATGTATCGCCGTGCTGAAAGTCTTCGAAAAGATGATCCAGTCGCAGGGGCGGGGTCTATTGGGTGGGACTTTGCCCCTGCGATCCGGATCGGCATTCAACAATTGCTGCGGATCCATCCATGCAACTGTTGAAATAAGCGTTTGAGGCAAGTGGCGCCCGAGTACAAACTCAGGCACCCTTGCGATCAACAATTACTGCTTAACACGCTTCAACTTGGCGTTGGTTTCTCCACCGTTCAAGAGGTAAAGCAATGGAACTGGACGATCGACGCCTTCGACGAACTGTGGTCTTGCGGACCAGCAGTTGTGCGAGACGACGTTGTTCAAGTCCATCCAGTACTCGAGGCGAGCGGGTGTCAAACCCTGCGTCATGTGGAAGTGGTTCGCCGGCGGATAATGCTTGTATTCGTACATTGTCGCGTACTTCGGCACGACGAATGTGTGCGGCCAGCTTGGTGTGGTGGCATTGCCCAGTGCTGTTGCAAGCTTCTGTGGGACGTCTGCTGTCGTAGCTTCGTCCCAGCTGAGACTGAACAATCCGGAAAGCGTGCTGAATGCGAGCCTTCCTGCAATACCATCGAGTCCACCCGGTGAGGTGAAGGTGACGGAATTGCCCATTCCCGGGAAGTAGAATTCGTCGGCAAGCGGCATTGAAACGCGATCCATGATTTCTTCCGGGCTTGCGCCTGGGTTGGCAGCCCAGTCAAAGGAAGCGCTTCCGGAGTTGCAGCCGTCAACAAGACCCTTGCGGACCCAATCTTGTGCTTGATCAAGCTTGACGCCGACTTTCGCTGCGAGTGCTTCGAGCTCCCAGGGTTCCCAGACTTTGCGGAAGTCCATGAACAATGGTGCAGTTCCACCGGTCAGTGAGCTGAAGAAAAGCATGGTGAGAAGACCGGAAACGTCAGCTTCAGTTGCAAATGGAAGCGGAACTTTCTTGCCGTTGTGATCGAAAGAAGCATTGAAGAATGATTCCATGGCGTCAGCAACAGGCAGTGGAATGCCGCGCTTATCGCTGCCCCATTCAAGCTGGCTCATGAAGCCACCACCGACTGCGTTGAGATCTTTCATGATGTCGCGAGCAATCAAATAAAGGGCGAGGCTCTCGTCGAATCTTCTGGAGTCTTCATCGTTGCGCAATTCAAGGCGCTTGCCGAGACGTCTGTCGACCCAGGCACGCATTTCTTTGAGCTCATTGCGATCATAAGCTTTTTTCTGCAACATGTCGGCGAGCAATTTCATATCGAGACGTGTAATTTCCACGCCGAATTGCTTTCTTATATTGAGAACATGCGCCAGAGCTGTTTCCATACCCATGGAATCATGTCCGAAGATAACAACACGCTTGCCTTTCAATGCTTGCGTTGTGATTGCAGCTGAAGCCCAATCAACCATGGCTTCGGCTGTAGCTTCTGTCATAACCGGATTCATGCCTTCATCAGGCCAGGTGCCGACATTCAAGTGCGAGAGGCGACCATACTGCGCTAGAGCACCATTGGTAGCATGCGCGAACACAACACCTGGTTTCGGCCCGCTGTTACCGCAGGTGAAATTGATCGGTGTGTCTTCAGGAAATTGTTGAAGCAATGAAATGACGCTGAGTTGTGGAAATGCCCATGTGTCTGGTGTACAGACCAGTACGTTGACACCGGCTTCTTTAAACATGGAAGCAACGAGATCAGCTTGTTTTTCACCATCAACAAGGACTGGTGAATAGACAACTCTTACTGGTGTACCGTCAGGCATTTTCACTCTTTCAGCGAGAATGTCTGCGGCCATCTTTGTAATGTTTCTGGTGCGCTCACGGGCTTCCGGCACAATGCGCGGATCGCCGGCTGCGAATACACCGATAGCCGGCAGACTGGATCTCAATCCACCGGTATTGTTTTCAGTCAGTTCGACTGCTTTTCTGGTGCTTTTTTCTACTACTGCACTTGCAACCATAGTCTTCCCCTGTTTGAAAATTCTGAACGCCGAACCTTCTGCGCTCTCAAATAAGATCTTCTGGATTCGAAAGCTGAATTGGCTATAATCTAACCCTTGACTGCTTTCCGGCTGACAAGAGTATTGCAGTTTCGTGAATAAATCCGGCAGATTTTGTGTATATCTTGTAAAAATCACGCACCATGTTTGGTGCGCCGCATCCACAGACAGCAGTTTGTGAATCTCCAAAACAACTATCAGTATTACGCTGTTAGCCAAAATCAGCTGCCACCATTTGCAGTATCAGATTAAGATTCACTCAGATCGTAACACGCTGTATCTTCGGCTTAAGATCGGCATTTCAGCTAAGAACTAGTTCACTCACAAGAAAATCACTATCTTGCCACGAAATTGCCCACCTTGCAGTCTATTTGTAATCAAGTGGATTACTCATCGAGTAACCTGCCAACCTTATACCTAATTTTTTTCGAGGGACTACGCATGGATCTGTTCGTTAGATCATCAATTAAATGTGCAATTGCACTTGCAACGCTAGTACCGCTTCTGGCGCCAGCTGTCGCCCAGGCAGCCGGGCTGGAAGATTTGGGAACCGAAAAGTCTTACACAGCACAACGTTTGGCCAGCACGGATCCAGAACACAAAAATTCCGATCGCAGACCAATTGAGCCAGGACAAACTCTGGAGCTCGGACAAATTCAAGGCTCCGGCAAAATCACCCACATGTGGTTCACAATCTGGGCTGATTCACCAGACTATTTGAAAGAATTGATCGTAAGAGCTTATTGGGACGGTGAAAAATCACCAGCCGTCGAAGTTCCGCTCGGCGATTTCTTTGCTCTCGGTTTCGGCAAACTTGTTGATCTGAAGAGCACACCAATTTCAATCGGCGAACATGCTGCGTTGAACTGCTACTGGCCCATGCCCTTTGCTAAAGGCGCACGCTTCACCGTAACAAACGAAGGCACAAAGCCGGTTAAGAGCTGCTACTACAATATCGATTATCAACTCGATAAGAAAGCATCAAGCGAAAAGCCGCTCTACTTTCACACACAATATCGTCAATATTATCCAGCTCCAACGGGAAAAGATTTGACCGTTGCTGAAGTAAAAGGCAAAGGCGAATACGTCGGCACCTTCCTCAGCTTGCTTGCAAATGCTGATGGCTGGTGGGGTGAAGGCAACGACAAATTCTATGTCGATGGTGCCAAGACTCCAACAATTGAAGGCACTGGCAGCGAAGACTACTTCTGCGGCGCCTGGAACTTCGGCGGCGCAATGAAGCAAGGCAAGTCCTTCTACACCAGTTATTTCGGCGTTCCTCTCTACGAAGAAGGCGAAAAGCGCGGCATCCGGAATACCTGCTACCGCTGGCACATTGTGGATCCAGTTCCGTTCAAGACCTCACTCAAGTTCGATCTCGAGCATGGCAAAAACGGCTCCGACAACGTCCGCACACCCGCGTCCAACAACTACTCGACAGTTGCGTTCTACTATGTTGATCACGCTCAACAAGACGGACCAAATTTGCCGAACCTGACCGCGCGCGAATCAACACTGGTTCCAATCGACCAGCCTGTTGCTGCTAAGTAAGTTTCTTTCCGAACAAACCACTTAGATCAATCACGACACCGCGAGGAGAAATCTTCGCGGTGTTTTTTGTATGTCTGCGCCTGCACGGCGACAATTTGAAATCCATGCCTTGAATAACCGATTCGAAACTAATCCGTCAAATGACTGATGCAAAAAAGGCTCATCTACAGCCGTCGACAAGCATTCAGATTAAATTCAACAGCAGACATATACGATCTGGATTACTTAGATTACAATTTTCATAGGCAATCGCTTGTCTTCTTCAAAGAGCTAGCAGCGATTTGCTGTTTCATGGGTGGGGCAATGGGCAGGTATCTTCGAGTAGCACTGAGCGTGCTGCTGTCGGCACACTTGTGTGGCGGGCAGAGCGGCTTCGCAAATCCGGTAGTAGTATCAAGCGGCCAACAAATAATAGATGCCAAAACTATCAGCGGCAGCGATAGTTTATCAGTGTCAAAGGGAGCAACGGCTGTCATTGATTTTGGCCAGGCGTCAAATTTAAATATCACTGGCAACATACAAAACTACGGGTCGATTTACGCTGTTTCGTCAAACCCAACCGTTCACACGGCAGCATTAACCGGCTACAACATCACAAACAATACCGGCGCACTTATGAGCACGGTATTGCCGGCCGGCGGATTTGCCGGTCTCAACAATCTAGTCCCGAATCTCAACTTATCACTTGCAGCAGTAAACAATATTACAAATTACGGCAGCATAAGTTCTGCCGCAAACCTGACCATGAACGCCGGAAATTCCATTGTTAATGCAGGCACCATGACTGCTGCTCAGAACGTTAACATTATTACGGGAATTGCGGGGCTTATAAACTCAGGCACTATATCTAGTATCATGTCAAATATCAATATTTCAAATCTGGCGAGCCAGAACACTTTGATCAATAACACTAACGGCACACTGCAAGCCTTGCTGGGACAGATAAACATTTCCACCGTCGCTTCAAGTGCGCTAGATAAGCTCAACATCGATATCATTGGTGGCGATCTTCTTTCAAAAGAACTGAACATCAATACACAAAACGGCACCATCAAAGCAAATGTAGGGCAGCTCACAGGTGTGCTTAATGCAAACGGTGGAGAGTTCTACGCCAGCGCTAAGACTCCGAACCTTCGTGTAGGCTCCATCAATATGAGTGGAGACCCAATCATCGCCTCCACGGGCAACGTTGATATAACTGCAAGCGTAAACTCTGCTGCGAATATTGCATATATCGCTGGCGGAAATATCGATACGAACGGAGCAGCGGCTCCGATAAGCATTAACACATCATCGGCCGGTAATGCCGGAAGCGTTTTGATGCTTGCAGGTGTGAATTACACAGCAAATGGCGACGGCTCTTACACCATAACCCCGGGCAATGGTGGATCTATCGACCTCACTAATGCTGTTGCGGGAAATCAGGGCATCAATACATTCAATACCTCATCATCAAACAATGGTTCCGGCGGTAATGTTGTTTTAGTTGCATACAACGGCTCGATTTCCGTGCCCAGCAACGTAACAATAACAACCGGCGCCGGTCCCAACAATCAAGGTTTTACGGTTAATGGAAATGTAACCATAATCGCAGGTGCGGCCTCAGGAAACGCAGTTTCTGTGGGAGGCATCAATACCAGCGGTAATACCATCAGTCCTCAAATATTCAATGGCTATGTAAGCATCTATAACTCTAACCCAGCCATGTATCAATCGGCAAACCAGCAAGATGCTCCAACTGCATGGACACAATTAAACGGGGCGCAGTCAGCTACCCAGCAATATCTCGTCGTCAATGACACAAGGAATATATCAAGCGGCAACACGCTTTATATGAACATACAAGGTGCAAATCCTGAAGCCATTTCAATAAGTGCCGTGACTCCCAATACTCCACTGCCCCCAGCAGGGCAACCGGTACCGGGCACAATATCTCTAAATAATGCGCTTCACCAAAACCACGGCTCAGCGGAAATACTCTCGACGTCGGTTAGTACGCTGAATGTGGCTCCGGCTGCAAGCAGTCCCAGTGGTCAGTTGTTTTCAAACGGCGCCATGTTTGGTCCAGCAATAACAAATGGCGCTGTTGCATCGAATGGCGGGACAATTTCGGTAGGTCAAATCACAAGCGGCGGAAACGTAGTAATTGGAGCCGGTGTCTCAAATGGCGGCTCGGTAAGCCTCAATGGAAATATCAGCTTAACGCAAGCGGCATTCACGGCTCCCACACCTGCCAACTATAACGACACGCCTGTGGTGCAAGTGAGCGGACAAAACGTGCATGTTGTAGGTAGCAGCACAACAGTAAGTTCAGCAATTAGCAGCTGCAGCTTTTGCCAGGATCAGCTCAACATTTACACCCAGAAACTCTCTAATGCAGGCACTATTTCTGGAACTTTCGTAAACATAACAAACCCAATAGCTAGTACGCTCACAGTTGCCAATTCAGGCACTATATCTGGTATCAATCCCGGATCTACTGCAGGTAATCCCTGGGTGAACATACAGAGCGCGGGAGGCGTAACATTTACCAGCACAGCACCAAATACTGCCAATATCTCAGTTCCCAACTATGGAGTCATTTCGGTTAGCGCAGCCGACACTAATGCAATCAACTTCAGCAATTCAAGCAATTTTACCGGTGGCAATGGCGGATTGATCACTTTTAGCGCTCAAGGTACCGGCGCCAGCTTAAACGTCGCAGCAAACTCAATTCTATCCATTTCACCCGCGAACCCGGGCTTTGGTGGACCTGTTCTCAGCGTAAGCTGCCCCAACATTAATCTAGGAAATGCTGCCTCAATCCAGGGACCAGCATCGAACATGATATTCACCTCTGGCTCACTGGTTCAGTCACCACAGGCTCTAACAATTACAGTAGCTTCGGGAAGCGCACAGATATTTTCGGGTGCCACCAACACCATGGTGTTCCGCCCCACTGATGGTCAAAACATAAACTTCATAGCTCAGAAAAATGGCGCAAATCTGGCATTTACTGGTGGCAGCACTTATCTGTTTACCGGCACCAACAAAAACACCAAGGCCGCGGGGAGCGTTCAATACACTTCTGGCAACATCAATGTTACTTGCGCAAACTGCTTCAATGCAGTTGATCCGAACGGCTCAATCAAGGGCATAGCTTTCCAACCCTATGTGGGTCCGGCGATAACTTTTCCGTCCGCATTCACTGCTTTCGCTACCTACACTTATCCACAAGTGCTTCTGCTGATGGCTCCAATTGCACAAACGGGCCTTTTTACAAATCTAGGTACTTACTCACAAGGATCTTTCATAGGTGCAGGTAATCCGCCAGTTGGCGTCGCCAGTTCTTACGTCATAACCGGTGCATCAAAATACACAATTCAGGCCGCCAAGCAAATGGGTTTCACGGTAACAGCCGGCGCATATTCTCAGAACTTGGACCATAGTGTGAATGTGGTTCCCACAGAAGTAGAAATCAACTTTGCGCTTCAACAAGCAAAAAGCTACGGGAATGTGCTCGATCTGGTCGTTGGAAACGAATGTATTATTGGAGATGCCAACAAGAACATAGCCACCTCAATGGGTTATCTGATTACTGCAATTAATTATGCGCAGACTCAGCGCAATGCACTTGGTTTTTCGGCGAGCACCTTACCTGTTACCACAAGGCAAATTGCTGGCGTCCTCTCAGGAGTAAATAGCTCTAAATATGACCTCATGCCCCAGACACGAAACCTCCTCGTCGGCTGCCAGAATTGTTATGGCATTGCAAATTTTGCCGGGGTGGACGGACATGTATACGCTGACGTTTATCCATATTACGACGGCACCGATAATACTGGCGGTCTAAACGCCAACAGTGTGGTTGGCTATCTAGTGCCCGGAGGGCTTGGCGCAACATCGATAACAGCAATAAGCAAATCGGATTTCAACATTCTCGTAACAAATGCAAACAGCTTAAGCCCTATTTCCAATTCAACGCCACCGCCAGCCTACGGTATTCAGGCTGACATGAACGGCACCATCAGCGCATTCCAGGCCCAATCGGTGGGAACACAAATCTGGATAGCTGAAACTGGCTGGGCTACGGCATCTACACAGCCAGGTAACACGCAGACAACAGCATTGCCGAACAACGCGCCGCAAGCCAACCCAACATGGGCTGGCTACTATTTCCCAGCAATGCAATCATGGTCATACAAAAATGGCGGAGGAACTCCCACTTATCAAATCGCGTATATAAACGGATATTTTGAATCTTACGATGAACCCTGGAAGTACACGACTACCAGTTGGCAGGGCGGAGAACCAAATTTTGGATTGTGGACAGCTACTGGTACAAATTTAACAGCGTTTGCAACTGCAGCAGCTCAGTACCAACTTAGCGGAATTGCGCAAAAATTCAATTTGCCTGTTTTCAATCAACAACCTGGTCTGCCCGCAGCGCAGCCTCCTACAATTACGGTTTCTGCGACTGCACCAGCCCCGACTGCTACTTTGAGCTCAGCTCCATTGGTTGATACCAGCGCGCTATTGGCTTCGTCAAATTTGTTGAGCAGTTCAATAAGAAGCAACACAACAATTCTTCCAACTGATATTAACCCCGAATTGAAAGCATCGAATGAGGCCAGTACAAAAAATCAAAACGCCAATGGATCACTTACAAACGGGGCAAACAACACAACAACGACAATGCTCGGGAATGTTCTGCATAATGCTTCGATGATGGGTATCAATCCTGCTGGCGATATGATTACTTTCGAAGGAACAAATCTTTTACTTGCACCAGATCACAACCTAACCGTCAACACAAATCTGGCAGACATTCAGCTGGATGCAGGAGCTGCTGTAATGATGCTGCAAACCGGAAATGAACTTGCAATTCTGGCTTTGCATGATGATCACAGTGGTGCAGTAAAAGTCACAGTCGGAAACCAGAGCATGGAAATTCCTGTAGGACGGCAGCTCGTTCTCAGCAAAGACCAAGAGACCGCTTTCGACAATTTGAATCCCTCTGCAATCGGATATCGCAACCTTTCTGATGGAAAAATGGGAACCCTCAAAGCGTACACTTCCGAATTCTCGTTGCCAACGGCTCTCAGCACAGCGGCGCCAATTCGACAGTTGATCAAATCTTCCGAAAAGGAAGAACGAGACCTCGCTCGCAAACTGCTAAAAACTGCCGCAGCCATGGCAATTCTCAGCAAGAACAAAGCTCCATTCAAAAGCAGCCACTAACGCTTCTTTTAATGACTACCCACTATTCAAGGTGATATGGTGAGCAACGCCGCTTAACTGAGGCCATGGCAACCTTTTAGAATCCGAGAATCACATATGAGCAACACCGGCTATTACCAGCAGCCGACCATTTGCAAGGATAGAGTCGTATTTGTATCTGATGACAATTTATGGGCGGTGAGCAGTCAAGGCGGAACTGCTCGCAGAATGACGAACGCGGCGGCAGAGTGTTCATTTCCAAGACTCTCTCCCGACGGAAAGCAAATAGCTTTTATTGCTTTTGAAGAAGGGCATCCCGAAGTTTTCATCATGCCATTTGAAGGCGGATCACCCAGGCGGCTGACATATCTGGGCAGCCAGACCTGCATGGTTTTGGGCTGGAAGCCTGACGGCAGCAAGATTATCGTTTCGTCGGACTCAAAGTCTCCCTTTTTTCGACACAACGAGCTATATGAGCTGAGTCCAGACGGGTTGGAAATGAATCCACTCAACATCGGTCACGCCATGTCATATAGCGTGGATAACAAAAACCGCGCTGTCTTGGGCAGAAACTCGGCGGACCCCGCTTACTGGAAGCGCTATCGCGGCGGCCGCGCAGGTGAATTGTGGATTGATAACGATGGCAAAGGACAGTTTAGACCGCTAGTTAAACTCGACGGCAATATGGTTTCGCCAATGTGGGTGAAAGGGCGTGTTTACTTTTTGAGCGATCACGAAGGCGTTGGAAACATCTATTCATGCAAGCCCGATGGTCGCGATGTGCAAAGACATACGCATCACAGCGAATATTATGTGCGCTATCCATCGACAGATGGTGAGCGCATCGTATACAGCTCAGCAGGAAATTTGCACTTGCTTGATTGCAGTACAGGCGCCGTAAACGTGCTGAATGTACAAGCAACCACACAAGAACGCCACACCGCAAGAAAGTTTGTCGATGCAAATTATTATCTCGAACATTATGCAGTCAATCCAAAGAGTCACTCTGTTGGTCTGATCAGCAGAGGGCAGGCATTTAGCATGCCTCTCTTCCAGGGTCCTTGCTTGCAGCATGGCATTCCGAGCGAGGTTCGGTACCGTCATTTCGAGTGGTTGCCGGACGGCGAAACTTTTGTTGCCGTGGATGACGCAGATAATTATGACCGCATAGCGTTGCACTCAGCTACGGATGCAATACGCAAGCCTGATTATTTGACATCGGATGATATCGGGCGCGTTGTTACTATGTCAGTCTCACCGCATGGTAAGTGGATTGCATTAAGCAATCATCGCTTTGAACTTATACTGGTAGATGTCGCCAACAAGAAATGTTATATGGGCGATAAGAGCCCGGCAGAGCGGATAATAAACATAAGCTGGTCGCCCGACAGCCGCTGGGTTGCATACACTTATTTCAATTACCTAAACAGCAGCATCATCAAAGTTCTCGACAGTACGGATTTCAAAACGTATGAAGTCACGCGCCCAGTGCGGGTGGATTACAACGCGGTCTTTGATCCAGAAGGCAAATACCTTTACTTTTTGTCGAATCGAGAATTCAGGCCGATATACGATACACAATTATTCGATCTCAGCTTTCCGCAATCAACGAGACCTTATGTGATACCACTCACAAAAGAAATCCCTTCTCCATTTGCACCAGATACGAAACCATTCATTCGCGGCGCCTCAAACACGAACGAATCGTCCGACACACAAGCATCTTCGGAAAATAAGTCTGCAACAGCAGCTGCTGCTGCCAGCAGTTCCACAAGCGCAAAAGGCAAATCCAAGAAGAAAGCAAAGGACACCGACGCAGAAAAACAGAATAATCTGGGCTGGGTAAAAATTGATTTCGACGGCATTCATGATCGCGTCATTGCTTTTCCATTTTCGGAAGGAATTTATTCAGACCTGTGTGCGCCGAAAGGACGCATTTTGTTCTTGAGTTATCCGATGAGACAGCTGCCTCGAGATTTCAACTGGGATGATTCAAATTCAAACACCGCCAGCCTCATCGTGTACGACTTCGCTGAACAAAAAACAGCGGTACTGCAAACCGGGCTGTATTCAATGCGGCTGGGTGCAGACAATCAGACCCTGATTTACAAAACGAGAGAACGTCTCCGCGTTATCGATGGACTACAGTCATCGAGCAAAGGTCCCGATGGAAAAACGGAAACGCCAGGGCGCTCGACAGGCTTTATCGATCTCGGCAGAGTAAACGTCATGGTAGAACCTCGCAAAGAATGGACACAAATGTACGGCGAGGCATGGCGCCTGCAACGCTATCATTTCTGGGACGAGAAGATGTCCGCTGTTGATTGGGATCATGTTTATCAACGATACGCAGCACTGCTTCCCAAAATACGAACGCGATCCGAGTTATCAGATTTGATTTGGGAAATGCAGGGTGAGCTTGGTACATCACATGCGTATGAATATGGCGGAGACAAACCCTCGCCCCGTCCGTACTACAAAGGCTTCCTTGGCTGTGATTTGCAATATGATGCAAAATCCCATGGCTATAAAATCAGCAAGATTCTTCGTGGAGACTCCTGGGACAGAGAAGCCGACTCGCCGCTAGCCGAGCCCGGGCTTGGTATTGAATATGGTGACATCATTATTGCGGTAAACGGTCGAAAAGTAAGCAAAAGTTGTTCGGTAGATGAGCTATTGATCAAAGCAGGCTCCTCGCATGTTCAGCTCACCTTGAAGAAGGGAGAGAACACGAAATCTGTAACTGTAAGAACATTGCATTCAGAGCGTTATCTGCGCTACCGCAATTGGGTGGAAACTAATAGGAAGATCGTAAGTAAAGCCACCAATAATAAAGTTGGCTATGTGCATATCCCAGATATGATGCCATTTGGTTTTGCTGAGTTCCACCGCAGCTATCTGGCAGCGTTCCACCATGATGGATTGATCGTGGATGCGCGTTACAACAGAGGCGGGCATATTTCATCTCTGTTGCTGGAAAAATTAATGCGCAAGCGAATTGGTTATGACGTCTCAAGATGGGGGCAGCCGCAGCCGTATCCCGGCGAGTCACCAGCTGGACCAATTGTTGCATTGACGAATCAGTTTGCTGGGTCAGACGGTGATATTTTCAGCCACTGTTTTAAACTCTACGAATTAGGACCTCTTGTAGGGAAACGCACCTGGGGTGGTGTCATTGGAATTGAGCCAAGACAGAGGCTGGTGGATGCGAGCCTCACAACACAGCCTGAGTATTCGTTCTGGTTCCAAGACGTAGGATTCGGGGTTGAGAATTATGGAACCGATCCCACGTATGAGGTTGATTATCGACCGCAAGATTACAAAGCCGGAAAAGATCCTCAATTAGAAAAGGCGATCGAGCTGGTACTTGCTTCGTTGCGAAAGAATCCGGTCAAAATGCCAAGCTTTAAAGAGCGCCCGCAATTACCACTGCCACATTTGAAAAAACCTTTGATGGGTGGAGTAAATCGACAGACGCAAAATCTCCGGCAGCAAAAACAGCTGCCAAAAAAGCAGCGTCAAAAACCACTCAACAGAAACCGGCAACAAGAACACCTCCACCCAGGCGGAAATAAAATAATTAGAAGCGGGCGGGACGCCCGCGATCCCGGGGCATCCGCTAATAAGGACCGACTAGAAAATTAGAAGCCGCCAGGATGGCGGCGCTCCCAGGGCGTCCGCTTTTGGATTTCAATCGCCATGCATGGGATCGATAATGCATGAAACACGATCACGGCCAACGAATCGCGGATCTCGGATCTCGAATCGCGGATCTCGGATCTAGGATAAACTGCAGCTATTCCTGGGAGCGCCGCCATCCTGGCGGCTTCGTAACGCTCAACTCGCTTAGATTACCAACCAGTATTAACGCTGCGCGAGGGGGAGCCATAGTAGTTGCCGCTTCCATATGAATTAGAAGATTGATTGCCGCTGCTGCCCCAGCTGCTGGGAACAACCTGGTTGTTATTTCCCATCATTCCTGAATTCATCATGTACATGTAATTCATCCCGCTGGAAGGATTACCGTTGCGCAATCCACCCGAAAAAATTGCACTGGTCTGCGTATTCATAAATGAATTTTGCATTTGTTGTCCCGTGTCAGTCTGAATGGCTTGCATGTTTGTCAAATGCCTGTGCGCATTGGACAAATTACTGTAATCATGATCGCGTCTCATGTTTGACGCGAGAGTATCCAGCGAAGCAGTGTGATTCGCGAAAGACTGCTGGAAATAATCATCCATCACTCCCGTGCGATCATCAATAAAGGGTTCTTCCGCTCGAACAGCTGGCAGAACCAGAAAGCTAAAGAGAAGGAACGACGCGACAAAAAAGGGCTTACCTGTCTTCATGGAAAGGTTCTCCTCGGGGCGCTATCCTTCCATATTAATTAAGCTCTGTGGGCAATTCGTGAGGATGGGATACGATCGCTTGAATTGATCTGGCGCCAAAAGATACAATTTGCTTGATTTACCGCGTATTTGGGGGTGAACCATGGCAACGGACCTCCGGCTCAAAGCCGATCTGATAGATAAAGACCTAAGCAAAGCAGAAACTTTGCCTGCTCGTTTCTACAGAGAGCAGGCGTATTTCGATCAGGCGAGAGAGGCTCTTTTTGCGCGCAGTTGGCAGTTCATTGGCGATGCCGATCAGCTTACCGTGCCAGGCCAGGTTGTCCCAGTATCACTATTGCCGGGCTATGTTGATGAGCCGCTTATAATTACGCGCAATCAAGACGACAAAATATCCTGCTTATCAAACGTCTGCACACACCGAGGCAATTTGCTTGTTGAGGGAGCATGCCAATCACAAAATCTGCGTTGCCGATATCACGGGAGACGTTTTGGGCTCGACGGAAAATTGCTTTCCACCCCAGGGTTTGAAAACGCAAAGTGCTTCCCGACAGAACGAGACAATCTGGCATCCGTACCGTTCGGTAACTGGGCTAACAAATTCTTGTTTGCTGCAATAAACCCAGCGTACACATTTGACGAACTGATCGAGCCGATGAGAAGTCGTCTTTCGTGGATGCCGTTCAACGAGTTTATTTTCGATCCAACAAGATCGCAAGATTACATTGCAAAGGCAAATTGGGCGCTCTACTGTGAAAACTATCTAGAAGGTTTTCACATTCCTTATGTTCACCCAGCATTGGCTTCGGCAGTCGATTGCAAGGACTACCACACAGAAACATATCGCTATTCCAATTTGCAAATAGGCATCGCACTCAATCCAGGCGAAGCATTTGATTTGCCGAAATCATCACCAGATTACGGCAAAAATGTCGCAGCATATTATTACTGGCTCTTCCCCAACATGATGTTCAACTTTTATCCATGGGGACTCTCACTGAATATTGTCGTGCCGCTTGCAAAAGATAGAACACGTATTGTGTATCAATCATACGTTTGGGATGAAAGCAAAATCGAGATCGGAGCTGGTGCCAACACAGACAGAACCGAGCGCGAAGATGAAAACATCATCGAGCAAGTGCAGAAGGGAGTGCAATCGCACTTCTATGATCGCGGTCGATATTCTCCCGAATGGGAAGCTGGTCCGCACCATTTTCACCAGCTGCTGACCGAGTTCCTGTCTTAGGCTCAAAAACTTCGACAAGGGGCCACGCAAGGCGTGCCCCTACAAGCAAAGAAAAAACCCCGGGAGCGCCGGCGGCACGCCGGCTTTTACAAATTCAAGAAACCACCCGCAGAATCAGGAGCCCGCAATGAAAAAGGTATGCGTAGTTGGAAGTCTCAGTTATGACCTGGTCATGAGAGTCCCCCGCCGCCCGCAAAAAGGCGAAACACTCATCGGCGAAAGCTTCAATACGTTCGTCGGCGGCAAGGGAAACAATCAAGCTCTTGCATGTGCTCGAAGCGGCGCTTCAGTCCACATGATCGGCAGAGTAGGCGCCGACAGCTTCGGCGAGCAAATTGCCGACAAACTGACTGAAACAGGAGTAAACATCGACTTCCTGTTCAGAGACAAAGAAGTAAGCACCGGCATCGCCGACATATTAATAGATGAGGATGGCGACAACAGCATTACAATTGCTCCGCAGGCAAATGGGCGCCTCAGTCCGGCGGACATCGACGCAGCGAAATCTGCAATTCAGCAATGCAACTATATGCTTTTGCAACTCGAAATCCCGCTTCCAACAATGGTGCATGCGGCAAAACTGGGCAAGCAACTCGGACTTACTGTCGTTCTTAATCCGGCGCCAGCTCCCGTTGATGGCAAGCTGCCTGACGAGCTTTATTCCTGTCTCGACCTAATAATTCCGAACCAAACAGAAGCAGAAACGCTGACAGGCATAAAAGTAAATGACATTCCGTCTGCAGTTGATGCTGCTAAAGCTCTACAAGCCAAAGGGATTAGCCAGGTCATAATTACCATGGGCGAAATGGGCGCAATTCTGGTTAGTGGAACGGGACCAGCACACATGGTTCCTGCATTTGAAATTGAGGTTCTCGATACTACTGCAGCAGGAGATGCTTTCTGCGGAGCATTATTGGCAGCACTCGCCCGAGGGGAAAAACTCGAGAATGCCATAATCTATGGCTGCGCGGGAGGCGCACTGGCAACAACATGTCTGGGCGCAGAACCCTCGCTGCCCAAGGCTTCCGAGATTAACAAGCTTGTGGCAGCCAGAGGGGAACCCTGCGCGAGTTAATCTGGCGAGGGTACCAAAATTGCACAATCCCTTCCTATTATAAGTATTGAAGTCGCACGGCAAGATGCCCACTGGATGATAGCCCCAGCTTATCCAGTGGGCATCTTATTTGTTTTATTAATACGACTTAGCAATTTATTTGCTTTCCGGGAACCTCAGCTTGCCGCGCTCAGTCTATCCGGGTGTTGCTACTTGCAGTGAGACCGACTATGAACGCACACGAAAACCCTGTTGAAATGGAATTTGAGCCGATGTTTGCTGAAAACGAGCCGATCACCAAGCACAGTGCCAGGGTGTTGAGAAAGCAAATTCTCTCGGACGGGCACGTCAGCAAGAAAGAGCGTCAATTCCTGCATGATGTTCTTGAGAGAGGCAACATCATGGACGAAGAAGCTTTCCACATTTTGCTGGACGTTCTTTTGAACGGCAAAAGACGGGACAGCTAATAACAGGTTGGCACGCCGCGAGGCTTGCCTGCGGCAAAGCGGAAAATAATTCGGTCAGGGGCGGCGCAGTGGCGCCGCCCTCACTGCTTTTTATCAGGACCGGATCCACATCACAAGATCAATTCGGGCATGCATGCGTCGCCCGTTAACCAGCCACCACTTGCAGTGCTTCCACAATCTCTTCCGCCTTCCATTTTTTCACACGGAACCAGAACGTGCTGCCTTCCCCGAGCTTCGAATCCACCCCAATTTTGCCGCCTGGATGCTGCTCAATTATAGCCTTGCTAATCGCCAATCCAAGACCGGTTCCACCCTTCTCGGTTTCATCCGTTTTTTCAACCTGCTGAAACCGATCAAATATTTTTTCAATATGAGTTGCAGGAATTCCCCGGCCACTGTCCTTAACTCGAACCTCGACAAGATCCTCTACTTCAGCCACATCTACAACTACTTGCGACCCCTCCGCCGAATATTTCACAGCATTCGAAAGAAAGTTGATAAGCACCTGCACAATGCGATCTTGATCCGCATGCAAAACCAGATCAGTGACAGGCGCGACTATCTCTATTTTTCTGCGCGAAGCAAATTCACTGGTTGCATCGAGCGAAGTCTCAACAATATTCTTCAGTTTGCACTCGCGGAGTATGAGCTCAAACTTGCCCGATTCAAGTTTTTCAATGTCGAGAAGATCATTGATAAGTCTGATCAATCTTCCAACGTTCGACTCCAAAACACGCACTTTATTTTGTGCTTTGTCCGGCAGCTCACCCGTGGCACCTTCGCGCATCAAGGCGATATTAACTTGCATAGAACTTAGCGGCGTTTTTAGTTCATGCGAGACGATACCGATAAGTTGTTGCTTGAATTGTTCAAGCTCTTCCAGCCTATCTGCGGCTTTGTGAAAAGCTGCATCCAGATCTGCAATCTCATCTACCCCACCGATTGCCGGCACCAGCTCAGCACGTCGCGCCAATCTTTCTGTGTTCTCCCTGACAATAAGCAAGCGTTTTGTCACACTGCGGCTGAAATAAGTTGCAAGCACAAATGCAAGAACAATGTTGAATGCAACACCTCCAATCAAGACTCTTTTGATCGCTTCTCTAGTTCTCGCCTTTTGAACAGGACTTTCCAGCTGAACCTTCAACTCGTCGGCAATCAAAGAATTTGTCGTGATGCCAAGTTTTGCTACCAGAGAATTCAGCGCGCGAAAGTTTTTCCCACGGCCAATCAAGCCTTCCATGGTTGTAGATTCCGCGGTCTCTCCGGATGATCTGAACATGGATACAACATGGAACAAAGAGTTAACCAGCTCGCTGACATTTTTGAGATCCTTCAACCTGGCGGGATTGTCTTTTAGCAATTCTCGCAATTTGCCCTCGTGAGATTTCAGGGCTTCAATAGCCAGATCGGCACGCTGAACATAAACAGGATTGCCCATAATTTTGTAGGCGCCGGCTGCAGTTGTGGCGTCGATAGTAGCTCTCGTTATATCGTTAGCACATGCAATTACAGCTTTTGAACGAGCCTCCACGGCCGCTTCTTGTTCTGCTTGATTAAGTAAACCGACAAGAATCAACACAAAGACAAGCTCAAAAACTGATGGCAGGGCCACCAGAAGTAAACCTTTTTGAGAAATCTTCAGCCCTAAAACCATGTATATTTAATGCAACTCCGAGGTAGGAATTATAAGGTAAACGGGCTTAGCAATTTAATCATTCGAGAGACAAATGGCGCAGATACTACTGGTTGAAGACGACGAATCATTTGGACAGGGCTTGTTCGAATGGCTGCAGTTCGAAAAAAACGATGTGGAGTGGCGAAAGGATGGAGAATCCGGGCTAGACGCCATGCAGAAAGGGCAATTCGAAATGATCATTCTGGACATCGAAATGCCTAAGATGAACGGTTTCGAAGTTTGCAAGAGATACAGAGACGGGGGAGGGACCACTCCTATCATAATGCTTACCGGCAAAGATGCGACCCTGGACAAGGTAAGTGGACTGGATTGCGGCGCTGATGACTACTTGACTAAACCTTTTCATCCAAGAGAGCTGTCGGCGAGATTAAAAGCTCTTTCCAGACGCCCAGCTCATATTGTGCCCAATATTCTGGCTGCCGGACTTGTAAAAGTGGATACGCAACTGAAACAAGTGTTCCGCGATGGCAAGGAAGTTAAATTGCAACGCATGGAATTTGCCGTCCTGGAATTTCTTATGAAAAACTCGGGCAAAGTTTTCAGCCCTAACGATCTGCTCAATGCTGTCTGGACTGCTGAGTCAGAACGTTCTCCGGAAACGATACGCACATGCATCAAAAAGATTCGCGACAAAATTGACGTTGATGGCAAAGAATCCATCATCCAGAATGTACATGGGGTAGGCTACAAAATTATTTGCGAATAAGCAAAATCGCAAGTAGAGGATCGTGATAGAAGGAAGGGGCACGCAAAGCGTGCCCCTTCTTCTACTCTGAATAATTGAGCCGAGCTAAACCGATCCGCAATTATTACTAACGCAGTATCACATATGGTGCAATGCCAAATACGATACCAGAAATATAGCCACTATATATAGAGGCTAAAAAAGCTCGACATTTGATCAAGAAAGTATGATAATCCTTGCAGTGGACTGCTGGGGAGGAACTGTCATGGGTTCTGAGTCGAGTGCTCGGGATATCGATTTCGGCGAAAAGCGCGAAGATCGAATCGAACTAAACGGGCTTGAAGAGTTTTTCACAGAAAATCACGAAGAACTTTTTTCAAAGGGACTCAGCATTAAGCAAGCAGTCTTTTACTATGGCGAGACGCGCCGCTCACTCAAAGCAAAGGTTGAAGAAGGCGAAATTCCTGCGATCCGTTTGCCTGAATCGCTCGGCCGCAAATGGCGCATATTCCCTGATGGTGTGCCGCAGCAGCTAGCAGATTACGTGCCAAAAAAATTGCGCAAGGCTAAGGCAAAGAAGCAAGTTGCGGAAGACGATCGCAACGTTCCTGGAACTTTGCTGAGAGAAGATTATGCCAGGCCGTCTCTCGCTCTTACAGATTTCGAGGACCTTCTCTCCGAAATAAGCCCTCCAGAAGTCGATGCCGCAGCTCCACAAACATTCATAGCAGAACCGGCTGCAGAGATTGTTGAGTCGAGTCTGGCGGGTTCTTCGAAAGAATTGGACCCGCTAGCGGCGATGCCTAAACCTCGGCTCAGACCAGCTCGCAGTGCAAGTCAGAAGACGAAGCAAACAAGTGCCAGGTTGACGACCCCACCGCTGGAGTCGAGCATTCCATTGATCATTGCTGGACCTCCTGCGCAACTCATCATCGAGGAAGCAATCGCACCTTCTCAAACCGAAGATACGGTTACGATAATGCAGACTGAGGAACCGATTGCGCTAACTCACATCGAAGCTTCGTTCTCGGCACTTCAGACCGCGGAACCCGTCGCGATAACTCAAGCAGAAGATCCTGTCGCGGCAATTCAGTCCGAGGAACCCGTCGCGATAATTCAATCTGAAGAACCGGTCGCGATAGCTCAGCGCGAAGAACCGGTCGCGATAACTCAAATAGAGGAGCCGCCTCTGCTAATCGAGCCCGAGCTTCCGAGCGTGCAAATAGAAACTGAGCAAGCCCCAGTCATGATTGCTCAGACAGAGTCGGAGACGAAGTCGGCCCGCTACACCGTCATCCAAGACCGGGTAAATGAGCTTGAGAAAAAACTCTCTGATGCCATCTACCGCAGCAATTATTTGGAAACCCGAATAAGCGGACTGGAAGACCAGATCAAGTTCCTCACGCAGCAAAACTATCAAAGCCGCGCCTTGAACAAACTATTGTGGCTTCTTCCTGCCGCAGTTGCCATCATCGCCTTTGTCGCACTAAAAATGGCACCACTCTAAAAGACCCGTGACAAACGGAGCGATCTAGTTAGGGGCACGCCTTGCGTGCCCGTCACAGACAGGATCGATTGCTTGATGGCGGGAGCCTACGAGCTGCCAACCCCACAGAACCAGGCAAACATGCAGGTTTCGCCTGGAGTCAGCTCACTCCAAACCATCGGATCATTGTCACAAAGCCGCATCTCAAAGTTGCCAAAATTGCTAATTTCAAGAAAACCCTTGCCAAATCAGGGGTTTTGCTGCATAATAATATCACTTGACAATTACCATTGCGCTACCTGACTGGGTTTCGCAGGCGCTACAGGAAATCAAATTTTCTGCGGCGTCGCAGAACCCTTATTGCTGCACGTTTTACTAACGCCGAAGCCCAGCCAAAAAGCAATTGAGGGCACGGCATTGTTTGTTTTGCATAGCACCACATTCAATATCAAAGCTTGCAAGCCTCTTGCAATAAGTGCACGCTGTTTTCTAATTGCCACACTGCATCGAATACTGTTTGCACAATGGCTCTTCGGACTAGTTGCTGCACTGATCTTGATGTGCATTGCGCAAACCGCTGCACCGTCCACAGGTAGTCCTGAGTTCAACACTCCAACTGAGGCAACGCAGAATTCGCAAGAGAGCGCAGAGGATGCAGCCACCCTGGAAAGCTCATATCGTCGAGCCTGGCAGCTTGTAAAAGACAACACCATGTACCCCGAACGATTGAAAAACTGGAGCGATTGGGAGCATAAATTCGACGGCAAGATAAGCACGAGCAGACAACTCGAGGACGCTATAACGTTAATGCTAAGCGCACTCGGCGATCAGTACACTTACTTTCGCAATTCTTCAGACACAAGATGCTGGCATACTCATGATGACGAAAATTGCGTTGTGTCCGCCTACAAATTGCCATCCAACATCGCCTATATTGCAATTCACAGCTTTAGCTCTCTGCACACGGCAGCAGAGCTTGAATCAGCATTGCAAGAAGTTCAAAACGCTTCGGCATATATAGTCGATCTTCGCGGCAACCGTGGAGGTTATGTAGAACAAGCGCTTGCTTCGTTCGAGCTGATGATAGATGAAGGCATTTTTGTCACTATGTCTGGAAGAGAGGATGGAAAGCCATACAGCGAGATTTTGAAAGTGCAAACCTTCTGTGTAAAGCGCACAGTGAACGGTGCAATTTTTATGGAAGCAAGGAAAAGCAATCTTTGCGGAACGAAGCCAATCACGGTGTTGATAGATCGCGATACGCGGTCTGCAGCCGAAATGTTTGCCGGTGCTCTAAGAGACAATCAGCGCGCCAAGCTGGTTGGATGCCGTAGTTTTGGAAAGGGGGTTGTGCAGAGTAGCTGGTTGATTGACCCTGGTTGTTCGATCAAGATAGCGATGGCACATTACTATTTGCCGTCCGGCAAGGATATAAATGGGATAGGAATAAATCCTGATCTTGCAATTGATTTTAACTCGAGCAATCGGTCTCCTGTTGCGGAATCGAGCAGGAGTGCACCATTGACGAAAGCGCAGTTAAAGAGTTTGATGCCAGAGTTGAGTTCGACCAGGCATATGGACAAACAGCAAATTGCAAAAACTGACTGACGGGCGACGCTAGCGTCCGCCGAATTGTTTTCGGGCTTCATCAATTATTTGCTTAAGCGGGAAGCTGACAGTAACTGGCATGTCTGTGCCTGGAACATAGGTTGTTGACTCGACAAGTATTTGTCCTTTTGAATCGTGAACCAACTTCGCGGTGCCTTTCAGCGGCAAAACCTGTTTACTTGCTATGAACGCAATGCTGACTATCAGTGCAAGACCTTCATGAATGTGCAGGCGAATATCCCGATTTCCTTCGCCTATTTCCGCCTGAAAATGAATCAGCTTCGACAATTCCAGTGCTTCGATTCTCCCAATACCAATGATGTCTTTCTTCAATGGGATTTCCGCTTTGCGCAGCAAGTGCATTTTTACATCAAGGATGCGCAAAGACTTGAGCTGCACTTCTACGCCTTTAACGTTTGTAAGTTCTTGCAATAACTCGATCATTGTTTTGATCGTGATTGCGATTTGCTCTGGCATTCGTTGCGCCAGGTCTTTGAGATAGTTGAGGGTCTGATCGGCAGAGTTGAGAGTCGATTGGTCTATGGGTGGAACTGCAGCCAGGAATTTGCGCAGGTATATTTCCCACTCTTTGGGCGGCTCTGCTTTGCTGCTCTCATTTTCGGTCTCAGCCATTTCTTGTTCTCTGTAGATATGTTTATTATGGTCATGCCTGGCTCAGAAAAACCAGCATATTTAAGGAGGGTTTATTCATTTTTTGAGGGAGCATTTGACGGGCGAAGCATGGCTTCATCCCTATGCATACAAAATTTCTTTACTAGCCAAATTCTTGAACGGTGCAAACTCCTCCAAGATGAGATCCAGAGCAATATTGGAGGAGCCACTCGAAAATGCGAGCGGGACGCTCGCGATCCCAGGGGCACGACCTAGGGGTGAGTGATTAATAGGTCAAGCCAGCGGAAGCCGAAAACGTAGAGGACATAAGCGAAAAGTCCGGCGCAGGGTATTGTCAAAAACCAGGAGACCAGGATGTCTCTTGCCACCAGCCAACGGACGTCTTTGAAATGCTCGCCGCTTCCGACACCCATAACAGTTGATGATATGACTTGCGAAGTGGAAACAGGACAGCCGGAGAAAGAACTCAACACGACAATGAAACTGCTTGCGGCCTCAGTAACGAATCCATGCAATATCCTCAATTTATAAATGCCGGTGCCAACCCTTTTGACAATACCGGGGGCTAAAGACATTACGCCGAAGCAAATACTTAAGCCGGTCGCGACGCGCACCCAGAGCGGTATGTCATCACCACGGTGCATTCCTGCAGCATTCAATGCCAGAAGAATAATTCCCATCGTCTTTTGCGGATCGTTTGCACCATGTCCAAACGCAAGCAAACCAACTGTAACCGTCTGCCCAAGTTTCAACCAGCGAGACACCTGGTTTGTCGCTTTGATCAAGAGTAATGTGACAACATTCAACATAATATAGCCCATTACAAAACCTAAGAGCGGTGATGCGAAAAGGCTAACTACAATTTTGGCAAAGCCAACAGGATGCAGTAAGGTTGGCTGTCCCCAGACGATATTGTTGGTTCCACCCGGAGCAGCAAGCAAAGCACCGAGCAAGCCACCAAATAACGCGTGGGTTGAACTCGAAGGCATCTTCAATGCCTTGGTCATGTAATTCCAGCTGATAGCAGCAAACAAGCCTGCCGATAGTACCGGCAACAGTTTCTCAGAGACACCAAATGCGGTGAAATTTTTTACCGCACTTGCAACTGCCGAACCACCGAATAAGGCTCCAAGAAACTCACATGCTGCAACCAGTAAAACTGCGCGCACCGGATTCAGCACTCTGCAAACAATTAAGCCTGCCGTAACGGAACTACCATCCTGCAAGCCGTTGGTGTATGTAAAGAGGAGACTGAGTATGACAACTATCGCTACCAGCGCCAGATCAGACACGAAGACTCCTTACTTATCAGCTCATTTTCACAATGGCGTGCAACATATTTTCACCGACTTTGTCGATGCGCTCTGCAGCAGTAAGCACCACTTTGTACACTTCTTTTTGCCGAAAAATAGTCTTAAAATCGTCGAGTTCGAGTAATTCTCTCACTGCCTGCCGGTAAATTTTTGCCACACGCGTGTCGGTTTTCCTTGCAAGAAGTGCCTGATCTGCAGCTTCACGCAAATTCCTGCGCAAAGCAAAAACTCCATCTTTGATACAAGTGCTTCCTTCCACCAGAATATCCGCCATTTCCGCCAGCCGTGTTCCATTAGCGGAAACATTAAGAGCTTCCATTTCGCGAACCAATGCTTTAGCCGTGTTGATTACTTCATCAAGGGAAGAAGACAGCTCGTAAATGTCTTCGCGATCGAATGGTGTGACAAATGAACTGACCAGCTGCCGCTCGATGTTCATCTTCATCTCATCTGCTTCACGCTCGAGATCGCGCACAACCTGGCAGCGCTCGTCCGGGTTCGATTCTTTTAGCCATGAGGCAAGCGCCTGCATTCCCTCCAGTGTCTTAGCCGCATGTTTATTCAACAGATCGTAAAAGTCGACCGTGGGTTCAAAAACCCCACTGAACCAGTGCAATGCTTGAGCTTTCTTTTCACCTGCCATACTGCCAGCCCCTTGCTCTACCAAAACATTATAAGCTGCGCGCAGGCTCAATAACTGAACTGTTTGAAAGCTGAGGTTAGGGCGGACCGGTGGTCTTCGGCAGCAGAGAGCAGTTTCCCGAAAAGGCAGGATTCTGCATTTATTTACCGCCCGATGTTATACCGGACACTGGTCTGGGTAGAAAAAGCTCTAGAAAGACATTGGAGAATCTTTGATGCGCGAATTTGCTGACTGGTTGATCCAGCTGTTGAAAGGCTTGCTGGGTCCGGCTCCAACACCTGTACCGGTACCGGTCAAATCAAAAGAGCGCTAAGGTCTCCACTGTTTCGTTCCTGGGTGGCAGGTAAAGGCGAACGGTACGGGCAACGGGCTAAAAGCCCTGTACCGTGAAAAAGACAAAAAGATATGAAGGACGGACTGGCAGGGTTGTCCGTCCTTCATATTTTCAGAACCCTAGTCTCTTGCAGGGAGCAGTACTTGGGTTCGGGGTTCCATATGTGTTATATCCAGCCCATATTTTTTTTGGACAGGTGAGAAAAGGATTTTGTTTAATTTATCTCAGCAATGGGCAGGGAAACTGTGTAATCCCTTCGTACATGCGGGATCCCGTTAATGTCCGGCAACCAAAATTCTTGCAGAAGATGCGGCAAAGCGTTTCACGGCGGAACTTGCCCATTCTGCACCGTGACCGGGGTAGACCTGGAAGCCCTGCTGAATGCCGAAGAGATGCAGTTATTGACCACCGAAGACGGCTCTTCTCCGGTGACACTGGTTGATATGGTTTCTGGACGTCCTTTTCCCGTGCCTATCCCAGTATGCAAAATTGGCCGGGATATGGGCAACCACATTGTGCTCGCAGGCGACCGGTCTATGTCTCGCTTCCACTTCCAGATCCGCCAGAGCGCGGGCGATTACTACATTGAAGACTGCGGCAGTCGTAATGGCACATTCTTAAACGGAAGCCCCATCGCTGTTCCGCGCAAATTGCAAAATGGTGATATTGTCAGCGCCGGAGTAAGCCGCTATCGGTTCACGGTTTCCGCCGTCGACCGAGCCATTGCAGAAGCCATTTCAGGCTCGGGCTCAAGTTCAGGAAACGGTAATGGCGGGGGTCAGGCACAGGAACAAGAGCAGGACCAGCTTAACCCTGTGGCGAAACTTGAGCCAAACGACAACGACAATGAAATTTCGCCCGAGCAAATTCAGGAAGCCAGAGACGCGATGCAAAAGTTGCGCGGCACTGTCGATGAACATATTGAAACTTCTCCAAAGCCCGGCGAAGCCGGTTCTTCCTCAGCAACTGAATCTAAGCCAAGCGTGCGTCCCGCTGAGGAAAGCACGCGCAAGAATCAATCTGCCATCACTGAGCCGCTAGGACCGGCTCAGGCAGCAGTAGCACTGCCCTGGCTTGAAGAATATGCTTTCCCTGAACTGCAAAAACTCATGAATGAGAAAGAACGGCTGAATGGCTTGCTTGATGAAATCAGGCAGGACATAAAACAAATAGACCGAAAGATAGCCTCTTGTCAGGGAATATCTCAGGCTCTGCTGGCTGCCTCAGGTCCGGAACTGGGACAGGCAATCAAGCAGGTTTTCGACGCTATGGAATGGCAAACAGAATCATCCAGGGATGGTTTTGAAATTGCACTCAAGCGAGAGCCTCGAGTCGAGGCAGTAGTGCGCGTCGTTGTTTGCAACGCCGACGAACCAAATAACAAAGAGTTCGAAGGTCTTGTCAATCAGCAAGCTGTGGTCTGGTGCCAGTCTAACTTTGAACCAAAAGGTGTCATGGTTGTGCAGTCGTTCCCGGAACAATCTCCGCGCCAGCGTTCACCACTGAACAAGGACTTTCTGGAGAACATGCGCCGGAAGAAGATATGCGTAATTCAGCCCACTCAATTGCTTTCCATTTATAAGTTTGTTGTTCTGAATGGACAGGACAAAGCCTATTTCAAAGATATGATTTTGAATACCTGTGGAGCCCTGCCGGGCTTTGTGATTAAGCCACAAGAGAAGCCCGCTGCCACAGCGTAGGATACAATAGTGTGTCCCCTCTAATTGCAGAGAAACATGCTGTCAAGCTCAATCAAAATTAGCATCTCAAAAGAAAGTCCAGTCTCAGTAAAGGATCAGCTTATTGAGCAAATAGGCTTGCAGATAGCCTCAGGAACTCTCAAGGCTAAAGACAAACTGCCAAGCATTCGGCAGTTGGCACAAAAGCTTGCGATTCATCACAGTACTGTCACTGCGGCTTACAACCATCTCGAGGAAGCTGGGCTTCTTGAGATACGCCAGGGAAGCGGGGTTCGCGTTGCCAATCGCAGCATGGCCGGAGATGGACACAAAGAATTATCACTAGAGCAACTTTTCAAACAGTGTCTTGCGCGTGCAGCGGAGTCAGGTTTATCGCGCGATCAGGTCAAAGGATTTGCGGAGAAGATGCTTGCTTCACGCCCGATTCAACGCATTCTTGTTGTCGATCGCAATGAGGATTTTCACCCCATTTTATCAGCGGAACTTTCTCCCAACTTTGCACTGCCTGTGGTGCCTATTAGTTTCGAGAAATTAGCAAAGAGTCAGGAGTTGCTTGCAGATTCGTTGATTGTTACCAGCTTCTACCATTTATATCCATTGCAAAGCCTGGACCTTGACCCGACAAGATTTGTTGTTTGCACGGTTGAACCAGGCAAAGATGAAATGGAAGCTTTGATGGGCTTAAAGCCCGGCAGCCTTGTGGCGATAGTCTCTATCAGCCCGACACTTTTGCGCATGGCTAACAATATGGCAGCAGCGGTGCGCGGCGAAGAAGTCGCGGTGCGATGCATCGAGAAGCATGAGACGCAGGAAATAAGTTACGTGATGAAGCATGCGAATTTAATTCTCTGCGACGGACCAAGTGAATCTGTGGTGAAGGCGGTTTCAGGGAAGTTGCCGGTGAAAGTATTTCACCTTTATTCGCCAAATACGGTGCAGCTAATTAAAGATCGTCTGCAAAAATGGGGCTAATAATGCCGACGCTCAGGGGCCGTTCACCAACGGTCTGGATGAGTAATAACGAGTGAATGAGCAAAACCAATAGCAAAAGGTTCCGGTAAATGAGGATCCCGGGAGCGCCGGCGGCTCGCCGGCTCCTATTTTCAGCCAATATTTAGCCGCCAGGATTAAATCCAGCACATTCGCCGAGACCCATCTTGAGATAGGATCTTGGCATTGTATATAGATGGTCTGCGCACAAGCTTTGAGCAGTCGTCAAGAATCGCCCGGAAGGCTGCCTGAGAATGCACTCTTTGAGTACAAATCCGCTCGAAGAATTTGCTCTTTCACTGAAAGAGCGCGAACAGCAGCAGGCCTTGCGACAAACTCGGTCGGCTCGCCCGTCAGGCGCCGGCTTGATCGAGATGAACGGCAAGAAGCTCGTAAACCTGGCTTCCAATGATTATCTCGGGCTCTCGCAAGACAGCCGCCTGGTGCAGAGATCGATCGAGTATACGCAGCGATATGGCGCAGGAAGTGGAGCGTCACGGTTGCTCGGCGGCAATCTCGATGTATACGAGAAGCTCGAATCGAAAATTGCAGAATTGAAAGGCACAGAGACTGCTCTTATTCTTGCCAGCGGCTTTCAGACGAATAGCTCCGTGATACCGGCTTTGTTGAACGAAAAAAGCGTCGCTGCCGCAGACAGGCTTGTGCATCGGAGCATGATTGAAGGGCTTCTGCTCAGCAAATCGCGATGGTTCAGATATCAACACAACAATTTGCATGATCTGCAAGAACGCATGAACCGATTTCATGCAGGCGAGCGCAGCGCAAGATGGATTCTGACAGAATCGGTGTTCAGCATGGATGGCGACGTCATCGACTTGCCGGTGCTTGTGAAAATTGCAGAAATTAGCGACTCCTTATTATTCATAGACGAAGCCCATGCCACCGGAGTGCTCGGTGAAAACGGCATGGGCTTGACTGCAGGAAAGAAATTTCCAGGCATAAGCATGGGCACTTTTGGTAAAGGTCTGGGATCGTTCGGGGCCTATGTCGCATGCAGTAAATTGCTGCGCGACTACCTCATCAATTTCTGTCCCGGTTTTATTTATTCTACTGGGCTGCCTCCATCAGTGCTCGGAGCAATCGATGCTGCACTGGATCTCGTAACAGAACTGAGTGAAGAGCGTACGCAACTACAAGAAAAAGCAGCAGACCTGCGTAGTGCAATTACAAAATCAGGATTCGAAACCGGTTCAAGCTCAACGCAAATCATCCCGTTGATTGTGGGCTCATCAATCTCCGCCCTGAATCTTTCAGAATACCTGGAATCATGCGGATTTTACGTTCCCGCCATTCGCCCTCCTACAGTTCCAGAGGGCAGCGCGCGCTTGCGCATATCTTTGAGTTCCGTTCATAGCAAAGAACAATTGCAATCATTTTTGGAAGCACTGAGGAGATGGAATGAACAATCGAGTTGAAATTATCCTGCAACATGGATGGGCTTTTGATAGAAGCTGCTGGCGCGGCTGGCTTCCACACCTCAAAGAAAACGCTGATTGGGAACTGCATATTCAGACCCCAGATCGTGGCTATTTCGGTGAAGCTAGAGAAGTGCTTCCGTTTACTGCTGACGAATCAATCAAAGTAGTTGTCGCCCACTCGCTGGGTCTGCACTTATTGCCAGAGGAAGTCCTTAGCAAAGCTCACTTGCTTGTTCTTGCAGGAAGTTTCGCGCATTTCCATGATGGCGAACCTTTGCAGCAAAAGAGATCCCGCCGAACAATCAACATGATGCTGAACAAGTTAAGTGAATCGCCGCTAGATGTTATCAGCGAGTTCTACTCCAATTGTTATCACCCCTTGCTGACGAGCCAGATGCTCTTGATGCGCGACATCAAGACCGTAAATAGCGAAGTGCTGATTAAAGATCTTGAGCTTCTGAACAGCAATCGCTTTGACACTTCACTTATTGAAAAACAAAAAGTTCTTTTTGTGCACGGCAATGAAGACATCATCGTGCCGCTTGCGCATTCGCAAGAAATTTCAAAATCTTTGAAGAACAGCTCTCTGGTTGTCTTCGAAGGAGCCGGCCATTCACTTCCATTGACGCATGTAGCACCGGTTTGGATTTCCATGCGCAACAGTCTGAGAAGACTCCTGACAGTTAATGCGTAGGTCGGCCCCGGTAGTTGGTGATCAAAATGACAAGCCCAGTAGAACTATATAAATCACGAGTTTCAAGAGCGTTCTCAAAACACGCGGCCACTTACGACACCCATGCGGGCATACAAGCTTATGCTGCCAATCATGCAGCAGCCATGATCGCAAGCTTACAAAAGAAAACAGCAATACCAGAAGGCGAAGTGCTCGAAATTGGTTGTGGAACAGGATTGTTTAGCAGCCATCTGGCTAAGCTCTTTCCGGATCGCAAGATAATTTGCTCCGACATTTCGCCGGCAATGCTGGATACCTGCCGCGTACGCTTAAGGGCTCAAACGCGCCTTGATGAGCGGCTGGAATTCCTTGCGCTCGATGCTGAGGATTTGGAAGAGGAGAGCAGATTTGCAGTAATTGCCTCCAGCTTCACCATACAATGGTTTTTCCAACCACTTGATGGTCTGCAGAGAATGCTCACCGCTCTCAAGCCAGGTGGACTGTTGATTTTCTCAGTACCTGGTCACGAATCTTGCCCGGAATGGAAGGCGGCCGCGGACAGATTGAACTTGCCCTTCACACGCAATCCGATGCCTGCAATGGAGCAACTGCAAAAACTTGCTTCAGCGCATGGTCTTGAATTTGCAATCCAAAGCCATTTCGTGCAGGAATCATATTCGGATGCGATTGCAATGATGCGTTCGTTGAAAGAGCTTGGGGCAGGAACACAGCGCAATAACTTAAAGCTGTCCTGCATGCAGTTGCGCAGGCTTCTGCGCGAGCTGGACGATACAGGAAGTCCATTGCAGGTGAGCTACGAAATTATCACTGGCTATTATCGCAGGCCATATGCATGATAGATTCACGCTTCCCCAAAGTCTTTTTTCTTAGCGGCACAGACACTGGTGTTGGAAAGACAATTGTGTCCGCAATCATGGCGTTGGGACTGAATGCGCATTATTGGAAGCCGATACAGTCAGGATGCATTCCTGATGAAAACGATCGCTCGGCGGCGGCACCAGATGGAGAAACGACTGACAGCGGATTTATGTTAAAGGCAGGGCTTGACCCCTCGAAAATACTGAAAGAACGATATTTGCTTAGCCAACCACTGTCACCTCATTTAGCGGCAGAGCTAGACGGGGTAAGCATTTCACTTGACCATTTCAAGCTTCCGGATACAAGCGCGATGAAGCATCTTATTATTGAAGGGGCCGGCGGATTGCTGGTGCCAATCAATAAACAGGCTAAGATTATTGATCTGATTAAGCTCTTCGATTTTCCCGTTGTTCTGGTTGCACGCAGCAAACTGGGAACAATCAATCACACGCTTCTTAGCCTGGAGGCTCTGCGCAGCAGGGACATAAAAGTTGCCGGCGTGGTCATCAATGGCGAGAAGAATCCCGAAAATAAAAAGGCAATAGAAGAGTTTGGCGCTGTAAACATCCTGGGCGAGGTGCCTTTGCTGGCTGATTTTTCGCGGGACAGTCTGCTGAAATGTTTCAAGGATAATTTCCTTGCGCAGGAATTTGCTGCGAGTTCTATTTAAAAGGAAAGGCTTGAATCTGAATGCAAATATGGCATCCCTTCACTCAAATGCTTACGGCAGATGCGCCACTCAAGGTTCACAGCGGTGAAGGCGTCTATCTTGAACTCGAGGACGGAAGGAGAATTGTTGATTGCATCTCGAGCTGGTGGGTGAATATACATGGTCATGCGCACCCGGCAATTGCAAATGCAATTCATGAGCAGGCTGCAAAATTGGAACAGGTAATCTTCGCAGGATTTACACATGAACCCGCAGAGGAGCTTGGCAGGCTGCTCGCCGAAAAGCTGCCTGAACAACTTTCGTGCTTGTTTTTCTCAGACAATGGCAGCACATCTGTTGAGGTTGCTTTGAAAACCGCCTATCAATATTGGCATAACAACGGTGAAACCAGGCGCAAATTTATTGCCTTCGAAGGCGGATACCATGGCGACACAGTGGGCGCAATGTCCATTGGGCGCGGCTCTCCGTTCTGGGAAAAATTCCAATCTTTAATGTTTGAAATAGACACAGTTCCGTTTCCCTCTACATTTGAAGATGATCCACTAGTTGAAGACAAAGAGGCTGCGTCACTGAGTGCGATTTCCAATCTGCTTGAACAGGACGCTGGCAACTATGCAGCAATCTGCACAGAACCGCTTATTCAGGGCGCTGCAGGCATGCGTATGTGTCGACCAGAATTCCTGAAAGAACTGCGCAATCTGGCCGACAGAAACAATACGCTGTTGATATTCGATGAAGTAATGACAGGGTTTGGTCGAACGGGCGACTGGTTTGCTTCCAGCAAGAGTAAAGTAACTCCGGACTTGATCTGCCTCTCAAAGGGTATTACAGGCGGTTTCTTGCCACTGTCGGTCACAATTTGCAAGCGCCATATATATGATGCATTCTTGAGCACAGAAGTAGACAAAACATTTTTTCACGGTCATTCGTACACCGCAAATCCCGTCGCCTGTGCTGCGGCTGTTTGCTCATGGCAATTGTTGAAAGATAATGCTTCAAACTTTCAGCAGATGGAATCCATCCATCGAAAACTCTTCCAACAGGAGCTTGCCGGAAATTCTTTATTCGAAAACGTTCGCTTCTGCGGCACGATATTTGCAGCTGAAATCCAAACTGGCGAATCGAACAGTTACTTCCACAGCCTGGCACCGGAACTAAAACGTCGATTCGTACAAAGCGGCTATCTGATTCGCCCACTGGGCAATACGGTGTATTTAATGCCACCTTACTGTATAAGTGAGTCTGAGTTACGGGGAGCGTATAAGACTATTAACGAAACGACTTCCGAACTTGTCCGCGAATCTCAAAAAAGCCACGTGTAACGAACGGTCATCCGTCTATTAGACCGCAAGACGTGACCGCCATTTTAGCGGACGGATAAAGCACGGACTGCAAGACTTGACCGCCATTTTAGCCGGCGAGTAGAGCCCGGGCACGCATAGCGTGCGCCTAGCAGATCAGCTTGAAAAGATAACAAGAATAGCTTGGTTGATCCTAACCGGCAGCTCTGCACGAAACCACATTAAGGTCGAAGCTAATCGAAGTTATTGTATAAACACAAACGAACCCAAGCCTTTACCCGAGTTCGGCGAAGCACCTTGTGAAAACAAGGTGCTTCGTATTTTAAGGCAATGCATCTAATCTTCCTGTTTCCGTTCTTATTCGGTAGGGGCGCCTCACGAGCGCCTGTTAAACACCAGCCGAAGCATTCAGGCTGCAAAGTTCACGATACGTACGGCAAAAGCCTCAGTTCAAATAAGGTATAATGGCGCCCTGTCCTTGAAACCGGCGACATAAGCCGACGCGCCCCCTGAAATCGGGCGCAGTTAATGGCTCACTGAGCGGTAACTGCAATCGCTGCGTGGAGAATAAAGCCATCTCAATGAAACACGATATCAAAAACACTGCTGTCACAAGCACCAAGAGTTTCAGACTGTTTGCAAAAAACAATAAGCTAATGCTGCGCGAGCTGATTTTATCTTCAATCAAGCTGACAGCAAATTCTGAATCAGATCATGAAAACTGCGTGAGCATTGCCCGCTGCCGCAAACGTGGCGATTCTTACGAAGAAGAAAAAGCACGCATCGACTTCGGCGTTAATAAACACATGAACACATTCCATTTGCACGACATTTTCATCAGTCCAGATTTTGGACTGCTTATTGAAGCAAAGAATGGATGCAGTTTCCAATTCGAAGAAGACGGGGAATTCAGCAGCGATTTGCTGCTAACGGACACAGATAACGGAAGAGCTTACAAACCCAGTTCTTACATCAGAAGTGAGACCATCGAATGAGCAGCGATGAACCAAAGAAACAGAAGCCAATTACAACTTCGGCAGAGTCGCATTTCGAGCCTCCGGAGAAGATTCCAGACACTCTGGAAGTTCCACCCAACACCATTCTTCTAATCCCCGATCACCCATCATTCATCAACCCACCACATTTCGAAAAAGCGGTGCGTGAGCGTGATTGGTTCACCTCATTTTTCTACTTCTGCCTGCCACTCACCTTTGGTTCTCAGCACGGCTTCATCATGAAAGCTACCTATGATTTTCTCATTCGCTGGAATGGCAAAGCAGACACAGATGCAATTGATATTCATTTGCTGGAAGACGCTCCCGACCCGCGTTTCGTAACTGTAGAGTCGCATTTCGGCCACGGCATTTTGACTGTACAATCGAGATTTTCTTTCCGCACACCGAAGGGTGTAAATTTGATGGTGAAATCACCGCCAAATTATTACGTTGACGGAATCAGCTGGCTTGACGCTGTTGTAGAGACAGACAACTTGCGGAGAGATTTTACTTTCAATCTTAAAGTCACGCGTCCAAACACTGATATTTACATACGCAAGGGAACGCCACTGGGTTGCATTGTTCCGTATCCCAGATACTTGCTGGACAGCTACACACTTCAAGAATTAAAGGATCCTGTCGAGCTGGAAAAGGCTCAAAAGACCGTCAAGTATTTTTCCATTGAACGCGGCGAGTATGACTTCAGCAAACCCCGCCTGCGCTACATGGAAGGAAAAGACATTTACGATTTTCATTTCAAAGAACACCAGAAGACGCTAGATAATGGTGAATGGTGGCAACAACTGCACGGAGAAGCCTCTGCTAATGGAAAAACTCATGAGCAAGACAAATCTCAGACAAGCTCAAATGAAAAACCATCCCTAGCTATGTGCCCGGTAGAAAGCGCGAAGGTTGCCGAATCAAGCAGTCGCTGCCCTGTGTCCGGCATGAACAGCAGCCACGCCAACTTAGCGGAATTGAACAAATCGCTCGCCGATAACCAGATATCAATTTTCTTGAAACCTCAATACGATGAAAAATTCGCGCCTGTAAGAGCCAATAAAAACAGACCGTGGATGGAGGAAGACCTAAAGACAAAAAACCACGCAAAGTTCTGCTTGCCACTGATGACCGCTTCAGGCGTTGGGCATTTTATTTTGTCACCGGCAAAATTCACTGTTGAGTGGGATGGCAACGAGACACACGACGCTGTTGTCACCATGGAAGATCCTGCATCTCACGCGGAAGTAACCACACATTCAGTTTGTGGTAGCATTACCGTTCAATCCAAAATGACTGTTCGCACAAAACAAGCAGGCGATTACGTCTATATAAAAGGTATAGCAAATCAAATCAGACAACCCTTTCACGTACTTGAAGCAATGATTGAAGCATGGTGGGCACCCGCAACTTTTGGCATCGTGATGGTTCTAAACCAGGCGTGCCGATTTACAATTGAAAAAGGGCAGCCAATAGCGCAAATGTTTGCTGTATCGCGAGAGAAGGCCGACTTCGATGCGAAGATTGTACCAGGAGATCCACCGCGCTTGACAGAGTGGATGAACGCTGAGGAGCTCCGCGCGGACACAGGCAAACACTTTCTCTACTTCAAAGGCACATGGCCAAACGGCGAACCTGTTACGCCGCATTATGCAGCATGGGGAGTTCCTGATACCAGCGAGAGCAGGTTAGCACTGGCAACGTACATTGCAGAAAACACAAAAAACATCGAGAAGCGGCCTGGTGCTTATTCGCAAAGCAACTCTAACTCAGAATCCGACAAGAAGGGCATGTCCGGCGGTGCAATGTCTGGCGGCATAGCCGCAGGAGGAATGTCCGCGATGCAAACCCCGAAACCTGTGCGTCCCAAATCCGTTCAAACAGAAAATCCAGATCTGCTGATTTCTGCTTTTAGATTGCGCTACTTCCTGAAAAATGGTGAGTTAAAGCAAGCCGAAGGCGAATCAACAAAATTAGGGGATCTACTTCAGAAACAAGAATCCTACGTTAGCGGAATGGACGAATCTCTCTTTTCAATTCATGAGCTTCTTGAGAAATCGAATCTGCAGAACGCTGATATAAAGCCACTATCACCCGAGATGGAAGAAGCAAGAACGGCGGAAGAAGAATGGAAAGCCGCGGAGCGGCGTTCCGCAGCGAAAGAACTTATCGTAAGGCTGAAATCCGATGAAACCAGAGACTTGAATGCAATTCTCGACTCAGGCAGAGACATTGATTTCGACTCAGTCGCAAGACTTACTGATTGTGCGCAGAGGCTAGAAAGCAAAAACAAACATGCTGAGGCCGAGACAATATTGCTGCTGGCGATTCAATTTCTTCTGGAAAAAAATCCGTCCGATTCTCGTCTGCACCATTCGCTCGACTTCCTTACCTATATATTGGGAAGACAAGCGAAGTTGCTGGACTGCCTGCAATGGTATTTCTTCATTGCGTCAAGCCCTCAGTGGAAGAACGATCTCTATTTAGCTTCCAGCAGCTTGAACAATCTCGGCTTCTGTTTTAAACCCAGAAAACAAAATCAGGAAGAAGCAGAAATGTGCTTCCTTGGCTCCTGGGAGCTCATAAAAACAGATCCCGGTAAAACAGATATGCAACCGAGATTTCTTGAAGATCTGGCATTCTTTTATCGTGACTGGGGCAAGGCGGATACTGCCGAGGAAATATTCCGCAAGCTTGTTGAGGTGCGCGGAACCATTGCTTGTCCAAAAAGTGATCTTGCTCGCAGCCTGACTGATCTTTCTTTTGTGCAAGACAAGATGGGAAAACAAAAGTTGGCGGAAGAAAATTTTGCCAGAGCAATAAGCGTGCTCGAATCAGACCCGAATGTCGATCGAAGGCAGCTTGCTCAACAAATTGAATATCTTGCTTTCTTTTACAAGCAACACAATAGATTGAGTGAGGCGTATCCCTTGTTCAAACGAGCCGCTTCGCTCCGCAAATAACAGAACTGGCGGCGGGCGAAATGCTCAATGGGCGCCCGTGAGGCGCCCCTACCAATATCCGCCCGTGAGGCGCCCCGATCATATCCGCTCCTGCAGGGGAATCCCTAGCATGCACGCGGATCTGTCCGGCGAGTAATGCGGCACGCAAGACGTGCCCCTACCAATACTGTTATTTACAAGATTAGTGATATTGCAGCGCAATCATTGTGAGATTGTCTGGCGCCTTGCGTTCCATAACTTCTTCCAGCAATTCCTGGCACAGAGTCGATGGAGTTTCACTTTGCTTAATTACGCCGGCAATTTCATCATCCGTCAAAACACCACAGACTCCATCCGTGCAAAGCAATGCCCAGTCACCAGGCTGCAATTCAAAATCAGTATGGTCGATTTTCACATTGGGGTCATGACCCAGGCAGCGAGTTAGCATGTGGCGGTAAGGATTCATAGCCGCCTGATCTTCAGTGATCTGTCCGCTGCTCACCATTTCTGCAACCAGAGTGTGATCTTGCGTGAGTCTTCTCGTTTCACCCGAGCGAAAAACATATGCGCGTGAATCGCCAACGTGTGCAACCGAAATCATTCCGTTGCTTGCCTGTGCGGCAACAACGATTGTTGTGCCCGGCTTCTGACTGAAGGAGGGACTCGGCAATGCAAGCACCGAGTTGTTCGCGCGAGCAACAGCCTCAAGCAGCCACAAGCGCAGCTGCTCATGATCATCGTAATTCGGATTTTGTTTTTCCCAGGCTGCCTGCACCGATTCTATTGCAAGCCTGCTCGCGTCGGCACCATTGGCGGCACCACCCATTCCATCAGCAACGACAAGTACCTTCTCATCGGGGCTGACGTAATAATTGTCCTGATTATCAAAACGCTGTAAACCTGTATCGGTTATCGCGCTAAGTTTCCATGAGAGCCTGGGCATCCAGATAAACCTCTTCCTTCTTCACAACCAGGTTCAAAACTCGACTCTCGCCTCCGCAGAACCCCTGTTGCGGAGATATATTATAGCCCAGTGGCAAGATATCTACATGAAGGAGCCAGCTAAGCGCTGCGGCGGCGTCTCCATTTGATGTCCTCGACGCATATACGCTTGTCGAGAGAACCATTCCAGTCCACCTTAAAACCGTGCTTCTGGATTGTATCCACAATGGATTGGGCGACGAGCTTGGTCGCGTCATCTGAGGAGTCGAGGGCTCCATATGCCAAATAAAGTCTGCCTTCCTCGACAGCCCGCTCCGTGTCCTGCCAGTGGTAGAACACATAGCCTTTAATCTCCGAATCCTGCTTTGCCTGCTCGACCTCTTCCCAGATTTCCGCGTGGCCGCACGTCTGGCAGCAAGTAAAGTTCTGCCGGGAGACTATGCCATTCTGTTCAAGTTCATCAAAAGCCCGATCCAGCTTGTCACAGTCGGTTTCTTCAAGCCACTTGCTCTGTTCTTGCATGTGCACATCAAGGAGTTCAATCACCATCTTCTGCACAAGCGGCAAAAATGCGGGGTCTTCCCCATATTCTTCTTCAAAAAATTCGAGCGTCTCTTCGACGATGTCGTCTTCCGCGTCAAATCCTTCGGCAACCCTCTGGGAGATGAAGGCGCGAATTTCATCTGGTGAAGATAAGACTGAGCCGCTCATGTTTTCCTTTGCTTACCAATCCTTTTTTTCCCTTCTTGAGAAAGCGTAAACCCTTTTATCAGGCAGCTATTCCGGGCACATTGAACTTAATGAACGCTGCATGAAAGGTCGTCGTTTAATGAGCTGCCCTCGTATTTCTACCACTATCTATATAATGGATGGACTGTCAAAATATTGCCCTACAGGGGTAGAACTGATTGGCGGCTTGACGGGTTCGCGGTGTGGGCACCGGGGTACCTGTATATGACCTTTGAAGATTTACCTGAAAAAGCATCGAAAAAGACAAGCGATACGGACTTGTTTAGCGCCTCATTGGATGACAGGCGCAAAGAGGAAGCAACAAGAGCAGCAGATACTCTTGTCCAGGATGCCTGGAAGCCTCCGACCGTCGATGCCGGCAAAGATAACAAGCCCAAAGAAGCCCCGAAGCCCGGTGACAGAATTAACGGGCGGCTTGAGCTTTCAGCTGTTTACCCGATAGGTGAAGTCGACGCCAGGGCTAAGGCCTGGATGGACTACGCCAATATGATTCACCCGCATCAACTGGTGCCGGGCGAGAAAGACCCTGTTCCAAATCCGGGACGACCTCCTGGCACGGGAACTGATGGACCTAAACCGCCAGGACCAGGTGGCACTGATGGTCCAAAACCGCCAGGTCCGGGACCCGGCGATACGAACCCTTATCCCTACGAGCCGCCATACAAACCGCCAACGGATTACACTCCGCCTGGTCAACCGGTAGGGCCGCCCGCGGGATCTGATGCAGGCAAATGGCTTGCCGGACTCGCTGCCCTTGGCGGCGGAGCTTATTTGTTGAACAAAGGTCTGAAATGGGTTCTCGGCAAAGATGAACTCAAGCCGATTATCGACAAAGCAGCCGTAGACCGCAAAGCAGAGTACACAGAGCCGCGGGTCATTGCACAAAGCAAAGATTCAAAAGAAGAACTGGATTGGAACAAGTTCGACGGAAAAGACTTCGAGGACAAAACAGGCAAGAAAGTTCCGCTCAAAGATGTGGAATTCAAATTGCAGCTTCCGGAAGCTGCCGATAAATCGGCAGAGCGGGCTTTGCGGGCAGAACTTGAAATGCGCTTGCGCGGCAAGGGTGAATTCGCCGATCAGGCGAAGAAACTTGTTATTGAATCCGACGCCGCACTGAAAGGCAAAGAGGAAAAACTTGTTTACCGTGAAAAATCGAGCGGCAAAGATTTTGACATCGTTGGAACACGCGACGGGAAGCTGGAAATCAAAGACGGAACTAACTCGCGACTGGTAAGCATTGGACCGGATGACAAAATTGTTTATAAGACTTCTGCAGAAAATGAAGCTAACGCACGCGAAAAAGGTCTTGCATATGATGCTTTGACCAAAAAGATCACGAACGACACGCAGCCGGCCGCAGAAGATCTCAACAAGCGCGACCAGGCTCTTAAGACAAAAGAACAAGAGCTTAAGCAAGAAGAAGAGCGCCTGAAAGCGGATCGCGAAAAACTCGACAAAGACAACAAAGATCTTGCCGATAAAAAGCAAGCACTGGATGATCGCGAAAAGAAAACAACAGAAGATGCAACTCGCGTTAGCCAGCAAGAAGATAAAGTCAAGCAAGATGCAGATCGCATAGGGCAGAAAGAAGCGACGCTGACTCAGCAACAGAAAGAACTCGAACAGCAGAAAACGAAGCTGGAGCAAGATCAAAAAGCACTTGCCGAACAGAAAACTAAACAAGATGCAGATCAAACAAAAATTGCACAAGAAGAAGAGCGCCTGAAAACGGAGCGAACCTCTGTTCAAGATAAGGAGCGCCAGCTCTCGGAACAGACACGGCAGCTCAAAGATGAGAAGCTCGCGCTTGCTACGGAACGCGAAGCAGTTCTCAACGACCGCAGCAAATTGAACGAAGCACAGCGGCAGCTTAATGACGACAGAGCGAAATTCACTGATGAAGCGAAAGCACTTACTGAGGCGCGTGGAACGCTAGTAACTCAGCAACAGGAACTTCAACAGAAACAAAATCAATTGCTGAAAGATCAGACTCAGCTTGCTGAAGAACGCCGCCACTTTGAGGAGCGTGTTGATGGCTTCAAGAAAGAACAGGAGCAACTCACAAAGCTTCAAGAAGAAAGCGCAAAATTGCAACGCGAACTGGAAACGCGCAAAACTGTGCTTGACGAATCTGCTCAAAAGCTAGGCAAAGATCAGCAGCAATTGCAAACAGATCGCCAGTCTCTTACTGAAGAAAAGCAGCGGCTCGAAGCACAGAAAAATACTCAAGATGCAGACAAGAAAGCTATCGACGAAAGGCTTGCTCAAATCAAGCAACAGGAAGAAATTAATTCCACACGCGAAAAAGCACTTGAGACAGAAGCTAAACGCATATCTAATGATCGCACGGCACTAACCCAGCAACAGCAGTCGCTTGAAGAGCAGAAAACAAAGCTTGCGGAAGATAAGGCTTTGCTGGATACCGCGAAACAGGCGCTAGATCAACGCACGGAGCAGCTGCGCCAGGAAGAAAGCCGAATCGCTACGCAAAGACAGCAACTCGAAGAATCTCAGCGAACTCTGGCAACTGAGAAAACACAGGTCGAGAAAGACAAACAAGAAATTGCTAGCAATCAAGAAAAATTGAGGGTGGAACGTCAAACTCTCGATCGCCAGAAAACCGATTTGGGCGAAGCGCAGAAACAACTAGAGAGAGACCGCACCGCGCTGGTTGCAGACCAACAGGCTCTCGATACTCAACGAATCGCCTTCGAGACGGAAGTTGCCAAAAAGTCAGCGGAACTGGCTGGCCAACAACAGAAGAATTCGACGGATCGCGTTGCTATCGAAACAGAACGCACTCGCTTGAATGCCCAGAAAGCCGAACTTGATGCACAGAAGCAAACGCAAGATTCCACGGCTTCCCAGCTAAGCCAGAAAGACGGTGAATTGAAAGCCGAGCAAGAGCGCTTGCAGAAACTGGCTGGCGATATAGACACAAGAGACAAAGCCTCGAAACAAAAAGCGACGGACTTGCAACGTGAAAGCGATTCGATAAAAACAGATCGCGAAAAGCTGGGACAGGATCAGGCAAAGCTTGCCGAAGATCAGCGCCAGCAAAGACGCTCTGCAGACGAAATCAGAGCAGAACAAGAACGGCTTGCAACACTAGAGTCTTCTTTGAAATCACGTGATGAAAAACTAGCCGGCGATCGCAAAACGCTCGATGATGCAAATGCAAAACTCCTGACAGACAGAGAGTCTCTCCTCGCCCAGCAGAAAAAATTGGCAACTGATCAAGGGTCACTCACTCAAGCTCAGGAAAAATTGCAAGCTGATCGCCAGAAGCTTAATGAAGATCGAAGCGCATTGAACACGCGCGAACAAACTCTTGCCAGTTCGGAAGCAGACTTGCTGGGCAGACAAACAAAACTCAACGAAGATCTGGGCAAACTTAAACAAGACCAGGAAAAACTGAGTGCGGATAAGCGCACGCTCGAAATCGATAGCGATAAACTGGCGAAAGACAAGACAGATCTTGCTCGCGCTCAAGAAGACCTGACTCAGCAACGCACGGCATTGCAGAGACAAGAGCAAGAACTCAAAACTGAACGCGAGCAGATTGCCGGCAACAAACAAGAATTGGAACAGCAGAAATCAGGTCTGCAAAAACAACAAGCGGATTTGGAGCGAGCGCAGACGCAGCTTGCGCAAGACAAAGCAGCCTTTGAAGCCGCGCAGAGACAAGCGACAGAGCAGCAGGCAGCAAAAGCCAAAGAGCTCGGAGAACGCGAACAATCACTCGACAAACAGAGCACACAGCTTGCGGAAGATACCCGTAAACTGGAAACAGAGAAGGGGCAGATCAAAGAACAGCAAACGAAACTGGACACCGACCGTAGTGCTTTGAGCAAACAACAAGAGGCACTCGGAACGCAGCAACAAGAGTTGACGCAGCGCGATGCCGCCCTGAAAACACAGGCAGAGCAACTGGCGAGACAAGCAAAAGATCTTGATGCAAACAAAACAAAAATCAGCGACGATCGCCGCAAACTTGAAGAAGACAAAGCGCAGCTTGCACAAGACAAGCTGAAACAGGATGCTGACCAAAAAGCAATTTCAGAGCGTGAGCACCAGATTACAGATCGCGAAACCAGCATAACTACGCGCGAAGCAGATATGACTCGCGCAAGTCAAACATTGCAAACGCAAAGACAAGAACTGCTTACAAGTCAAGAAAAGCTGAAAACAGATCAAGCGGCCCTTGCTGAACAAGCAGCAAAAGTCGCACAAGACAGAGCCGCTCTCACAGAACAAGCTCAGCGTCTCGCTACTCAGCAGACAGATCTTCTAAGCCGCGAGCAGGCGTTGAAAACTGGACAAGAGAAGCTTTTGAACGATCAGATTCAACTGAACTCTGACAAGCAAGCTTTGCAAACGGGACAGGAAGCACTCAAAGCCGAGCAGCAAAAACTGGAAACCCAGCGCGGAGAAGTGCAAAAAGACAAAGAAGATCTCGCCAGACAGCTCACCGAGTCAAAAACTCGCAGCGAAGCTCTTGATGCCGAGAAGAAAGCACTCGACGAAGCAAAAGCCGCATTCGAGAAACAGCAAGCCGAATTCAAAACTCAACAATCTGAGTTGGCGACACAGAAAGCCGATTTACAGAAAGAATCTGAGCGTCTTGCTGCAGAGAGCGCGCGTCTCGACAAAGATCACGAAGCACTTAGAAAAGAGCGCAGTCAGTTTATGGAAGCTCGCTTCCAGCACGAAGTCAAAGATGTCGACACAAGCGGCATAGGCAAAGGACGCTGGGGACAGCGAGTGCAGGTCACAGAAGATGGACCGGGCTGGAGAGTTATCGGCGACAAGGGTAATTCATTTATTCTTGTAAACGAAGACACCTTCCTGCGCGATCGCCGCCCGCAACCCGCGTTAAGCGAAAGCGCTTTCAATGCCGGTTTCGAGAAAGTGAATGTCAAACTTCCGGGTGATCAACCAGGTGCGACATATTATCAAGAAAAGGGCACCCCGAGAATCTATGTAGTCGACAAAATCGAAGACGGTAAAGTGCACTTCACCAAAATAGGTGATACGGTTGTTGCAGGACCAGCCGCCGGCGAAGGTTCTCGCACATACAATAAATTGATGGAGCAAGAAGCACGCACTACAGCCCCGACTGAGAATCCAGTACCGAAACCTGACGTGCCTGCGCCACAAAATACCGTTGACGTTGCTGCTAAATTACAAGGTGATGCCACATTCAACAAACTTACCGATGAAGCTCGCATGACAGATGCGCTGAAACAATTGACGGATCGCGCGCTTCAGCGCATGCCGGAAGGAAATGACGCTCGCAGCGATTTCCTGAGCAAGCAATTGAAAGCAGCCATGCGCAAACAACTCGGTGTATCAACAGATGCAGAATTGCCGGAAAACCTGCGTAACATGCAAATCAAAGTAGTGGACTCCGATGCAAAAGCACCACGAGTGGTGCAAGACAAACCGGGAGACCCTGCGGTCATCGAAATTCCTGCGAAACTGCTGAACGAGAATCCGAAGGGAGCAATCGTTGATGCATACACACACGCCTCTGGTTTGAGCATGCTCAATCTTCTTGCGGAGAAAGGAAACCAGGGAGTGACAATGCGCTCACTTGAGCCGATGCTGAACAAAATTGCAGGCCAGGCAGAGAAAATTGTCGGCGCCCGCTCGGCTGTTCTGGCAAACCAAGAAAAACCGACAATAAGCGCAGATGCAGCGGCATCCGATCGCAAGATAACATTCGACCCACAGAAACCACTAGTGACGAACTGGGATGGAGAAAACCTCACATTTGGTGGCGAGAAATTCCACATCTCCACAGAAATTGACAAGCTAGAGCGTGAGCGCGACAGCAAAGTGAAAGAGCTTGAAGAGAAAGTCAGACAGGCAAAAGAACTCGCTGAAAGCAGCAAGAAACAAGCTGATGTGGAAGCAGCAAAAGCTCTGGAAACTCAGTTGAACACCGAGCGCCAAAACCTGCGCGTGGTTTCGGAACTCAAGTTAGCGATGAATGGAACTCGCGGTCAAACTGCGCAAGATCGCGCCCGCTCCATCGTCAAGACAGCAGCAGACCGTGCCATCGAAGAACGCATGCGCCCAGGCGAAGGCGGCGGCGCCCCGATGAGCAGAGCCGCAGCTGCAGCTATGGTAATTACAGCCGTCGCTTTCATGTACGTCGGAACAACCGGACCATCCAGACCCGACACCTACGAAAGCAACTTCCGTTAATCAAAGAAGTCCAAAACAGGAAGCATAGAGATCCTGTGCACAGGATAATAAAATGAGAAAAGCTGATTGGCAATACCAATAAAAATTAAATCTCAGTCTGTAATTAATGGAAGGAGCCAGTGTAAGTATCTGCCTGGGCTGGACCATTCGCGCCGAAATACATAAACGCCAGGCTCGACACAACCATGGCAATGGCTGCGGCACGACTGACGGGAGCTCCACCGCGTTCGCGCCCGTTGAGTCGCTCGTCAATCGCACGATCTGCCGCAGCTTTGACAAGGCTCCGTGCTCTGTCCTGCGCAGATTGACCTCGTTGACCACTCATGGCAAGGCGCAGCTCAGATACGACACGCAGATTTTGTCTTTCCGCAGCCAATTGTGTTTCGAGCGCCTGAGCCCTGGCAATGTCTTCCGCGTTCTTTGTTGATTCTGCAAGCTCTTTTGCTTGCCTGTATTTTTCGTCGAGATCTTTCACACGCGACTCTCGATCTTTCTGCAATTTGTCAACTTCTGTTTGAACGTGAAAACGCTCGCCTCCAAAAGAGAGATTCTCACCGTCCCAGGCAGTTAGCAATGGCTTCTGCGGATCGAGAACGATTCTTCTATCTGATGAGGCGGTTTCGGTGCTGACTGCTGGTCTTTCCTGAGTAGCGATTGCAAGAGATCGGGCGCCCACAATTTTTTCTGCTTGTGAGGCAATCTTGCTCAGCATAGGTTCAAGAGATCTTATAGTGATCGCATGATTTCCTTTTTCATGCAAAAGATCGAGCATGCCCAGACCCGAGGCATGAGCATAAGCATCTACAAGAACGGACTTCGCATCGTGCTGCAGCAGCTTTGCAGGGACTTCCAGAACCGCGGGATCGCCAGGCCTAGTCTGCACCAATCGCGGTGCAGCTCCGTCACCATCAATAATACGCACCTGCATATTTTTCACGGCTTCGGGCAACTCTGCATCAGTAGCCACACCCAGTTGCTTTCTCATTGCCGCTTTAACTTGTTTGGTGAGGAACTCACCCTTCTCTGCGTTAGATTCCGGCATTCGTTGCAAAGCGCGATCCGTCAATTGCTTCAGCGCATCTGTCATTCGCTGCTGATCTGTTAGCCGCTCAAATGTTTGCGTTCCTCGCAGTTGTGATTCGATCTGTGCCGCAGACGGCCGAGCAGCATCGGCGCCCACATTCGTTCCTGTTTCAGAAAGTCCGAAGAGCTTCTTGTAACCTTCAATGGCCTGCCTGCGCTCTGCATCACCATCAGGAAGTCCAAGGGATCTTGCTAAGTCCTGATCATTCTGGCTTCGCGAAACAGAGTCAAATGCCTTAGCCCAATCCTTTTCGTTGCCACCACCCCCGGTTCCTCTTTCGAACAAGCGTTCTTCAAGAAACTGGCGCAGACCTTTCATATCAGAGCCGTGCTTACTCAATCCCTCAGCAAGCAAGCTTCTGAACTCTCCTCTGATAGATTCAGGAGAAAGCGCGGCGCTGCTCTGCAGAATTCTTGCGCTGCCGGCTACCTGATCGAAGCTGCCGAAATTTTGGCTTCCACGCAATTCAGCAATTGTCTTAGCAAGCTGGGTTGCGTCCGCCTGATTCATTTTCTTTGTTTGCATCAACGCTGCGGTGTCATGCGCATTTTCCAGCGGCACACCTGCTTTAAGAAGATCAGGCACAGCAGCTCTTATCGCATCCGCCTTGCCTTTGACTACAGCGTAACGCGCTTCAACTTGCACATTCCGAATCGAAAGGGCTGCAAGATCTTCCGCCTTCAATCCATCTTTCAGCAAATTTTTCGATTTGATCATGTCATCAATTACAGGCTGAGTCAGTTTGCCGTGCGTAGAAAAAATGCCAGCCGCATCCTCGTAAGAAAGCGATTTGATACTGCCTTTCAGCGCATCATATGTTTGCTTGACGTTCATCAATTCTACATTCGAGGCTCCGGGCATCAGCCCCTTGATCTTGAACAAAGCTCTGGCAACACCAGGCTCAACTTTCAAATCATTCTGCAATTGCCCTATGCGGAAAACCTCGGTCAAATCTTTTACATTAGGATGATCGTTTGCCTGCAATTCCTTTGCTGACTCAAAATTTGTCTTGAGATCAGCCTCGCCCCATTTTTCCGCGTCTTTGCCCATAGCGGTTCTGAAACTCAATGCATCAATAGCATCTGGCGTTTTCATCCCGAGTGATTCTAGTTTGATAATTCGCTGCACATCTTCAAAACTAGATTGCTTAAGCCCCGCTTTCTCAAGCTGTACAGATCTCTCCGCAATCGCATTCTTATCTGCATCAGGTAAAGAAGCCAACTGCGCACTGCGATCGATTTGCTGCCTTGCCTCATAAACAGGACGCCCTTCTTGTGCCGCGCGCTCGCTCGCTTTTGCATGACCGATACCGTCTGCAATCAAACGTAATTCGGAATGCGCATCCCAAAATTTCTCTGCGCTCATTTTTCCCGATTTAACATCTTCGAGATCTTTAGAAATGCCATCGAACCTGCTGCCTACGCGGCTAAGCTCACGTATCTGTGAATTGAATTGCTGAGGGTCAACGCCATTTTTTTGCATCTCCCTTGCGAGCTTGCCACCAAGCTCTCGAATATTTCCAATGCTGTGAAATTCTCCGCCGCCAGGTTTTACTACGACGTCTCCGTTTTGATAGACGCGGAATTCTGTGGGCGCTCTTCGCTCGCCTCTGTCACCTACACTATCATCGCCCATTATTTTGATGAACGGTCGGCCGGCATATTTCTCGGGGAGCCCTATGGAATTGTCAGTGCCAATGGAAATGTTTACGTCAGGAACTGTTTTGCCGTCCCCATAGACTCTTCCACGAGCTCCATATTTATCTGCTTCAACTGCTGCTCTTAGCCCCTGATTAAAGAAATTATTGGCATTATTAACATCTTCAGCAGCACTTTTTGCGGCTTCCGCTGCCATGCCCAGCAAGCGCAATTCGGGCCGAGCACTATTCTTGTTTGTCGCGATGTCACCCAGTTCAGCCAATCTCGTCTTAACCGATTGTCCCGTTTCGTTGCTTTGAATATTCGCTTCGAGATTTCCGTTAACCGGAGCAAAATTAGGAAAGCGCCCGCCCAGATCATTTTTCAGACCAGCGATATCAAACTGAAGAGGTACATTCTGACGAGCGTTCAGCCCAAGATCTTGAGCCTGTGTTCCTTTCAAATAGGAGCCAAGCCGTTCAAGAATTTGTTCGGTTTTTACCTGGCCTGTTAGTTCACCTGTACGCGGGTTCCACCCAATACTGTCGTTGTCCAGCGTCAAGCCCCAGGGATGTTTTACAGTGCCATTTCGGTACGTTTCCGTTAGCTTGTTCTCTAGAGTGCGATAGGGAGATCTGCCGCCTTGATGCATGGCAAAATCGATGAATGTTGCTTTGCCGCTTTTGAGATCCACAAGCATGCCGTCGATTTTCAAATCATCCGCAACCGAACCTTTGGCCGCGGGTACGAATACCCAATCGCCCGGCGGAAGCTTGCCAGACTCAACCATTTTGTCTACAGCTGCTTTATTACGCAGAGCTTGCTGCAAAGCGCTACTTGCAACATGCTCATAGCCATCACCTGTGGTGCTCGGCTTTCCGTCAAAAGTTCGGGGCGCATTTTCCTCATAAGGTGCAGATTGGGCAAACGATTCCGCCACTTGCGAAAGCGCCGCGATATTTTTTGCACCGATAACACGCTCGGCAGAGATGTTCACAGCATTTGGATAATTCGCCATAGTTTCAGCAATCTTCGAAATCGCATCCACTCGCGCTTGCACATCAGCACCACCTACAGTGCCAAGCCGCCCCAGCTCAGAGACCAGCTTTCGGAAATCAGCAATCTTATCAGTGCCACCATTCTCAAGTAATTCCAGCGAAGACTTTAGTCCGTTTTTTTGCTTATCGTTCAGCTTGGCGTTGTCTTCAACCAGCTTTTTCCAGTTGTCGTGCAAATAACGCAGATCAGCCGCATCGCGGCGAGACAAGCCGCTTTGTGCATCAGATTCTCGAGGCATGGCATCGGGTTTCGACATCGCCCGGTCGTCTTTGTTCTGCCCCTCAGTTCTGGATTGAGCGGTCGATGAAGAACGTTGTTCTGTAGAAGCTTCTGCTCTCAGTTTGTCGCTGGCTGACGTATCGGGAGTTGCTTCAGTTTTGTTGTTAGATGGTTTATCCGCGCTCATGCTAGACCTTCCTCATTTTTGGAAAGCCTCACAAATGACCCAAGCTCGAATTTCGTATTTCTCCCCATCATGCCGGAATATATACGTGCCACAGTATTTCTATACCTCGGGCGGTGGCTTCTAAGGTTAATTCAGGTTTTCGGGCGGGGACATTCAAAAGCCTCCACATAGCGGAGCCCGGGAGCGCCCGCGTCGCCTCTCCAACCCGCACTCGCTTTCGCTCGCACGGGTCCCCATTACGAGGCTAGCTGCGGCTCGCCGGCTTCTACCGTCTTCAATGGGGTCTTCGGGCCATGAAAGCGGGCGGGACGCCCGCGATCCCGGGGCTTCCGCCCCATGCCTTCAGGAGGCTTCGCTGATGGCCTGGGTGAGTTTTTCCGGCGTGACGCCAGCTTCGCCGAGAATCTGCCAGGCAACCCCGTTCTTGGCTGCACAAAAAGCGCCGAGCAGATAACGCGTGCCGACAGAGCCCCGTTGGTCTTTTACGGCATCTTCATTCGCGCGATTGAGAAGATTTTTCATCGCTTCCGTAAAGGGAGTTTCAACCCAAACAGCTTCTGAGCCTGGTCCAACCAACTCTTTGATTCGTCTGCGAACATTTTGATGTTTCACGCCAAGTTTGGCCAGAACGCCGGCAGCAAAATTATCAGGATCCGCCAGAAGCCCGAGCAAAAGCTGCTCAGTCCCTACATGCTTATAACCAGCACGCCTTGATTCCTCCTCAGCGGCCAGAAGCGCTTTGACTGATTGAGAATCAAGTTTGTCAAACACTATAAGACTCCTGTATTGCCGACAATTCTAGGGTTTCCCGTTGAGTGCTTCAAGCTTTTTCATTAACTCAAAAGACATTTTTCACAGACTAAGAATTATCCGTTATAAAAGGTAAATAGGTTGTCCCGTTCTGGTTCAGAGCAAAGAATAATGAATACTACCGATCAAATGCGCGAAAACACCTCATCAAACCATCCAAGAAGATTTTCGCCGAGCTCGGCAATTCTTGGTGTATTGGCTGGACTCGGCATAGCAGGCGCGTTCTGGGCAGGTCATGAATACTGGCCCTCGCATTCCGTGGTCTCGACAGCGCCTATGCCTTTGACGACATCTGGCGGTAGCGCCTCGCTCAATTCACGCGCGCCGGTAAATCCTGACAGCAAAAATTTCATTGCAGACATAGTGGCTGAAGCTGCGCCGAGCGTTGTTAATATCGACACGAGTACAAGCTTGAACATCGGCGGAGTTGTTTCGCTCCGTCCGTTCGGCATGGATACGCCTCTCTGGGGAGAGGAGGGTCCGCCGATTCAGAAATACGAAAGTCACGGAGCCGGTTCCGGCTTTATTATCAGAGAAGATGGCTACATACTCACAAACAATCACGTAATTCAAAATGCTGATGACATCAAGGTAACTTTGAATGATGGGCGCGTGTTTAAAGGTCGCGTTGTCGGCAAAGACAAGTACAGCGACCTTGCTCTAGTGAAAATAGATGCCAACAGATTGGTTCCCGCAAAGCTTGGAGAGAGCACCAGTTTGCGTCCCGGTGACTGGGCGATTGCCATCGGAAGCCCGCTTGGACTCAGCAAAAGCGTGACACTTGGAATTATCAGCGCGCTTGGCCGATCGCTTGGCGAATTGAGTTCTATCGATTTGATTCAAACAGACGCCGCGATCAACCCCGGTAACTCAGGTGGACCTCTGCTCAACATCAAAGGTGAGGTTGTCGGAATCAATCAGGCGATTCGCCGCGATGGGCAAAACATCAGCTTCGCCATTCCAGTTGATGTAGCGAAGTCGGTCGTTTCGCAGTTGTTGCAAACAGGAACTATTCACCATGCTTACCTGGGAATCGGCATGGTTGATATGGATCCCAATATTGCCAAAACAATTGGAGTTAGCCCCGATACAAAAGGTGTTGCCGTCGCCCGAGTCGATGCGAACAGTCCTGCATACAAAGCTGGGCTGCTTCCTCGCGACATTATTCAGAGAATAAATGACAAATCGGTAAACAGTTCTAAAGAAGTTCAGACTCTAGTGCGCGCACAGAAGCCTGGAGAGAAGCTCGATATGTGGCTTCTAAGACAAACCGAAGCTGTTCATATACCGGTCAAAATTGGGGATTATGAACAGATGAAGAAAGAAGATGACAATACTGATAACGATTAACGAGTTTCCCGGGAGCGCCGGCGGCGCTCCCGGGCTCGAGATCAGAGGCTCGTACATTTTGGCGATTCCAGAAAGCATAAATACGCGTAATCAAGGCTCGAAACCGATCTGAGATAATATTGCGGTTTAGAGCAGAGGATATCAAGATGAGCGGTTGCTGCAGCCATGGAACTCAAGCCGTGCTTCCCAGAGAAGCCACGAATGAGAATGGATTGAACGCACTACGGGCGGTGTCAGGTGCAATCAGACATGATTGGACAAAAGAGGAAATCAGCGCTCTTTATCACGCTCCGCTCCTGGAATTAGTTTACGCGGCTGCCGGTGTTCACAGAAAGCATCACGACCCGCGCACAGTTCAACAATGCACATTGCTCTCTGTGAAAACGGGCGGTTGCTCTGAAGATTGCTCGTACTGCCCGCAATCAGCGAAATACGATACAAACGTCAAAGCAGAAAAGTTGCTCGATCCTAATACAGTTATGACTGCGGCACAGCTCGCAAAAGAATCAGGCAGCACGCGCTTCTGCATGGGTGCGGCCTGGAGAGAAGTAAAAGACAACGAACAATTCGAACAAGTTCTCGATATGGTTCGCAAAGTGAAATCACTGGACATGGAAGTGTGCGTGACACTGGGCATGCTCACCTTGCCGCAAGCGGAACGCCTCAAAGAAGCTGGACTGACAGCTTACAATCACAATCTTGATACCGGCGAAAACTACTACGACAAAATCATCAGCACACGCACATATCAGGATCGCCTGAACACCTTGAAGAACGTGCGAGGAGCAGGAATCACTGTGTGTTGCGGTGGCATTGTAGGCATGGGTGAAACTGATGAAGATCGAATTGATCTTCTGCATACACTTTCGACAATGGAAGAACATCCGGAATCAGTTCCAGTAAATGCGCTTGTTGCAGTTGAAGGAACACCGCTTGCTGAGCGGCCGCCGGTGCAGATTACCGAGATGCTGAGAATGATCGCAACTGCTCGCATCACGATGCCGCAATCGATCGTTAGACTTTCTGCGGGAAGATTGGAAATGTCGATTGCTGAGCAAGCGCTTTGCTTTATGGCTGGAGCAAATTCGATTTTCGCCGGTGACAGGTTGCTTACGACAGCGAATCCGGAGTTTGATGCGGACAAAGCTATGTTTGCGAATCTTGGATTGCAAGCTAAGACTCTGGTGGAAACCGCCAAGTAAAATAACGAGTATTCTCGATGGCGGGCGAGGCATGGCCTCGCCCCTACACATAGGGTCAATTCAAGTTAGCCGAGGCGTAGTTTCTTTGGCGGCTTGTTTTTCTTTTTCAAAGCGCGCACGAAATCTTCGGCGATAGTCGGGTCGATGTTGCCGTAAAAGCGGTCGAGAGGTTTCACTCTGATGGCAGGACCGCGTCCGCACTTGCCAAGACACTCGGACTTTTTGAGACAGACTTTGTCTTCGAGACCATACGATTCAAGCTGCTCGGCGAGTGCACAAAGCACCTTGTCCGCTCCGCGCTTCTTGCAATGCTTACCTTTCGTACAGACAAGGAGTTTCAGCTTTTGAGACATAAATTGATGCCGGGGCCTCTTAGATATGCTTATTATTGAGAACGAATGTCAAACTTGCAAATGAGATTAAATAAAGGATAGCACGAGACGCCAGCTCATCCGGGAGCCGGATTGCCTTTTATTGCGATGATCAGCGAGAATGGAGATGAAGCCACTCATTCTGACCCCCGCAGGCAAGAATTGAAACCGTTTTTCATAGCCTCCCAGGAAGACATCAGCCACGCAGAGCCGAATGCGTTGGAGGAGAGCGATGCCGCGGAGTCTGACGAAATAGACCTGCTCATGCTCTGCAACCTTGAAGCGATTTTGACAGGGCATGACTGGGAGAATATTTTCGACAAGGTCTACATGAATCCGGTGTGCGATCATGGTCCGGACGGTCCACTCGTATATCAGGTATCCAACGGATTGCTCGAAGCTCTCCGGAAGCTCAGTCCCGATGCCTTATTGAACTGCGCCAAACAATGGGCGGAAACCGACGAATGGGAGCTGCGCCAGGATCCGCCGGAAAAAATTGCCGACGTGGTGCAGAGTTTAATAGGTCTTGCGCACAGGGCAAGCGACGAAGGCAAAAATCTGTTCCTGTGGACGAGATTATAAGAGACAGGTCCTATCTGATTACTATTTCCGTTTAGCCCATTCAAAGAGTGCATCGCTCAGAACCGTCCGCAGAGGATCAAATCCCTGCTGCAGCATCTCTTTATACGCTTGCTCCACAGTCCATGCTTCAATTTTCATACGGTATGCCGCCAGCATGAATCCAGTGCGCTCGCGCCCATGCAAACAATGCACATACATAGGAACGTTCTCATTATCCGCAAAGAGCGCAACGAATTTGTCTATATCCTCAATCTTGGGAGCGTTTACCCCATCAAGCGATATATTGATGAACTTGAGCCCAAGGCGTTCCGCTGTTTCGCGCTCCTCATCAATTTCATCATCATCGGAATGACGGCGGAAGAAGCTATAGGAACTTCCAGGAGACGGTGAATTCTTGCTGTGATGACGCAAGTTCACCACCATTTTCACTCCAGCTTTCTTCAGCATTACCAGGGCGTCTTCATCTGGCTGGCTTCCGCGCAGCACCGTGGGTGATACCACCATAAAATTATTGAGGAGGTCTTCTACCTCGGCCAACAGGTTTTCGTCCAGCTGATTCATATTCATAGCCCAGAGTCGATATCCCTCGATTTATGCCCGGCGCGAAGCATTTATCAACACCGGCGCGGTAATTAGTTGCATTTAAGCATGGAAGGCTCATCCGTAGGACTTTTCAAGGATTGTGACGAACCTGATCCGGATTTACAGATCGGGATAGTTTTTAAGTGTTAGAATCTGTGCCTTCCCTACTGGTGATTTGGACATGTTTTTACAGCATACACGCGCATTTCGACTGTTTTCATTGCTGCTGCTGACTGCCTCGCAGCTCAGCCAGTCGGCTCTGGCAAAAGATGCGGTAGAAGCAGCCCAGGACCTGGCTAATGTCAACCAGAGCGACCCGAATGGGTTTGCTTTAATGATCACCAGCATTTGCATGCTGTTCGTGTTTGCCATCAGCCTAATTGTTGCCACATCAATGCATGTGTTCAAGAAAAAACCACCGCGTCCAGTTGCACGCACTATCAGCCCGGCGACGCGCGAAGAAGCAAGTATTCCTTCCTGATTCCAACGGACCAATAGAATAAACACAGCTTTGCTTATAGAATCGAAAAGTTCAGCCTTAACTGTTTCGAGAAACTTTTGATCTGGTCAAATCTAGTCGCAAATGCTGCGCATTATCGAGGTTCAGTTGTGAAAAATGTCGTTTTGAAAATATTGGTGGCGGCATTATTCATTAATATGAATGTAATCGCTGCGGCGGAAACCGATAAAAAGAAAGAAGAGGGAAAGAAAGCCATTCCCATAGCTATCGGCTACTTCGATGCGGCGCGCGTGTCATGCAACTGGGCTGGACATTGCCGCGACGATCTCAAAAATCCCGAAGAGGAGTACATGAAATTCCTCGATGAGTCAAAAAACGCAATCGAAAATGCAGCATCAGCGGAAATTCTACAAAAGAACCTCTATGATTACAGAATCGGATTACAGGCACGTGAGACGTTATACGGCAGATGCCCTGGAAGATGCCTGTCCTATGATTTCCCGGTTGACTTAAGAAACTCCGCCCGACTCACAGCGAAAAATGCGCGCTGTGATTTGTTGATAGATCTAAATTCGATCTACTACGGTGGCGACATTCTTTTAAAGGGAAAGGATCTGACGAAACCGATTTCGGATGAACTTTACCGCCAGACAGCTCGATACCGCTAAGTCATGAGGAAGCAGAGCTGCGGAATCGCAAATCGCAGCGCTAAGTGTAGCCTACAGTGAATTAGCTAAACCAATTGATCAATTCAACATCGACTGTTGACCCTGCAGCCAGATGCTCATCGTTCTGGTTAAACACAATCAGTCCGTTTGCCGTGCACAAACCGCCGAGCATGTGCGAGTCTTGACCCGCAGTCGGATGAGCAAACAACTCGCCACCCGAAACTGAAACAACAGCTCGCACGAGTTCAGTTCTGCCTGCAGCTTTGCGAATGTCTCTGCTGAGTTTGGCTTTTAGCCTGGAGAGCGACTGTCCATAAAGCGCATTTTCCTGTCCCATCATTTTCAAAATTGCGGGTTTGACTAACTGATTGAAAACAACAAGGGCAGAAACCGGATTACCAGGCAAACCGAAAACATATGAGGTTTTGTGCTTGCGTCTGTGCACCGCCAGACCGAAATAAACGGGTTTTCCAGGCTTCATCGCAACCTTATATATAAGAGTTTTGACGCCAAGTTCTTCGTAAACCTGTTTGACGAAATCATAATCGCCAGCAGAAAGACCGCCAACAGTAATTGTGATATCTGCGAAGTCCAGACCAAGACCGATTACCTTGCGTGTTTCGTTGAGATCCTCTCTGCAGCTCAATGGCAGGAAGTCCTCAATGCCGAGTGCATCACACGATGCTTTTAGCGCAATGCTGTTCGAATCATAAATTTTACCGGGACTGAGCGGCTTGCCCGGCTTAACTAATTCGCTGCCGGTAGTAATTACGGCCACCGTCGGCTTTTTGTGCACCATAAACGATGCCTGTCCAAGCGAAGCCAGTAAACCCATCACGGCTGGACTTATACGAACCCCATCAGGCAATATTTCCTGTCCACGCAGAAACTCTTCGCCACGACGACGAATATTTTCACCAGCAGATGGCTCTTTTAAAATGCGCACACGACCTTCTTCTTCAATGCAGTTTTCGCGCATCACAACTGCATCTACACCTACAGGCACGTGACCGCCCGTCATTATCTTAAGCGCAGATCCACTCGCCAGGCTTTCGCTTGCCTCATCACCCGCGCGAATTTCACCGCTCACACGAAGTGTAATTGGCGCGGCTTCATGCGTTCCCCTGACATCAGCCAGACTGACACCATATCCGTCGACTGCGGAATTATCGAAAAGGGGCAAATCATGCGTTGCCGTAACAGGTTCACCCAGTACCGAACCCAGAGTTTTTTCAAGACGAACACGAGTTTTGGGAAGCTCTTGTACTGTGGAAAGTATCAAAGAGCGCGCCTCGTCAAAAGAAATCATTGCTACCCGCCTATCTCTACCATCGCCCGATTCGACATCGAAGCCAGTTCTTCCATTGGAGGATGTTCCTCCGGCTTTTTGTACAGAGCATAGCGTATCATTTCTTCGACATCTTCATCAGTGCAGCCTTCGCTTCGCAACTTCTCTTTCAGATTAATCTCGGCATCGTAGAACAGACATGACTTTATGGAACCATCAGCGGTCATGCGCAGGCGGTTGCAAGAAGAACAGAAACTCTCCGTCATTGATGTAATGAAGCTAACGGTTCCTGTGTGTCCTTCGATAGCAAAGTCCTTGGCAACATCCGAAGCTTGCCCCTTCAATGGATTTAGAACAAACTCATCTTCGATGCGCGCTTTCATTTCCTTGTAGGAGAACACAGCGTTGGAATCCCACTGGTTGTCTTTGAAGGGCATGTATTCAATGAATCGAACATTTATTTTGCGATCTTTCACGAAGTGAATGAAATCGAGAATTTCGTCTTCGTTGCGGTTTTTCATCACGACAACATTCAATTTTATTGGCGAGAATCCAAGCGATTCGGCGGCATCTATTCCGCGAATTACACGCTGGTAGTCATCGCGCAGAGTCAATTCTTTAAAGCGAGCTTCTTTCAACGAATCGAGACTGATGTTGACAGATTGCAAGCCGGCCTTTTTCAGCAAAGGCGCTTTTTCTGCTAGTAGAACTGCATTGGTGGTCATGCTCAGGTGCTTCAAACCTGGTAACTGAGCCAGGCTCGCGATGAGTTTTTCAAGTTCAGCCCTGACCAGAGGCTCACCACCTGTAATGCGAATTTTATCGATGCCAAGTCGCACGAATACTTTAGCAACCCTGTGAATTTCCTCGTAGCTAAGTAGTTCGCTTTTCTTCTTTACTGCTATTCCTTCAGCTGGCATGCAGTATACGCAGCGTAAATTGCAGCGATCGGTGACGGAAATACGCAGGTAGTTGTGCTGTCGGCCCCAGCTATCGATTAGCGTCGATTTTGATTCGCCAGCGGCTTTACTCATGAGCAGCACCCGCATGAATAGCATGTTTGGCGTGTTCCGCGCACTCGGCACAATTGACCCAGGTGGTGGAACCGTCGGCGTAATATTCTTTTTTCCAAATTGGAACGCGCGCTTTTATATGATCGATAACATAACGGCAAGCATCGAATCCCTCACCGCGGTGACGCGAGATAACTCCCACCCAAACAGCGATATCGCCAATTTCCAGAGAACCAACTCGATGCACACAGATGACGCCCAGCACAGGAAAAGCTTCCGCTGCTTCCTTCAAAATTTTGTTCGCTTCTTTGATTGCCAGCGCTTCGTACACCTCATACTCAAGCTTAGTGACTGCCTTCCCTTCGTTAAAATTGCGAACGCGTCCTTCGAATGATACAAATGCTCCAGCCTCGTCGCTGTTCAGCTCACTGCGAAGACTTTCAAGATCAATTGCTTGATTAGTCAGCCTGAACAAATTAACCTCCGGCTACTGGTGGAATGAGAACGATTTCGTCGCCGGCATTAAATGGTGCTTCCCAGGGACAGAACTCATCATTTTTTGCGACACGCAAATTCTGGCGCGGAAACGAAAAGTTGTAGCGAGCCTTCAGCTCATCATAAAGTTCACCGAGAGTTTCGGCTTTCGTATTCACCTGTTCGCTGCCAATTCCGCGCTGTTCACGGAAGAAAGCAAAGTAATTAACGACAACTGTTTTACTCATAGACTTCATCTCTAGCTCAACGCTTTATTTGAAGCAATTCACCGGTGATTTGTTGCTTCATTCACCTGCCCGGAGCTTCTTTTAATTGTAATACGAGCGTCGATGTCAGGCTTATAGTTGCAATTAAGGAACCGGAGAGACCGACCCAGGTCGGCCCAGATCGGCCCGATTTAAAGCTTTGCAGCTATCCCTGGGAGCACCGCCTTACAGGCGGCTTTTGCTTCGGGGCACGCACGTCGATTGCAGTAAGACAGATCTTCTGGAAACACGCAATGATCCATTACTTAAGAAAACTACAGCTGCGCTTAGTTTATGCAATACTAGCGGTTCCCGCCTGCTCGGGCGGGATGAAAGCACCTGCCAACATGGGACTTGTAAACGATATGAAAAACTGGATTGCCGCCTTTTTGTTAGCCGTTCAATTAGGCTCCGGAAGCGCAAATGTGTCTGCTGCTGTTAGCCCCGACACGGAAGCAAGCAAAAGTCAAACAAGCTCAGACCAGGCAAGCATGGACAGCTTCGTGAGCAAGCTGATGAGCAAAATGACGCTCGAAGAGAAAATCGGGCAGATGAATTTGCTCTCCATTGGATTCGATGTAACGGGTCCAATCGTAAGCCAGGGCGTCGAAGAGAAGATCGAGAAAGGTCTTGTGGGCGGAGTGTTCAATACTTACGGACCCAAAAATGTGCGCAAGTTGCAAGAAATTGCTGTCAACAAGTCTCGCCTGAAGATACCGCTATTGTTTGGTTATGACGTCATTCACGGACACAGAACCATATTCCCTATCAATCTGGGCTTGTCTTCAAGCTGGAATATGGAATTGATTAAACGAACCGCCCGCGCTGCAGCCGTGGAAGCAAGCGCCGATGGCTTGAACTGGACATTCTCTCCTATGGTTGACATTGCGCGCGACCCACGCTGGGGCAGAGTAAGCGAAGGAGCAGGTGAAGATCCGTATTTGGGAAGCCTCATCGCAAAAGCCATGGTGGAAGGCTATCAAGGACATGGCTTCGCCGATGCCAGCAGCGTTCTTGCCTGCGTAAAACACTTCGCACTTTATGGTGCAGCAGAAGCAGGACGTGACTACAACACAGTTGATATGAGTCACGTAAAAATGTACAACGATTATTTGCCGCCGTATAAAGCCGCCTTTGATGCCGGCGCAGCCTCGGCGATGAGTTCTTTCAATGAAATAAACGGCGTGCCTGCATCTGCAAACAAATGGTTAATTACAGATCTTCTTCGCAAAGATTGGGGATTCAAGGGATTTGTTTGCACCGACTACACCGCGATTAACGAAATGATCAATCACGGTGTCGGAGATGAAGCAAAAGTCGCAGAACTGGCTATCAACGCCGGTATCGACATGGATATGGTCGGCGAGCTTTTCGTAAAACATGGTCTTGAACTGGTTAAGTCAGGACGTGTTCCTGAAGAACAAATCAACGCCGCCTGCCGCCGCGTGCTTGAAGCAAAATACAAACTGGGGCTTTTTGATGATCCATTCCGATTCATCAGCGAACAGCGCAACAAGCAGGAAACAATGAGCGCAGATAAGCTTGCACTCAGCAAAGAAGCTGCGACAAAGAGCATGGTTTTGTTGAAGAACGACAAGCAAGTTCTACCGCTCAGCCCACAAAAGAAAATTGCATTTGTTGGACCATTCATTAAAGATCCTCACTGCCTGATCGGCAGCTGGAGCGGCGCGGGCGATTGGCGCAGATGCGACACAATCTGGCAGGCGCTGGAGAAGAAGTTCGGCGCAAACAAGTTCTTGTATGCGCTTGGATGTAATCTCCTGGATGATCCGGTGATGATCAAACGTCTCAATAAGGATGGAGCCGGGTTAACTCAAGACAAGCGTTCACCACAGCAACTGATAAGCGCGGCGGTGCAAACTGCGAAGAAAGCCGACGTGGTCGTTGCAGTTCTCGGCGAACACTCATATATGAGCGGCGAAGCAACAAGCCGAAGCATGATTGATCTGTTCGAAAATCAAGTCAACTTGCTGAAAGCACTGAAAGCCACCGGCAAGCCAGTTGTCCTCGTATTGATGAACGGGCGCCCGCTGACATTGCAGTGGGAAGAGAAAAACATGGATGCCATTTTGGAAAGCTGGTTTGGTGGCACCATGCACGGTGCCGCGCTTGCTGATGTGCTTTTTGGCGATTACAATCCATCAGGCAAGCTGACGCTAACCTTCCCCATCAATGTTGGGCAAATTCCGATT
>JBIKOL010000108.1:0-31070 GCA_044358055.1 Obscuribacteraceae bacterium (SeqCode)
GCCAAAAACACAGGCCGCCCATACGAGGAGAAAGACAAATATCGTTCTAAATATCTGGACGTGCCTAACAGTCCGTTATATCCATTCGGCTATGGCTTGAGCTACACCAATTTCTCGTATGGAGACATCACTTTAAGCAGCAATACGCTGAAGCCTGGTGAATCAATTACAGCCAGCGTGACCGTGACTAATACAGGCAAACGTGCGGGCGTTGAAACCGTGCAATTGTACACACGCGATCTTGTTGGAAGCATTACACGTCCAGTGAAGGAGCTAAAAGGCTACCAGCAAATCACGCTGAAGCCTGGTGAATTCAAGAACGTCAGCTTCAAAATCACCCCTGACGATTTGCGCTTCTACAATGCAGATCTCAAATACGTGGCTGAACCCGGCGACTTCAGACTCTTCATCGGACCAAATAGCAGAGACTGCAAGGAAGCAAGCTTTAAATTGCTGTAACGCTGCTTCCCTGCTCCCCTGCTTCGATGCTTATCCGGCGCCGACAAATGTGGAAGGGGCGCCTCACGTCACGGTCGCCCCCTCGCTTGAATCTCGGATGAAGCCTCACCTAAGCAAGAAGCTTACAATGAAACATAGGCTGCCTTATCAGCCACAGCCATCTTTCTAATTGTCCGCTCTTGGTGTCAGCGGCGATCTAAAAGCGCGGAAATGTGCCAAGCGAAAAGCAAAGGGTGCGCAAATTTTGCGCACCCTTTGCTGATTCCGACTTAGATAGATTGCTTACTTGGAACGCGCCGGCTCTTTCTTTTTTCTGGTGCGGCGGTCTGATGCTTTCTTTTCTGCATGCTCAACCGCTTCCCTGTGTCTGAACGAGTCGCCTTTGATTACTACAGTTTCGGCTTTGTGAACCAGGCGATCTACAAGGGTCACCACGCAAGCTGCATTCGGGAATATTTCGCCCCATTCTTTGTACGCCTTGTTTGTTGTAACTATCGTTGATGCTTTCTGATATCGCCCAGAAATTACCTCGTAGAGCAAATCGGCGAACCGATTATCGTAGTTCATGTATCCAACCTCATCGATGACGAGCAGGCCAAACTTGCAATATTTTGCAAGGCAGCGGCGCCGCTTCATGGAGCCGTCACACTCAACGAGTTCATTGAGCATATCACTGGCTTTTACAAATCGTGTGCTGATGCCGCGCATCAATGCGGTATTGGCGAGGTTTTGCGCAATCATGCTTTTACCTAATCCGTTGTTTCCAACAAGAACTACATTCGCTTTCTCATCCAAAAAGTTCAGGGAGAAGAGATCCTCGACTTGTTCTCTATCAATTTCTTCAGGCCAGGTCCAATCAAACGCAGACATGGGCTTGAAGTTTCCGATTCGTGCTTCTCTGACTCGGCGTTCGAGGCTTCGTCGATCTCTTTCGTTTTCCTCCAGTTCCACCAGTTCTAAGAGCCACTCCTTGTTTTCAAATGCACTCCAATTTGTAATGATGGATTTGAATCCCAGTTTTTTTACTCGTTCTTTTAATGCCTTCATACTCTTTGCTCCTTATGTGTCAAGTTGTCGTATTTTTCAAGTCCGCGCGGCGTGACTGAGATATCGCCGATGTTTTTTCGGGCGAAATGCAAAGGCACCGGTGTGCGTAGCCCTTTCGACTCCCTGCTCTTGTCCAAGATGGTCAAAATTGCGGATGAGTGAAAAGTGCCGCGAGCCAGAATGGTAGCGATCGCTGATTCCAACTCGCAGGCGCCGTAGAGATCAAGCCAACGAGTAAGAAGTTGCGTCAGCCTTCCGAGGTTATGTCCGCGCTCGGCTGCACGAAGGAAATACTCGATGCTTGACGGGACTACAATCTTCAGCCGATCGATCGCTCGATGCTTGCTGGCTTCCTTTTTCATTGAAACCAGGCGATCTACATGCTCCTGGGACTCAATGACAATTCCTTTATCAAACGATCTCTTATGCGTGGCAATCACTTTCAAGCCATCGGAAATTGAGACGGTATCTAGAGTCGCCTCGACAACCAATTGCCGATTGGCGAACTGGTGCGGGATCGAATATTCGTTCAGGTCGAACTTTGCATATGGGACCTTTGCAATGTGGACAATTTTGCGATCAACAACAGGGAACGGTTCAGACGGCAGAGGCAACAGACGAGGTTTTTCCTGCTCGAAAGCCTCAGCCACGGTAATTCGTTGATCTTGAGGGCAACGGCGCTGGAGGGCTTCTTCCCTGCACCATTTTTCTGCTTGTTCGTTGAGATCCTCCAAGCTCTGAAATCTCCGTGCTGCAAAGAATGAAGAACGAATGTACTGAATGCTTCGTTCAACGCGACCTTTTGATGTTGGGCGAGCAACAGCAACCGGCTTGGGCGCAAAGCGATAGTGAGCAGAAAGAGCAAGCAAATTCGGGTTGAAATGAATCGCGTTGCCGACTCTTTCAAGTACTGCCGATTTTAAATTATCGAATAGTATTTCGCGTGGCACTCCTGAAAATTCTGAGAATGCCTCATTGTGACCACGCAGGAAGTTTGCTGTGGTATCACCAAAGTAAAAGCGCAAGAAAATGCGCCGCGACCATGACAGCACCAGCACGAAAGCAAGCAAGCGACGCTCAGCATTTCCAACTTTAATTTTGCCGAAGTGGGCCCAGTCGCATTGAGCTTGCTCGCCGGGCAAGGTGCCAAGCCTGAGATATGCCTCGGGTGACTTCTGAGGGCGAAGCGGCTTAATCAGATCCCTGAAGTGATCTACTCCGCCGGCATATCCGCGTTCTTTTACCATGTGGTAAAGCCGCGTTCCATTGAGCTTCGGGTATTTTTCCAGTATGTGCTTGATGAATGGAATGAATTCATCGATCTTTTGACGTCGGACTCGGTGACTGACCACACCGTTCCTCACTAATGCTCTTTCTACAGCCGAATGGTGTAGCCCGAGCTGTCTTGCGATTGTGTTTCTGCGCCAACCCTCCGCGTGAAACAGACGGAGGATCTCGGCCTCCGTTTCTTTGCTCATCATTTTTCAGTCTCCTTCTCAATTGCGCAAATGCGCGACCACCGCGCCAAAAGTCTAGCCGCGCAAATGATCCACAGAATTGCCGGCAGAACGTGCAGTGCAATTTGCTTTCTCGATGCGGCGTCAGCCTGGTGGCAGCGGACCCAATTAGAGAACCACGAGTTTTAAGGGGCTGAGAAGACTGATGCGTCACGCTTGAATTCCGATGTCTTGATCGATATCTCTTTTGCCTAATTCTATGCTTCTCTTTACCGGAGACAGTGGCCTGGTACCTGCGCCCAGCTTCACGCAAGGATCTTTTGCGTGAGAAATTTCTGCAGCCCGCCGAACAGTAAATATGGCCACGGTCGCACGGTAAACACAGAACCATTTGAGTTCTGCAGCGGGCACAGTTTGTCAATCGATATCCGAAGCTCAGCGTATATTAACTAGAAAAGCTGGACATATGCGCTTGAATCGTGGATGATCACCCAGCTTCTGAAATTCAGCGAAGCACATGGAGGTTCGAGTTGCCGCTCGGGCCTCTTTCTTTTCAGGTCAATTAAATCTCTCAGGAAACGAAAATTTACGCTGCCGAATTATATTCGCCGGCTATCCATTGTTGCGAAAAGTTTTTCTGCTCGGCACATTCGTGCGCTTTTAAATCGCCGGTGACAGTCAAAGCTTTGGCAAATAGACAGCTATGTGCTCAAATTGAGTGAATTTATTAGCACAGGGTAATCAATGCTTGGACCTGATCTGACCTACACTACGGCTCTTTCTTGTGGACGTATCATGGTACTGGTTGTTTAGTGTCTCGCGTATGGGTTAATATGATCTGGAGCACAAAAGGAGTTGAGATGAAAAAAATCATTGCAGCGCTACTGCTTTCGCTAACCGTGTTCCCCAATGTGATGGCACAAAACAAGAACTATCCAAGGGCCAAGGTAAGCTTCGACGATTTCAGGACGCTAGTTGCCGAGGTGGAGCCCCATCGAGCAAGCCATCTAATCGACCTGAATACCTTTTTGAAAATGAGCCAGGAACCGGGAGTTATCATATTTGACAGCCGCTCAACTTTTCGCTTCGATCGCATACACCTTAAAGGTGCAAAGCACCTCAGTTTTACAGACTTCACTCAAGCTAACTTGGGTAAGGTCATTCCGTCGTTTGATACGAAGATTCTGATTTACTGCAACAACAATTTTGATGGCAATCAGACGGACTTTGCTTCAAAGATAGCGATGCCTCCAAAAGCTGGCAATGCGCTTGCATCTCAAATGGCTTCGCAGGCCAAGCCAAAAATGATGGCACTCAATATTCCTACTTACATAAATCTCTACGGGTACGGCTACCACAACGTTTACGAACTTAATGAGTTGGTGAACGTTAATGATCCAAGGATCTCGTTTGAAGGCAGCATTGTAGGAACGAAATAAGACAAAGAACGAACAATTTTGGGTGGCAATAACGGTTGTAGAGCTTTATGATTGCACTAGTGGTTTTTTGAAAATGGTCCCTTCGCAGCGCCAGTAATCTGCAAACAACCTGCCAACTTTTCAATTTTTGCCGTAAGCAAGCGGTCGTTTTGATCCTTATGCTTGCGTAATTTTCTCAACAAAGAGTTGTTTTGAAAAAGTGATACATATGAAAACTCGGAAATGTACACAGTTCCAAAAGGTAATTGGAAGCTACTAACATTTCGGTGCGCGATCCCATCGGCTCTGAGCTCGACAGGATTTAATGGTTTCTTGACTATGATAATTTCGTCTCCTGCATTGAACACCAGCTTTGCCTCCGGTGTTTTCAGCATGCTTGAGTGGGCAACTGCATCGTAGATACATTTGATTTTCAGGAACTCACAGTTCCCACTCAAAAGGACTGCGGTATCTGGTTTCAGCTGGATAGCTAAGTCTCCAATTTTGATAGACATGTTCTTGGTTGTGGAAACAAGCAGCTCGCCACTACTGAACATTAGCGAATCTGAGCTGAGGATTGAATAATCCGGACGCTCCAAGAACCTGAGCAATCCGTTCTCCAGGGTTTGTCCGCTGATTTGGCTTTGCCCGCTGATTTGGCTTTGCCTGTTGATTTGGCTTTGCCTGTTGATTTGGCTTTGCCTATTGATTTGGCTTTGCCCTGTTTCATCGCTTCCGACCAATTCTTGTTGAGTGGAACCGACAACATGTGAGTTTTCCGTGGAAAGCTCCCTTCTGATCGCTGCGCTCCCAATGAGATAGCCGCGAAGCGTGCTGTCTTTTTGGAATGATCTCAGAGGGTCGAAACTACTTGCAATGTCCTTGATTTTTGGATTCGCTGCATTTGTGCTTAACTGCTGCCCAGGTTTTAGCTCCGTAGGTGATGAGGAGCTGCCTTCTCTGGCTATCTCAGCAAATCCTGCCAAATTAGCTACTTGCATTTCGCCTGTCTTTTCATTGGATTTGATTAGAATCAGGCTGTGCGCTCGAATTGAAATTTTTGCTGCAAAGTAATTGAGAGTCGCCGGCGCATCGTTGCTGGCTATCCCCATATTACCCGACTCTAAAACGAATTCATTTAGCCCCAGCTGATGAAATTTGCTGCCTTTCGTGGGATAAAGAATTGCGGCTCCTGCACCCGCCAATTGAAAAGCATTACAGTTCCCCGCTGCTGTTTTTGTAGAGTTATCGCCAGCTAAAATTGGAACAGCTGTGCATTCGTCGAGGTCCAAGTTGCCTGCATTCAAAAACACCTTAATCATGCGGTTGTTTAGTTGATCTAACGAACTAATTGTTCCTGTATCGAGACCTTCTGGAAAAGATGAGGTCAAAAATGATAGCTGAGAGGTAGCGGCAGAAGTGCCATTTGCCGCAGTTTGGGAAGAGGGACCCGGACAAGCTCCCAGAAATACCTGCCCAAGGGTTTGGGTAGTTATGATTGGAGCATTCAGCACGGATGGAAACGCCGCACTGCCTATGTTGCCGAAATCTGAAAAGAGACCTACAGACTTTGTGCTTGTTATTGGCAGGCAGCAGTTGCTTTGAATATTACCAGTGCCATTGGCTATAAGAGTGACTGAATTTATACCGGTTATTGAAGAACCATAAAAAATGCCGCTATTATTTTGTGGCGTTTGCAGATTAACATTTAAGGCAGTGATTGGACTTAAGGTCTGAATCGGATTGATGTTACCTACTTGCAAATTCGCACCAGCATTTGCTTGCGCCAAGGACAGCGCACCAATTTGATTTACAAAAGCATTTCCATTTTGAGCCAACACATTTAGAACACTGGCTGTAGACGTCAGGTTTATGTCGCCGTTCGTGCTTCTTAAGGAAATGCTTGCGGCACTTAAATTGGGTGAGCGCAGAACGCTAACAGTACTGTTGGGGGTCTCCTCATCAACAACGAAAGTCTCAATATGATTGCCAACTATACCAACAAAATTTCCATAAGAACCTAAAAAGCCCGCCACTGGTAATGACTGGGTTTGGGGGTTCGTGCCGGTTCCAATGGATCCGGTATTGTACTGCGTGACTCTGCTTCCCAATAAACTGATTTCCTCAACGTAGGCGAAAGTGCCCTGAGGATCGAACGAAACACCAAATGGCTGTCCGCCTGCTACGGCAGTGGGTAGAGTTTGTACAACCGTGTTCGTTCTAGTGCTAATGACTGAGTTATCGAATCGATTGTTCACAAGCACATAATCGCCAGCAGGACTCACTGCAAGTGTAGTTGGATTGATTCCGACCGGAATTGTTTGAAGAACCTGTCCTGTTGAAGTATTAATAACACTAACGCTTCCATTGCTAAAGAGCGCGGCTTGATTTGCCACGTAAGCACGTGTTCCGGAGGGATTGAATGCAACTGTTGCAGGACTCGTCCCTACCGCAATTGTTCTTAGAACCGAGTTGTCTGAAGTTCGAATAACTGTTACTGTATTCAAGTCTGAGTTGACTGAATAAAGAAAATTTCCTGAAGGGTCGACGGCGAGTCCGCCTGCGTTTATAAAGCTGCCACCATAATTTATTGTGCCCGTTACGACATGAGTTTGTACGTTCATGACTGAAATGCTACCATTGCCACTGTTTGCAATATAGGCTGTTGTTCCAGCAGGGTTTATTGCAATAGCCGTTGGCTGCGGACCCACAGCGACCGTCGCAATTATTGTATTTGTGGAGGTTTGCATGATTGAGACAGTGTTATCACCAATATTCGAAATAAATGCCAACGACGAATCCGGTGTAAGTGCTACACCGCCAAGTGAAGTAATAGCAGTAGCGCCGCTTCCAGCAATCGCTGTTGCCGCCAATTGATAAGGAGCGATAATCCCATTACCAGCATTCACTGTGATTGACTGATTTGCGGAAACATCATTTTTAAATAAAACGGCGCCGCCCGCATTTATAGTTATGGTGTTAGAGGCCGAGATGGTATTGTTGCAAGTTAGATCAGAGCCAGTATTTATCGTAATGGCATTGCCACTAGCAATGCTATTGCCAGTAGTTATAGATGCAGGGTTTAAGTTGCCTGTCGTCAAAGTTCCCCCAGGCAACAAGCTTCCGTTGGCATTATAAGAGACCTGCGCAGCACCAGTAATTTGGGGCTGAGAACTTGAAAGAGTAATAATCCCTGTACCTGATGCACCACCTTGGGCCGTGATACTACCTGTAGTGATAGCTGAACCACCTGTGGCACCGGCAATAAGGGTTACATTACCGTTTGCCCCCGCGCCATTACCCGAGCTGTTGATAATACTGTCATTGGCGAGTCTAATTGTTCCTCTATTGCCTGCGCTCGAAAATGCTGCAAGCAAAATATTTCCACCGCTTTGTCCAACGCTTGTCGCTTTGGAGTTAATGAGCACACCGCTTGAAAGCGAGAGGTCGATGTTGCCACCTGTGGCAGAAGCACCGTTGAATGTAACTGCTGTTCCTGCCGGGGTCGGCGGGATTGGCCCTAATGGTGGTGTTCCTGCTGTACCACCTGCCACTGGGTTGGTGATGTTTGCCCCTGCAATCAGACTGATGTTCTGTCCGCTCCCGGCGAGATTCTGTGCACTGATGCTGCGACCTGGCAATCCATCGGTAGTAATATTGCCGGTAGCAACGATAGTTAGGTCTTGCTGTGTTGAAATATTGCCGCTGATTATAATGTCGCCAAAGTTGAAGAAGCTGGGGTCGCCTCTCAAAATTGTGTCGCCCAGCCGAAGAATACTGCCTTGGCTGAGCAAATTGAGAGCTCCTGCCTGGCTGTCCAGGCGCCCAATTATATTCGATACTGAAGCAATGATGCTGCCGTTGCCAGCATCAAGACGCAGAACTTTCGAATCGAATTTCCCTCCAAGAATATTCAAATTCAGATTTTGATTTAGATTACCGATATTAATAGAGCCGTTTACAGCCGAGACTAATCCGGAGACGTTGTTGAAATTGAGCGTATTTGCAAGCGAGCTGATATTTAAATTGCCGACATTTGCTGATATGGTCCCGGTGTTAATTATCTGGCCAAGAGTGGAGACTATATTGATGGCACCCGCCGATACCAACGCCTGTGAATTTGAAGTACTTTGATTGAGGAATGAGCCGCTCTGAATCGCCAAAGTTCCCGGTGACAAAATGGCGCCTTTGTTGTTCAGTTGACCACTCACATTCAAATTGAGCCCAGCCGACGAGAATGCTGCAAGTAAGCTGTTGTGGCCCGGCATGAATCCACTCAATAAGCCACCTTTTTCGATATTTAAAGACGCAAAGTTCAATACTGAAATGGCGGTGGATAAGTTTTGAACAGCAAAGAGTGAACCAGATATGGAAGCATAACTGCTGACCACTAGAGGATTTTGCGGACCGTATCCAGTGGCCATCAAACTAACATTGCTTGGAATATTCAAGACAGTGGTGCTTTGAACTTTGTTTGGGTTTAGGCTAAGGTAACCAGCTTGGGCAGAACCGTTTGAATTAAGCAAGAGAGTCTGAACCTGATTGTTTTTGACTTGATATGCTGCAGCCAACTCAGCTGGTGTAATTGCCTGTCCTGGCAAAATATTCATCAAGCTTCCCGAACTGACGACTTGATTGCTGTTAAGATGCCCACCTATTTGAATATTTACTGGATTGGCGAAAGGCGACTTCGCGCTTGTATTGGTTGAAGATAAATCCAAGCCAGGTGCGTTGCTGGCGTTAGTTATTGCGTGCTTTGTAATTAGTGTTTGACTCTCCGCTCTTTGAATTCCAGTACAACCTGCTGACAGCAGAAAGATCAGCCCAAAAGAATATCCGCACTTAAAGACCCGGTCCACAAAGCCCCTACGCCGAGATGTAGCCTAAATTATCAAATTGCAATCAATCGGCTACAATCCGTCATTGTGAGGATTTTATTCACCGAGGCATGCAGAGAGTTGCTGAACCTCAGGTCCACACGGCTTCTGTTCTTATTCCGAGAAAATTACCGGAAAGCAATTTGCCTAATGCCAAAATGTCGTGAGTTTCGTTAGTGAAATACCAGGTTCGCCACTCGCTGACTTCTTCCTGAAGCTGCTGTAATGCCGATTTCCATCTGGCGGCGGCGCTAGCACCAGACTTGGGATTATCAAAGAAGTCGAAACACAGAGCATTCTCCCAAGTACAGAGGTTTGTCTGAAGAATGGATTGTTCAAATGCATCTGCTCGATTTTTGGCAATAAAACAGGCAAGCCCTTCTATTTGGTCGGAGGCGGTTTCTGTAAGGTTCGACAATGCTTGCAACTCTCCCAGGATGTCTGAATATGACTCCACCAATTCTGCTAATGGCTCCATTGGTGATACCGTTGCTACATTCGGAAAACCAATACAGGCTAACGGAATTCCTGTGTATTGACTATTGAACTTGACGGTGGTGCTCAGCCAGTAGTCGCGACCTTCAGCGAGTAATAGAATAGCACTGGCAGCTGGCTTCAATTTAAAAAGCTCCATCGCTATCAGTCGGGGAGACAACGACGATATTATGGTTTCAAATCTGTTCTTCAATAGATGAAAGTCATTTTGTTGCGAACGAAGACTAGGAGCGAAACCCGCGGACTGCATTTCAATTGATTTGAGCGATTCTCGTTGAGCAAACTTGAACGTCGTTAGAACTTTTTCTGTGCTCATTTCAGCAGAGTCCTGAATTCCCCAAAAGATCAACTGATAGGGGAACTCCCCCTCGCTTTGATGCAATAAGCCATTAAGCCTATGTTCCAGCTGCTGAATGATTGAAAGGTCTGTTTTACTTGCTGCCGAGCTTCCAATATAAAGAGTCTGCGACTGAGTTTCCATACAATACCTCGCCACATCAGTGCTAGATTCTCCGGCAACAGATCAAACTATTTTTCCTGCGAAATGGGAATCTTAATTGGAATAGGCGCCAAACGGGTAGGTTTAATGATAACGTCCATGCTTCTGGAGCTCGCTATCATTTGCAAACGAGATCTAATAGAGTCCCAATTGGCGGATTCTTCAATAGTCTTTGCTAATTCCAAAGTACCTTCAGCATCTAGCTCTTGGTACTCCTCATCCCAGGTAACTCCATCGACATCATTTGGATAGTCCCTGCCTATGAGCCTGCTTTTGAATCTGTAGAGAGGTCCATGCCGCTTTTCGAACACTTCTGGTTTGCGATCAGGCTCCCGTTGCTTTTCATACTTCATGTAGAGTGCGCCATCTATCTTTCCATCTGTACCTGGTTCACGCCAGGCATATGGATATAAATACAAGATGAGAACCTCAGGTGGTGCAGCTTCGAAAGCATCAAGTATTCGATTCCAAAACTCAGATAACCCTGACTGCAGTGTTTCACTTTCATCCAGAGTAAGATCGAACCTTCCTTTATTACTGCTTTCCGTCCATTGCATGGTTTCACCGTTCCTCTATATTTCACGCATTTTTAGCGCGCAGTTCTCCATCTATGTAATACCCAAGTGATCCCAACAATGGGTGGTTGAACATTAAATAAACCTTTTGATTGTTTTCTCTAGTGTCTTTGAATGGTAGGTACGGCGCAACGAGAGAAGGGAAAGCGACAATGACGAACCGGCTTGACCGTGCCTTTCAGCAGCTAATTTTTATTCGAGAAACAGCTGCTCAACCCTGATAAAAAGGTGCATAAATGTCCGCAAGAACTCCAGAACCGTCGACTTTGATTGCGTTTAGAATCTGACAGGCTTCGGCTTTATTAATAGAGCCCGTAATCGCGAGTTTCTGCAGCCCAAGCGCAGCTTCTACAACGCGGCTGCTCGTCAGTTTATGATCTAATACCAGCTCACCGAGCCGCTTGCCCTCAAACAGCGCATGTTCGACCAGTTCAGCTCGCTCAGACTCCGACACAATCCCTGCTTCAATTAGAAGTTCTCCCAGGCTTAGTTTGCACCTGGATACAAGATGTTTGTCCAGTCCTGCCTTTGCTAACGCTTCCCAGAGGGACAATCTTCCGCTGAAGACTCCGCTGACTATGTCTATAGCTTGCAATTTGTTGATCTGATTTTGCATTAACAGACTGAGTGACTGCAGAGAAGCATTTATTACACGGGGAGACAGTTGACATTGATTAGCCAGAAAATCGCAGAGTGAAAATGAGGAGTTACACATGCTTTGAATCAAAGTTAACCGGGCGGTATTAGAAATCGCTCCAGCATCAAACAAAATTTGCACATAAACGAGCGCTGCATTGTTTTGCACGTCGCTAACTCCCATGCAACTGAGTGCTTCCTCGGCTCCAAGATCTGCGCTATTTGCAAGCAACAGTGCTTCCGCAGCTAGAGACATTGTGAGTTTGTCTTCGAAAACTAATTCCTGCAACTTCAAGGCGTTCTTCATCAATTCGGATTGAACCATACCCAGCTGAATTAGAACTTCCTCGAACGGTTGTCCGGTGGATTCTGACACGGTGCATGCGTCATCCCATTGCTCTTTTGTCAGTAGGTATTTTGCAATCAACTCGATTGCAATTCCATTCCTGTGCGCAAAAACTTTCTCGTCAATTTCTGGGAAATGTTTTGAACTATCTTCAAATTCACCACTGCAGGCGCCATATGTGTCTGGTTGGGCCATCACACTACTCCTTTCTCTAATTTGTCTTCAGAAAATGGGGATGTTCCTGAACTGCTGCCCAATGCCTACTAAGGAGCCAGTGCCGAACGGCAGCAGACTTTGTTTGACACTAGGATATCAACATTGGAATCCCTGAGCTTGTAATATTGGACCATTGTTACAATTCGCCGACAAACTTCTTCTCATCTACTTGTAATCTCTCGAAGGCTGAAAAGAGGGAGCGTCAGCTGTTCACAACATGGTCACAGCTCGGTCATCACTTCGTTATAGCCGATGGATTTTAATAAGTGCATCGACTGATAGCAAGAGGAGAGCAAGCGATGAACACGGAATTCGACAAAATAGAATTCGAAAAAAACGATTTCAGAGACTCTGATGGCGGAGCTGCCGCCGTTAAGGTGAGTTCGTTGCTCGAAGAATATATGGCAGAATCTACGCATTCTAAACTTTCGGCTACACAAAAAAGCGAGACATTGCCACGTCTTTTTTTTGATGACGCAAACATCCCCAAGCTAGAATCCATAATGGGTGTCGGAAAGGGGGTCAGCTCGCCGAACAATGATACTAAGCTGACGGAATATTCACCCATTAGGCCACCGCTTGATTCAAATCAGAACGCCCTTAAGCCAGAATGCACAATGGACGTAGGAAAGTCCTTTAGCTCTAGCCAACTTACGGAACGTATTAAACCGATGGTATCAGTTCCCCTGGAGCAGGAATCTGTTCCCGGCAGGCCACATGATACGGGCAAAGCAAGCGCCGAAAACGTTGCGCAAAAACCGACCGCGGAGGACATCCGCCACTCCGGAAGAATGGTAAATAAGGATGCTAACAATGCTATCGATGAGATTTATGCAGTCAACAAGAACGGAAAACTCGAGCATTGGGTCAGGGTGCGCACTGACGAGGCCGGCCAATATTGGACCGTCGATTACTCAAATCGGTCCAAGCAGGAAGTAATTAACTCCGCACTAAAAGCTGAGCGTGTGGGAATTAACGGCGGAGATCGTCCGATTCAGATGAATTTGAACATCGATTCTAACGGCGATATATCGTTCAAGAAAGATTTTTCCTACGATGGCAGCCACAAGGCCTCCGTAACTCATCACATCAATAAAGCCGGTCTGCGCACCACTGAGTCTAGCAAGGACCACTAGCCAAGAAAGTCCCGAAACTAGCAAAAGCGCGAGCCCTGAATGCAAGGCTCGCGCTTCTAGGTTAGCCATTCCAATCACCTCCGCATTTTCGTGCTTCGACTAAGCCATCGGCACATTGAACATTGAGTTGCTGCGCAATGCAATTGGTCAAATATTGGTTGTCTCTTTAGCATCGCGACCATTGGCTGATTACGTTTCAGCTATGATTCTTGTGTAGGTTTATATTCCTCAGGAGTCAAGCCGAAACTCCAGGCCACAGCTTCCCGTGCGGTTGTTATGTATGGAGGCACCCGGAGGAAAAATTCTTTTTGACGCCCGTCCTTTTCGCGTGTGGCGTTCAATACTTTAACAAAAACGAGCGGCAAGTTTTTGGGCCGGTGGTCCTCCTCTCCAGAGGAGGAATCGCTAAAGTCATCATCATCTTCTTGTTCAAACTCCGAATCGCCAGAGTCATCGTCATCAAAGTCTGCATTACTGAAGTCATCGTCGTCTTCTTGCTCAAAGTCCGGGTCGCTAGAGTCATTGTTATCATTTTCTCCAGAATTCGGGATGGTAAAGTCATCCCGGCTATGTTCCTTTCTGTACAATATTCCGAATTCATCACGATGAATTTCTGCAGCACCACAATCGGCAAGATATCTTGACCGTCCGTAAAGTTCAATCATTACACGCCTGACTTCCACATTCAACATTTGTTCAATTTGAGCAACTGTGATGGCGTGCTGTTCTTCAATAATCTCGTCAGGAACATGGATGCCGTGCCACCTATAGACTTTTCTTGTGCCATCTAAAAATTCAAGTGCAGGTCCATTTGAATTGTGTAATCGCATATTTTCATCAACTTGAATCTGCTTTGGGCGCTCTGTAATTAAGCATAAATCTCTGCACGGAATCATCCATCCAGCACTCATAGCTATCACGCGAAGACAGTCTAGATTGGAAGATTTGTGCAAAACCGCCATCAGAGATTCGCTAAACCTCCAAAAATCAAGGTTTTGCTTACGGGTGTTTCTCAGAAAATAGCGGCTAATTGCGTAACCTGCTTTAGATTGCAATGCAGTCTTGGCTGCACGTGAAAATGTCTGCCAATCGGGTTCTAACCCTCTGTAGTTTTGAACAATATCCCAAGCGGTTCCAAACAATTCATCTGCAACAAATGCACTTTCCATCCAAGGGAGGATTTCCGATTCTAAACGCCTCAAACGCGACAGCACATTTCCCACGAGATTCTCGTATTTCGGACTGAGTCGAATCAGCTCATATATTTCATTTTCAAGTGTCGAAGCTGCTGTGACAACTCCTAAACTAAGCAGTATTGCCTGCGCTAATCTGGCTATTAGTGGTGAGGGACACCAGATAACTCGAGGAGTCACATATCCCAGAATCAAATAAAGCTCACGGATCCCGCGTTCAGCCTCCGATCGGTTCGACGGAGAAGTGGTGTATTGCATTCTCACCCATTCTTCTGCTAATACTGTCAGCTCGTGCTCAGAGATATCTTCCGGGGCTGGGGTTGGCTTAGGACGAAATACTTCAAAGTCAAAAGGGTCTCTAGTGCGCTTTTCTTCTGCATCAGCCATACGATTTGATGATTCCTGCAGTTCTGGTCCTTTCTCGTTCAACCGACCGACGATATAACCTTGTGAGATATTATTCTGTATCCATCGGCGCGCCGCAAAAAGCAGTTCCTCCTTTAGCAATTCAGGTTCCTCCGTTTTCAGTAATAGCGAACTAGCCTCCGCATCTGTAACGGGAAATAATGATGTATTCTGGCTTCCTGCACCACAATCAATCCGCTCTCTTAACATGTAAATCCATTTTTGAGCACAGCTCGGACATTCACATACAAAGAAAGTACTTGAAACCGCGCTTGTTTTTAAATTGTCATGCATCTGGGCTGCAACTGCACCATGACAGAAGGAACAAGAGCTTGTCTTAAGATATTCCGGCTTACTTTCCATTTTCCTGCCACCGCATTTTCGCGTTTCGACATAAGCCCATTTTAGCGAAAAGTTCATTTTGCGTGCTGAGACTTAAGTGTCGCTACCAGTTCGACAAACTTGCCAGACTTGTGAAAGCGCGGAAATTTTGAGATTATGATCAGGAAACGGTTTTTTTCTGATGAGATTTTTTCGTGGTGTGCGGAACAGCAATATAGACTTTGCGGTGGTATCTTCAAACGCTGATGTGACAGCAACAGGACATTCGGCAGTTTTATTGGGTGAGCGATCTTGCGGCAAACACTTATGATGGCGATTTCCTTAATTCTGAATTACACAGAAAACAGCAGCAAGATTCAATAAATAATTGACTGATTCCCCTTTTGCTTACTCTCGATCACAATTTTCGCATGATTCATGCGTGATGAAATTGCGGGTTGTCTGATTATCAAAAGCCGAGCGCTAAGCTTTCCCTGCCCAACTAGTTTTTTCACGGTATTTTCACATCTTTAGAACTATGATCTAGCTTAAAGAAGTGTTTGTACCTGAGGTTAGTTCGGGTTCTCTTTTACGGACGCGACGGACCTCGCGATGGAGTTGAAGGCATGGAAATGGAAGCTCGGGATTCGCAAGAACCAAAGAAATTGAGTAGTCGTTTTGATGACATGGCACATGCTTTCAAATCGAGTGGGGCTGTTTTGATTCAAGATGTAGTTGGGCTCCTCCAGGATGGGAGAGCACAATTGATGTTTTCTGCCGGCGGAACCAAGACATGCGACTCAGGGCTAAAGAAATTTGTTGATGGCGTATTTGCGCAACCTAATTGCGACTACACCTCCAGCACTGGTGATCATGCAGGCATCAAAATTAGCCAGGTCTATAATGTATGGACCAATCAGCAGAGCCTTATTATGTCCAAGCAAGGATCTGATGTAACAATTGGTGAGACAGAATCAGTGGAAAACGATCGCCACAGTCTCTCAGCTCAGTTCTGGATCAAAGATAAGTAGGCAAGATTTCTTCGTTCGGAACATGGAGAATTACTCCGCTGAATACGTGTTTTTCCCTTAGCGGTTCACGCCAAATTCACTAGTATGCGATTACTGTGGCAAGCTGCAGCAGGGAGAATGAACTAGTGAATTTAAACACAACAACGATGGTCCATGACGTTGAACAAGCTGAGCTAAAAAGCGGACGTGCAGCACAAGACGGGTTGGCGAAACTCAGAGAAGAAGTCTATCACTTGATACCATCCTCGGACAGAAAAGATGTGATTGGGCAAATAGTAGACAAGCTTGATCACGATGGCGCGCTGGATGCAATTGCAGATGCGTGGGCAAGAGAAGCTCTACAACCAGGCGAGCTACTTTCCAGTGAAATGAAGATCTACGATGATGCTTTTTTCGCAAAACAAAAGCGAAGCCTTAACATTGATAGCGATTTGGACAGACAACTAGCTGCGAAATTCATCTCTGGACTGACACGGCAGCACTTTGACACGACTGCTGTGCATACTTCTGGTCTCTTTGGCTGGAAAATGGCTATCAGCGCAAATAATCTCGACTCAAGAATCGTTAGTGACAACAGGTCAATCGAGAATCAGCGTCTCATAGAAGGTCTCAAGGTTGAGGGACCGGAAGGTCCAGTCTGGAAATCTCTTTTACATACAGCTGAATCAGGTAAAATCCGGATTGATACACTTGACCTGGCGCTAACTCAGGGATTGTCCGCCGACCAAAAGCAGGCGATTGAAGCGCTTAAAGCGGACTGGAATGGAGCCTTCATAAACTCGTTCAAGAAGGACACAAAAATCGTATATTACCCAATGGACCAAGTCGCGAGTACGTATGATCCCTATTACGACATAAATGCTACCAACCGGATGAACCCATTCAATTATCGAAAAGTGACTGTGTCTACAGACTACCTTAACGAAAATGCAATCAAATCGATGTTGGCTCGCAAATTTAATGGACAATATTGATTCCAATTAGCGACCAGTCTACTTCATGCTATGAAATGAAAGTGATAGAATCCGCAACGCCACCTTGTGGAGACAGCGATGTTCGGGCGAAAATTACTGATAGTGCTTCCCATTTCAGCAAAAATTTGGTGGTCTCTTGTGAGCGCCTGTCTTGTTTTGCCATTGTTGATTCAGTTTTCCTTGCAAATTTGCTTCTGGGTGTCACCTGCGTCAGCTTCACCAGTTGCTGATTTCACAAGTAATTATGTCGGTTCAATAGATAACTGCTATGGTGTGAAAATGAACCTAGTCAGAAAGGCAAACACCCTTAACGGTAGCTATAATTATCTGAACAAGCAGACAGCGTTAAAGTTAGCTGGAACCTTGGATGGCTCGGGCGCCGTTCAGCTAAAAGAATTTGATCCGAACGGCAATAACACGGGCAGCTTTGAAGGTAAGCTTGTCCAAGAAGAGAAGTGTTTTCTTGGAGTTTGGAAAGACGCACAAAAACCTGAACGGCAACGAACGATGCCTTTTTTGCTTTATCGGGAGAATGATGCACGCGCCGTTGGTGATGGCACATACGGTATCGTAATAACGCAGAAAGAAATTAAACTGCGGAAGCGACAATCAGCATCAGCTTCTAGCGTTGCACTAATCAGATATCCCGTAGCCATGGATAGATATGTTCCGAATGCGGCCGCGTTGCCGGCACTTCAAAATTCGCTGTCTCCCAAAAACATCCTCGGGGAATCGGTTGGTGATATGGCCGGAGCGATCAAAGGTGGGGATTCTTGGCTTGATGAAGTGACCTACAGCGTGCTTTATAATAAAAACCAACTAGAACACCTGGGAACGACGTGTACACACATAGGCCGGTTCAATTGGCAATTAATTCATCATCGTGAAATTCTCTTTCTCAGAGTCTTGGTCAGTTTACCTTGCTTGCCCCTCAAGCACTTGTTTGTATTTGGACTTGAGAAGCTCAACTTCTTCTGATTTACCCAGTGCAGTACTGATTTTGAGCTTCTTTTTTAGTAAGTATGGAATATCCGGATGTTGCATACCAGAGCGAAGCCGCAATTTGAAAGCTTTGTCAATGCACTCTTCAGCAGAGTGCCAATCCTTCTTCAAAATGTAGACTTCAGCAAGGTTTGCCCAATGTTGAGAGGCATCGGGAAGTTTGTCGCTTCCCTCTTTCTGCCTTTGGTCTAGAGCTTTCTTGAAGTATTCAATCGCTTTATCGAGCTTATTCTGTTTTGCATAAATGAAGGCCATATTGTTGTACATGCTGGCGGGTGTACCGCCATAATAGTTTCGCCGGGTAACTGGGCTGGCTTCGAACTTGGAACATTGCTCAACCGCACGCTCAAAAACGCTAAGCGCCTGGTCCAATTTCCCTTCTTTAACGAGAACAGTGCCAAGATTATTCAATATTGAAGGCAGTTGCTCGTCGTAATGAAGCTTCGAAAGGATCTCGATCGCTTGCTTGTATAATTTTTCAGCATCCTGCAATTTTCCAGCTGCGACGAAAGCGAGTCCTAAATTTCTTAATTGCAATGCTAGCACTGGGTCATCTTCTTCGCAAAGATCCTGGTAAATTTTCAAGGCTTTCTCTTCCAGCATAACGGCCGCATTCGCGTCTCCTTTCAGGAGTTCTGTCTTGCCAAACGCATCTAATATTACGGCAGTTGTTAAGCTGTGCTCACCACTCTGTCTTATGGACTCATCCAAAGCTTGCTTGGATAAAGTTTCAGCAGAAGAAATATTTCCTATGGCGTCGCGCTGATACTCTATTTGTTTTTCTAAAGAAACCAGTAATGGAGTGGGAATCGAGCCGGTTAAGGCGTTAACGCTGTTATCGAAACTGCTCGACTCGTGCCATTGGTTTCGCTCTTTCAATATTGCCGACAGCATGCGCATTGCATGCAATTTGTTTTTGTCCTGCTTTGCTAGCCACGGTTCAAGTGAGATTATTTGCTTGTATTTTTCTATGGCATCGTCAATGCGACCCGCGGACCTGGCCTTGTCAGCCTGGGAGTTCAGGTTTGAGCACAACGACAGAAATATTGGCTCACGTGCAAACCACAGCGCCGCAACAAACGCGCCAATAATTAGTAACGATACCAGAGTTACATTCAGCAAATTGTATTTGTCCGTTTCTTGCAAGTGGACTTTTAGTTTTTTGCCGTGTTTAATGCATTCCAAATCATTTCGTATCTCTGTGCTAGTTTGATATCTGTTCTTCGGAGATTTTTGCAAACACTTTCGAATCACCATTTCAAGCTGCTCCGGACAGCTCACCTGTGGTGCAATTTGACGAATTGGAGCCACGGCTGTGGATAGATGGCAATTCAGGTATTCGACACCGTATTCAGCCACAAATAATTGCTTGCCTGATATTGCTTCGTACATAATGCAGCCAAGAGAGTAAATGTCGGATCTATGGTCGCAACGTCCAGTCCATTGCTCTGGCGGCATGTATGGCGGACTTCCGACAACTTCACCTGTAATGGTGATTTTCTCCGCTGCTGCAGCTGAGCCAACGAGCTTTGCAATTCCGAAATCCAGAATTTTTGAATGTACTTGATCGTCCACTACTTTGAGGAGAATATTACTGGGCTTAAGATCTCTGTGCACTATGCCCAGTGTTTCCGCATTGCTAAGTCCATTACAGATTTGAATAAATAAATCAATTGCAAGAGAGTGGGGCAGCGGTCCCTTCGTGCCAATCCAATCACTTAGGGAAAGCCCGTCGAAATACTCCATTACTATGAATGGAACGGGGGTGAGTCCATAATCAACGACTCTAACAATGTTTGGACAATCGAGCCGACTCAAAAGCTTTGCTTCTTGGTCCAGGCGTTTCAAGTTGTCCTCTTCACGCGAGAGGTGCTTATGAATTACTTTAATTGCTACATCTGAACCTAGGGTTAAATGTACGGCTCGATAGACTGTACCCCAGCCCCCTGATCCAATTGGTTCTAGGATTTTGTATCGATCTAGTAATTTATCGCCAGGGACAAGGGCAATGTCGTTTAGCAAATCATGTGCAGGTTCATTCTGGTGCTCGTTCATAATTTCTGCCCAGTCTCAAAAAACCCGTCAGGTGCGGTTCATATTATACGCCATAACTTATTACCCGCCAGCAACTTTCGCAGTACTTTGTGCCTTGAATACCCTAATCGTCGTTTGCTTTGTCGGCGGCGAGGCCAGACAACTGACAAAAGCACAGACAGCACATCAACACAGAAATTCCAAATTTTGCCATTTTGATAGATTGCTTTATTTCGACTTGACTGCCTTATGGAGTGGCGGATTTGGGTCGGAGGAAACCAGAACCGTGCGTGGAATATTTCAAATAGTAGTTCTCTGTGAAGATGTAATGCGCGTCATTATTCCAGGAAAAAAACTTGGAGCTCCCGAATAAAGCAAGGTAATAAACGTTTTTTGTGAGCTTCGAAGCAGGTTGCCACAATTTCGACCGAGTTCTTTAACGGAATATTCAGCTGCGTTTCCGTACTTCTTCATTTCGGAGAAGTTATGGTCTTTGTGGAAACCTCTATAAAGGAAATGATTATGACAGAGCAAGCAATGCAAGAGCCGCTGGAAGCAAAGACTGCGAATCAAGTTGAAGGAATATTAAATCCCGCCAGTCAGCAGGTAACAGATCAAGCGGGCATGGCTTTTCGCAGTGAGGTGTATTCAGGTGCCTCGCCTAATGCGATATTCAACGAAGAGCGTCGGATCAAAGATCTAATCGAGCAACCCAGCAATCCCAAGGCAATTTTTCATGGCATGAGCGAATTGTCTCTCGATCTGCAGGCATTTCATGATCATCCTTCAGGACCAGACTTCAGAGGTTACAATACTCTTCTCGGAGATTTAGCCAATGCCACAAATCTTCCCGGCAACGTATATCGATTGCAATTGGGCGATATGAATCCGAAAACAGGAACGTTCAACAGTGCACAGCTCGTGACCGATCAAGGACTCCCTTTCTTTTCGATCGCTCAACCTGGAGACACCGTTTGGGGTATTGCAAACAGCAATTTTAATTTTGTGCATGAGGCATACAGAGATGTGGACAGTTATTGCAAAACTCTTCTTCGCGTAAATGGAATTGAAGATCCACGACAGCTTAAAGTAGGAACTTCGATATTCTTGGCGGATGCCGGCTAATCTCTAAATTGCTCGACCGACACGAGTAGATTGGGACCGTTGCAAGAATCAATATTTGACTGATAGCTTGCGTGAGGAAAGTCGATGGCTCGACATGCTTTTATGTTGAGAAAGTCCGGTGATTACCACCGTGCCACCGCGTTTTTCGTATTCGCGCTTGTATTGGGTGAGATGGTCCATTGTTGAATGGTCGACCAGAATCGCCTTGCTCATGTCTAGTATCAATTCTTTGCCCTCCGGCACCTTGTCGAGCACATTTTTTAATGAGAGATAGTTCGAAAATACTGCGACTCCATTGACCGCAACGTTGAATTTGGCACCATCGCCAGTTGTAATAGCTTTTGCAAATAACAAATTTGCATTTAAAGGAGCACCATTAAGTATATGGAGCATAAACTTACACATAATACCCACAACAACACCTATGAGAAGATCTGTTTGCAGGACGGCAATAATCGTGACGCAGTACAAGAATAATTGATCTGGGCCAATCTCGAAAATGTGCTGAAATTCTTTGGGGGAGGCGAGGCGAAATCCAACCATTATTAACAGAGCCGCAAGCGCGGCTTGTGGAATCAGATCGATTATTGATGCTCCGACTAAAACGAAAAGCAAAACGAACAATCCATGGAAGAAATTAGACCAGCGTGTGCGTGCCCCACTAGCTACATTAGCCGTGCTTCGCACAATCTCTGCAATTACTGGTATTCCGCCCAGCATTCCGGAAAGAGTTGTTCCAATCCCGACGCCTACCAGATCACGACTGAGGTCGGCAGTACGCTTATACGGGTCAAGCTTCTCCACTGCTGCACAGCTCAAAAGAGACTCCATACCCTGAATGAGTATGATTGCGATTGCCGAGTACCAAAATGCCTGAGTACCCAGTTTATTCCAATTAGGCATCGCAACGGCATCCAATATTGATGGAGGCAGCTGTACCAGAAATTGTTTTGGGTCAATCGAATAGTGATGACTTGCAATTACGTATTGGTGAGCATGCTGCAAATCGAAAAAACTACCAATGGAAATACCTACAGCAACAACCATTAGCGGAGCCGGAATGCTCTTTAGCAGTGGCACTCTATGCCCTGCAAGATTATACAAAATAAGAACAAGCAGTCCCGCGATTCCGATTACAGCAATTTCCGGGTTACTTGTCTTAATCAATCCAGGAATGTTTTCGTAAATAGCAATTGGCTCATTTAGATGTGTGGATACGCCGAGAAAAATTGGAATTTCCTTAGCAATAATGATGAGGCCTATTGCTGCAAGCATGCCGTGAACAACGGTTGCTGGCACCAGATTGCCGAGCACACCCGCTCGAGCTTTTCCAAGAATAATTAGCGCGATGCCTGCAACTACAATTGCAGCCAGGGTGCAATGATAGCCAGTGTCGCCACCTCCAAGACGTTCAACCGATGTCAAAATCACGACAATTAATCCAGCCGCAGCACCATTTATTGTGATAAAAGATCCGTTGACTTGAGAAACAACAATACCGCCTATGATGGCGGCGAAAAGACCAGCCATTGGGGGCGCGCCAGATGCCATTGCAATTGCCAGACTCAGTGGTAATGCGATTAATGAGAGAATGAATCCAGAGACGATATCGTGGCGCCAGTTCTCTTTTAGTCCGTCGATACCATCTTTTGGCACTTGAGATTGCGCGATAAACGATTCATCATCGATGGTTGAGTTTGTAACTTTGGTTTCCGTCATGGCTTTATTGGCATGTGCCGCTCCTGAATCCGGTGCGGGGATTCCAGGAACTTGCGAATTCATCTAATTGCGAATATTCGCAAGTTCTTAAAAATATCTTAGCGGAGCCGGCAGATAACTGCAATAGCTAGCAGGATGTGATGTATTTGACAGAGCCCGTACTACGCTATTATGCAGTCGGCTATGTGTACTTCTTCTCAGTGGAATCACCAGTGACAGCGCCATCCGCGGCTCTATTATTAGTGAAAGATTGTTTGGCTAACTGTCAGGTGAGTCATGGACAAGGCAAACAGCTCTCAAGAGAGTGTCGAAGATAGCTCGCACAATGTCGAGTTGCACGCAGGGATAAACCATTTAGTACTTCAACAGATCATCGGAAACTATGATGAACTATTTGCTTGCGTTCAAGCGTGATAATTTTTGATTTGATGCACGAAGTAACTGAGGGTTGTCTGAGAGCGTTAAGAAATGAAGAGAAAAATTTTCCTTGTGTTGCTCTTGGTTCTATTCAGTATGGTTGATTTACCGGCAAATTCATCTGAACACGAGCTGCGGCAGACAGCCCCTGGCGTATTTGCCGTCCCTCTTTCCCTGCCGAAATCGCTGGAACCCAGGCGCGTGGAGTTTGAGCGTGATTTGATCGAAGCACAGAAGCGTTTGCGCGCATTCGCGTTGAAAAACGGGTGGGTTAATCTAACAGACAAGCCCTTGATGCTTCGTGCAGAGATTTACCATAAGAAGGATGACTACGATAAGCATATCTATGAGCTTGAACCGGACCTGCGTGGCAAACCCATACCTAAGACTTTTGTTGCTGGAATTGAAAAGGATGTTTTCTTTGCTGTCTGCCCAGAAATAGTTGATGAGGTGTTTCCTCAAGGACGGGAGAAAGACAGCTATATCAAGCTTATCGTCCACGAACTTGTTCATCGACTGCACGTGAGAATTTTGAATGGACAGGAAGAAAAAATGGGGCCAGTCTGGTTTTATGAAGGGTTCGCTGTTTATGGTGCGGACCAGTTGAAGGCAGCGGCTCCAAAATTGACCGAGACTCAAATTTGGGATGTAGTCAATGCAAAAGAGCGGGGTTCGTATTTGAAATACCGCACAGTGTTCGACTACTTCCTCACTAAACATAGTTTGCAGGAATTGCTGGAACATGCCGGTGATGCCGATTTTACTGCGTGGCTCAAGAAAGACTAGGCCAAATCTCGGCAGCTTCGGAATATCTTCATTTGTTCGCGTATGACTACTGGAAAGCTAAGCGCACCGCATTGCTTTGACTATTTGCGAACAAAAGTATCTATGCTGTAGTAGCTAGAACGTTTTGAACCATCACTGAAGCTGTCAAACAACTCGGCACTTAACTTTCCATCCGGCTCCTGTTTAATTACCATAAGCGTCGTAGAGAATCCAGATTTGAACTCAACCACTATTGCAGCTGCTTCCTTAGATAGATCAGATCCTACCTCTTTTCCATAGACAACTGCTTTTGCTTCGCCCAGATCGCAGTCCGTGGGGTGACAACTACCCCAGGCATGAACCCTTGTATCAGTAGCCGAACCAGTTATCTCTAATCTCTTAATACCGAGAGTTTTTGGATCAGAATTTTTCCATTCCCCATTGAACTTCGCGAATTGAGCACTTGCAGGACTTGCCTGAATCCCTAGCACCAGCAAACATACGAGAATTGCTATTTTCATTTAGCCTCCAAATGGTTTAATAGCCGCCACAACAGATCAGGGTCCTAATCTTACAAGATGCCGGTATCATCTGTCCGGCGAATCCTTTTTGTCGTCTCTTTGCTGATTGGGTAAATCGGGATGATAAGGATCGTTTGGTGATTTAGGATCTTCCTTTCTGCCATGCTGCTCATCATGCGGGTCAGGACCATGAAGAGGTCCATCGTTCGATTTGCTACCGGCCAAAACGGGATAGGCAAATACAAATTGCAAGGTCAATATGGTGATCAGGAAACGCATAACTCCCCCTTATAGGTCGGACAAAAATTCGGGGGGGATACTGAACTATACGGTTGGTCAAAAAATATGACACTTTGTCAGCTGAGACTCACTTCATTTCGCAAAGTGAATCTTAATTATCACTGGGATTAATCCGTCAGACCCTGAGCTGCAGCAATTCAGCTCTGAGCGAAACAAAATAGTGATGTATTGTAATACAGTGCCCGAAGTTCGGAAAATGTCTAAGAGGTTTGCGATGAAAGCTATATTGAAATTGTTACTCACTTCGCTGTCCTTCATGTTTATATTCCCGCTAATACCTGGAATCACTTTTCATGGCGGCTTTGGCACAGCGTTTTGGCTTTCACTCCTCTTAGGATTGATGTTGTGGATTGTAGATCTGATTGCCTTAGCACTTGGTGCGTTTTTCACTATAAGCTCATTCGGCCTGGCTCTTCTGTGGATTGTTCCACTTTGGATTCTTGGATTTTGGTTGCTGCCTGCTTTTGCCCTCAAGATGCTGGCTGAAGTAGTGCCGGGAAGCCTTACCATTCACGGTTTTCTGCCAGCCGTTTATGCGGGACTAGTAATGCTAATCATTGGGACATTGACAAAATCGTCAAGGAAACCCAAAGAAGAATAAGACTAGGCACCGATTAATTCAAAATCGACCATCAGTCTCTTCGATATTCCAAATCGGACCAGTCAATTCAAACTCTTGAAACAAAGCTTTGGCTTCAGCAGATGTCCATTTTTTCCAGTCGGGGTTTAAGTGGTTTTGATACCACGCGCGTGCAAACCGCCATATCTTCTCAATCGGTTGGACATCACCCTTCGGGATCTTGTGTTGCGTGCACCATGCGTCTACCGCGTTCTCTGAATCAAACAAGCACATTACGCTGCAGGTATAAATAACATTGTCCCAGCACTGGGTCATGGGAACAGGAAAATGGACAAAAATGTCTTTGTCTCGCAGCTCCCCATCGATAATTTCCAACTTAACTTGCTTTGCTTCCCCGCCCAACGTAGTCGTAATAGTTACGTCGGATTCAAGCAAGGCGGCTGCCCCCAGTGAACACCAGGCGCAATTTGTCCAATATTTTCCCTTTGAGGTTTCAAGCCAGAAAAGTGTTGGTGCTAGAGAGAATGGATGTATCGCCCAAACCTCAGACGTCTTCGGATGAAGCACCACGCCATGGTAATCAGCCAATGCAGCTAAACCCTGGACGATGTCTTCGCGAGACGCTGAAAAATATTCACATAGCTCATTGATTGATGGAGCAAATCCGCGCTCAATTATGCAGGAAAGTATCATTGAATGAAGTGAAGAGTTGTCGATCACCAGTTTAGCCATTCTGATCACCTCCGCATTTTCGCGCTTTGACATAAGCCACCGGGACATGGGCATCAATTTTAACTGCTAGCCGAGGTTTCTCCTCACCCTGTTGACTCTATGAATTGCCACTGCGCAATCATACGAACTTGCTTGCATATCCAATGATTTCTCCAAAATGCTAGAATATCTCAAAAGTCGATTAAAGAGCAAAATTCAAGTTTATGCTGACTCATGATATTCGGTAATACGTCTGAATTTGCAATTCAGGTTCAATGTGAGCCTGAACTAGTGGCTCCATCTGCAGTTTGGGGAAGAATGTGCGTTTGGTGCCAGGGCGTGGAATTGGGCGACATCAATGATTCTCACTGCTCGCTCTATCCAGCCGTGTTAGACTTTCAAGCGTTAGAGAAAAACTTGCAGGCGCAGGAACTGTGGGACGACAGCTTTTCCAATCTCAGAGACGAAGAACTTTTTGAGCGACTTGATTGGCTATACTATGGCTGCGATAGCAACGGACACATTGCACCCGATAGCCGGACAGACGAACAGGTAGCAACCGATGCACGACGCTTCTCCAAATTCAACTTTCTGACCAACTGGGGCGAGCAGTTCGATGGATACAAGGCATTTATCTTTGCTCGCGGAGATGGAGTAGTCCGAATTGCTTACCGATTACCTGATTACACAAAGGGCATCGCGCACGTTCCAGAGTCTAAGTTCACGGCGTCCATTGACGAGCTTCTTTCATGGTTTGCCGAACAGCAAGATAGACTTGGCGGTGGTATCTTTAAACGCTAATCTACTCCAGATCTCCTGGATTGAATCTTATTTGAAATGTGTTCAAAATTGTTATCGTAATTCTCCGAAAAAACTAACGTCACAAGCCGACGAATTGCTCAGGACAACGCAAACTTTTGATTCCTGTCCAGGTCTAACAATTATTTCACCGTTCCAAATTCCCTCTATAGGCTGATTAGATTGCGCCCTGATAACTATGTCCTGGAGCAATGCCATTATTGCAAATAGACCAGGCCCGTTGCTGTCACCATGTGCGTAACCTGAGTATTTTATTTGTTTGATAACCCAGACCTTTCCTGCAGGCACGCGGCCCCCATCACAAAAGGCGCTGCTCTGGTAAATTTCTATCGCATCCTTTGTATAGAGATTGATGCTGCCAGTCATGTTCACTTCGCATGGATTTCCACCAATTGGATTGATTTTCATTTGAATTCTGACGGTGCCATTCTGCATTTCTTTGTCGGGATCACTGACGAAGTATTTTTTTTCGGCCCCACCACAACCACAATTAACTCTGGAAGGATTTTGCAATTCAGCTGGTCTCCGCATTTCTACGCGGTTTGCGTTTTCTGTAAATAGATCTCTGCCCGCGACATTAGCGCCTGCTGCAGAACCATTAATCCAAGTGTCATCGAATTTTGCCGACACAGGTGTTTCCTTCCCGGCGAACAGTACGGCCCGGTATTTTTTTCCATCTCGTTCAATTGTTATGCACAAAGCGTTGCGCTCATGTTCAGCCTTCAAAATAAGATCGCCGCGGCGAATGTGATTCTCCTCAGCTAAGCTAAATGCGGTGACTTCTGCCACAACCGCTGGCAGAAACTTCGAATCTTGCTTTTGCAAGACAATGCCCGAGTTTTTTAATTCTTCTTCCATTTGGCTTTCGCTTACACTGCCTTGCAAAATCGTCTTTGCTTGCTGATCCGCTTTTGGAGTTTCTTTGACATATGCATTCTTCTCTCCAGCCACCGCCGGGATTATCAGCCCTGAGAAAAAACAGATTACGACAAACGCTTTCAATATTCTGCACATGTCAGTTGCCTCGACCATTTTCAATAATCCATTTAATCATCATTTTCTTAAACAAATACGGAAAAACCCGTGGAGAATTCATGAGGAATCTGTTCTCAAATCATCCCAAAATTAACTGGTGTTCGCTGTCTGACACAATTTAGCAACGATTCATTCCGGATTAATTCTACTTGCGCACAGTAAAGTCAAGCATAATCATAGAGCTGTCATCAGCAAACATTTCAAGTAAGGAGCTACGAGTCAATTATGTCCCTCGAAAGTAACGACATTCCCGAATACAAGTTCAAAGTTGAACCAGACATGTCGAATGCCCTCTATTTGAGAATTGGAGATGCGAGTTTCAACCGCAATAGCCTTCAATTGGCGGGTGTAGCCGAACATTTCATCAATGGTGAATCACCAGCGAAAACAAGTAACAATTTACCCGAATTGAGTTTGTTATCGTCGGATTCTGAGAAAATAGCACGCCAACATTCTATCTTTGATCAAGGAGCAATGTTGCAACAAGCTGGCGAACAAAAGGCCCATGGGGGCGATTTTGCTGCACAAAGCGAGCAGGTCGGTCATGGTGCTGCAGCCTCTGAAAGCAGCAGCATGGCCGCGCGCCTTGCTATGCAACGCAAGCTACAGCAGGAAAGGCAACGATCAAGATAAGGTAATCTGAATCTGGCAGGCTCTTTCAGAGCCGTTCACAGAATCTCAAAAATGACTTCTGGAGGCAAGGAAACTTGAGTGGCTTTCTTAGCGAAGTTTCCCAAGCGTTAAGTCGCATGCCTTAAGCACAGGTTTCATTTCTTATGTCTCTTGAAAAAATTCCAGATCTCCTGAGTAGCATCAATATCTTCATTGACGTTGCCATTGGCCGAGCTGGTTCGAGCTCCACCAGGCCAAGCATGACCTCCGCCAATGATTCTGTAGAATGCGACCGCTGGGTTTTCCAAATCTCTGCCTCGATAGAAGCTAGCATCTACGCGGCTGCCATCACTATGGCATTTGTTTGGAAAAGCCACTGTCTCTGCTTTCTGAGAACATCGATTTGCAAGTAGCCATGATTGCACAGTCGCATTTGCTGAAATCACTTTTGTCTTATTCGGGGTAATGCCTCCAGACCAGTGCATGCGCGGGTCCTCTGTGCCAAACATAAACAGTATCGGAAGGCGTGGGTGACTGTCTCCGTATTTGCTGAGCCAATCCACAGGTTCAAGTGCACAAACAGCTGCAGCTGCAGCCATCTTATTCGGAATGTGATAAGTCAACCACTGTGTAAACCAGCCGCCGTCAGAGAAGCCGGCAAAATAAATCCGATCTTGATCTACATTGAACTCTTTTTGCAGTTGCTCCATCATCTTATTAACAAAAGCAAGATCATTCACATAAGTCTTGCCGGGGTGGGGCACACCATATTCCCAGTGATTATCGTATCCTTCAGGTGCGACGGCTATGAAGCTGTTATCGTCTGCTCGTTCGCAAAGATGAATATTTCTGGCGAAGGAAATAGCTTCTCCTCCACCACCGTGAAAAAAGAAAACAACTGGAGTCTTGGTGCCAGAATAAGCTTTAGGAAGGTGATAACAATAGGTTCGTGGAGTTGTCTCGACCGTAATATCGTGTCTTGTCATGCCATCGTATTTCGTTGCATCTGTTTCGAGAGCGCACGCCGGCATGGGGCAAAGCAAGATTACAATGTAGGTGAGGTACACTGATAACCCCATCTTGCTCCCAATTTGCACCAATGTAGAAAAATGTTTGTTAAAAAAGTCAGCGAACATAATTATTCTCCTGAGTGTTCATCTAGTACTATTCGTCTTGAAGAGCTGCTGAGTTTGCTACCGCTTGCACAACAGTTTGATTGGGAAAGAGCGGACTGTCGAAACCGAATTGAAGCCGGTCAATTACTTTCACCTGAATCACCTGTGCACCATTCATACTTGTTGTACTTAACTCAAGAACGATTTGGTTGGGAGACATACCAATCTCGGAAACTAACTGTTTAACGACCGATTCGGTATTAGACTGCAGATTTGTGTCTTGCGCGTGGCCTGCTGCAAATCTAGCGGCGGTTTGGCCTACGTATGCCAGCTTTTCTTGAGAAAGCATTGCCCCACCTGAGGCAAGCAAAACTAGTGCAAACGCAACACCTACAGAGACTATCAAAGATGCCGCCAGCACGCCCTCAAAAAGTCCTGCTCCTTTTCTGTTGCGTGAAGTCACTCTGCGCGCTCTACCGTTTTTCACTGAGCGCGAATGCGATTGCAGCTTGACGTTTACCATATGGCGATCTCAGAGTCACTAAGATTGATTATTGGTGGTATGCCAAATGCCGCGCCTGTCAAGGGAAACTCGTTTGACAATGTTACTTTTATCGCTGGGCTATTTTGGAAACGCATTTCCGTTACGGTGACGGAAAGCCCATTTGGAGCCATGCCCATTGCAGACATTACTTGTTTGACGTACTCAGTTGTTTCATCCTGGACATTTGCGTCTCCTCCGTGTGCGGCGGCATATGCTGTTGCCAGATAGTTGACATGCGATAGTTTTTGCTTGTACAAAATTCCGCATCCGGAATTAATAAGTAAGAGCAAAGCCAGAATACTGCTGGAAGTCACCAGGCAAATGCCTGCGACTCCTTCAACGATGCCAGAGCCCCGGTCTCGATGGGGCTTCGCTCGACCCATCTTTCCTCGTTGTAACTTGCTATTGATTTTATGGGATGTTTGGTTTCGCTTCGTTGAGTTTCTAGTTGAAATGAATTCATTCCGTGTATGTGTCATGTGTGCTCCAGCCTTTCAAAAAACGATGGTCTGAGACGGAACTTGCACAAACTTCCCTTTGCCTAAGTTCTTAACGTAGGACCAGGCAAAAAAGTTCAATCTGAACATCAGATATTTCGTTAAATGTTCGTGGAATTATTGTGAAATTGGACTTTTCTGAGTCACGCCATTCGGCAGCCCGCGAACGATTCTTATAGATAGAATCAC
>JBIKOL010000007.1:0-102341 GCA_044358055.1 Obscuribacteraceae bacterium (SeqCode)
CTGTGCCTCAGCCAGCTGAACGCCTATTGTGCCTTTATGTTGTTCAACTATTTGCTTGCAAATTTTCAATCCAAGCCTGTGCTGAGTTTTTGCGTCTTCGGCTGGGTCGGCGCTCTTTTCAAATAGATGATTGACGTCCTCGCCGGTAATGTCGTTTCCTTGATCTGTAATGCGAACTTCCAGGCCGTCGCGGTGCCTGCTAACAGTAATCTGGACCTTCGCTTCGGCAGGAGAAATGTTGATTGCGTTTACCAGCAGATTTACTACAACTTGATGAAGTTTTTGATAATCCATTGGTACTCTAACCTGATTGTTTTGCAAATCTATCGCTACTCCGCGAGCCTGAGCCAGGGGAGTAACTGTGTTTATCGCACTGTTTAGCAGATCCGAAATTGCCTGTGTCTTCAGTTCTAATTGAAAAGAACTGTTTTGAGCAGTTTCATGGAGAAGCCATTCATTTATCAAAATCATTAGGTCTGACAGTTCTCTATAAGCAAGTGAAGTCTTTTCTCTGGCTTCATCGGAAAGTTGACCATATGAACCAGTTTCTAAAAGTCTTAGTGTCGAACCAATTGTGGAAAGCGGATTTTGCACATCATGACTGATCAGGGCAACAAACTTTCGTTGCAACTTATTAAATTCTCTTTGCCGCTCATCAATCTCTTGCTGTCGTTGCTCAATTTCTCTAATCACTGAGCTATCAGGCTGCACTTCTTTCTGAATTTGAGCAGCCGCAGGACCATTTGTTTTGGAATCTTTAGCCGATTCCTTTTCTTGCGGGGATGGCTGATCTGTATTTTTGTCCGGTGTTTTGTTTGCCGCATTTCCGATGAAATAAACATAGATTTGGACAGCTGCAAGCACGTTTATGATAATGCCGCATGCTAGAGCCCAGCTGATAGACAAACTGGTCTGGGCCGCTTCGGATTTGGAACTTGCTTCTAGTTTTTTTTGCTGTTCAATAAGTTCGCTTATTTCTCCAGTCAACTGCTGCAAAAACTGATTGATCTCTTTTCTCGTTTCAGGGGGAGTAAGAAATGGCACCGACATGTCTTCATGTGCATCGCAGCTCTTCTTCACCTTATCCAAAAGATCGAGACTTCTTTCAGCGAGCAAGGTGATTTTCTGCATGGAATCACCCTGATTGGGACTGCTTTGAAGCAAATTGGTCAAATCAGATAATTCTTCAGGCAACGCCTTTCTCTCTTGCTCATATTTCTGAGCGAACACCTCATCATGAGTAATTCCATAAGTCAAAGATGACGCAGCACAATCAAGAAAGTCCTTGCTCAACGATTCTGCTTTTGAAATAACTGCTTGAGATTTGCCTGCGAGAAGGTTGTTGTGTTCTGATTGTTGCAGGAGGAAAATTAAAGTAAGAACGACTGCGATTTCGCACACTAGAGGAACAAATGCCACTATCATTCCCTGCTTAGAAATCTTCAGAGGAAACTTTGATTTTTCTTCGAGGGGAGTGGGAGCACCTGTTTGACTACGCACGGCTGAATCGTCGATTCTGGAAAAACAGCTTCACTCTATCATTCCAGTCCCCATCTATACCTGGGGTTCTCAATTTTTAACGCAGGCAATGAAATTGGGTATTCTTCCGGTCTTGTGTACATTTCACTTGCGAGTGATGTCAAGACGCGGCGAGTGGGAATAATACCCTGGGTCTGAGTCAGCTGGGTCTAGGGCCAGGGACTGAGACGTACTGCTCCTTTCGAGAAAGCGTGCATGAGTCAAGCCGAAGACGAGGATTCCAAAACAGCCGAAACAACTGATGAGGCTTTGAATTCAGCTGCCTATCCGAATGCGAGTGTTCAATCAGCTCTGGAAAAGAACCAGCCTGCCCCGAGATTAACCGGAATGCAGCGTCTGATAAAGAACATTGATCGGGTCTGCGAAAAAACAAAGGTAGACCTTGAAGCTTGCCGTCAGGTAGTTTCTAAAGTTTTGAGCAAGCAAGAAGGCGATCTGGACAAAATGTCTTATACGTCCTCACCTCGAGCGTTCACTCCGCCAAAGCCAAGTCCAATTAAGAACTTCAAGAACTCAGCCTCTTGTGGCTCCAGCTGGGAAAATATGTCGGGGACGGATTGCATTCGACTTTGTGATAAGTGCCAACTGTTCGTATATGACTTTAAGGACAAAGAAAAGTCTGAGGTCGATGCAACCGTTTTTCGACGAGAAGGCAAAGAGAATGCGTCGTTTTGGAAACGCATTGACGGCACTTTCATGACCACTAATTGTCCGATTGGAGCAAAGAAAAGAATAAGAACACTGAGTGTCCTGGTTCTGGCATCGGCATTGCCAATCTTCGGAATAATTGGATTGTGCCTATTCTCTGCTCCAAGTGCCGTACCAAGCAAAACGGCGCAACTAAGCTCGCCTGGCGCAGCAAGCAGCCTTGCGCAAAAGAGTGAGCGTCCATCAAAACCTTCGCATCCGCGTATTATCGGTCCGAGCAGCTATTCTCAACTTCAAGCTTATTCCGAACCGGCACCTCCACCATCTCAACAACGATCTCTATTCAGCGTAAGAGGAGGTGCATCCATTCTTGCGGAAACCAGGGGTGCACCTACAGGTAATCGCTCACTTTTTAAGATCAACCCTAACAGCGGTCGGTTGAACCAGTAAGGGACTATTTGTTCACGCAATCGGAGAATTGATATCACAGCAATGTCACAGCAGCAGGCTTATTTTAGATCTGGGGGATCAGAAAGGGGCAGGACTTAGTAATTTTAGATTGTAGTAAAAGCAGGTTTAATTGGGTTTGGAGGGCGGTGTATGTACAGACCACTCAGACGAAGCATCCGTAATAAAAAAGGGCAGGCGATAATTGAAGGTGCTGTTGTATTGTGGCTGATTACTTTTCTCGTAGTGATGGGAGTTTTGCTCATATTGTTTACAGGGTTCGCTCTGTATTACAAAATCAAGATGAGTTTCGTTGCACAGCAAGTGGCAGCCTTCATGCAAAACCGTGCGAATTTCATTGGCGTGCCGCGTCCTGTTGGTACTGGCCCGGGGCAATTTGATTTAAGTGGAACCACTGTACAGGCCAAGGCGCTCGGCAACACATTGCTTACAAAATTTGGCTTACCAGCTGTGTCCGACGACGCTATTACGATAGTACAACCGTCGGGCGGAAGCAGCATTTGGGAAGTGACTATTGTTGAGGACAAAATTCCAATTCCCTTTGGAGGCGGATTTGTACCTGCCATAATCAAACTGTCGGAAACAGGTCTTTCGGTCGAAAATACGCAAGACCTCTTTGCCTATTCGCTAATCACGGTTGTCGATCCTCAAGGAGGACCCAGCAGGGGGATGGTAGTACCAGTAATGGCATTCACGCAGGAAAATAAGGACTTTGATGAAGCGAGTGCATTGTCTTGCAAATTTGGCTTTGATAAGAGCATATTTGGCATATTCAACGTGTCCGGTTCGCTGCAACCTACTGGTCAAAGTGGAACTTTATTCTTCAATAAGCCAGGGGTACCAGAACTTTCTTCCCAAACCAGTCTCCACGAATAGAACTTTTCACCCTATTCTGAGTTTGCCAAACGGAGCCGCGAGAGTGAGTCACGCAAAATGACCGCAATACTTTTAGTTGATGATGACAAACAACTCTCTTCTTTTGTGGAAGATTGCTTATCTCTTGAGGGTTACTCAGTAACCGTGTGCAACAGTGGTCCTGATGGATGGCAGCTGCTGCAATCGAATAAATACGATCTTGTGGTTCTCGATTGGGATATGCCTAAAATGACCGGGGTTGAAATTCTAAAACGCTATCGCAATGATGGTGGTACGAGTTCCGTAATTATGCTCACAGGACACAGCTCGGTTGAAGATAAAGAAGAGGGGCTTGACTCCGGTGCCAACGATTACCTTACCAAACCATTCAAAATGAAAGAATTGTCTGCTCGCATAAGAGCAGCACTCAGGACATCTGCCAGTCGAGCACAGATTCCCGAGCCACTCGGATCAAATAATCGCGAATTGTTGCAACGTGCCAATTTGTTGGGTACGACCCTTCCTTCTCGCTATGAGTTTCTTGAACTTCTAGGAGAAGGAGGAATGGGTTTAGTATTTAAGGCCCGCAATCCCTATTTGCATAAGCCTGTGGCAATAAAAGTTCTGAGCGGGAGTGAAGCAAAAGAGGAATCCGTGGCTAAATTCCAGACCGAAGCTGCAGCTGTAAGCCGGCTCGAACATCAAAATATTTTGACGGTTTACGATTTCGGTCTGACTGAAAAGCGAAGTCCATATATGGTAATGGAATTTATTGATGGGATGGGCTTAGATCGAATGCTTCAGGAAAGAGGGCTGCCACCATTGGACGTTGCGCTCAAGCTGCTCTGGCAAATCGCCGATGGTCTTGCTCATGCTCACGAAAATGATGTGTTGCACGGTGATTTGAAGCCAAGCAATATTATGCTTAAGCAAACAAGTAACGGCAATATTCCGAAACTGGTTGATTTCGGACTTGCACAATTGATGAATGAATCGACTGTTCAGTTGACTGAAAGAAAACTCGAAGGTAGCCCGAGTTTCATGAATCCTGAACAAATTAGCGGCGGAAAAATGGATGCCCGTTCTGATATTTATTCCTTCGCATGTCTGGCGTTTGTCTTGTTGACCGGCGAAGTACCGTTTTCTGGAAGCAATGATGCGGAGATTCTTGTTCAGCATTTGAAGCAGCCACCGTTAGCGCCGTCACAGGTTTGGCCGGAGGCTGGGTTTCCAGAGCGTCTTGATGGGCTGATTTTGAAATGCATGCAGAAAAACACTGCCGATAGAATGCAGGCCATGGCGGCTGTTCGCGATGAAATCAAGGCAATCGGGGTTTCTATTTGAACTACTCATGCATAAATCATGATTGCTTTTGCATTGATGGAAATCATTTATTCTGCGGATTTTTTTTCAATTTGGATTTGATCCGCGCGAGGCAATCCTGACACCCGGACGATTGAGCATATTTGGAATTCATTTTTATCGCATGTTCAAGAACGCTAGTTGCTTCCGCCAACCTGCCTTGAGACTCATAAAGCTGTGCCAGCGCCGCTGACCCATTTGCAAACCGAGCTTCATTGCAGGCTCCAAGCTTTTCGTATATTGCTAACATCGTTTTTAGCAGACTTTCTTGCTTTGTTATTTGTGATGAAAAAGCGCAGAGTCGGGCGTAGTATTCTAGTGTTTGCGCGACTGGAAGACTATATTCTCCAGAAGTCTTCTTATTGGATTTCAAAACTCTCTCGAATAGTTTTTCCGCATCAGCAAATCTTTTCATATCAGTGTAGACAATACCGAGTGTTTCTAGACATTGCATGGCATGTTTATCGTCTGGACCACCAATTTTTTCATCATCCTTTTCCGCATCAAGGAAAAACTTTTCGGCGTTTTTGTAATTTCCTTTTGACCAAAAATTGTAGGCCAATTCATAAAATTGCACTGCTTGCGTGCGGAGACTCTCTTGAACATTTTGATCTTTCCCGATTGGTGCAGACTTTCCTTGCAAATGAAGAGCGCGTTCGATATATTTTGAGAAATCTGCTTGAAGCGCCGGATTGCAATCTACGCTTGAAGCGTACAGCTGCCTGAAGTAAGCCTCTTCTTGCTTGAAGTCATTTTGTAATTCGTAGCAATCCGCAATTTTTTCAAGGACCGTCCTGACCAATACGTTATCCTTTCGTCGCGCAGCCTGCTTCAGCTCGACGAATTGTTGATAAAATCCCAGAGCGGATTTGAAATCATTAGTTGCCTTTGCAATATCCCCGAGTCCAAGTAAAGCCGCAGGGGCGTCCAAATCTAAATTTTCATGACTCTTAGCCAGTTGCAACTGCTTCAAGTACAACGATTTTGCCTGCTCGTATTTCTTTTCTTGCAACAAATCGTTTGCAAGCTTCATTCGCATGCGAACTACATCTGGATGTATTGGCCAGAATTGTTTTTCTGCCAGGCTAAGTGCGGATGACTCCAACTTTTCTGCTTCCGGTATATCCCCTTCAGAGCGCTTAACAGCAGCCATATCACTCATAAGCAATGATAGTTTCGAATCAGCCAAATGAATGTCTTGCGCCGAGCTGAACGCTTGTTTCAATAATTCATCGGCATTCTTGAAATCTCCAAGTCTAAATGATTTGGCAGCCGCCAGGTGATATTGTTGCCATGATGGTTCAACAGATAGGCATGGCAATTGGGCAAGCAAAAGGTGCGCGATGGTTCCGACTAGCAATTGGCAAGCTAGTGTCGCGATGAATTGTTCTGAGTTCTTGAGCAGCGGCAAAGCAGTTGTCCATGATTCTAGTCATCATTTAGGTTCCCTCAGAATTGATTGCCTAAGCATGCTCTTCGGTGCCGTCAGGGGATTGATCAAATCCACAGCCTCTAGAAACAAGGCCCCCATTGAACCATCTTTTAGACGATAGACCTGCTTGAGGTTTTGCTCCTTGTACGCTGTGGTATAGGCCGAGTGTCTTAACGCGGTGGAGTATGGCTCTTAGCCCTGAGCCGGGAATGGTATTCGGTGGTCGTTATTTGTTGCTGGCGGCCCTGGGCGCCGGTGGCATCGGTACGGTCTTTAAAGCCACTCAGCTTGATTGTGATCGACTTGTCGCGCTAAAAATTATTCATGCAGAAGTAGCGGCTGATGAGGACATGCGGAAGCGATTCATCAAAGAAGCCCGCGCCTTAAGTCAAGTCCACCATGAGAATATCGTCAATGTTTATCATGTAGGGCTGTCTGATGAGGGATTGCCGTACATATCGATGGAATTCATTGAAGGCAAAAGTATAAGGCAGCTGTTACATGCTGAAGGAAAATTGCAGGTTCTTCGCGCTGTTCGAATTTGCAAGCAACTCGCGAGTGCACTTTCTTTTATTCATTCACAAGGCATCGTGCACCGTGATATCAAGCCGGAAAACGTTGTAATCGTAAATCTGCCGGAACCTGACACCGTCAAGCTAATTGATTTTGGGCTTGCGCGTTTTCTGCAAGAACAAAAGTCTACGAAGACAGGAACGTTGATCGGTTCGCCGGTTTATATGAGTCCTGAGCAATGTAGCGGCAAACCGGTCGATCATCGAAGCGACATTTACTCGCTCTGCGTTTGCTTTTACGAAATGATTACGGGAACTGCACCATTTGAAGCTGATAATGCAATTGGTTTGATGTATAAGCACATTAACGAAGCTGTTCCTGTTTTGGATCCCGGAAAACTTGACCAATTCGACCCGAAACTGCTTGAAGTTTTGCGTCTTGGTTTGGCAAAATCGCCTGAGCAAAGATTCAAGACCATGCAAGAACTAACGGAAACTTTTGATGCCGTGGAGAAAGTTCTGTCTTCCTCAGCCAGGGTGGACAGCCCGGCTGCTGGGCATCGGGATAAAAAAACACGCTCTTCAGCGCTAAGCATCAAACATTTGCTAATTCTACCTGTCATTATTGTTCTGATTTCAGTGCCGCTTTTTCTCGCGAGAATGCAAACAAAGCACGCCAACGAGGGCTTATCTCTGCCAAAGTCTTCGATTGGATTAGATGAAATCTCAAAGATGCTTTCAAAAGGTCCCGTGTGCATTGAATACGCGCGCCACAAACAGCAATGTGATGAGTTAATAAACGCCTTGAATAACTGGGAGTCTTCGCATCGAAGTATTAACTTGAAAAGCAAGGGCAATCTGGATGTTTTGCGAGCTGCAGTTTCTGCTGAGAATGATCGTTTAGAGGACGCGGAGCGCTATGCTGAAAGAGCAAACATATGGAGAGTTGGCTCAGAACAGCTTATGCCAGTTACGTTGCTTCTGATTGATATGTATAACCGAATGGGACATAGTGACAAGGCGCTTGCCTTAATAGTACGCACTAAGAAATTTATTCCGAGCTATTCCGCGGATCACGCAATGCTTCTAAGAGCGGCTGGTGAGACATTTTGGTATCAAAAAAAATATGACGAATGTTTGAGCGTATATGAGCAAGCTGAGAAAATTTGGGTGGCACTAACTGGTGAATGCGGTGTAGACGTGGTTTCAGTTAAGGTCAAAATAATTAGACCTCTCTATATGAAGGGCGAGATGAAAGCTGTGGATGATTATGTCCAATCGACTCTGAAATGCTGTTGCGTGCTCAATTCGATAAGCAGAAAGGATTTTGACTTGATTGTGTCCTCATCGAAAAGAGACACACAGCCATCTCGAGAAGATAAGAAACTTTCGGAAAATATTTCATTTGATATGGCAAGTCTTGCGCAATCATTCGCAGATGTAGGTGACTTTACACTGGCAAGCGAGTTTCTACAGAAGAGTAGAAATGCCCTGTTAAAAGTGAATGAAGAGTCAAAAGCGTTAGAAAAGACTCTTTGTATCGCAGGCGCATTTAGAGTTCGCGGCGACAACGCTTATAGCTTTGAACTTGAAAAGGAATTGCTTCCATTAATTACAGACCCTGATATTAGAGTTTCTTTGCTTGCAGAGATGGCGCTTGATGCAAATATTCTTGGCGATTACAAATCTCGTTCGACTTGCACTGAGCAAGCCTTTCAAGCTCTAGATCCACTACTGGAGAAGCAAACAAATCTGCTAGCTCGCGGCTCGATTTTGAATACTTTAAGTACTCTCGTTTCCATTTCTACGAGAGACAATATGCAAGGAATACCTTCAAATCTGGATGCCTACTTATCCAAATGGTTAGGCCTCGCCGAGAAGGCGGATCTTCCTGTTGCGCAGCAGTGCCTGCTGCAAATGCGTATCAAAAGTTTGCTTTATCAAAGAAAATACGCTGAGGCTTTGCCACTAGAGGAGAAGGCTATTGAATCGCTTAGAAGGAACAGCTTTGCTACGCTTGGGAGCGCGATTCATAAGCAAACGGCTGATTTGTATATGGACAAACAAGCCATCCTGTACGGGCTCAGAAGAGAGCGGGCCGCAAAATCCACGGCCATGGAAGTAATTGCCTGCACCAGGCGCATGCAAGACAGAAAGGCTGCAGATCTCATATTAACATCGCTTGCTACGGATGTGCTGATACACGGTCAAACAGATCTAATGAGAGTTTGTTTGCAGGAGCTGCAATCTGATCTTGAAAAGCAGCGCGGGTGGAACCCACAGACAGCAGGGTTTGTCGTAGGCATTTACAGAGAGGCTCAGATGTTTCCAGATGCAATTCAATTTGAAAAGAACTGGCTAGAGCATGTAGATGATAATTCTGAAAAGGCTAAGGTTTACTATTTAATGGGTTCAGATGAACTTGCTCAAGGCAGTAAAAAGCAAGCTTTGGCAAGCTTTGAGCGCTGCCTCACTCTCACGGACGATTACATTAAAAGCAATCCTTCTGATTGTTATGTGCGGACCTTCGGATATTTGTTTGACTGTCTTACTAATAAAGCTGAACTACTCTCACAGATGAGGCCTAGTGATGAGGTAGAACCGCTTTTCGACAGGTGGCTTTCTAGAGTTCGCTCGCTTGCACCAAACTCTATGCTTTGGGTAAGTATCGCAAGCAGAAAAGCAAGATGGCTCTCCAGAATCCCTAATAAATCCAGCAACGCTCTATCTTTGCTGGATGAAATTTACACAGTTATCAGTTCCAGGGAATTCCAATCACGCAATGCTCCAGGACTCATACAGGAATCCAGAATGCTTGCCCTGGATGCTTTGGACTTCAAAACTTACCTGCATGCCAAACGCTGCGAGTGGCGAATCGGCATGCAAGCTGCAAGAGCTTCACAGCCTTGGATTGATAAGGTTCATGATAATGACTGGCAACAAGTTAAACGTGCTTCGCTTTATCTGATTTGCGCAGTGATGGATCTCAGGCTTGAGGGGAAGCAAGCGGCGCAGACGTATTTGCTCAAGTGCCAAGAAGAATTGGAAAAGATACCGAACAACAAGATCTGGAAAGCTGATATTTTCGCAGGACTCAGCGAGCAATTTAGAGATTTGGGAAGATACGATGAGGCCCTGCGTATAGACCTTTCGGCTGCAAATGCTGGTTTCGGTTCAATCAAAAGAGCACGATTCCTTCGTGATGCATCTAAAGATGCCGCTGTTTTGGGCAAAAATGATCTCGCATTGCAATACGGAACAGAAGCCATAGCCATTATCGATGATTTATTGGCCAACAATTCACAATGGCTTAGGGCTGGGGAAGCGAACGTATTTTACGATTGCTTCTGGACAGTTACGAATGTCTTGATTAAACAAAACCGTTCTAAGGATGCCGAGCAGCTATTAAAAGTCTGGTCTGAGAAAATTCACAAACGCGCAGCAAACAAATTCATTGAATTTATCATGTATAAAGCAGAGGCGCACTGTTTTAGTAGAATCGCTGGTGCCAAAGAAGCCTCTTTGCGAGCATTGGACAGAGAACTGGCTTTAGTTGAGTCCCCCTCATTCCAAGATCAAACCAGAAGCGTCAGTGATTTTGATTTGAAATTTGATGCGCAGATGGATCGTGAATCTGTACTCTCGGATCAAGGAAATTTTCGTGAAGCTATCACTTCAGCTCGGTGCGCCTTGAATTGCGTGGAAAATACCAGTCCGGAATGGAAGCTGAAAAAGAAAATGGAGGCTCAACTCTGGATGGCCAGAGATTACGTTAAATTGGGTGAGGACAACGAAGCCCGTAATTGCTTGAACTCTTTTGAGAGCATTTGGAATTCTCTAGGGATCGAGAAAAACAGGAACGAGCTTATTGAGCTGCTTCACAAGGCATCATTGCTTTACAGAGATATGAATGATCAATCGGAACAGGCACGCGTCTTGAATCTTTGCCTTGAGAGCAGGAAGAAGGTCTATGGAGTCGCCGATTACCCGGGGCGCAGCGAGTATCTGCAGGAGTTGGAACTGGCTCAGAAAGCAAAACAAACACGGTAGGCGCGGATTGGATTGTGTTTACACTGCACCAAATATGCACGGTTTGGAAACGGCGCACAAGCTTGGGATTTTTCATCGGAAAAATTTTGCTGAGAAGCGCCAGGTTGGCACACGGATAACCCCACGCAACGCAGCAATGTCATTTGCGACTTCTCGAAGCCGGCGAGCCGCCGGCGCTCCCGGGCTCATGCAATCAAATCCAGCAGTCGGTCAGAGGGCCTATTCTCAACCGACTACTGGATTCTTTGCGTTGGTTCGGCACGGAAGCAGGTTTTGTGGTTTGTCCACTGGATTGCCTGGCAATCGTGCTTGAACTAAAGTCTATCCATCAAAGTATATTATTTGTGGAATTCTGAATACTTACTCGCTCGCTTTCACTAAAACAACTCAAGATTAGGGTAGTACTGCTTCTTCTCCGTACTAAACAATTTTTTCTTTGCACCTTCAGTCATTTCGTAATTGTCCTTCCGAATGGGTGGGATGGGATCAAGCGGTGAACGACCGTGTGGCTTGTTGAGACCAGTGGGATCCTTTTCAATGTTATCTGTTTCGGACCGAGGGAACTCTGGTGGCATTTTACTATTAGGCGTGCTAATTGGTGGTCTAAAGTCGGGTGGCATAGGTCTTGTAGGTGGAGGCGTGTCCCCTATTACGATATTAGAATTCTGGCCAAGTTCTGCTTTTTGTCCAACTGCGATTTTTTGATCAGCAAATGGATTCCCTTCAGAATGTTGTTTTGTGGCGGATGTCGCTCCTTCGTTTTTTGGGTTATCACTCATGGGCGCATTAGCAAAAGGATTGCCTTCAGAGTGTTGTTTTGTGGCGGATGTCGCTCCCTCGTTTTTTGGGTTATCACTCATGGGCGCATTAACAAAAGGATTGCCCCAGGTATGTTCTTTTGATGAGGAACTCTCGCCGTTTTTGTTGTCATTTTTTGCGTCATCAAAAGGATTACCGTGTGTATGTTGTTTTGACGCCGATGTCGAAGGCTCAAATGATGGTGCTGGATGACGCCTGATTTGTTCCTCGTTTGAGCTATTCGGAGCCTGTCCGAAAGGAGTATCTTCCAGCAGCCTGTGTCCTACATCTTGTGAGGCAGAATGTGCCTCTGAATGTTTAGTGTCTTTAGCCTCTACCTGTTCTCTTTCAGCTGGCATAGAAAAAAGTCCCTCCGCGTTGTATGGAGAGACTAACTTTCGAAAGTATATATTTTGTGGAAGAATTTCACGGTCCTTGCACAATCAGGAATTGCATTTGCCTGAGCTCACACGACGATAATCTTATTTTTGTTCAGGCGCAGGAGGTACTTTAAGTGTTGCCATTTTTCGTACTGACGGTTCGCTTGATCCAAGGAAATTAGTTAGATATTGTGTTTTCGTAAGGGTAAACCATTCGGTACCCGACACCCGCTTGCTTTGCGACGCCACTCTAAACCTGTTGCCGTATTGGTCGCGCATTTCATGGTCCAGCTGGTTCGCAAGTAGTGCCAGACCTCCACGTTGGTCTGGCTTTACGTGTTCTAAAAACCTGGCCACGTCCATGCCTTGTGACGTGCGCAACGCTGCGGCAAACTTTTTTGCTAAGTCCACGCTGGCGTCCTGTGTTGGAATGGCTGCTGCGTCGCATCGCGTTGAAGCAACTGATGCAATTTCACTTGTTGTCGGGCTGGAGGCACCCTTCAAACCACCCATTACATAGGTTATTTTTTCTATTGTGAATTCCTCGTTAGGTCCGTCCAGTGAACTGTGGCTTGAGAGGCGAAAATCTTCTTCACTGCCGCCTGCAATGTTGCGTGCTTTTTGAAAGAGGCTATTCCAGCCACATGCGCCTACTTCCTCTAGAATCCGACTTGCAGTGCTAGAGTCATTGACGTTTGCAGCTTGAAAAAATGCTCTTGCGGTTTGATCGTCTACCTGATGAAATTCGCTCATTGAATTTTCTCCATTTGAATTTTGTTCACGGTAGGCCCTCTAGTGGCAGTTTATGAGTCAAACAAATATCGTGAAGTGGTGCTTCTACGAAGAAATTCACAATTGCGTTTGACCGCAAGCAATTCTGCGCAAAACACTAGTGTCGCCCAGTGAGACACGACAATCCTTCAGTGATTCCTGTGTGTGCCGCAATATGCGACGAGTCGTATTATTCATTACACCAATTGCTAGCAAGGAACAGTGGATTAAATTTGCCTGGCAGCGAAACTTTGGCAGCAACCTTGTGTATGAATATTAGACTACTAAGAACACCAGCACGGAGTAAGAGTTCAATGCGAATCAGAAACTTTTTGTTTTCCGCGCTAGTTACAATGTCGTGGGCCGCTCCTGCTAATGCCGAGAGTTTTGATTCTGCTGGTGTGCACATACACTACAGCGTGACAGGACAGGGGCCACCGGTGGTCCTCGTGCATGGGCTTGGTTCTAGCGCAACGATCAACTGGCTTTTGCCTGGAACTGTAAATCAACTTGCTAAGCGCTACCAGGTAATTACTTTCGACAGCCGTGGACACGGACAATCGGACAGACCGCAGAGCCAGGATGCATACGGTACGCAAATGTGCGAGGACATTGTGCGATTGCTGGACCATCTCCACATACAAAAAGCGCAGGTCGTAGGCTATTCACTGGGCGGGTTCGAAGTTATGAAGCTACTCACCTTACATCCAGAACGAGTAGATTCAGCAGTCATGTGCGGAGCGGCGTGGCTCAAAGCGGGCAGCCCACTCGATCATTTCTGGGCGAATATTCCTGCTCGTAATAAACGCCAGGCCGGATCGGCTTGCATGCGTGGTGTGTCAGAGCTTGCTGTCAACGAAGCCCAAGTAAAAGGTATAAAGCCGAAGGTGACTCTGATTGTTGGTGATCGTGATCCATGTAGAGCAATGTACATTGAAGATGCCCACAGGCTTCGACCAGATTGGTTGCTATATACAGTAAAAGGAGCCGGTCACTTTAATTGCATTTTCAAGCCAGAATTCAAGGACGACCTGGAGCGGGCTCTGGCCGCTTCAAAATAAAATCAATAGGAGATGACCGCTTGCTTCGTGAATCTCAAGCTTGGAGCATGAAGGTGTATTATGATGTCCGGGGCGAAACAAGACTGGAACTATGGCGAAACTTCTTCTCATTGAGGACAATGCGGATTTGTCGCGGCAGATTTGCGAAACCTTGCAGCTTGAGAATCATTCTATCGAGACTTGCTCAACGGGAATCGACGGGCTTGAACGCCTGCGCTTTTTTGAGTATGACCTGGCCATAATTGACTGGGGATTACCAGAGATGAGTGGTTTAGAAGTTCTCAAAGCATATCGCTCTAAAGGAGGACGAACTCCTGTTCTTATGCTCACAGGTCGAGATTCAGTTGAGGATAAATCTGTTGGGCTCGACACCGGTGCTGACGATTATCTCACCAAGCCGTTCCATACCAAGGAGCTTGTCTCTCGTGTTAAAGCATTATTGCGTCGCGGAGCCTGGGATTATCAAGCAGTGCTTACGGCAGGAAACATTGAACTGCACCTCTCTTCCCACAGGGTTCTGAAAGATGGACAGGAACTTAAGCTGCAACCCAAAGAGTTCTCCTTACTCGAATTCCTCTTGCGTAATCCCAATGATATTTTCAGCCTGGAGGCTTTGCAGAGACGTGTGTGGGAATCCGACTCGGATGCATCGCCTGAAACCGTAAGAGTATGTATAACCCGCCTCCGAGCAAAAATTGATACAGAGGGCAGACCATCCTTAATAAGGACTGTCCCAAGGATTGGGTATCAGCTGAATCCTGCTTGGCAAGAAAATAGCAGTTAAAAAGATCCTTGTTAATAACTTGGTAATATCCATTTAATACTATAGCCTCATTCCCGAGGACGGAAGAGCAGCAAACGGAGGCTTAGAGTTAAATGGCAATGCGAATCGATAGAGTCGAAAAACCGGTCAAAGACCATGAACAGGCGATCCAAAGACCAGACTGGAACTCAGTTGATCTTTCGAAGGACAATCCAAAGGTCCAGGGCACACCCAACAAAGAAAGAATACCGCAATCGAACGGTGGTTCAGGAGGATCGATTGAGTTCTCTAATCCCTACGAAAAAAATCATTCCCAATCAAACAGCGGTTCGAGCGATTTTACAAAATTTGGCGGTGGCAATGGAGCTGCTTGCCCTGCCGAAGCTAAAAATGCTGGAGGAAACAATTTAGAAAGTGCCACTAAAAATGGTGCAAGTGGAGGCGCAGGTAAGTCCGCTGAAACTACATTACCCGCTAATGACAGGACACCCAATGCTATTAGCAAAACAGACCCAGTCAAACAGACCAGTTCTGCTGCTGAGATTGTAAAAGTCCCAGAGCGACATCTTCCCGGCTTGCATATCTAGCCATAATTTTTCTCAACAACCCAAAAGAACCCGCCCAACACAGAAGGAGCATCCAACCGCTCCTTCTGTGTTGCCTGCCTGCTCACCTGCTGCATGCCACTCCCTACTGCATTCCTGATGCCTCGCTAGTTAGATACTGGAGTGCTCCAAAAATCCGGTCAATCTCAATACCTACTATGCCAGAATACTACTGTATGCTTATTGAGTCGGAGCGAAAGCTAAGAGATTCTAGATATGCTGTCACTGTCGGTAAGTAAAAAGGGATACCTTTTGGTCTCGATTCCTTTGCTTACCGGGTTGATCTTTGTATTCTCCTTGATTGCAATTCTGAGAACTTCCGATCAGCAGCTGGAGCGCCTGCAGAGGTCTCGCCTGGCACTAAGCCAGGTGCGCGACAATGAGTTAGTCGTGGCCCAACTATTGCTTTCTATTGTAGGCACTCTCAATAGCTCTGTTGCTGACTCGAATACAGTCCTAGATTTCAATTTAGATGCTATTAGAGAAGCCAGGGCTGAACTGCAAGGAAAAGCGCTCAAATTCGCCTATCTTCAAGACTTACTTAAAAGTTCCAGCAAGCTGCTTGAAGATTCACAAGACCTCGCTGTCAAAGCAAAAAACGTCTTCTCTAACAAATCCATCAGCAAGCGCCAACGCATAGCTTTTTTGAGAGAAGACATTTTTGATCTCTTTATAAAAATGGGTAAGCTCGGCAAGAGTACACTGACAAGCGAGCAAACGATCCAGCGAATGGAACCATCAGCGATGCAGCAGTCGCAAGTGAGAATCAGGCAAGCACTTGTAGTGGGTCTCAGCTGCAGCTTTTTAGTCTCGGTATCTCTTGCCCTTTTATTCAGCAATGACATCATACGCAGACTCCGCTTGATCAATGAAAACGCCGCAAAGCTTGGCCGCAATGAATGCCTCAATCCCTTGTTGAAACCCGGAGATGAAATTGCAGATCTTGATCAAGCTATCCACGAATCACAAAACCTGCTCGGACAAGCAAGAATGCGTGAACGAGCTATTCTCGACAACTCGCTTGATTTATTATGCTCTTTGAGTCCGGATTTGCAGATAGTTGCCGTTGGTACAGCAGCCGAAAAATTATTAGGGCTGCAATTGAAAGACATTCAGGGGCAAGACGTTACAAAGTTCCTGGCTGGGAACAGCCAGAACTTTAAAGCTAGCTGCAAGACGCTCATTCAGTCGGATGAGGATTCAGCAATTGAAGTGGAAGCTGCGATAAGCGCCAATACTGGAGCTAGGGCCAGCAATGGAATTGGTACCAATCCTGGAGCCGGCAGCGATACGGATGCTAATACAAGTACTGCAACTAGCACTAATGCTGAAACTATTAGCATGCTCTGGACGATCCGATGGTCAGTCAATGCCAGAATATTATATTGCGTAGCAAGAGATATCAGCAGAGAAAAAGAGCTGGAAGCTATGAAGCAAAGATTGCTCGCCATCGTAAGCCATGACATTCGCACCCCACTTAGTTCTGTAATTAATGCCCTCTCTAATTTGAGAACAAGAAGTGAAATTGCGGAAAGCGAAGCGTCCTTAAAGCTCGACCATTGCCAGAATCAGCTCAAGAAGCTGTTGAATAGTCTGGAAGAGTTTCTCGATATGCAACGCATAGAAAGAGGGAAGTTGCAGATGAATATGACATGCGTCAGCGCTGTGGACCTTCTTGTTTGCGCCATCGATATGCTCTCAATTTTGGCAAGTGAAAAGAAAATCGATATTCAATTACCTGTTGGAGATGCAGCAATTGCTGGTGACGAGAAAAGGCTAATACAGACTGTTGCGTTCTTCCTTAAACAGGCGATCGCAAGTTCTGGTCCTGGTTCGGCCGTCAGAACTTCAATAGAGCTTTTGGATCAACCTGGTGCGGACAAGAAGTTTGTGGACTTAGCTATTAGTTTTTTTCCGCGTGATTCTGCAGCAGCTCGTATGTTCATGGACAGTCCCGCAGAGCGTTTATCATCAGAAGCATTAAACCGGGAGGCAACAGTATCCGACGAAAGTGCTCAGTCACTTCAATTCACAATTGTTGAGTACGTTCTCAGAGCTCATAACGGCAGTTTTAAAATCAAAAAAAACAAGCAGCAAAACCAAGAAACTATTTGCCTGCGCCTGCCATTATATGATTCCGGCGAGGGCGAAGATGAATGAAGAAGCCTAAGCGAACTCTCATAAGTCAGGGTATCTTGCTGGTTGCAGCACCATTTGCAATGCAATCTCTGCTAGCAATTTCACTCATCCTCTTGCTCCAGAGTGTACAAGCACAAGTCCTGCGAGAGTCGCATGTGCGCAATCTTCTTGCACAGACCTATTTAATCTCCATTTCAATTCCGGAGCTAGCTGCGCTACTCCTCTTGCAAAAACAAAGCATGGGCTATTTAAGCGAAGGAAAAGTTGAGAAGTTCCTGGAGAAAACCGAAGGAAAGATGACACATCTATGTGAATCAGTCGGGCAGAATCCAGACCAAACGGAAAACATTCGCAAACTCGAAAAAAGCCGGCAGGACCTCGATTACATTTCTAGACACCTTCCAGGAGCAGTCAGCATCGAAAACGATGCTAAATTTCAAGCCGAAGTATGCGCAAAAGTAAACAACTTGTTTGATACATTGAATAACGTAATCAACGCCGAACGAGTCCAGCTATTGTCTGCTCCAGCCGAGCGTGATTTTCTACGCAATTGCATTCTGTTCAGCCTCGGTGTTGCCATTCTTATGAGTGTTGTCCTGGCAGCAATGCTTTCACGAATGTATACAGCTCGAATCACGAAGCCGCTTGAGTGCCTGTCCGAAAATGCAAAAAAGCTTTCGAAAAACGATCCTCTGTCTGAGGTGAGGAGTGATTACGCTGAAATGAATTCTCTGGACGGAACCCTGCGCGAGGTTGAGAGTCTGCTTGCAAAGGCGAGAACCAATGAGCAAAGTCTGATCCAGAATGCTGCCCAATTAATATGCACAATTGACAAAAGCTTAAGAGTTGAAAGCGCCAATGACGCTTGCTTAAACATACTCGGTCGCCAACCCGAAACAATAAAGGACCAACTAATAACTCAGTATTTGAAGTCGGAAGAAACTGAAATGCTGCTGCAAAATTTGAAAGCCGCTAGAAACTCTAGCACAGGACAAGAGTTCGAGCTTGAAATGGAGAACAATAACAAGCTTGATCCTGTTTTCACAAAATGGTCAGTTCTCTGGTCAGAACTTGAACAAAAGTACTTCTGTATTATTCATGACATTAGCGGACGCAAGCAATGGGAACAGTTAAGACAAAGCTACTTGAACATGATTAGTGATGATATTCGGAAACCTCTGGAAGAGGTGCAAACAACGCTGGACTCCGTCTCCAGTGATATTCTCCAAAGGGAATTAAGCGTCGATCCCGTAGCGCGCCGAAATAGCAAGTGGCTGTTGGAACTGGTTTGTGATCTTCTCGATTACGAAAACTTGCAGGCCGGAAAACTGAATTTTCAGATGCAGCTGTGCAAAATGGATGAGATCCTGAGTAGAGCACTTTCAATTGCAAGCCCCCTGGCAAAGCCACGTAATATCGATTTTATTCAAACCGGTTCTGAATGTATGGTGTATGGGGACGAGAAAAAACTGGTTCAGCTGTTCGCCAACGTTCTGGTCAATGCTGTTAAATTTTCGCCAGAGTGCGGGAAGATACAAATCAACAGAACACAATTGGACAAATATGTAATGATCAGCATTATCGACGAAGGTGAGGGCATAAGTGCTGACCTTCAACAAAGACTCTTTCAGCCTTTTGAGCAGGATGACAAAAAACAGGACAGGCAAAAAGGTATAGGGCTTGGGCTGGCTATCTGTAAACTCATCGCAGACTCACACCATGCACAGATAGGTATCGACAGTGACGAAAACCACGGTACTACCTTCTGGTTGAAGATTCCGACAACGGAACTTTAATATCGAAAGACAGTTTTTCATACCATGCTCTGGAGCTCCATGCTTCCATATTATTCTTGCAGGGGCATGCCAGCGCATTGCCCCTGCTGTTGTCGAAACGAGGCGTAGTCGGTTCACCTACCCATCAGTATATTGACGGCAGAGAGCAAAAGGATGAGGGCGATTCCGCAGAGGATGAGGTCTCCAAAGGTCATGTTCGTATCTCCGTTTTTCTGATGGGTCGCATCGTGCCGATTTCTTACCGTCGGCTCAAAGGGCTTCTGACCCCAAGCGGCCGCTATCTTGCGCTAGCGAGCGAATTTGTATCGCCTCCGAAACGCAGCAGCGTTGTCGTTCAATGACTTTGTGCGTGCTACGAAGGACGGCGATTGATTTCGTCGTCCTCAAGTTTTGCCATAGAACGTAGAGCGATTGCCAATCAGCTCAGCAATTAGCTCAGAGATAACTGGCTGAGCGCTATATGATGATCGAAATCTCTGGTACTCACAACGATCCCAGACCTTTCGTTGTTGGCAAATTTGATATTGCCAGTCGCTTTTTGCACCATCTCTTGCAGGTGCGGAGGAGCTTTATTTATTGCAATAGATCCCAGGAACTTACCGTCGACCACAACGGAAATTCCCGTTCTTCCCAAGATCGGCGCTAAATCCCGCTGCTCGATTCGTAGAATTTGCAGGAGTTGAGAAAGCACTCGGGTTTGTGCAGAAGTTTCCATCTTTTGAATAGTCATTGAGGTCTCCTTCGTTGTCTGAGTCAGTGGTGGATGGACTTCGATGCTAAGCTAAGACCTGAAGTCTTTGTGTTCTTTTCTGCAATTCGTTGCTGTTATGCGTCTTCGAGCTTCTGTCTGAGGAGCGCACACTGTTCACTGCTACCTTCAAAAATGCAGTGAATCGTCGTGGATGTGAGTCCAGCTTGAACATGTATCCAGAGGAGCCGTGCTCCGCTTGCGGGCATAGCCAAAAGCACCTCCTCGTACGCTTGCTTTTGGCTACCTAGACCACGAGCCAGTACTTTATATTCGCACCTATTCATGGGCTTGCTCCATTCAAGTTGCTATTGGAAGTTCCAGCAATCGTCGCACTCTTCGATCACTTTTTGCCTTCCTTTCCTCCATTAGCGCAGAGTCAAATAAGAGCCAAAGCCGATTCCAAGCAGGATGTAGAAGATCGGAACCGGTGCGACGTGGAATGCAGCAAGAAATGGGACAGAGATTGCTGCAAACAACAAGAAGCGAAGAATCTTATTCAGTTCCGGAGAGAACTCACGATCCTGAAATAAGCTCTTTTCAGGACGGAAGAGTTTTCTTGCCAGCCAGTCCATACCACAAGCAACAGAGAGGATGATGATGGCTGCAAGCGCGATTTGATCAAGGTTACTCGTCATTTCGGATCCCTTTCAATGAGTTGGAATTCGCGCAGCTGCCTTCAGCTACGCAATGTCTTGACCCCAGGGTGTGCTCGGAGAGCGTGACTTTCTATCTGAGCGAGTGGTGGATGGAACGCAATGCTAATTATTCAAGACCTAAGTCTTTGTTTCTTTTGCTGTAATTCGTTGCTGTTGTGGAAGTTACGCAGGTCTCCTCTGAAAAATTGCGTTGGATTATAATTCAAATTAGCTAAGACGTTTTGACAAAAGCAAGAAGAAATTGCAAAAAAATGTCTGTATACAAATCGTGCAGCGAGCGTTGAGCACGTCTGTGCAAGCGTTTTTTTGCTAGGTATGCTCCTTTGCGAGGATAATGTTTCTGAATTAACGCAGGACGGCGAGTCAGTAATAACTTGGTAATACCGAATTATTATCGTTACTAATGGCATTTCTTCAGCAATTCCGCAAAACCGCAAATTTCAGCCTTTGCTTTCTCGGAGCAAGGGCTCGTTTCGTTCTTATTGTGATACCGTATGTGGTGTGAACGCATGTGTTCACATTCACTCTGTACACAGTTTTGTTTGCTCTTCTTTAGCGTTTTGTCTGATTGTGCAAGTGTAGAAAATGCATCCATTGAAACAACACAGAGCGGTACGTAGTTGTTTGTCGGTTTTGTAGGTGATGTATAAGCAATACAGTGCCCGAAGTTCTCGGAAAATGTCTAAGAGGTTTGCGCTAGCGCTGTGCAGCGATTATCATTGTTGCGCAAACGATGAATTATTGATTAGTACTGGAAGTTCCTTCCAAGATATTTGCTGCTTGTCTCAGAGCCGCAGAGGAAGCCTCTATTGCGTGTTTCAAATGAGAACCAGGTTTGCCCAAAATGGCAGATTCCTCTTTTGAATTTTCCGAAGCATAGATGTGTGCAAGAGGGGAAATGCCAGAAACATGATCCGGGCCGATAAATTCGAGACTTGAATGAACCTGAAAATTCGCAGGTCTGCATAGATCAGCAGTAATGATATGCATGGGAACAGTTGGGACCACAATTTTGGGATCGGTAGAGCCGCGATGAAGACTGAAATGCAAATGTATTAAAGCACCAGCGTTACCTGTATTTCCAATAACGCCTATTTTTGTGCCTGTAGAAACAATGTCGCCGGTATTCACCAATACTGATCTTAAATGCGCATAAAGAGTGAAGAAGCCATTGCCGTGATCGATTGTCACATAATTTCCGCAGCCTCCCCCGGCAAGAGAATCTCCTTTTTTCGCATTGTTGAAGACGCTTGCCACTGTTCCAGCAGCTGCGGCAAGAATAGTTTGATTCTCATCCTCCGCAAATAGGTCTAAGGCGTGCAAGCAGTCTGGCCAATGATGGGAATACCCTTCACGAGAACAATTGCCCTGGATACAAAGAACAGCAACTCCAGCTGGAAAAGGCATGCGCAAAATCGGTTCGCCTGCTAACAATTTTGCTTCAGGCGATTTATCTCCAGCATAGGAAGGCGTTTGGGTGGCTGCTAGTTCGGCCAATGCCAGGAGCAGTAGCAAGAAGAGAAAACGATAAAAATGATTAGTATTCCACATTACATCGCCCAGAATGGTCTCGCCGTCGACAAAAAAGGTAATACCAAGTCTAATGAAAGGACTGCAAGAGCGGAACAATATTATAGATTGCTATGACCAGGTCGATAAAATTCAAGTGCGGAAGAGCCAGCGGCCCCACAAATCAATCTGCTGAAGGGGCGCCAGGCAGCACCAGGGGGGCACGCCAGCTTATTTTCGTTTTGCAATAATTGTCCTCTGGCTGGGTAGATAAATAGGCAGGGAAAGGAAGATGGACAATAATTCGTCCCACAATTCATTGCCAATGCACTGCCCGAAGTGTGGCAGTAGGTATCAGGCGCATTTAGTTGTGTGTCCGGTTGACAATTCTCTCCTGGGAAAGGCCAACCCAATGCTGGGTCTTACAATCGATGGGCGCTATCAGATAAGAAATGCGTTGGGAACCGGTGGCTGGAGCAGCGTCTACCTGGCAGATGATATGTCATTGCAACGGAAGGTTGCGCTCAAGGTGCTTCACGCCTCACTAGCTGGCGATCAAAATAGGGCAGATCGATTCAAGCAGGAAGCGGTAACAATTAGCTCGCTTGTTCATCCAAACATAATCACTGTTTTCGATTATGGTTGCACACCTGAGGGACAGCCTTATCTAGTAATGGAATATGTAAACGGTGAGACCCTAGATAAGCTGATCGAACGTGAAGGCTCACTTTCCTTAAGCCGCAGCATAGACATTATGTCGCAATGTTGTTCTGCTTTGTCTGCCGCTCATAAAGCGGGCATAATTCATCGTGACATCAAACCACAAAATATTCTTTTATCGCAAACTGATGAAGGCGATTCAGTTAAGATACTTGATTTTGGGCTTGCTCGCCTGGTTTGCGGTGACAACAAGCTGACGAAAACCGGGCAAGCAATGGGCACACCAGGTTATATGAGCCCGGAACAGTATTTCGGTCAACAGACAGATCAAACTTCGGATATTTATTCGCTGGGATGTGTCCTGTTTGAATGTTTAACAGGCAAGCCTTGTTTTAATTTTACTGCTGACTCTTTACAAATGATGGCGACGCAGACTCTACAGGGAATCCCGAAATTGAAGACGGCAAGACCAGATCTTTACTTCCCTCCGATAATTCAGCTCATTCTCGATCGAGCAACAGATAAGGAGCCAGCTAATAGATTTGCGAATGCTGGTTTGCTAAAAGCAGAATTGGAGGGTTCACTTGCTGGCAATAAGAAGAGTGTTGACGCAATTAAATCGGATGTGAAAAGCGCAGCGAATGCTGGACTTCCGCAAAGTATCTTGCTGGCAGGTGTGCTTGCAATTACCATCGCGGGAATTAGTTTTGCGCTGCTGCAATATATGGATCATAAGAAAAGCCAAGATGGAATCTTGGGCGAGAAAAATTCAAATAGCGGCGGAAATGGTGCAATAACTCAGCACGCGAATTCAGCGGAAAAACCAGCTGCCCGCACGGGGGCCATCGCGCATAAGACTTCCGCTCCTAGTAAAATTGTATCGACACGCTCAGATGAGGATGCTCGTGAAAGCGCGGAAAAGAATAATACGGATTCGCAGCTAAAATCAAATGCCGCTTCTAGAGTGATCACACTCGCAGATACGAAGGCTACTAAGCCGGGTTCACAAACGACGAATTCAAAAGAAGCTGAACGGAGTCGAACAGGCGTGAACTCCACACAGTTAGAAAGTGCCAGTTCGAAAACAATTGATGGAAAGTTGAAGAATGCAAAGCCTAGTATGACTTCGCCTCAAACTGCTTCAAATAATGAAGCACTTAAAGATAAGCGTAGCAGTGAAACTGGAGAAAATAGGCAACGACAGCCCGCGCACGAGACTGGCGCGGAAGAAAGTGAACGTAGTGCTGCATCTAATTGGCTTCAACAAAGATGAACAAAACTGCGGAACTTGAACAAAATGACAGTCCCGTTCGTCTTTCAAGCAGCGCAAGATCACCTATTGAAACTAGTGATGTGTTGGCCCAGCCACCAGCCGAAATCGTGCTGTCTGGTCCAAATATCACGGACGAGAATGTGGAAAAAGCTCTCAGTTCCAACCCAGGAGTAGAGTTTCTTGATTTGAGAAGTTCGCAGATTACTGATCTCAGTATGGCTCACATCGCCAGATATTGCCGTAACCTGAGCATGCTTCAACTTAGCGATACTGCAATTTCCGATAAGGGTTTGAGTTATTTGGCCAATCAACGAAGCATTCATATTCTCAATCTATCTCGGATGAAAGTAACTGATCAAGGTATGCAGTACCTTAAGCCACTGCCGTTGGTCTATCTGAATGCGGCTCTGACAAAACTTTCGGGAAAAGGGCTAAAGCAATTATCTGAGCGTGGCGCTGAAATGAAGGAATTGAATTTGCGAAGAAACACTTTGATAACAGATCAGGATCTTGATGTGATCACTCAGTGTTTTCCTAATCTAACGAGTTTGAATCTCTCAGATACACCAGTTACATCTGCGGGCGTCGAGAACTTGGCAAAACTTGAGAATTTGAGATTCCTCTGGCTGACTGGAAACGATGTGGGTGACGAAACAATATTGAAACTGGCCGAAAATCCTAGTTTGGTCTGGATTAGTGTTGCAGGCACGAAGGTCAGTCCTTCAATTGGCTCGCGGATTCCAGCCAGATGCAGGCTGGAATTTAGAGACATGCCACGTTTGCAAACGGCACGTGCTGTGCAGAACTTTCTTCATGGTGGGCTGAAAAGAAGAAGGCAGTAGTCGTTACAATTTAGTCGCTTTATTCCAGGGAATTTATTGTGGATGCCGGATAAGCCCTATATATAGACATTGACTTCAGTTCAGTTTTTTTCATCAACAATAAAGTTTTAGCGCGTGCTTTGGTCATTTGGTTTGTCCGTGCATTAAGTATTGCGTCCACTGATTCGCCGTGACTAGTTCGCTGGAGCTTGCTGCCAGCAGACTGGTATTGAATGCAGTACTGCGGAGTATCCAGTCTTCCACTTTATAAGCATGGGGCTCGACCAAAAGGCTCTGTTTTACGGCGAATATTCTTGTCCCGCTCGTCAACAAAGCAGCATCATCGTTTACCCCTGCCACAGTCCACTTGCCACTTCTCAGATTCTCGAGGTCAGCTGGCGAGCCCAGCTTAGTTGACGGCAAGTAATCAGTTTTTGGGAAGACAACTCTGTCACCACTGGATAAATTCAAAGGCTTAATTTGATGGAAGTTACTCTCTGTCAGGAGCTCTTTCGGCAACGTAAATGATCTTTGCTCTGAGTAGGCCTCCCTGAGAACAACTGTACCGTCGGCGCTAATATTCGTGACTTCGAACTTGCCTTTCAATGCTACGGGATGATGGTTACCTTGCAGGTCCGTTACTTTGTATTTCCCGGTGGCGAGTTTTCCCTGAATAAATCCGGTACTGTAATCAAGATCAGATCCTAGCCTGAGTTGATCTCCAATTCGAATTCCCGACGATCGAGGTTCCTGCCAATCCATTGTCTTCACATGACCATTGCTGGCAATGTCTCTAAAGGTGACTGTAGCCGCCCTATTCTGCCAGTGGAATTGTTGTTCTTCCAGAGGTCTAATCGTAATTTCCATTTCGAAAGGATTATCGCCTAAGCGTTGCGCTCGGACTCTTTCTCTGCCGGAGGCTGTCGATATTGCAGTTAACTTGTCTCCTTCTTGCAATTGCAGCGCTTTGTCAGAGGCTCTAAATCCAGCTTGCACTTCGTGTGAGTCTCCTTGCGTGATAGCTTTGATTTGATCAAATGGTTTTGAAAGTAATTTATCTACAAATGAGGATTTCACAGGCAGTGGTTCTGATAGATTCTGCAGAATAAGCGGTTTTGTGATGCCGGGCGCTATTTTTAGTCCTACATAAGCTCCTGATAAACCGCCCAGGAATCCAGCTGAGTATGTGACTGCTCCCTCGCCGACATTTCTGGCAAGATTATCTTTGGCGGCCTTTCGATCACCTGAATAGGCCTGAAGCATTGGTGATCCGATGCGGCACGACCAATCAAGAGCGGCGACCCCGGACATTATTGGAAGAGAGCGTTCCGCTGTACTTAAAATACCGGCACTGATCCTTTTGCCGAGTATCGCTGGATTTTTCGCTGCGCTTGCAATTGTTGCTGCGATCGCTGCGCTGACCACTACTGTTTCCGCAACAGAACCTGGATTTTTTGAAATGTGCTCAAGACCTTTGTCAGTTGCGTTTGCTGCAAGACCAGAAAAAATGCCGAAGCTGTCTTTCACTCGCTGCCCTACGTTGCGATCATCCACGTCTTCATGCAGTAACCTAGAGGTATCCAGGCGAACCAGGGCGATATCGTCTTTGCTGCCCTTATCTTTGAGTGCTTGATCCGACATTAGTCAAATTCCTTCTTTGAACCATGAGTCTAAGTTAATGTTGGCTTGTAGCAAATTCGTACCCAGAAGACACGGAAAATACGAAAGACGCTATGTGTAGGGGCGAGGCCGTGCCTCGCCCTGTTTAAGCAGGATCTCGTTAGCACCTGCTTGCTCTCTTCCCGTGGCAGAATCTTACAAATGTGCTTCGGTTTCTCTGCTTTGAGGAGTTATGGGATAGTGAAGATATCGTGTTTCAAAAGGAGTTATTGATTTGAAAGGATGAGCGGCCGTCGTCCTGATCCAAGTATCGTCATGCCCCTAGCGTCAGCACCTCTGATGGCATAGCTGAAAGGGCGTCCATGACTGTCCATGATCACGGAATACTCGATTACTCCCGGACCAAGTTGAGGCAAAACATCGGACATTCTTGCTGCTTTCACATCGCTGATTTTTCCCATAATTGGCCATTCTGGTTTTCCCGTAAACGGATTTATTGGCGCACTTCCTTTTTGAGTTTGCGCACTGCAGGGGTAATAAGCCTTGAACTTGGAATCAACTGATAATGGATAGAGACCTTGAAAATCAGTCGCGTACGATTCAACGGCAACCTGTGCTGAGCGCATGTTGCTTTTAACCCTACTATTCCTTGCCATTTCTCGGGCGCCGAAACTCGGCAAAACAATGGCTGCAAGTATCCCGATAGTTGCCAGGATCACAAATGTCAAAACTCCGATAAGCGCCAAATTAACGATATTGGTTTTGCTTGGTTCGCCAGCACAGCTTGTGCCACAGCCAAGGCAAGTCGTCGTACTCTTGCTCATGGGTTGTCCACATTTTTGACAGTATTTAATCTCACCAGATGCTTGTGAATTAGTCATATGGCTTTCCTCTTGCTCAATTTCGGCATAACCCGATTGGTCAGTCTGGTTTGAGAGACATACTGTAATTCAGTTTATCACTCTGCGACAACCATTGATAAATTTCCAGCACTTTGACTCGGCATTTCCAGGAGAAGGCAGTAGTTGTTACAATATAAGCGCGCTTGCATCGACAGCATCCGTAATTTCGAGCACCCAAATGAAACTCCTGGCTCTCTCCGCTTTGTCTTCGCTGCCATTTATTTTTTGCACTGCAACTAATGCTCAGACCCAGGGAAGCTGGCGCATAAATTCACAGGAATCAACAGTTACATTTGTCACGTTCAGATCTGGTCATATTCCCGCCACCGGATTCTTCTCAAATGTCAGCGGCAAAATCAGCTTTGACGGCAAGAAAATGCAGACTGCGTCTGTCGAAGCAAGCATCCCTCTTGCCACAATAAATACCGGAATGCCGAAGCGCGATTCTGATTTGAAAAGCAAAGGATTTTTCGATGTGCAGAAGTTCCTAACGGCCAATTTCAAATCGCGAGGCATTAGGGTCAGCGACGAAAAGCGATTTATAATGAGCGGCGAGCTCGACTTGCATGGGGTGAAAAAGATTGTCGATCTCGCAGTTGATACTCCGGTGCTTTCTGTTCAGAAAGGAAAAGAGCATTTGCGTGCAACTGCTGCGACCCTGCTTACTCCTGCTGACTTCAACTTAAGTCTGCTGAAACTGCACCCGGAAGGCACTATTAAAGTGGATCTTGTTGAACTTGAGTTTGTGATTTCTGCCGAGAAAGAGTCAAAATAACAAGCTGATTACTTCGGCTCGAGCGCATGAAGAACTCTGGTCATTTCATTCTTGTTCTCATCACATAATTTGCGAAACTCATTGCGGTCTAAAATTTTATCGACAAATATTTCTTTGGCTACCGGAAAGAGAGCCGGGTAAGAGCTACTTTCAAAAATGATCTCCGGTTTCATCTTGCCTTTAGTGGAAATTTTAGTCACCTCTGGTGGGGCTTTGAACGAAACCGACAAATCATTTTCGGCCCATCCAAGAAATACGAGTACCTTGGTCAGTCTTTGCTGAGGGTCATAATACAGTGGAACCATCATTCGACCATCCACAAAAACATCCGGGTCAGTTTTTATGTTTTTGACAAAGAGACGAAACTCCCTGATTGCAGCTTGGGAAGGAATCCTTTGACCAAGCTTCAAAAGTGCTGCATCCGTTATTCCCAAATCATGAGATGAACTTAGATAGGCTCCGTAAAATAGTTCTTCCATTTCCTTCAATTCAAGCAAGAGACTTTTCTCAGACTGCCTATGCTCGCGCCATCTATGCATTTTGCTGAGGTCGTTTTCTCCAAAATATTCTGAAAGCACTTTCCTGATGAAAGAATATCCCGCCGCTCGGCGGTAATAATAAGTAGCAAGAGGCTCGGCGCTTAGCTCGGGGTAAATAAAGACTCTTGGATGGTCATCGCCCCCGCTGCCGGCGCCCCCACCTGAGGCGCTCCAGATTTGCGTTTCGCGAGAAAGTGCAAATAGCCCCTTGAACATTTCTTTGAGCTGCTCTTTGTATTGCTCCGAAACATCAAGTCGTTTTCCCTCGGCAGTATTTTGCAGTTTTAAAAGCGCTTCCAGAGCCCAGAGTTGATAGTCATACCATCCAGATTCTTTACCTGGTTCAAGGTTTAGCTTGCCTGAATTAACTCGGGCAACCATTTCATTTACAAGGTCAAAATCAGCCGGAGGTACTTTTGTTCCGAAGATCTTTTTCAAAAGATCACTTTCAAATGATCGGCATTGCGGAAAAAAGCATATTCGATCGGCTGGACTTTCTTTTCTAAGTTCATCACTGTCAAGCGGCAGGTCGAGATATCTTCGAGGAAGAGGCTTTCCATCTATAAATTCGCGCAAGTTTCTTGATTCAGCTGGGTTGCACAGCAGGGCGGACAATTCAAGCTCATCTTTGTATGTCTGTTTCAACTCTCTGTCTGCAGCAATTATGGATAGCAGTCTTTGCGTACTGGCGTAGCCTCTGAAGGGACTCTGCAGCAGCCGACTTTCTCTAAAGAGGGATTTCAGTTCCTTGCTCCACGTGTAGAATCCAATCGGTTTTGACTGAAGTTCTGATTTATCGAAATTACTAATGGTTTGCTGCACTGGTCTTATCAAAACCGCCGGAATTTGCACTTTTTGCCCACCGACTTTGCAGGAAGCAAAAATGATGGATTCAGCATTCCCGATTGAGTTCGCGTCGATTTTTGTTTTGCCAAGCTTCTCACACAAGACCCGCAAAAGATATTGCCGGCCTTTATGTTTGGAAGTTCCCGATTCAGTTGCCAGGTCGACCGCGGCGACGAGTCCGTCGTCAAATTGCTTTGCCTTCATAGCAAGTACTGCTGCTGGAACGTAGCTATTTGGACAATCAACGTAGTTATTTTGACAATCTCTGATGCTTAGCTCGGCTTGCAATGCTCCGACCATAGCCAGCTTGGGATCGGATGTGTCGAGGGATAACACTTGCTTGCTCAAATCAAGATAGACATCATAACCATCCGAGCTAACAACTCTCGTCACATGCGAGGTGATTCGCTTTCTTTGCGAGACAATGGGACCCTTCTTTTTTGAGCTACTTGACGCATTTGTCGCAGCGCATGCCGAATAACAATCTTGAAAAATCGCAAGCAGAAGCAGCAACGACGACGTTGCTTTACGCAACAATAAATGGTTCATTTTCAACTCCAGCAGAACTGATGCCATCCGAGTGCACTCTTAATTCTAGCCGTCCAGGCTAAATTAACAATGGTGAAAAACACTAGGATCTGGTAATTTGGTCTGAAGATGTAAACTTGATTTTTATTAGCCAGTCTGTGTGATCATGCAGTTTTGATCACCGCCGTAAACTTGTTCGACCATCTGTTCGAAGTCGCGCGAGAGTTTGTTTACATTAAATCTGGCGTGCACCTTTTCTCTTAGATCATTGATAGTTTCTTGCGGGAATGGTTTATGCCGAAGCACGCCCAGGCGCTCAGCAAGGTTACCGCTTTCGCTCATGTTTACCATCCAACGTTCGTCCTGCAAAATATAGCGGCTGCCACCGTGCGGGTGACAGACAAGTGGAAGCCCTGCAAGCGCTGCTTCGATCATCACGGCGCCCAGACCTTCGTAGAGGCTGCAGAGTACGAATACGTCCGACATATGCATAAGATCATGCACGCGCTCTTCCGGAGCCGTCATGAAACGAACTCTGTTGCCCATGCGAACTTCAGCCATTTTTTGCAATGCCAGTCCTTCTGGTTCGGGCTCCCCAACGATGAGTAGCTTGCAGCGCTCATCGCCGAGGCGTGCGACTTCTTCAATTAAATAATCAATTCGTTTGTGGTGGCTATTCCACGCGGCTACGCAAATGACTATCCAATCATCGTCTTCATATCCAAATTCTCTGCGCAATTCTGGCTTGCTTTTTTGAGGCACCACACTCGGTACCATGTTCGGTAAGACGTTCATTTTTCCGTCTGGTAATCCGAACGCTTTTGCTTCTTCATAAGCTTCCGGATGCAAATGCTGAATGAAGTCAAATTGCTGGTAGGTGGATGGTCTGAAGCCACCACCGTTTGCAAAAATTATTTTGTAGTTTTTGCCGCTCAGCCGCCTGAATTCATAAAGCACATGGGCGAGTGGAACTTCCTTGGTCCAAACTACATCAGGCTGCCACTGTTTAAAGGACTCTTGTACTAAGCCAAACGAAAAACTCGTTTGTTCAAGCGCATAAGCCATTTTCCATAAACGCTCGCGGTCCATAAAAGAAAATGGTGAAAGTGGTCCTTTTAACCACTTGTTTCTGCCGATACACCAAATACGGTGCGCGTCGGGATAATCAGCACCGGCGTAAAGCTTTGCGTCCAAAATGTTTCGCGCAGCAATGTTGCGGTAGAAGCGGGCTGTCGATATTTCGAAGCCGCGATTTATTGCGCCAAGCCCACTACTGAAAAGGGCGACTTTTATTTTACCCTGGCGATTGCCTTGTTCCTCAGGCAATGAAGCTGAAGAAAGTTTGGCTTCTTTTGTACTTGGTTTTTTAAACATGCTGTTTGCTTGTATACCCTAGACAACCGGAATAACTAAGGTTCGGGCACATAATTATTCTATACGAACATGGGGAATCAAAAATTATTTGTGGTTGAAAAGAAGATGTGATTATTCGATTCCTGGAGATTAGGGTAGACGCTCCGTGTCGCAGGAGTAGACGATTGCGAGAATTGAGTTTGCAGGCGCTATTTCTCTTACTGAGCACTTGTATAGTTTTGATTGTTCCATACTTTCCAGTTTGGCTGAGATGAAAAAGAGTTTGCCGTTCTCTTCCTTCAATTCAAAATGTTTGAGATGAGACCCAAAGCCCGAGCCATGTGCCTTTGCTGCTGCTTCCTTGCTGGTCCAGAGCGTAGCGATTCTTCGGGCTCTTTCTTCTACATTTGCCTGGCTGATCCAGAAAAATTCTTGTTCGGTGAATGCTAATTTGGCAAAGCCCTCTTCTCGCTCGATTATTTCCTCGATGTCAATGCCTGCATTGCGAGCAGGGTTGGGCGGTTCGGCGATTGCCACCGCCATATTACGGCTGTGCGAGATGGATATTTGAGGCAGCCAGGGCAAATTAACGCCTGGAATAGAAACGCGCGCTGCACCTGATTCTGTGTTTGCAATGCAAATGTCCGCGAACTTGACTTCAATGCCAAGCTCTCGCTCAAGCAATATGCGAACTGCATCTTTAACGGCAATGCGGCCGCTCAGCCAGTCATAGCGCCTTTTATCAGTCTTGCCGACATTGCGCCATTCTGCTTGCTCGAGATCGGAAAGAATGTAATCTGTTAACCAATCAAGAGTTGTCTCGTCCTCAGGAATTTCTTGTTTGCTGATTGTTGTAATTGCAGCTCTTGGCAGTTCGTCGATTTTGATCTGTTCGCATAAAAGAGTTCGAGGGTCCTCAATAAACTTTCTCATGAGCTCAGGAAGTACTATTGCTCTGCTGCTGATTTCATTTATTTTGGCGAGCACATTTCCATCTGCATCAAGCAACTCCAGGTTTGCTTCAGTTCCTCTTAAACTGATCGAGCGCAAAATTGCGTTTGAGCTAAGAGTTTTATTTTCCTGCTCGTGGTAGCCTTCAAAAAATTCAATCGACTCAATATGGAAAGGCAACAACGCACTAACCGGATAATCGTGTTCGAACATTTGGTAGAGGACGAATTGACTTGCATTATCGAGCAGTAGCGGGTCGATCAAGAGTCTGCGGTTCATCCCCTGCTTGAACCAGCCCTCGCTAGCGCGACAGGCCAGTTTGCCGGAAATGCTGCGCTTGCTCACAAGGTCGATGCTTTCTACGGATTGCATTCGTTTTCCATGAAACATGGCGCCAGTTCCGTAGAGGCTTTTTGGATTTGAGAATTTCGATTTACGCGGCTCGCTTACAGGCAGCTCCAGTTGTCTGGCGCCATGTGGAAGTTGAAATGACAGCTCGACTTTGCATGATGCCAAAACTATGCGCTCGTCTTTATCCGTATCGTCCATGCAGATACTGACGTCGACATGATTCTCTTCATGTGCACGAAGTTCAAGGTATAAACTCAAGGCTTGCCGGCCTACTTTTATTCGGCGGTATGCACGAATATCCAGCATGCGACAGACCTGCAAATGCGGGTAGAGAATTTGCGCACCCTCTGCCATGATTTCCAGCGCGACCATCAATGGCAGCAAATAGACCCTGGACTGTTCAATTACTTCACTGGTTTCGCCGCCTATTGCGTGATCTAGCAAGAACAAATGTTCTTGAGTGCTCGATGTGAAATCAAGCCGGAAGCAATCGCCAATATCGCGGACAGCAGGCTTCTGCAGGAATGCCAGCCCTGTGTCAGCGAGATCGCTCAAATTGGGATCTTCCGTTTCCAGAGATTGCAGATATGCCAGCATCATCATTTCCTGCGAATCAAGAAGCGATGAATGCATTTGCTGCATTGTTGAGAGATAGTTGATCATAACTTCGTCGTTGAATGCTGAGGGAACTCCAAAATCACTGCCGAGGAAGCCCAGATCTTGCTGGTCGTCAGACAGTTGGCTCCATTGCATAAATTCGTAAATGGAGTCGCTCAGTTGCAAGCTGGTATTTTGTTTCTCCGCATCGAAGCTTACAGTCTTCTGTTCGTCGATTCTTAGTTGCAGATTGAGTTGACTTGATTCGCTGCTTTGCGATGAGCTGCTGCGCAGCACGATTCTTCGCTCATATAATGCACGCAGGTTCATTTTGACTCCGCTGCAACTGAGAATAGCCAGCATTGCATTGAGCTGGTCGATGCCCGATTTATTTTGGACATTGGCTGCGACGGCAACATGCTGTTTGTCTTTCAATATCTCTGATATGTATGAAACCAGACCGCCTTTGGGTCCAAGTTCCACAAAGATGCCAACGCCAGTTTCGTATAATCGTTTTATTGTCGAACGGAGTCTGATTGGTTTTTCGAAAAGGTCTGTAGATATCTTGCGCAGTTTTTCCGAATCATCTGGAAGCCTGTCAGCCGTTGAGCAAGACCATGACTCGGTTTTTGCTGCTTTCATCTCCAGCTTTTGCACATCTTCGTCCTTGTCGCTTACTTTGCCGGCAACAAGAGGTGTGTGATATGGAATTGCAACAGGCAAGGTCAAAAACTCAATGTCTTTTTCTTTGAGCAATTTGCACAGGTCTTCAATGGCGTTGCGTTCACCGGACAATAGCGCGCAAGTTTGGCTAAGATCCGCGCCCAAGTATACCGTGCCTTTTACCTGTGCTAGTAATGGCGCAATATCTTCATCGAAGGATGCACTTACTCTAATTGTTCGCAACTCGCTTAACTCGTTGAGTGAAACTGAGCGCGAAACTCCGGTGCTCAGGTGATAGAACGTTTGCGCTGCTTTAAGAATGTCGATGGCTTCACCCATAGTCATTGCGGCGAATTCACCGGTGCTGCAGCCCAGCAAGACATCCGGATTGATCTCGAGATTCTTGAGCAGGGCATAAATCGCCCATTCTGCAAGCAGCAAAGTTATCACTGCCGAGTCCATGGTGGCAAGCATCGCCTGGGAGCTGGGGTAAATTTTGCTTCCCGCAACTGGAAATATTGCTCTGCTGGGAACAACTTTGTCTCCGGCGCGCAGAGCAAGCCGCTCGACGAAGTCGAATACATGGCGAACCTCGGGAAAGTAGAAGCAGAGATCCTGCAGCATTTGTGGGTATGCTGCACCGAGACCAGGAAGAACAAAAGCGAGTTTCGTGCCCGGTAATTCTTTATTGCCGGAATAATAAATGCCTATTGCACGGGTTGGCGGCGGTGATAATGGAGCCGCTGGCTCTGTGTTCAAATGAGTCAGCGCATCATTCAGAAGTCTTTGCAGTTCGTTGTGATTTACTGCCACGATCGCCAGTCTGTATTTGCAAGGTTCGGCTGCTTGTTTATTGCAGTTGCAATTAAAAGCAAGCTCGTGCATCGGCACATCCTGATGCAGATTCAAGAGAAATTGATGCAGTTCATGTTTTAATTCTTCTACTGAATCAGCATCAAAAGCAAATAGCTCACTTGATTGCTTCTGAATTAAGTTAGAACTATGATCTGTAAGATCCGAACCATGCTCATTCATCAGCAGCCCAAATGAATTCAGATCCAGAAATGAGCGTCGTGGGTGCGCCGGTTCAATCGGGGAAATTGGGTGAATCCAGGGACGGGCTGATTTAGATTGCAAGGATATGCGATTATTGTTTAGTTGTATTGAGTGCTCGTCGGCGCCGCTTGCTGGAATTACGCGAAGATGATGTGCAAGTGCCGAGCAGATGACCGACATGAGTGGTCTAATTTTCTCTGCGCCGGCGCTTAGCTCTGCGGACAAACTTGAGAAGTAGCAAATTTCGTCGTGATGAGGCCAAATATCGTTGACTTGATCTTTAGCTTGACCTGGGCTTGCATCAGCTCCGGTAAATTGGTTTCGCGCTTCTTCTCGAAGTGCTTCCCAGCTTTTGCAGGCTTCCTGATTCTGATACCAGCGTTCAGTAAATACTTCAAGTAGAGAAACTGAGCGTGGGTCTGTGTTTAACCAGTTTTCCTGCTGCACCCCGGCATATGCGCGCAGCTTCATCTCTGCGGCTGCGTTTGACCTGCTTAAAAGAATTGCTGCTACGACTGCACTACCATATGCGGACTTCGAATCGCTCAAGCGATCGATTGCTGCTACGAGTGCCAGTTCACACTCGCCGCGCTCCAGCCAGTTGAGTGCTTCTTGCAGGCTCGGTTCGCTATGATTCGACAGCATCACTGTAACGTCGAGTCCTCGCGCGAGGTAATGCTCGTTGATTTCAGTGGCGAGGCTGTAGGGGAAACCTTGCGCTTCGTCCATAACGAGAAAGATGGCGCAGTTTCGCGGGATTTCTTGTAGACCTGCATCAGAAATTGTTTCTTCAATTGCATAAAGCAAGAGGGAGAAGGGATCGTGTTGGCTGGGCGCCCGTGAGGCGCCCCTACCATTTGATGCATCTGTCCCGCTTGCCCGTGAGGTGCTGCTGCCATGAGATGCATCGGGCCCGCTCTTATCAGCCCCATCCTTATATAAGCTTTCTTTTTCGGGCGAGGGCAAGGGTGAGAAGTATTTGTCTACGAGCGATTGGACGCTCTTAGCCATCGGTGAGAAACAACTCAACCCTACTACAAGATTTGGACTTGCTGGTTTCATTTTTTCTCCAGGCATGCTTTGCTATTTTTGTTTGCCTCGAAGAGCTTTTGGCTGTGCTCCCAAACGGTTCAATGCCTTGCTGCCCACACCGCCCAGTTCTTCCATTACCATCACAAGTTCGCCGGATTCGTTATATATTCCGACGTTGCATTTGAGCTGTCCGTTTTTGGTTTCATGGGGGATTTGAACTATCGCGCGGAATTTTGTTCCTTCCGGCTTGCTGAAGAGGTGCAATGTAGTGAACCCCGTAGGGAGTGCCGTTATGCCCATGTAATTTCGCGCCCAGACTCCAGCCAGTTGCATGGCGCTATCCAGAAGAAGTGGATCTACAAGCCAGCGTTCAGTGCCGATTTCCTTGAGACAATCTGCAATAGGTGTAGCTTCGAGCTGACCTTCTATACCGTTGTGCCCCATCTGATCCACGGAGGAAATGCCCTGGAATAGTGGTCCGTGGAACATCCATGAGCTGTACACTTCGTGCACCGTGGGCGGTGCCTCTGGTGTGCTGAATTCTGGTTTCTGGTATTTCTGCGAGAAGCTTAGTTCTTGAGCCTCAATGGAAGCGGCTTCTTTTTTCAACACAGCTTTTGCCGTAAACGTTCTTCTGTTTGCTGCAGCAGTCAAAGTGATGAATATTTCCAGCGTAACCGTGTCGGATGTTCGTGAAATCTCCTTCAAGTTGATGAATAGATCACGGGCACCATTCTCAAACATTATTCCAGAAGGAATGTCCATGTTCTGCATTGCATTCAATTTTAGGTCTGCATGCATGAACTGAGCTGCTTCACTCATCAGCTCGGTCGCCACTGCCATCGGTAGGACTGGCGTGCCGTCGAATGCGTGGTCCTTCAAATAAATGTCGAACTCAGGATCAAGACGCAAACGCAATTGCATTTCCGTGTCGGTTTGCTTTAGCACCTCGGCACGGCTCAATCTTGCTCCGCGTGGAACAACATGTTCTGCAGCGTCGGAACCGTTTCCGTTGCCGTTACTGCCATTCTTGTTGAGCTGACCGACAAGGAGCACTTCTGCATCTTTGTCTGCTCCAAAACACAGTTCCTCGTAGAAGGCTTTGCGTCCGTCGCCGGCCTCGATCATCGACCAGCCGTATCTCGCGAAAACTTCTTCGAGATCATCGCTTGCCATGCCGCCTCGCCATGGACCCCAGCCGATGCTTATAACGCGACCAGGAGCTTGCTTGTTCAACTTGATTGCGAGTTTGTTCATTACCTCATTTGCTGCGACGTAGTCCGCCTGGCCGGCATTGCCGGTGCGTCCGACCACAGACGAGAAGAGGATGAAATATTTCAACGAGTCAAACTGAAGTCTTGATGCAAGAGTTAGCGCGGCATCTACTTTCGTACCGAATACCCGGTCGAAGGAAGAAAGCGGTTTGTCTTTAATGAATGCGTCTTCAATAACGCCAGCGCCATTAAGCACGGCGTCAATCTTGCCGAAGCTCTCATAGAGTCTGTCGATCAATTCGCAGAAAGCATTTCTGTCTCTAACGTCGAGTGAACAATATTGGACTCTTGCGCCGGTCGCTTCTATGCGCTGCAGGTTGTTGCGAATTTCGCGCTCTTTGATGAGGCGCTGGTATACGCTTTCGATAGCTGGGATGCTTAAGGGCTTTGCCTCACGACGCAGCTTATCCATGATTGCTGCTTTTAACTCTTTGGGAGTATTCAAACTCTTATACGCGGGATCTTCTGCTTCGCTTGGTCTTATGCCGCGTCCGACAATCACGAATACAGGCTTGTGTCTCTGTCCAAGTTCTACGCAGAGATCGGCCGTGATGCCGCGCGCTCCTCCGGTTACAAGTATTACTGAAGAAGAATCGAGATCCAATTTTGATGGATTGCGCTTATTTACAGCAGTGGGTACCGGTTCTGGTGTGCTGCGTCGTTTTCCATCGTAGGCAACTTCCCAGAGTGCTTTGTCATCATTCTTCAATTCCGCAAGAATAAGATCCGCGCGGTCTTCAATTTTGATCGCCGATGCGAAATCCACACAGCGGGATGTGCTGTTTTGGTATTCTCTTGCGAATGTTTTGATGAAGCCGGGGACAGAAGCATTCAACGGATTGAATTCTTCTGTTGAATCAATGGTGAAGCTTCCTCCAAGCGTGGTGGCAGCAAGCAACTTGATCTTTTGCCCTTCAAGAGCCAGTGGTGAAAGAATTGAACGAGCGATGTTGTACAAACTGCGCACCGGAGCGTATGCATCTATTTGTTCGAATGCATCTATTTCTTCGCCGCTGCCATGTTCGGATTTGTAATCTTTATGCATGGGCAACAGATGCACGAGCCCAGCGATTTCAGCATCAGCCAGAAGTGTCTTGAGCTGGCTCAGTGTCTCCTCATCGCAGAGATCTACCTGCAATGTTTTCGGCTTGCTTCCTGTCATATCCAGAGATTTCGGTAGGGGCAAGCCTTGCGAGCCCGCTTTCAAGGACTGGTGTTTGAGAATTAACCCCTTGGCGCCATTGATGTGCAATTGCTCTGCCAGAGTTTCCGCGAGACCGTCAGCAGAATCTGTAATAAGGAATATGCCGCTCAATTTCTGGGTCGATAATGGAAGGGGCTGCAATTGCTTCGCTTTTACGAGTGCGCGGGCAACTATTCCAGAATGCTTCGCATTGTCACCGTTTTTCCCTGGGGCTTCTGCTACAGGAGTAAGCGAATGCGAGCCGCTTCCGTTACCGCCCGCGTTTTTGCTTTCAGTTTTCTTCTTAGCTGGTGCGGCGATATGCTTGGCAGCGTCCTGAGAGGACCCGTTGCCATTATTGTTGTTCTGACTTGTTCCAAGGGCACTGGAAAGATCGGTTCTAATCCAATCTATAATTCCCTGCAATGTTTTTGTCCCTGCCAGTTTTTCGATGCCCTGTTCGAGCTGTGCTTGAACTTCATCCGGCAAAATCTTGCGGAAGCTATTGAGAATTTCTACTCGTTTAATTGAATCGATTCCGAGGTCTGCTTCCAGGTCAAGCGTGGGATCCAGCATCTCGCTTGGGTAGCCGGTACGTTCGCTGACGATTTGAATCAGTTGAGCAATCAAATGCTCAGGATCGATCGCGTGCCTGGAACCGGAGTTTCCGTTCTTATCCGAACTGCCGTTGTTTGGGGCACCGTTGTTTGGGCCGCCATCATTTAGTGAACTGCCGTTGTTTGGGGTTCCACCATTATTGGGTAAATTGCCGTTGTTCGGCGAGCTGCCGTTATTGTTGTTGTTTGTGGCAACGGCTGAAGCCAGGTTGTCGATTATGGCTTTAGAGCTTGCGTTATTGACTACCGCCTCATTACCGGTCATTGTCCGCGCTGGCATGGCAGGCGCGATGTCTTGCTGGACCCGCGCAGTAGTGGTCGATGTCCTCGGAGTCACAGTAGCTTGATTCAACGGTATCGAATACGGTGCAGCCGTTGTTTGCGGTTCTATTCCAGCATTACCCTGTAGGTATGCCATCATCACTCGCTCTTGCGCTTGCAAGAAGTTGCCGGTAAGTTCCACCATGTTGCGCTGGAACTCCAACATGACCTGTTCGCGGGCGGAGCGTGAGGAGGCTGACGCTGGCAAGATTTGTTGAGGACGTGTTGATTGAGTTTCGTTCGGCCGGGTCGGTTGAGAACTCGTTCCTCTCATGGCAGTGGAGGCTGCTGTCCCCATCGCGGGGGAGGATGGATTGTTAGTCGTGCTAGACGCTGATGGATGCGTTCCCACGGGTGTGCTTGTGGAAGGGTTACCCGGCGTCGGGTTCGAACTGGACATCTTCGCTGAGCTGGGCAGTCCTTGCCCTGGACCAGGCTTTATAACCGAAGCCGGCAAAGATGACACGTTGCCGTCAATGCTCGCGTAAGCATGTTCAGTCGGTCGATTTGCTGGCAGGGCGATTTTGCCGTCATAGCGTTTGATCTGTGAGCCATTTATCAAATACATGAGCTTCGGTTTTGTCGACGCTGATTTTTTCTCGTTCTTCATAACGAGCGCATCAATTCTGTGACGATAAAGCTTGCTCAGGTCAGAATCGATACCCAGCACGAATACTTGAGCAAGCAAGTGCTGAATTTGGGTGATTCCGTGTTTGCCGCTGCGTTCAAGTGAGATTGCATAGTGCTCTTTGCCTTCAAGAATGTCGTCGACGAGCCCGCTCAAAACAGATCCCGGTCCGCATTCAATAAACACTCTGGCGCCTGCCTTGTGCATGTGCTCAATTTGTCTCTGGAATTCGACAGGCTTCACCAGATGTTCGCAAAGCAATGCTGAAATTTCCGAAGGGTTGTTCGGGTATTCCGCAGCCAATGTATTTGAATACACTGTCGTTTGCGGTTTGCTGAATCGAACTTTCGCTAGTGCTTCAGAAAGTGGCTTGACCGCTGGTTTCATCAAGGGCGAATGGAATGCTGCCGAGACAGCAATCGGCTTGAATTTGATTTTGTTCTGTTCGAGAATCAAATTCGCCTGAGCCAGAGAATCGGCGTCACCTGATATGATGCACTGACGCGGTGAGTTGATGTTGGCTAGAGTGATTCCCTTCACGCCAGAGAGGAGCTCGTGCAGTTTCTGACCGCTGAGGCTTACTGCTGTCATGCTGCCAGAGTTCTTGCCGTTGGCTTCCTTGAGAATGGCGCCACGTTGTTCGGCAATTTTGTATAGATCATTCTCGTCAATAGCGTTTGCTGCGCAAAGTGAAACATATTCGCCGAAGCTATGCCCTGCAAAGAAATCTGCTTTCAAACCAAGGCTGGACAACAATTTGAAAGCAGCCATGTCCGCTGCTGCCACTGCAGGCTGAGCGACGTGGGTATTGGTCAATTCTTGAGCTTGCAGTTTTCGCTCTTCTTCTGAGAAAGCAAAATGCGGATATACATATCGGCTCAATTTCTTCTTGAACTTACCTTCAAGAAGCTTGTCTGCTTTTTCAAAATTCTTGCGCATGAAGGAGAAGTTCAGTACGAGATCGCGCAACATGTTGATTTGCTGAGATCCTTGCCCCGGGAAGAGAAATGCAAGACGCGGTTTCTCACTGGCTGAAGCTGTATTGCTTCTGTCCTCAAAGAAGATGCCGCGTGGATCTTTCAAGCTGCATTTTTCTGCGGATTTGAGGAAATCTTTAGCCTGCTCAATTTTCTTGAGGACATCTTCAAGAGAGCTGGCAATTATCGCCAGAGAAATTGGACGTTGATCCGATGCGTTGGTAGGCGCATTTGCTTGAGCCAGGTGATGTCTGTATGCAAGGTCAAGCAGTGTTTTTGGTTCACCGCTTGCTACCGGGCTTCTAGCTTGTTTTTGCAATTCGATTACTCGATTGCATGAATTGGTCAATGCCTCGAGATTTTTTTCCAGCTGCGCGCGTGTGTTACTGCGGAAGCAGAAGAGTTCTGTAGGGAATGTTCTTGAGGCGCTGTCCTGACGCTCCAATTGCTGACCCGTGTATTCTTCCATTACTGCATGGAAGTTTGTGCCGCCAAAACCGAACGCACTGACTCCTGCGCGGCGCGGGTAGCCGAGTTTCTCGCTGTCGTGAATCCAGGGGCGTGCTTCCATGTTCAGATAGAACGGCGAATCTGAAAAATTGCATGCCGGGCTTGGTGTCTCTACGCCCATTGTTGGTGGCAGAACCTTGTGATAGAGAGAGCGCGCCACTTTTATCATTGAGGCAAGGCCTGCCGAACACTTTGTGTGTCCGATCATTGTTTTGACCGAGCCAATTGCACATACTTGTTTTTCTGCGCCTGCATTTTCAAAAACTCGTTTCAGCGCTTCCACTTCTGCTCTGTCACCAGCCACGGTGCCTGTGCCGTGTGCTTCTACAAGTTCAACACTTGCCGGTGAAATGCCTGCATCTTCGTAAGCGCGTTTCAATGCCGACATCTGTCCTGCCGGTCGTGGAGCGGTGAGGCTGAGGTCGCGTCCATCGCTGGAGCCACCTATGCCGCGCACTACTGCGTAGATGCGGTCGCCGTCGCGCTCTGCATCCTTTAAACGTTTAAGTACAAGAACTGCCATGCCTTCGCTGATAACAATGCCGTCTGCGCTTGCATCAAATGTACGGCAACGACCTCGCGGAGATAGCGCATGAGTTTTGCTGAAACTCAAGTAGTCCCCGGGCTGATTGTGCGTGTCTGTTGAAGCCAGCATCACGATATCGCTTGAGCCGGCGCGTAACTCGCGAATGCCTATGTAGAGAGCGGCTAGTGAAGAAGCACATGCGGCATCGACGCAGAAATTTATTCCGCCAAGATCGAATCTGTTTGCCACGCGACCTGCCACAACATTGCCGAGATATCCCGGAAATGAGTCTTCGGTCCATTCCGGAAGTCGTTGTTCGAGTTTCTTTCGATACTCCGGATCCATATCGCTAAGTGTCCAGTCAAGCATTGACCTCAGCGAATAAAATGCCGTGATGGGACCATGCCCAGCGTTCGCCAGAACGACTGATGTTTTATCGCGCGGGAATGGTTTATTTTGATACCCCGCATCATGGATTGCTGCTCTTGTAACTTCGAGTATCAACAATTGCATCGGGTCGATTGAAGCTAAGCTTGCCGGAGGAATGCCATAAATTGATGGGTCAAACGGGATGTCTTGCAAGAAGCCGCCCCATTTTGAAAAGACCTTGTCTCTGGCAAGCGGATCGTTGCTGTAAAGCTTTTCCCAATCCCACTGTTCTTTCGGTACTTCTTCGATGGTATCAACTTTGCCAAGAATATTTTCCCAAAAAGTTTCCGCATCATTAGCCTTGGGGAAGACGCAGCCCATGCCGATGATGGCGATTGCTTCTTCTTCCTTCTTCGTGTTTTCTTTTGCAAGAGCAGCTGATGTTTGCAATTCTCTTCTCGCATTCGACTTCAGCAGAGCATTCGCTTTGTCGCTGACCGCATCATGCAACTGCGCAATGGTCAAAGTTTTGTCATGCATCGACGCAACTTGACCGATCATGTACATGCCGTCCGCCCATTGCTTCTCGGATGAGACTTTGACGAGCTTGCTTCCAGTTGACGCGCCGGCTTCACCGCGGGCGAGTCCCTTGCTTGCTACACGGAGTCTGCCAAGGTTCATTAGCTCAAGTTCTTGCCTGAGTTCATTCTTGCCGAGACCAGATTGCTCCAGGCTCTTGCGTTTATCGTCGAAGGTCTTCTTGTAAGGCGAATCGACGCAACGAATTGCGTGTCCTGGTCCGGTTTCCAACAAAACAGTTTGATCGCAACTGAGTGCTGCTTCCTGGAATTTCTCGACTATAGCGCCGGCGCTGACTGCTTCTTTTGTGAATAAATAAGCCGTGCCCATGAGCACGGCGACGCGAATGCCTTTCTCGACCAGCGGTGCAGCCATCGCCGCCACCATTGCGCTGGACATGCTGTCGTGGATGCCGCCGGCAAACACTATATGAAACTCTTCCGGATTGCATTTTTGCGGAAGCACATTCAACAATGTTTCGATCATAGTTTCCCAGAGAACGAAACTTGAGCGTGGTCCTACGTGCCCGCCGCATTCTTTTCCTTCAAAAATGAAGCGGCGTGCGCCCATTTCGACAAAAGATTCGAGCAACGCAGGAGAAGGCACATGAAGATAAGTTTTGATTCCCAGAGATTCAAGTTCTTTGGCTTGGTCTGGACGTCCACCTGCGATTAAGGCACAGGGGGGTCGATATTGCAGCACGAGTTGTAACTGTTCCTGGCGCAGTTCAGGTGGCACAAAGCCAAGCATGCCAACTCCCCAGGGGAGTGTTCCAAGCTTTTCTTTGCACTCTTGCAATAATGGCTCGATTTCGTTCTTGCGCATCAATGCAAGCGCAAGGAATGGCAAACCGCCACCTTCTGCAACTTTCAAAGCAAACTCGGACGTATCTGAAACTCTAGTCATTGCGCCTTGAACGATGGGATATTTGATTCCGTGAGATTCAGCAAACGGGCTGAACTGTGCCAGCGTGTTTTGTTCGGCCGCAAGTTCGATGCTGCGCTTAGCTTGCTCTTGAATCGCTGAAATAATTGCATTGACACAGACATACTTTCTGGCAAGTGAATCAGCAAACGCTATGTCCTGCCCAATAGCAAAAACTGCAGGAAGCTGACTTCCTGCATTTGCAATCGCATTTTTCATAATTTGACTCAGCGCAGCTCGCTTCTCTACAAGGATTGTACTGCTCTTTGTGGAAGCTGATTTTTCGCTGTTTTCATCAATTGCTCTCAATTTATCAAGCGACAGCTTCAGCGATTCGTCCCCCGGTCTATGCCAGAGACGAAAGCGTTCATTTCCACCTAGATCCAGCAACTCTGTTTCTGTTCCATCAAAATTGCAGAGCTTCTCTTTTTGTTCGTTAGTTAGTGCAGATTCTCTTGTGAGCAAGAGTTGTGAATCCAGAATTACTCCTGAACCGCCGGCAGCCAGTACCGCCGCCGCAGAGTGTAAACCGACTCCGCCTCTAACCCAGATGGGCAATTTTATTTCGCGCTTGAATCTCTGCAAAAGAATAAAACTGGTCTCTTCGCCTACACGTCCTGCGCCTTCATGACCTTTCGCTATGATGCCGTTTGCTCCTGCTGATGCTGCAAGTTTGCCTTCATTAATGTCGATTGCTTCGCATAAAACGGTAAAGTTCAATTTATGCAATGTGTGCACGCATTGGGACAATGACTTCTTCTCGAAGCTCTTTTCCTTCACACAAATAATCGCAAGCTTTTCTCCAGCCCATTTGCTAAGCTCAGAAATAGCAAGATTGAATTCTGCAACTTGTTCGACACCACATCTGATACCAACCCTGCCTGAACCTACAAGCCCTTCAGAGAGACCGTGTATGGCGGCTTCGGCTTCGTGTTTATGCTCCAGCAGTTCCAGATCGATTACGCCGTCGGCACCGGCTCGCACTGCTGATTTTGCAATAGCCAGATTGATTTCATTTCCTGTCCATGCAGTTGGTGAAAGCGCGATAACGCCTAGCTCTGTAGTATTCACGAACCCGGTATCTCCTGTTGCCAAAATTGGCGATTCACTTTTGCAGCATTTATTTGCTCCAGGATTGCATGGTCATTTTTTTTCTGCTTTGCAATCCTGCAACGCTTACAGGCTCAAACCTGAAGCATGTTAATTAAGAGCAAGTAATTATATAAATAGACTGCATGTCTTGTTATTGGAAAGGTCTCAGATACTAGTCTAAGACCGGTTGTCAGCCGCATATTTGTGGATATACTCTGCAAACTTTTTTCGGGCTAAATAACAACAATTTCGCTGGGACTGCGCAGCTCGTAAGTCACCCCTCGCCACTGAATGCGATTCGTGCACAATGAGTAGAGAGTCATCCAAGGCAGTGCCAGATGCGCCAGTGGAATGGCCATGACGAACTTCCAAAGTGCACCCTGCAGCTCGTTTTCGCGATCATGCAATACGCGCTGCCAGAGCTCCTGCCCCTTTAACAGGAAATAAACTTCGATAGGTAAAACTGATAGTCCGGCAAGTAATGAATAGAAATAAATTGTTTCTCTGTAAAGCAAGCATAAGACTAGAGAAGATAAGATGCTGATCAGCCAGGTTGCCATGATGCCTGCGCGGGCAATTCCGCGAAGCCAGAGAGCACGATAATAAACCTTGGTTAAGATAAGCTGCCGGTTGGTCCATTCAATCACTTCCGCCCAGTCGCCATCACCGTGGCTGGCAACGAGGCACTGAGGGACAAAATGCACTTTCAAGCCGAGATCTTTTACTGCTGTTGTGAGCGACAGATCGTCATCAGCAGCGCGATCCCAATGCTCAAGCACTTTCGCTTTGTAGAAAATTTCGCGCTTGATGGCCATGGCTCCGCCCCAGCAGAAGCAATAACGCGGGCTTGCCATTTCCCATGCGGAAACGCGATTCCAAATGCTGCGCAGCATTGATGCGGAATCACCGCGGTATGGAATGTAAAAACGATAGCCTGTGGTCGCTCCCACCCCTTCATCTTCCAGGCGGCCAACGAGTTGCGCCAGAAAATCAGAACGTGCGATCACATCAGAATCAACAAACGCAATCGCTTCAATATCCGCTGGGAGTTCGTTCAATGCTGCAAGTTGATTGTTCAACTTTTGTGCTCTTATCGGATTGATGCCCGCAACAATGATTCTTGTTTTTATATCCGGAAATTCGCTGGCTACAGTTTTCAGTGCTTCGTATGCGGGGTCTGTATCGAGTGCCACAGCGAAGAAGACTTCGAAATTTGTTTTGCCGTCTTTCTTGTATTCCTGTTTGAGCAGCTTTCGAATGTTGTCATGAAAGCCTGGGTCGAGCCCCTTACAGGGAAGGATAACCGCGAGTTTGGGCTTGTATTGCGGCTCTGGCTTTGCCATTTCGCGATTGACGTAATTGAGCATTCGCTTGAAGGCATAGAGTTGCGAGACTGCAACGGCGATAGTTGTAAAGCTGAGCACACAAAGAAAAATCATGTCGCACCGGAGAAAGGGCAATTGTGTAGACTGGACAGTTAGCTGATCGCTCTGCCAGGGCGGACTAGAGTATAATGCCAGCCGGTTTGCCGTGCCAGTGCGAAAAACTCAGCTAAAGGCGGCAAGCGGCAAGATGCGGCAGGGATGCGCCGCCGGCGTGAATTTTGATTTACTTAAGCTGGAGAAGCTTTGCCAATGTCCATTCTGCGACAGCTTGTTTATCAGGTGTTCAAGAACCTGGCCAAAAAGGAGATGGACAGCCTCGATGCGGATTGTCGCGACCCTGAGGCTGCTCAGCTGCGTATTTTGAGACAAATTCTTCAACTTAATGGCAATAGTATCTTCGCCCGCGATCACGGACTTTCGCAGGACAGTACGCTTGAAGAGTTTCGCAAAGCTGTTCCAATATCCGATTATGAGGCACACAGACCCTATGTTGATCGCATCTGGAATGGAGAACGAAATGTGCTGAGTTCAGAACAGCCATTTATGTTTGCCACCACCAGCGGTACTATGGGGCAGGCAAAATATATTCCGGTCACGAAATCTTATATAAAGGAATTCAGGCACGCCTCGGTTGCCTCTGGATTTTTTACTCTGAAAAATTATCCCAAGATTTCGAAAGGCGTGACGCTGACGGTTTTTTCGCCCGCTGAAGAAGGCTTAAGTCCTGGTGGGATTCCCTATGGTGCTATTTCCGGTGGTTTGTATCTGCGCGAACCATGGCTTGTGAAAAAAATCATCGCGCCCATTCCATATGAAGTGTATTTGTGTCGCGATTACGAGAGCAAGTATTATTCAATTTTGCGATGCGCATTGGTTTTGCCTGTTGCGACATTTTATACGCTGAATCCCAGCACCATCGTGGTCCTGATGAAGCGCCTGCAGAAATATGCCGACAGATTGATTAAAGATATTGCCGAAGGCACATTCTCTCCCCCAGAGAATCCGTCACAGGAACTGTCGGAGGCAATGCGCCCTTTCCTTAAAAAGGATAAGGAGCGAGCAAAATATCTGGCTGAACTATTGGAAAAAGGGTCCTTCCAGCCCAGCAATATCTGGCCTGAATTGCAGGTTGTCTGTTGTTGGACAAGAGCCAGTGCTGCATTCTATATAAAAGATTTCTCTGAGTATTTTGCTGATGTACCAATCTGCGATATTTCATATGGAGCCAGCGAGGGACGCGGCACGATTTCTATGGGCGATGGCAGGCAGCTTCTCTCAATACGCTCGCATTTTTTCGAGTTTATTCCTGAAGAACAAATCGAATCAAGCAATCCAGAAGTGTTAATGGCGCACCAACTGGAAGAAGGAAAGAACTACTACATCATTTTCACGACCTCGGCGGGACTCTACCGATACCATATAAATGATGTAGTTAAAGTGACGGGAAAGTATCATAAGTGCCCGCTGCTGGAATTCCAGTACAAGGGCGGTAATATTTCCTCTTTCACTGGCGAAAAAATTACTGAACTTCAAGTGACTGATGCGATGCGCGCAGCGTTGGCGGCTACGGATTCGTCTTGCCGATTTTTTACATTGATCCCGGAGTTTCGCCCGAATCCGCATTACAAGCTGCTGATTGAGCCCGAGGCAGGGGCACTCCTTGCGGAGCCCCAACTCCAGAACATATTGCGGCGCTTTGAGTCTGAGCTATGCAGGCTTAATATCGAGTATCAAGCTAAACGTGAATCCCAGCGGCTGGATCCACCCGAGGCTGCGTTAATCCAGGTCGGCGCCTATGAAAAGATGAGACAAGACCTGGCCAAGAACGGTGTTGCGGATGCCCAGATAAAAATTAGCCATCTGAACCCGAAAACCGAGGTGCGCGAATTCTTTGAAGCGCAGACAGAGAACGGAACATTGATCGTATCCAATCGTCCTTCTCAGTAATTGAAGCTTCTATATTTACCGTGCACAAACAATGGATAGTGCAGTATTATTTCTGGATATTAGTACGCGAAGTCAAGAACGGTTGGGCGAAAAACAGTTTCGGCAGGCAATGGTAGGGGCGCCTCACGGGCGCCCAGAAAAAACGGGGCAATCAAAAATGAGTGAGCAAGGCCCACAAAAGAAAAAAGAACCGTCGGCGGATAAAAAGTCGGAATCGAGCGAAAAAGCCAGCAAAGAATGGCTGAAAGATTACCTTCGAAACGTTTACGGCGTCGGAATGCAGGGCGCGCAGAAAGATCTCGCTATGTCCGGGCAACATTACGCCAGCAATGTGATTGCTGATGAGTTTGTATTTCGTCTTTTGGCACGCTTTAACGATCTTGACGTTGCTCCCTGCGATGGTTTTCTTAGCATGGCGGAAGTTGAGTTCGCCATAAACAATCCGAGACTTCATTTCGACCAGCATGACAAATTGATGCTTGCTATAACAAAGCGTTATTACCACCAGATACTCGAAGTTTGCTCCGAAGAAAATGAAGAGGAAGACCATCGGGAGGGTCTGAGCAGAAAAGATCTCGAAATCTTATCGACCTCCCATGGAAAGTCCTGCACTGCGCTGCGCAATCGATTAGAGCAAGAGTTCGCCGTGAGGGAGCCTGCCTGAAATGGATAAGAAGATAGTTTTGTCTTTGATTCTGCTGACGCTAGTTTCAACAAATTCGCCAGCGAAAGCTGATGACCCAGCGGTCGTTGAAGCTCAAAAGCTGTTCAAGCAGTATGTTGATTCAGAGCATAACTATGATCCTTCTCAGGCAGAACTTTATGCTCCAAATGCCAACATAAAGGATGTGCGCGTTTATTCAGACGGGCAGAGCAAAACGCTAAGCTGGACAGGCGACAATTACAAGCAAATTGTAAAAGCGCAACTTCCTGTAGCAAAAGCTCGGGGAGAGCAGAACACCTACTCTCAAGTCAATTACATACGCGAAGGAAATAATGTTCGCATCAAATGTGTGCGTGCATCAGTGCAGAAAAAATTCAGTGCGCCAATGGAAATAGTGGTGGCACCAGTAGGCAAAGTCTGGAAGATTGTTGAAGAAAACTGCCAGAGCCAGCCTTAATCCAAATCACCCCATAAGCCGTGGTCCTCGTGGTAATCTACAGCGTTGACGCAGTTATTAAACAGCTGCAAATGTTGGTTAGGCATGTGTTTACCACGAGTCAAAGTGGAGTATTGCTTTTATGGTCGATTATCGAAAAAGTAACCTCGCCAATTGGAATGATCGAACTTCCATTCATGAGAAGTCTGCATTTTATGATGTCGACTCATTCAAGGCAGGGAAGCAAGTTCTTCACAACATTGAACTTGCAGAGCTGCCAGATGTGGCTGGAAAGTCATTACTTCACCTCCAATGCCATTTTGGAATGGACACACTCTCATGGGCGCGATTGGGAGCCAAAGTTACTGGTGTCGACTTCTCAGACAAAGCAATTGCTCTTGCAAAGAAATTGTCAGACGAATTGAATATATCCGCAAAATTTGTGCAGTCAGACATTTACGAATTAAGCAATGTCCTGAACGATAAATTCGACATTGTATTTACATCGTACGGAGTTTTGTGTTGGTTAGATGATTTGCAAGGGTGGGCTAATACCATCCACCATTTTTTGAAACCGGGCGGTATGTTCTTAATTGTTGAAGAGCACCCGCTCAGTTGCTTGTTCGAGGATGCATCTGAGCCATCTCTGTTGAAAGTCGGTTATTCATACTTCAACAAAGAAGCGATGAGATTCAGTGAAGAACATACTTACACTGACTCAACAAGCAAAATAGAGAACACTGAAAATTACCAGTGGATTCACACGCTTGAGGAAATTATTTCATCGCTAATTAAAGCCGGTCTGCAGATTCAATCTTTCAAAGAATATGCGGTTTTACCGTATCGAAGGTTCCCCTGGATGGTGCAGGATTCTAATGATTGGTGGGTGCTGCCACCTGAATGCAAGCATACAGTGCCTTTGCTTTTTTCCTTGAAAGCTAAACGATTATGATGAAGGGTCCTGCAAGTGCGAAAAGGCTGCAATAGCAGCCCTTTCGTTTATTTGAAACTCGTGTAGCTTATGCAGCCTGCTGCAAATAATTCTGCAACTTCTCTTGAATTTTTAGACGAGCGCGAGCGATTCTCGACTTTACCGTGCCCAATTCTGCGTTTGTTACTCGGCATATCTCTTCATAGGAAAGCCCCTGTACATCTCGTAGATACTCAGCCGTCCTGAATTGAATTGGAATATCCTGCATCGCTTCCTGTATCACTTGCTTCAGCTCGCTTGCTAAAAGAAGATCATCTGGTTGCTGCGAGTTATCTTTAATATCTCGCGTCGGTTCTTCGCCTGAATCGTTTGTCAGCGGTTCATCCAGTGAAATTACTTGATAATCACGCGGGCGTTTTCTCAGCTCGTCATAGAATACGTTAGTTACAAGCTGTGACAGCCAGGCGCGAAATGAACTTGGTTTTTTTAGCTGACCAACAAATCGCCAGACACGGATGTAGACCTCCTGAATTAAATCTGATTGATCAATTATGTCCGGGGCAATTTTATACAGCCTGTTGACGATGTATGGTCTGTAACGCCTTAGTAACTCATTCAGCGCAAGCTCGTTGCGCTTCTGACATTCAATGATTAGCTCAGAATCCGAGAGTTTGGCGTAGGATTGCTTTGATAGTGCTGCCATCTTTTGCTTCCTCTCCTAATGCATAGGACTGTCTTTAAAAGCTTGTGGATGCAAATTCGCTTATTTCTGTGCAAAGCTGCTACTCACAAGTATATAAGCGCCTTAACAACGGCTCAGTTAGTTGTCTCTACTAAGGAAACCCTGAACTGTGATATTGAAGGACGATAAATTTTGTGCACCATCAGCGATACTAAAAGCCCTGTAGCACGTTATTGACTTCGAAAATTATTCTTGCGACTGCATCCGCCTGGCAAACTTTTCTTGAGTTATATTCATAATTTCTTTATGTTTTACCGGCTTTGCCATACAATGCGGTTTTTCGCCTGAATTGTGTGGACGATTAGCTGCACCAGCCTTTCCGGCTATCCATAGATATAGAAATCGGAAATCCTTAGCACAACAGCTCTTCTGTTTTATAAGAAACGATAGTATTACTCAATTAGAGATTGGATTCGGAGCGAAGAATTCCATACATGCAGACGTCCGCCCAACCGTAAGATCGGAGACAATGTTCACGCAGCAGTCCTTCCTGGGTCATCCCCACTTTTTCTAAGACTCGACGACTAGCAGCATTATCCGCATCACAGTTCGCGTAAATTCGATGCAACTCAAGTTCTCTGAAGCCAAAGTCAACAAGCGCTTTGATCATCTCAGTCGCATAACCGTTGCCCCATTGGTTCTTATCAACAAAATAGCCGATCGATGCATTATTGCTGTGAAGATCTTCAATGTCTAGCCAACAAGAGCCTGATAGCTCGTTGGAAGGCTTAATACTCATAGCTAATTTGTAGCTGAGTCGCGGTTTCTTGCTTGCATCAACCATCGCCTTATTGATGTACTCATTTGTGTCCGACTCTGAGTTAACCGAGCCGAAGCCTAAATAACGGTTTATTGAATTTTCGTTGGCGAAAGAAAAAATTGCAAAGCTATCCGAGGGCATGAGTTCACGGATAACGAGCCGAGATGTGTCAAACAAAAGCATGATACCAATACCTATTTCTTAAATTGAGTCATAGCTCAACAACAACTTTAAAGTTCCAGCTCAAATTTTATACATTGCAGCAAAAATCACCGTGTATATTACTACAGCTACTCGCTAGCTTTTGGGATTTTTCATAATGCATCCAACCCGCTACCAAGATTAATGCTTGCCGAAGGCAGCTCGCAAGTCTGACTCAAGATTAGTTACAGCTTGGCTGCCAACGACGTCGACAAGATCCTGTCGGGAGAATTCGATAAAATCCGCCTGTGTTGCGGATTTGCTACTAACGAGCTGCTCCACAAAGTCCTTCTTGAATGTGGAATATGCAGCAACAAATTCATTAATTAGGGGATCGTTACGTGCGTCATTCTCGGACACCTTCGGGCCTTCTCTGCTGATAATTGGTTGACTGTCAGATACAGGATAATGCGGCTCCAGTGCCGGAACTAGCATAGAGACCTGAGAGCCAGAGCCAGTGATTTGATCGTGCAGACAATCAAACCAATCGAATGACTCTTCAAGTACTGACCCTAACTTTGCCCGGTCCCATGACTGCGTTCCAGCTTTAATCTTGCAACTTGAAGTCAGCCCGATCATCCAAAGCTTTCGGAGTTCTTTTCTGTCGGAATAAGATTTTTCCCGATCATTCATTACCGGCGCAACTTCGGAGCAACCATCCTCGCCTGGAATAATGACCGCTCGCCCCATCGATTGAGCATGCCCATTCGGATTATCTGCTGGCTCAGCAATCGCAAGGCTGCTAATGCTGAGGGCAATTCCCGCCAATAAGCAAACAACCCGTCGCGGCTTCATTTACGGCGCCTCTCTCATGTTAATGGCATCACCTGTTACCGATATATCACCGATAAACGTTAGTAACGATAGGGATTTTACTGATTGTGGACAAATCCAACTGCCGTTAATGGTTATTCACGGCAGCTCGTTGGACAAGATACTTGTTAAGCTGGATAATCAACTAAACGGCGGCAAACTCGTCGGAGTTCCACGCATATCGATACAATAACCAACAGAGCACCGAAGAGGCAAATTTGAAAAAGAAGCTGTCAAAGAAATTGAGTCTCGCGGATTTCGAATGTGGCTACTGGTATGTTGATGAAATGAGAGAGTTTGCTGTTTCAATCGATATTCCCGGTGCCAAGAAACTGCGCAAGGACGAGCTCGAAGACGCTCTCAGAGCATTTTTCGAAACTGGTGAACTGAAAGCTCCCCGGCGTAAGTTGCTGAGTAAAACTGGGCAAGCTGACCTCGAATTAGGTCTTTCTACTAAGCTTCCGATCAAACATTACACGAGCAATAGAGTCACAAAAGAATTCATCAAATCCCAGGCGCTCAAACGAGAACCGAGTATGAAGAATCGCTCGGGCGCCTGGTACAGGCTTAACCGCTGGAGGGAAGATCAACTCGAAGCAGGGCTGCAGATTACCTATGGTGATTTGATCGACCACTACATTCAGCTTTGCACCAGTGAGGAACCATTCGCTAAAGTTCCACAGGTTCGTTACATCAACTTCCTTGCTGAATTTCTAGCAAAGGAGAAGGGATGTACCAGGCAAGATGCAATCGATGCCTGGCACGAAGTTAAGCGGCTTGATATTCCCAATGATTACAAGTCCTGGCTCAAATTCAAAAAACGAAGCAAGCGCTGAACCATAGGCTATTAACCAGTACTTTGTAATCCTGCGGCAACGCCGTTAATTGCCATAAGAATTGTTTCCAGCAAGAGATCGCGCTCTGCTGAACTCAGTGTCGACTTTCCTTTGATCTTTGCGGATTCTTGTTCGCGCCACTGTCGAATGAACTTTACTTGAAGATAGCTAAGAGGATCGACATACGGATTGCGAAGCGCGATGCTGCGCTGCAAAAACTGATTTTCTGAAAGAAGTGTTTCGTTTTCCGTAATCTGAAAAACTGCATCGCGACATGCTTCAAATTCGGCAACTATGCGATCCAAATATTTTTCACGCAATCCCTTGTCCGTCACCAGATTATTAGCGTAGAACATGGCGATATTCATATCTGCAACGGCAAGGGCTGTCTCTATTTTGGAAATGAGTCCGTGGAAAAACGTCCATTCTTTGTAGAGCTTGCGCATCATTTTGAGACGTTCAGGTCCATGCTTTTCCAGTTGCTTTTTGAATGCTGTCCCGAGTCCAAACCAGGCGGGTAAAATGAACCTGCTCTGCGTCCATGCAAAAATCCACGGAATCGCTCGAAGATCGCCAATCGATTGCGAACCACTTGTTCGGCGAGTTGGACGCGAGCCCATGCGCAAGTGTGCAATTTCTGCAATTGGAGTGAGCTGCTGGAAGAAGCGAACAAAGTCTTCGTCTCCATAGACTAGATCTCGAAATGCATCGAACGCCGTTTGGGAAAAGTCTTCCATGAATTCCGACCATTCGGCTGGTTCAGCTTTGAACTGTTTTCCGCCCGACTCGAGCAGCGATGACTCCAGCACCGCCGCTGCCAGTTGTTCGAAATTGCGAACAGCGATGGTGTGAAGGGAATACTTTGCGGATATAACTTCGCCCTGTTCAGTTATTTTGATGCGGCCTGAAACCGTGCCCGGAGGTTGTGACATGATTGCGCGGTGGGTAGGGCCACCGCCGCGCCCAATTGTGCCGCCTCTGCCGTGGAAAAGTCTCAACTTAACGTCGTATTTTTCGGCTACTGTGACAAGCTGCTTTTGCACTTTGTACAGTTCCCAATTCGATGTAACTATGCCACCGTCTTTCCCGCTGTCGGAATAACCGATCATGATTTCCTGGACATTGCCGCGTTTTGCTAAATAGCTTGCATAAACGGGATTCTTTAGAAGTGACTCAAGTATTTCCGGTGCGCGACGAAGGTCACCGATGGTTTCAAACAGAGGCACCACGCTAATGGTTCTGTGCGGATATGCTTCGGAGAAGAAGCCCGCTTCCTTGGCAAACAAAAGTATGCATAGAAGATCGCTCATCTCCTGTGTCATGCTTACAATGTAAGTGTCGATTGCCTCGGAACCATATAAATCCTGGCAATGCGCCATTGTTCTAAATACTGTAACCACATCTGTAGTTTCTGGAGAAAAGTGCAACTCATGAGGAATTAGCGGACGCATATGCTGCAATTCGCGTGTCATGAAATCTACTTTCGATTCTTCATGCAAATTCTTATAGCCATCGGGAATGACTCTCAATGCTCTGCATATTTCGTCCAGAGCATTGCTGTGGCGTGAGCTATGTTGGCGAATGTCCAGTTTCGCCAGATGAAATCCGAAGACATCCACCATGTCTATCAGGCGCTTGATGCTGCGGTCTCCCATTATTGAACCAGCTTGTTGCACGCTTGTGCGAAGGAGAACCAGATCGTCGCGGAATTCTTTCGGATTTTTGTAAACCAGTGGTTTCGCTTCTTTGTCATGCGGATCGTGATTTAGCATTTCAATGCTGTGCTTTACCTTTTCATACATAATAAGCAGCTTTTGCCGCATTGGTTCTCGCACAAAGCGCTGGTCGATCTTCTCCAGAACCTCAGTGGGCAGATAAGCTCGTTCTTCCTCGACCGAGTGTTTTAATGCCGAGTTTACTTCAATCCAATTGTCAGATTGACTCATTTCATTGAAAAGTTCGTCGAGTTCCTTTGCATACTTTTGCAAGATAAGATTGCTCTGGAAGCGCAAGGCGCCTAGGGTGATTTCCGGCGTCACAAACGGATTTCCGTCTCTGTCTCCACCAATCCAGGAGCCGAAAGTTATAAATCGCTGAGTTGCGTATTCTGTTTTTCCGCTCAAGGCCTGAAGCTTCCTGCGCATCTCCGAATGTATGTCGAGAACAGCATCAATTACAGTGTGCTCGAAATGGTAAAGACCATAACGAACTTCATCGATGACCGAAGGCTTGAAATACATGACGTGATCGCTGAGCCACAGCGTTTCTACTGCTGCTGCAAGTTTTTCGTCGAGCTCCTGCCGTTCTCTGTGTGTCAGAGGTGGATGGTCGCGCTTATAGAGACAACGAGCAATCGTCAGTTGTTTATAAAAGACTGTGCGTCGAGTAATTTCTGTAGGATGCGCTGTAAAGACAACTTGCACATCCATGCTTTCCATTGCCTCTACCAGCGTTTTTTCATCAGGCGCTTTGCTGTAGGCAAATTCAAGTGAGTCATCCTGCAGAGGAGGTCTGCCCTGAGATTCGATTTCAGAGCGACGTCTTAGCCTGTGATGCTGTTCCGCAATATTGATCAAATCAAAATATGTGAGGAAGGCTTTGATTACTTTCGTGCCGGTGTCAAAGTCTATGTTTTGAATTAAACTCTCCAGCTCTTTCTTGAGTTCCGGGTCGTTGCTGTTGTGCAGCCCTTTGCAGAGTTTGCGGAACTGCTCTACTTTCGCATAGACCTGCTCACCGTCGATTCGGCGAATAGTGTCGCCAAGCAGTGTTCCCAGATACCTGATGTCGTCGCGCAGCGGGCGGTTTGTTTCAACTAGTTCCCATGGTGTGGCTACTGAGGTTTTCATGAATGCTTCTCTGCTAAAATCCAGTGACCTATTTTACTCACTTGAGGCAGCAATTGTGTTAGACAGTAAAGTCAAAGCCCCAGATTTCACAAAGGGCTTGCCATGGATTAATGTTACCCAGCCTCTTTCGCTGGAAGAACTTCAGGGCAAGCTGGTCTTGCTTGATTTCTGGACCTTTTGCTGCTCTGACTGCATGCACATTCTTCCTTACTTGAAGACGCTCGAGGAGAAATATGCCGATTACCTGGTTGTAATTGGCGTACACAGCGCTAAGTTTGACAACGAAGGCTCCGAGGATAACATTAAGCGTGCTGTCGCGCGTTATGGTATTGAGCATCCTGTCGTCTGCGATCGTGGATTCTCGCTCTGGGAGAAGTATTACGTTCGGGAGTGGCCGACACTTGTTTTGATAGATGCTGAAGGTTATATAGTAGAACGAATTCCATGCAGCCAGAATCCGTATGGGAAATTCGATATTCCCATTCAAATGCTCATTGAAGAACACAAAGATAGAGGTGAACTGAAGGCAGGTAAGCTTCCACAAATTGCGGTGCATGCCGAGGTTGATGCGAAGACTTTACGTTTTCCAGGAAAAGTTACGGTGAGCAGCGAAGGGCAACTCATTGTCAGTGACAGCGGGCACAACCGCGTTCTTATTTGTGAGCTTGATGGCACCGTAATTGATACCATAGGATCCGGCGCTGCTGGAGCGGATGATGGCTCCTTCGATGCTTGTTCGATGCGTGGTCCGCAGGGAACCGTGCTGCATGGAAGAAAACTATATATCGCTGATACGGACAATCACATGATTCGCCTGGCTCGTTTAGATGAGCGCCGGTTGGAAACTATCGCCGGCACGGGGAAACAGCGTGGCTTCGAGCATTTTGCGCCTATTCTTGCTCCGAAGAATACTGCACTGAGCAGCCCGTGGGATCTCGCCTTGCACGGAACTGAATTGCTAATAGCAATGGCCGGTAGCCATCAAATATGGTGCTACCATACGGATGCTAATAGCATCGAGATTTATGCCGGTTCCGGCAAGGAAAGTCTGAAGGATGGTCCACGCTTGCAATCACAGCTTTCGCAAACGAGTGGATTGGCGATTCATGCAGATAAATTGTTTTTCGCCGACAGCGAAACAAGTTCGATTAGGCAGTTGAGCTTCAAAACAGGCGACGTAAAAACGCTTGTGGGAGAAGGACTCTTTACCTTCGGCGATGAGGATGGAGACTGGGCGCGTGCTCGATTGCAACACCCTCTCGGTGTTTGCTCATACAAGGAAGATTTGCTGATCGCTGATAGTTACAATCATAAAATCAAACTGTTGAGCTTTGCAGACAAGACGGTAAAGACTATATCTGGAACGGGCAAAGCCGGCAATGCCTGTGGAGCTTCGCCGCAATATTCTGAGCCTGGCGGAATTGCTGTCTGGAAAGACAGCGCCTTTATTCCAGATACGAACAACCACGAAGTGAAAAAGCTAAATCTGCTGGATGGAAGCTGTGAGTCGCTCAGCATTAAGGAAATGTCGGCGGGTATTCCGCACTTGCCTAATTGCACGGAGATGACTGCTCCATTTGTCCTTAGCGGAAGCGATATCGCTGGAGAACTCACAGTAAAGCTGCCGGACAATTTCCACTTAAACGAAGAAATGCCCCCATCGGTTCAATTATTTTGTGCAAGCAAGAGCCTCACTCTGGCTTCGGTTAAAACAGAGCAAAATAAGATATTGCTCGACATAAAACAAAGCTCTACAAAACAAGAAGGCAAGCCTTGCCCAGCGCAACTTGCAGTTACTCTATATTATTGTGCAGACACTGCTGGTTCTGCGTGTTTTGTGAAATCATTTCTCTGCCAATTAAATTGCAGTGCTAGTGGAGTCAATAAATTTGCATTGGAGCTCGATTGCAAACAATAACTTATCGCAATGGCTCTTCTGTACTTTCTGATGGCATCAAGGTTTAGCAGAGTCAGGGGTTCTTGTCCAACAGACTCTTTCTCGGCAGCCATCGTTTATAAGGCGCATTTGCTGTTCCAGTAAAACCGTACCTTCGAACCCTGGAAGATTCAACAGTTGATTGGCCGTTGAGTCTTGGATGCCAGCATAAAATGGAACGGAGTACTCACCCCGCTGAGTCTTGAATTTCCATGAGTAACCGCTGAAAGGGCATGTTGGTCCGGTCCATGGAAACAGACCCGCGCGTGAGTATCCATGAAAAACAATCGAAATCTCGTCAATCTCGCGCCAGCCCAAGTTTTCAATGCCGGTCGGTCCATGCAATTTCAGATGGGTCTCATCCGATGATACTTCATATTCCATGTCACCCGGAAATTTCTGGCGGAAATTGGATTGCAAACAGCATTTGAATATATCGCCAGCGAACGAAAAGTCTCGCTTGTGTTTCTTAATGAATGTCAAAATCTGCTTGTTAATGTTAGCGACTGCGCCATGCTTATCTAGTTCGTTAATTTGCTTGTTCAGCGCTTCTGCAGCTTTTTGAACATTCACTTTCTTTGACATCGAATCAACCATGTTCCATCGTTCTTGCTCATCCTCTGGGACTGGAGCTCCTGCAAAGTAAAGTTCAAGAGCTTCTAAATAGATCTTCTCAATCTTTGACGTCAGGGGTGACTCTCCTAAAGCTCTCAATGCCGGCAAGACCTTATTTGCCCAGCGACCAGACGAATTTTGAAAAAACTGTTCGAACCCAGATCCCCAGATGGCGTTGAAGTTGTGCAGGGAGACTACGTGAATTTCTGAAAGTGAAAGATTCTTCTCTCCTTCGGATTTTACTTTTCCTTCGAGCAGTTGACAAAGAATTCTTGCTGACTTGTCTGTATTCACTTTTATCGCCAATACTTGTTCCACTACAGATGGCATCGCCACTTCCTCACATCTCGAGGACCAACAATGTTATCACTGCCAAAGGCTAGCGATTAGGAAGGGGCTTGCTGTTTTGACTGGATGCAGATATACTTTACATTTAGACGTCTAATTGTAAAAAGTATCTGCCGGATGATAAAACGACCGTACTGGCTTGAAAAAATCGAAAGTGCATGGGAAAAGGCTCCTATTGTTTGGCTTACTGGCGTTCGTCGTGTTGGCAAAACTACCTTATCAAAAGAGCTCGAGAACATCCTGTACTTGAACTGTGACCTTCCAAGTGTTTCCGAGCGATTGCACGACATCGAAGGGTTTTTAAAATCAGTTAGCTCATCATGCATCGTTTTCGATGAAATTCATCAACTTCCAGATCCTAGCCGCATTCTTAAAATCGCAGCTGATGTATTCCCGCACATTAAGGTTTTAGCCACTGGTTCATCAACACTGGCTGCCACCAAAAAATTTAGAGACAGTCTGGCTGGCAGAAAGCGTGTTTTGCACTTACTGCCCATTCTTCTCTCTGAATTAAAACTTTTTGGCATAACAGATCTCGATCAGAGACTACTAAGAGGCGGGCTGCCTCAGTGTCTCACTTCATCTGAGCACGATCTGCAATTCTATGCAGAATGGATGGATTCATTTTATGCTCGAGATGTGCAAGAACTCTTTCGAATCGAAAAACGAGCCGGGTTTTTGAAGTTGTTTGAATTGCTCCTGCGTCAAAGCGGCAATATGTTTGGGGTAACAAGTTTGGCTAAACATGCCGAACTTTCACGTCCAACGGTAATGAATTATGTGGATGCTCTGCAAACTACTCATGCCATTACTCTTCTTCGCCCATTCAGCGGTGGTGGACGACGTGAAATTATTGCCCAACCAAAAGTCTACGGCTTTGATACAGGTTTTGTTTCTTACTGCCAGGGTTGGACAGAATTGCGTGCCGCTGATCGGGGGCCGTTATGGGAGCACGTAGTTCTTGAGACTTTGCAAAGTTTTCTCGACGAAAGAAAACTTTTTTTCTGGCGTGACAAACAACAACGGGAAGTGGATTTTGTTGTACAGCAAGCACGTGGACAAGTTGACGCCATCGAATGCAAGATGTCCAGCGAGGCATTCGAGAGCAAGGGCCTGAAAGCATTCCGAGAAGCTTATCCCAGGGGAAGAAATTTTCTTGTTTGTCCTCTAAGCAGCCCGCCTTTTTCGAGGCAAATTGATGGGATGGAAATTTTCATCACCGACACTAGTGATTTGCAAGCACTCTTGCAATAGACATGAAGGCAACATTGAAAGCGGGCGGGACGCCCGCGATCCCAAATCTTCAAGCATTAAGCCGCTGCTCGCTGGTCGAGGGCTTTTAGCGATTCATGCACAAATGCGGGAATGTCGTCAGGTTTGCGCGAGGTGATTACGTTTCCGTCGGCAACAACCTCTAGATCTACGACGTCGGCGCCAGCTTTTTGCAGATCGCCCAGAACGGTTTTCCACGCGGTCAGCTTGTATCCTTTATATCTGTCCGCGCTCAGCAATAATTGTGGACCATGGCAGATTGCCAAAATTGGACGGCCAAGATCGTAAAATTTTTGCACGAAGGCTACTACCCTGTCGTCAGCACGCAGAGTATCAGGTGAGTGTCCTCCTGGAAGGAAGAGCGCTTCGAATTCTTCGGGGCGCACATCAGCTATGCCTTTGTCTGCTGTCGTTGTTGATTTGCCTTGCTTTCCCTTCAGTTCTTCTCCTTTCTTGATACCGATTACGGTGACTTGATGCCCTGCATCCTCCAGTGCTTGTTGCGGAATGCTGAACTCGGAATCTTCAAATCCTGAAGCCAGTAAGCAAGCTATTTTCATGACACGTCTCCTGTTTCATCAGTGAACTCAATATCCTCAGTGAGCTCAATATCATCAGTAAAATCGTCATCTGTAATCTCGTCGACGGTATCCGGTCTCAGTGAAAAATCCGGATTATCCTCTTCTCCTGCAACCTTACTAAGCGGGTCGATATGCAGCGGTTGAATTTCGGGATAGAGCCCTTCATTTGAATTATCGTCAGGAACGTTTTCTTCATCTTGCAAGCCCGGAGACCATTGATCATCAGCTTTGTTGGCAATGTATCCTTCTAGTTCATCTTTGTTTTCCATATGGCACCTCTAGGGCAGGCGTGCAATCGGTCTTGGCTCTCTGGACTGCGATAAAGCAAATGTAGTTTCCGTGGTCGACTTCGAAGATTAAAAACGGACGCCAACAAATCGGCAACAAATGCTTGTTAAAACATATTCACCAGCCCCTTGAAGACCTGCAGCTCTTCGAAGAATCCCGAGAGCTGCAGCTAAAGGGGGGCTGAATAGCCGCTGTGGATTTGATCTGTTGTATTTCGTGGAGGGTCAGCTGATGAACTCGAGAACTAGAAAAGGTGGAGCCCTGGCATTAGTTGTAGTTTCGACTCTAGTCGTGGCTTCATTAGGAATAGCTTTTTTCTTTCTCGTAAAATTCTTCGGCGGGCATCGCGAACTGCAAAATGCGGCTGATTCAGGTTCCCTGAGTGTGGCAAATGTAGGTGTTGAGCATCCGACAGTTGACTCGAAAGATTTGAATAGAGGTAAGCGTTCTCCCTTTGAAGGATTGATGGATGCTGGAACGCATGGAATCAATCTTCAAACTTATAACCGTGCGGTTGGACAAGCTTATCTGGTTGCACTGAACGCGGAAGCTGAGCAAACTGCCGAAGGCATCAAAAACGCCCGCGATTTGATTCAATCTCTGCAAGGACCAAATGGAATTGGTCATCAGCTTTCAGATCTTTTGAGTTCGCCTGACGTAAAAAAGAATTGGGTAGAGAATTCCTTCATGCCGTCAGCAGCCTCAAATTCTTTGCGAATGCTCTCTGATAACAGTTCGACACAAGAACTGCAATACAAGACTAGTTCGCAGACCTATCGAACCTCATATGTGCGCCCCGGTTCTCAAATGCAAACCAGCTCAAGCAACATTGCACTGGGAAGCAACTTCGATAAGCAAATTCCATTTGATAATTATATTGTGGGAAAGACTGTTAAGGTGCCAGCAAATACAAAGGCATACGACCAGCAAAATAAGTTTCAGTCTTTGCGCGGTTATGAGCCGATAAAAGTTGAACATGTGGGCAGCCTTTGTGCTGTCACCATGTCACCATATGATCAGGCACATCTGGTTTCTAACCACGACATCGAAAAATACAAGCTCAGCCCAGGCGCTTCCGTAGGACTTGTTGTACCACCCAATTCATTTCAGATGAATTGTGAAAGCACAGACAATCGATCGAAAATAAAGGTGACAGTTCAATCTGCCTCAGGTGTCGGAACCAAATCTATTGATATTCCACTCTCTCCGGCAGATCCTAATTTATTGCAGCTGTCTGCTGCAATGCCCAAGTACGATATCGCAATTCCTCGCGGCTATTTGATTATCGATAACATGGGTGATGGAAAGGATTCGTCTTATTTTGGACGTTTGCCACAAGCCAATACAAAGGCTGCTCCGTGGTATTCAACTACTGGTGTAAGTGTAGACTTCCCGGGCAGCGGTTGTTTTTCAAATGTTAATGGTCTCCTTGAAGATTGGATGAAATACAACCTTGCACTTACGCATGGTGGAACAACAAATCTTCAGCAGCCAACGCTGAATGGATTATTCAATAGTGCCGGGCATCCAGCCAGTAGGGACGATGCCGCTAAGATAACTCCAAGCAATGCCCCTTCTTCTTGTAATTGTAACGATCTTAACTCGGACGCTGAAGGCAAGAATCCAAACTCGACTTGTGTAAGTTATGCGCGCAGCACAATTGGCAATCCCGGCCCATTTGATACTGCCTATTATCCAAATTACTTGAATCCCCCGCAATACGGAAAAGGTGGCGCTCAGCTCACGGCTGGTGAGCTTGCCAAAATGAAGTTATGGGAACTGTATCTTTCTGATGGAGGGTTCGGTGGGTTGTACTTTGGGCCAAGCAGAAGCACGGGTGCTCGAATTTATCCTCATGCTCCGGAATACCGGCAGAATGATCCACTGTTCAATCAACCGGCTCCATATAATGCTTTGCCAGGTACTAATTTCACGATGGGTGAGAATGTTTCCTCTGTAGCGCTTTCATATAGCAGCCCGGACACTCCTGGGCAGATTTCCAGGGACGGATCAATGATGGAGCTGATGGAACAGATTGGCAGCCACTCGGTGAGACCGTTTGCCGCCGAAGAATTGAAGAGATTCTTAGTTAATCGCCTCTATCAAATCAAGCCAGATGCTTCCGCTGATGATCTTGAGGAAGTGCTTCGATTGAAGACACTTGAGGTACGCAAAAAGTACTACATCTATTTGAACAGTAAGCGAAATTTTGTTGTGAGTACGACTCGTCCGTTCTGGCTCGATGGAAACGACCCCCTGCCGGATGGCAAGCCAAGAATATACACAAGCAATAAATACGACCTGGTTGGAACCCTTGTAAATTCTCCGGCTGACTTCAACATCCACGCAATTCCGTTTTGGGACTATCCGACACCAAACTTGATGGCAGGTTTTATGACTGCGACCTTTACACCTTCAAGTGGTGCCGACAACCTACTCGGAGTGGTGAAATTCTCTGATAACACGCTCTGCTATCCAGTCAAGTTTACGAACGCGAATTAGGCTCTTTACGGATATCAAATTGTTCTCGCTAACGCAAAACAAGTAGAGCTGACAAATATTTTCCAGGCGAGGTATTCCCAATGTTCAACAAGTATTCCAAAATCAAGATTCTCTTCTCTTTAATTTCAATGTTTGTTTCAGCTTTGCCAGTAAATGCTGGTGACGGTACTTTGATAAGCTGGGCTTCTGGTGTAGGAGGCAAAGTGCAGCCCGTAAAATTTGCGCAAGAGAAACTCAAATATTCGCCGACGCTGGCTTACATACCGACTTATACGGGCAAAGCATTTCTCACAACTGAAGCAGTGCATTACACCGGCTTGCCTACCGGTGATTGCTACAACGTCACCTACCTGATGAAAGAGAATGTGGATATGGTTCACTCCTGGTACATAGAGGCTTTAAAGCAAACCGGCTGGAGCATCGACGATGCCTCTTATATTGGTACTGCAGTTTCTGGCGTCCATGCCAATGGCATGCGTTGCTATGTTTACGTCAGACCATCAGCAAAAGCCGGTTATCCCGCTGAAACGATGTTGCGCTACTCTGCACGCAAGTAGTTCGCGAACGAGCTCTGGAACTTTCATGCTTGCTTGCAGATCCGTCTCGCCTGAAATAGAATGAGTGGACGCCGGGCAATTCCATGATTAACGATCGCAATAATGAGCACAATCCTTTTAGCTGAAGATGATGAGAGCCTTCGAATCGCAACCTCCCAGGCGCTGGAAATGGAAGGGCATAAACTCACTGTCGCTTGCGATGGAGCGGAAGCTCTTTCTTTTTGTGAAATTGGAAGGTTCGATTTGCTCATTCTAGATTGGAACATGCCAGGACGTAATGGAGTCGAAGTCTGCCGTGCATATAGAAAGCAAGGCAAAATGGAGCCCATTTTGTTTCTCACGTCACGAAGCGATATCGTGGATAAGGAAGCTGCATTTGCTGGTGGTGCCGATGACTATTTGACCAAGCCTTTTCATTTGAAGGAGCTTTTGTTGCGAGTGGGCGCCTTACTGAGACGGCCGGTTGCAATCATCGAGGAGAAAATACGACTGGGTAGTGTGGTCTTTGATTATCAAACAGGTGTGCTGAGCAGTGGCGGTACTCAAGTAAAGTTGCAGCCACGCGAGGCGGAGTTGCTGTTATTTTTTGTCAAACGCCCGCGCCAGGTAATTAACTCAGAAGGAGTTAGAGCCGCAGTTTGGGGCGCCGAGTTCGAAGGTTCTGATGTGGCTTTGCGGGCTTGCCTTAGCAAAATTCGCAAAGCGCTTACGAGTTTCGGGCTCGAGAAATGCATCGAGACTGTTCATGGATTTGGATATCAATTTAACCCGCCTGAATAGCCGCTGAAGACTTTGTTTTTTCAGCCGGGAGCGGCAACGAAAACCAGAAAGTTGCACCCTTCCCTTCGCTTGATTCGCAGCCGATTTTTCCACCGTGCTGTTCTACGATTGCTTTTGCAATTGGTAAGCCCAGTCCAGTGCCCTCCGCATTCTCCTTACTGTTGCTTTTAACAAATTGCTCGAAAATTCGCTCTTGTATTTCCTTGCTGATTCCAGCTCCAGAGTCTTCGATTTGTATTCGCAGTTCTTCGTTCGGCAATTTAGTGCTGCTGATTAGAACAGCCTGATCTTCTTGCGAAAATTTTATTGCATTGGTGATCAGGTTGATAAGCACCTGAATAAGCCGCTCAGGGTCTGCATAGAGGGTGATGTCTTCCACTTTGTTTTCCAAACGAATCTTGCATTTTTCGGCAATCGGTTGCACGCAGGCAATTGCACGAGCCACAACTTTTCGCGCTTGAACTTCTTCTATAGAAAGTTCGAACTTACCTGCTTCCATTTTTTCAATATCTAGAATGTCATTTATCAACGCGACGAGACGCTGACATGCAGATTCGATTTGTTTCACAATTTTAGTTTGCTCAGGCGAAATTTCACCATAAACTCCTTGCGTAAACAGACCTATGGACATGCCAATTGAGGAAAGCGGAGCCCGCAATTCGTGGCTTGCAATCGCCAGCAGCCTTTGCTTCATTTCTTGCTCTTCGTGAAGTGAATTCGCAGCATCGTGAAAAGCTTTGTCTAATTCCGCAATTTCATCAGAGCCGCTAACTGGTTGAAGGAGTTCTTCTTTTTTCAAAATGCGAGAGGCATTTTCTTGCACGCGTTGAATTCGCTTATTTATGTCTCTGGCAAGAAAATAGGCAAGTAAAAGAGCACTTGAAATATTTGCGAAAATGCCACTAAGCAGCAAAGTATCTAATCGAGAAGTGGTTGCCTGAAGGCTTTTGCCTTCCTGGTTTTCGATGGATTCTTCTTTTGTCGCCAGTCGGTCTACTTCGGCTGCAAAGCTGCTCCAGGTCTCTAGATAAGAATTTACAAGCTCAGTGGAATTCTCTGCTGTAAGCTTGCGTTTTCGGCCTTCTCTAACAACGGTTTTGTGTAACTCATCCAATTTCTTTACATCGGCATCTATTTGCTTGTAGATTTCTTTGCGTTGACTATCATCACTGCATGTATTTTGCAAAACACTCAAAGCTTTTTTATTGTTTTCAAACTGCTCTTTATATAAGTCATCCTTATTCTTCGGCTCTCCACAGAAAAAGAGCAATATCGCGGTATTTGACATCTCCTGCACCAGTTTCTGCGATTGCGATACTACCGTTCTGCTCACTGATTGACGATCTAGCTCCTGCTTAGCCTGCTGCAATAGATAGCAAAGGCTTCCAACCAGGAGAATCTGCGTTGCAAGAGGCAATCCGATCAGAATAATGCCCTTGTGTTTTATGGCAAACTTTGGTTTTGCTCTTTCTGCCAGCACAATCTTTTCTTGTGGATTACCGTTTGCAGGCAATCGCTGATCAACAGTCTGGCGAGGAACTTTCACTGTGAATGTAGAACCTTCGTTTGGGCGTGAGTTCACATCAATGTCGCCGCCATGAGCATTAACGATGGCTTTGGATATAGAAAGCCCCAGGCCGGTTCCTTTGATTTTTTTCTTTTCCGGCTGCTGTTTGCCTTGCGAAAAAAGATCGAACAACTTTGGCTGCAAATCTTGCGGAATGCCTGGACCAAAATCTTGAACGGAGAGCTCCAGAAATTGCTCAGTTTGTTTAGCGCTGAGAATTACCTGTGACCGTTGAGGTGAAAACTTTATTGCATTAGAGAGCAGGTTCACGAGGACCTGCAGCATTCTATCCGGATCTAGCGTGGCTTCGCTTACTTCGTTTTTTACAAGCAACTGAACATCATAGTCGTTTGCAATTGCAGATACTGTCTCAACTGCGGTATTAAGCAGATCCAGAATATTTACTGAACGCGGGCTGAGCTTTACTTTCTGAGAGTTCATTGTTTCAAGGTCGAGCAGTTCGCCGACCATTATTTGCAGACGATTGCAGCCTTTACTGGCTCTCTGAATTGCGGAATTCGCACTTTCGCTAAATTGAGCTGCCGCATTGTTCATAAGTGAAATGAGAATCTGAATCGCGCTGAGAGGCGCTTTTAGCTCATGGCAAACTACGCCAAGTAACTGGCGCTTGAATTTCTGAGTCTCAATGATTCTGCTGGCGGTGTCGTGCAAAAGCAAGTCCAACATAGCCAGCTCGTCGTCTCCACGCATGGGTGGCAAAAGGTCTTCTCCGCGAGAGAGTCGATTGGTAGTCTCCATCAGGCTGTCGATGCGGTTTTTAATGCTCTTCCAAAAGTATATGGACAGAAAGGTCAAAAGCACGATGTCAGCAAAGACTCCAAAAAAAATGAACATGCTGAATTCATAGGCGATTCTTTTGTGGAGTTCTGGACCTTGCTCTACTGAGCGTAATTCATATTCAATAAGTTGTCCTAAAGGCGTTTCCTTGCTTCGCTCGTCTCTGTTCAAATAAAAAGAGAGCATTTGTGAGTGAATTTGCTCTTGTATAAAAGGGTTGTCTTCTGCTGTGGGGTCAGGAGGAGACTGCCAGAAAAAATTTTGAAATTGTTTGAATCCGTTTAGTTGTTCTTTAACTCTGCCAACCAGCCGGCGGTATTGCTTGTTACCCGGCATCTCGTTCAAAGCTTGCCAATTTTTCCCAACTCTTTTCCAGAGACCACGGAATTGCTCGTCCAATACGGGATTTCTATTTTGGAATTTCATGCCGACGAATACCGTTGATTCGGACATCCCAACGTGTATGCGGTCGGCTTTTGCAATAACATCTCTTGCGTGCATCTCTGCTTCAAGCTGCTTGACGGAGCTTTGCAAGAGGGATGCAAATCCAAAAGCGAAGAAAATCTCAAATGCCAGTGGCACTGAGATGAGGAGCAATCCTTTGTATATGAGCTTCATTAATTAGGTACTTCGCGCTATCAGGTCTATACCCAGCGCGTAATCAGTTGTATTCTCGACAAGTCACCAGGGAGCCAGGTTTTTCTTGTAGGCGTCGAGTTCAATTGCTGTGGCTTCGGCGTCCTTGTGCTCGAGTTTGAAGATTTTGTAGAGGATGTTCATATTGAGGCGCTGGCATTCAGTGTTTTGAGCTTCAGAAGGGCGAGATTCGATGAGTGCCAAATTCTTGCGTGCTAATTTTTCGGCTTCGGAAATGCGGCCGTCGAGGAAGAATCCGTATGCGAGATCAGATCTCACCTGATCTGTCCATTCGCTTGAACCAGGAATTTTATAGGTGGCTTTGTCCAGATTCCTGGCGTTTTTGAATTCTTCAATCGCTTCTTTGTATCGGCTCTTCCACATATGCATGCGGCCGAGGTTGTCGTAGCTCAAAATCATGTTTGCCAGGTCCGGATTCTTTTGTGATTTGAGCACGTCAAGTATTTTTTGTTGATAATCGATTGCTTCATCAACTTTTCCAAGCTGAAATTTCACATAAGTCAAATCCCAGAGCAAATTCATGCTTTTATCGTCGAACTTATTATCCAGAAGTTTCGCTGCTTTTTCGAAGTTTATCTCAGCACTCTTATCATCGGCGTTCAAATTTGAATTCGGATACAAACCTAGATATGAAGGATACAAAGTATAGGCACTCATTGAATTCGTGCCCAGGGTCGGAGTCACGGCATTTTTTCGATCGAAAATTCCATTACCGTCCGAGGTGAAGGTCGCTCTAGTATAAAGTTCGCCCAGTGAAGTCCAGAGACCTGCCAGCTTTGTCTTAAACTCGGCGTCCTTTCTGCCCGGGTTTTCCTTTTGAAAGGCAGAAATAGCCTCCTTGTAATAAGTTTCTGCTACCTGTAATGGTGGCTCCATCGAGGAGGGAGTATTCGTACTTGCGTTGAACGCATCGCCGCCTCCCATGTAAGGCGACGTAAGCTTCGAGGTATCCTGAATTATTCTTTCCGCTTCCCTTACTGCCTCATCAGAGTTCAAGTTTTGATTTGCGAACACGATTGGAGGAGGCGAGAAATTCGATTGCACGAAAGGAGACGGACCTAATTGTGGTGCCATATTATTCTGGTAATTTTGAGCATTGATGAAATTCAGCCCGGCAAGACACAGGCAGCCCATCACGCCAGCACAAATTACTCCTGAAAGAATAAATTTCACTTTGTCCTCAGGAGGTTTTGATGTATTCTTAGTTTTCTCATCACTCCATTGTGCAGCGAAAGCGGTCAGATCGGTTTGGGCTGCTGATGCTAGCTCGAGATCCATATCGAGATCTGCAATAGAGAAATATCGCTGTGCTCGATTTTTCTCCAGGCATTTCGCAATTATTTGCTGAATAGAGTCTGGAACTCCTGATTCCTTCAAACCTTTCTTGCAGTTGACGTTTAGTTGTTTCAGTACCGTGTGTACGGGTGTTTGCCCTTCGATGAAGGGCTTGCCAGTGACGACCTGATACATAATCAATCCGAGAGAGTAAATATCAGAACGCGAATCCAATTCATAGCCTAGGCATTGTTCGGGACTTAGATAGGAGCCTCCTGATTTTCTGAGAAACTCGTGGCGCTGTTCTTCACCAAATGAACCGGCGATGCCGAAGTCCGTAATCTTAACGAAATCGTGCCCTGTACCTGTATCGATAAGAAAAATATTGGAGGGTTTGAGGTCGCCGTGAACAATGTTGCGCTGATGCAAACTCTTCAATGCGTCACAGACTTGTCGAAATAGTTCTATGAATCGATCTGTATTGAACACGCGCCCTGATGCAATTGCATCGGCTAAGGATTGTCCGCAGAGCTCATCACTGACTGCGTAGATTCTTTCGTCATGTAAGCCACAGCTGTAGAATGCGCAAAGATGTGGATTTACAATTTCAGTTGCTGCTTTGAGCGAGTTAAGAACAGATTTGATTTCATTTGCATTGCGGCTGTATTCGTGCGAGATTCGTTTGATTGCAAAATTGGAGCCAGTTTTTATGTTTTTTGCCCTAAAAACAGTTCCCAGTGTTCCAGATCCTACTTCATCGCCGAGTTCAAAATTCTGCAGAACAATGTTTTTGCCTTCGTAGTTTTCTTCCGATTTTTCAGCTTCGCTTTCAGCGACAATTTTTATTGAATCATCGTTTTCGGCAGGAGAGATTTTGATCTCCTCGTCCAATTTATGATCCGTCATAGTAATACCTGCAGAAGGCGTATTAAATACGATTAGAGTATCTGATTTGCGCTAGATGTCAAGTCGTCGGCAGTGCTCTCAAGCGAGATTTCAGCTTAATTAGCTGCGGAGTCGGTCAGGACTGGAATGCCGACGCTTGCCTCAATATTATATTGCCCTGAATTCAGCATCTTAATTCTGTGTTCAATCAAGTTTCGTGTTGGGCTTTTAGCACGGAGCTATGCTTCGGCTTTGGCTGGCAGTTACAATTCAAACACTTCTGTCGGGCATGAATCATGGCTTCCTTATCGCTGGCACAGCTGTTGAAAGACTTACCAGGGATTGATCTTCCCGAATCCCTGACGGATCTCGCAATATCAGAGGTAAGTACCGATCCCAATTTGTGCAAGCCCGGTGTGCTATATCTTGCAGCTGAATGCGAGACCGTGGACAGCCAGCGCTACGGCTTGCGCCTGGACGGCCACGATTTTATTGATCTTGCAATTAGAAATGGTGCTTCGGCGGTAGTCGTAAATGAGCATTTTGGCATCCAGAGTTCAAGCCGCGTCCCTTTTATAAGAGCTGAGCGAAGCCTGGCAATTCTTGGGCTCATATGCAGCAGGCTTTATGCAGACCGTCCGCGAAACATTGCTCTGGTGACAGGCACAAATGGCAAAACTTCCACGGTGAATTTCAGCAAAATGCTTTGGCATCATACAGGGCACTCTGCGTGCTCGGTTGGCAATCTTGGAGGAGTTTGCGCGGATGGGTCAATCGTCTGGGAGCGCGACTCGACCTTGTCAGTGCCTGAAACCGTTACCTTGCACAAAATCTTGCGCACGCTGGCTGAAAGAAAGGTCGACTACCTTGCCATGGAAGCCACAAGCCATGCGCTATTTGACTACCGGCTCGATGGTATAAGCGCAAACATTGCTGCCTTCACCAACTTGACCAGCGATCATCTGGATTTTCATGGAAGTATGGAAGAGTATTTTCGTGTCAAGATGATGCTCTTCGACAGAGTTTTGTCGCCCGGCAGCTTCGCAATTCTGAACGCCGATAGCGATTGGTTTTCCAGAGCAGAAGCTGTGTGCATTTCCCGCAAACATAAGATTCTAAGCTATGGAAGGAATGGGCGTGATTTGCGTATTTTGGAATCAAGGGCTGTTAATGGCGGCCAGCTCGTTTCAATTGAAGTGCTGGGCAGACGATATGAGTGCCGCTTGAATTTATACGGGGAATTTCAGCTCAGCAACGTTTTGTGCAGCCTGGGAATTGTAATCGCATCTGGAATACCAGAAGCGCATGCGATCGAGAAGATTTCTTTTCTCCAGGAAGTCGAGGGGCGATTGAACCTCGTAGGTCAGACAGAGCGAGGCGGCCAGATAATCGTGGATTACGCGCACACACCGGACGGTTTGAGAGCTGCCCTTGAGGCGTGCCGCACTTTCACACGGGGCAAGCTGTGGGTCGCCTTCGGCTGCGGTGGTGAACGCGATAAAGGCAAGCGTCCTGTGATGGGCGAGATTGCTACGCGTCTTGCCGATCGCGTGATTGTCACTGACGATAATCCGCGATTCGAAGACCCCGCGATTATTCGTGCCGAGATATTGGCTCAGGCGGCAGGTGCTAGAGAAATTGCTGAACGCCGTAAAGCAATCGAGTATGGTATCGAGCAGCTGAATGATGGCGATACACTCTTGATTGCCGGGTTCGGACATGAAAAATTTCAGTCAGTCAAAGGGCAGCTCCTTCCATTCTCCGACACAGAGATTGCGAAGAGCCTACTCGAAAGCGGGCGACGCATGGCCTCACCTCTACACGAAGAATAAAGCCGATCAGCAAAATACAGCGGAAGCCCCGGAAGCCCCGGAAGCCCCGGAAGCCCAGGAAGCACCGGAAGCCCCGGGAGCGCCGGCAGCCTGCCGGCTTCTAAAGGATCGGATCGATCTTGGCGGTGTATAAGCCGGCGAGCCGCCGGCGCTCCCGGGTATTGAAAGCCTTGCTAAGTCTGTTCCGCTTTAATTCACGCAATGGTGATAATTTAGGCTTACAATTTAAGTTTGGCACTGTGAACAGCTACAATCTAGCTGGCGCAGGGCTGTTTGGCTGCTCATTGCATCTTGCATAGTCGTCAATATTAAGCAAACAGACTGTTGCACTCTCTATTTAACCGAGCCTTTATCGGCTCCCATGATAATATTCGCGGAATCTCAAAAAGGTTGTTATGTCAGTATTCAGGAATCCTAACTTAGGCGTATGCGCTGTCGCGGAAGCTTCCGGGGAAACCTGGACGCGAAATTTGGGTCGCAGTTCTGTTCATCTGTGCCAGCCCCGTCCGGCGAAATGGTGGACGGGCTTGCACCCGACAGTTTGTCCTGGTTTTAAAAACGGCAAGCTGTACTCACTTCCTATTCCAAATCTTTCTACGTGCTCAAGAAAAGAAGTCCAGGATTACTTCGATAATACCTGGACGCTATCCGAGCTTTTGTTTTCGGCGTTGATCGGCGAAGAGGCATTCTACCGCCCGCCTTACCACGCTATCCGCCACCCGCTCATTTTTTATTTTGTTCATCCTTCAGTTCTGTACGTGAACAAATTACGCGTAGCAGGACTGCGCGAGATTCCCATCAATACATACTTCGAGACGCTGTTTGAAACCGGCGTCGATGAGATGAGCTGGGATGACATGTCGAAAAATGAAATCGAATGGCCGTCGGTAGACGATGCAATTGAATACAGAAGAGAAGCCTATGCTGCTGTGAGATCTGTAATTCAATCCCATCCTGATCTTGCTGATGGACATGCACCGATTCTCCAAGATCATCCATTATGGGCCCTCTTCATGGGCTTTGAACATGAGCGTATTCATTTAGAAACCTCATCCGTCTTGATGCGTGAATTGCCTGTTCACCTGGTTTCACGCCCGCTTGAGTGGCCCGATCTCGCCAGGCAGAACGGCACACCACGGGCGGTGCCACCAACTGCGGGAAAAGAATATCCTCAAAATCAACTGATTGCAATTGATGCAAGTGAAGTACAAATTGGAAAGCCACAGAACTGGCCTACTTACGGTTGGGATAATGAGTATGGATTGCGAAAGGCTCAAGTCAAGCCTTTTCAGGTCAGCGAATATCTGATTACAAATGGAGAGTTCTGGCAATTTGTTGCTGACGGTGGCTATGCCAGCCAGCAGAACTGGACAGAGACTGGCTGGAGCTGGCGCTCTTTCCGCAATGTGAAATGGCCCACATTCTGGGTGCAGGACGGGCCGGCCGGCTCGCATCAATTCAGATTGCGCACATGTTTTGAACTAATCGATATGCAATGGGACTGGCCTGCTGTCGTAAATTATCACGAGGCAACTGCTTACTGCATTTGGCGTTCCCGCAAGGATGGAAAGCAATACCGATTGCTCACTGAAGCAGAGCATCATGCGCTTCGAAAATACAATAACATTGAGCCAGATTATTCAAACTTAGTTGCGCCAGAACCAAGCAATGTCAATTTGCGTCAAGGCAGCGAGTCTTCTGTTCTTGAAGCAAAGAATGAAAAACATCCTTTGTCTGATGTTTTCGGGAATGTGTGGCAGTGGTGCGAAGATCAGTTCAACCCGTTGCCAGGTTCAAAAGTCCATCCTTATTATGAGGACTTTAGCAGCCCCTGTTATGACGGGCGCCATCAAATGATCATGGGTGGATCTTTCATAAGCACTGGTGACGAAGCTTCAATCTGGGCTCGTTTCCATTTCCGTCCGCACTTCTTCCAACATGCCGGCTTCCGCATAGTGTATGCTCCCGGAAGTGATGGCGCTGTTGTTCATTTGACTGAAACAGCTCCTGCAGAGAATCCGTACGAAACAGAAAGCATTTTTAATGAATACATGACCTTGCATTTTGGTGCTCCTGAAATGCAAATGCCATTTAAATTCGGTCCGGAAAATGCGAGTCAGTTTCCGCAGCGATGCGCAGAGCTTCTCATTAGCTGGTGTCAGAAGCTCGGCGTGCCCATGGAAAAAGCAATCGACCTCGGCTGTTCCGTTGGCGGATCGACTTTCAAGCTTGCTCAGTCATTCGAGAATGTCGTCGGCATCGATTTCAGCCAACGTTTTATTGATGCTGCTAATGCGTTGAAGAACGAGCACAAGCTTGAGTATTCATATGTAGTTGAAGCAGAGATCAAAGAGCAAACTGTAGCCGAGGTGAATCCCGCGTTATGCAACAGAGTCACCTTCATACAAGGTGATGCTTGCGCTGTTTCGCCAGATCAGCGCAATTTCGATGCAGTGTTGATGGCTAATTTGCTTTGCCGTCTTCCGAATCCACAAGCATGCCTTGAACAAATGTGGGCAGAGTCTTCATTGCTTAAACCAGGCGGATTGCTTTTGATGGTTTCACCCTACACCTGGATGCAAAAATTTACGGCACGTGATAAATGGTTTGGCGGCTACGTTGATGAATCTGGCGCGGCCTGCTTCTCCGAGAAAGCGATTAAAGAATTGCTTGCAGCGCATTTTGAGTTACTCCACACAGAAGACATTCCTCTTGTTATACGTGAGCATTACCGGAAATATCAGTACATAGTGCCCCAGGCAATGCTCTGGCGCCGACGCTAATTGCATAAGCCGGCGAGCCGCGGCGCTCCCGGGGTGTAAAACGCTTCTGCGGATTTTTACTCTTCGATACATAGGCTCTACATGGGTCTTCGATACGCAGGTTCAACAACGATCCTCGATACGTAGGTTCTACAACGATTCTCGATACGTAGGTTCTACAACCATCCTCGTTAAGTAGGTTCTACAACGATCCTCGTTAAGTAGGTTGTATATTGACCTTCGATATGTAGAAACGAGTTAGCTATTCTCAAGCCCGGGAGCGCCGGCGGCTCGCCGGCTTATGCGTCAATGTTTAAGAACGATTGGTCCTGTGGGTATAAGACCTGTAGTGCCGATTGGAGGACACGACGTGAGCACCCATCAAGTGCAAGTTCAAGCTGATGTTGATGAAAGAGACCTTGGTCGCGTAGTGAAGGGAACCTATTTTTTTGTCGGTGTCCTGGGCGTCTCTCTGGTTTTGTCCCTGGGCGCTTTGCTTACATTCCCAATGGGAATCGCGGGTTTCCTTGTTTGTCTTCTAACAATTGTTAGCACGGCTCTTTTCGGCTGGGCAAACCTGAAGTCTGCAAGAGCCATCGCTGCTAGAGAAGATGCACATTTTAGCTATTTTGTGGCTGGTATGAATATGCTTGCGGCGTTTCCATTTGGTGCTTTGCTCAGCATGTATTCATGGAATGTACTCGCGCGGCGCAGCGTTCAAGAGTTGTATGGAAGCCCTTTTAGAGATCGCACATTGCCGCAAGATAAAAAGAAACCGGAGAGAAAAATCGTCGAGCCTGCCGCTGCATCTCCTCACGTAAATTTGGGCAATTTGGATGAACTTGAGGAATCGATGTGGCTTGAAATGGAAAAGGAACACAAGGCAAGAAAATCTGCCGAGGTCTCTGAAAAAATAAAGCTCAAACCGGCAGATGAGTAGCCCCCGGGATCGAGGGCGTCCCGCCCGCTTATAATCGACGGATCCGTTAGAACCCTAATATATTCATTGCTGGTAGTTATCCCAGTATTCAGTTCGTTCTTTCCAGGTACAACCGTCATTGCCGCAGATGAGTGTGACGACTGAGCCTTCGTGCTCTGTGGCAGAGTCACCTGCGCCATCCCAGACAGAGGCAAGCTTATCGACGTACTTTTCAAATTTCAGAATTGGCTTGCTGCACTTGGGGCAAATGAGCTCGCCATTTTCCAGAATTGTTTTGAAATTCGTAAGACCGGACACTGTGTACCTCCTTAGCGCGATCTGTGTCTTCTAGCACGGTGCTGTGATGCAGCTCCGGCACGTTTGACCGGGGCACCTTTCTTTGGACTTGCTTGTGGAGCTGATTTCTTTGGCACAACTATTGCCGGTGCCACAGGAACAGTTGGCAGTCGCAATGAACCGAGCGATTGCAATTGTCCAATCATTCCGTTCATACTGGCGCGCACATCACGAATTGAAGGATTGTGATCGTTCACCATAACCGTGACTGCAAGCGGTTCTCCCGCGGCAGTAATTAGCACTCCGGAGATTGAGCGAACGCAATCCATTGTGCCGGTTTTATATCTGAAAGTTCCGTTTTGCGCTCCTTCTTCGCCGTTAAGCGGCATCACATCAAGATAGGCGCTCTTCAATGCTGCACCTGCCATGTGTCTGTGCACAATGTTTAGCGCGTGCGGAGTAAAACAATTCTTTCTGGATAGACCGCAGCCATCCCAGAGCAGAACTTCGCCGGGCGGTAATCCCATTGCAAGAAGCCATTGATTCAGCCGCGCAAGACCACGATCTTCCAGGCTCAATTTCTCTACATTTTTCGAAACCGCAGGAAGATCGCCAAGTGTGCGCAAGAGTTGTTGCGCGTACAGGTTATCGCTTTCTTTCAAACAGTATTTGATTATTTCAGATAATGGTTTAGAGCGATGCTCAGCAATTACAGTCGGCGATGACTCCATCACATCCAGTGGAACTGCTTTCTCTTTTACTTTAATGCCCATTGATTTCAGCAATGACATCACAATCGCAACATTGTATTCGGAGGGATTACCAACGATTTGTCCACCGACGGCCGGACCGTCCGGATGCCAGTATTGCATCGTTTTTGTGGAAGGTTGAAACACTACCCATGAAGGTCCCTCAGCTGAACGCAATAAGGATGTTGTGAAGGCATTTTGATCTCTATTGATACCATAAGGAATCCACGGATAACCTCTTGCGGGATCCTTTCTTGCAATGTTGTCGTCAACAACAAGATCTGATGGAACAGGCATCCAGTCTTGTCCCCAGTCTTCCAGCAACCAGTAAGACGAAAAACGATCGCCACCACCAGGAATATCAACTGATCCAACCTTGCCTTCAATTGTTTTCACGCCCTTTGTTTGCAATACATCAAGAAGGGCACGCAGGTCTGCTGTTTTCAAAGTCGGATCTTGCGAGGGCTGAATGAACAAACCGCCTTTCAGAACGCTTCCTTCAATTTTTCCGTAGACCTTCAATTGTGTGTTGTAGGTATAAGTCGGACCGAGTGTGTCCATTGCGCATGCCGTAGTAAATACTTTTGTCGTCGATGCCGGAACGAAGCGTTTGTGCCCGTTGTATTGAAACAATACTTGTGCCGAGGGGATGTGCATGATTTCGAGCCCGACAAGCGAATGCTGAAGTTCGGGGCGCTTGAGCCATGCATTGGCAACGTCCTCAATCGGTTTCAAGTTCGGTGGTGCTTGATCAGCAGATTCGGCAAGCGCTTCTACCTTGGCGCAGCTTGGCAGCGTACCCGTGAATACTCCGCAGAAAATCAGGGCGGCGCTCATACAAGTTAGAATGCGCAAACTGGAAGAACTCATCAAAAATCGTTTGACATCTGGCCACTTGTGTTGCATGCGCTGGCGTTTCCTCGAATAGCATTTGCTCTGTGCTTTACTTTAGCAGCTTCAGAGCCTTTTCCGCTTTTTTCCAGTGTGTCCGCATAGGCGTCTAAAACCGGCACCAGCTGTGCGCTTGACGGTCCATTCATGCCTTCTGTAATCTTTACGGCTGTTTTCAAAAGAGGCTCAGCTTCAGAATAGCGACCCCGCCGTATATACAACGATGCCAGTGCGTATGAAGCGGCGCCATAATCTTTGCTGTTCAGGCCGTTGTTGTCTTTGATCAGCGTCAATGCTTGTTTATAGAGCGATTCAGCTTCGCCGTTTTTGCCCTGATTGATGCAGGTTTTTGCCAGACTGTCGAGGCGCGAAAATGCTTCGGGGCGTTTGAAATCTGCGCTCTTGTTTGTTATTTCAAGTGATTTTTCCAGATAAGGCTGCGCTTGTTGCTGCTTGCCCTGAGCTACATAGAGATTACCCAAATTTTCATAGGCGAAGGCAAGTGCTTGATGTCCTGGCGCCAGTGTTTTTTCGCGCAAATCCAGCGAGCGTTTATACATTTGCTCGGCCAGTGGATACTTATTTCGTTCCTTATATAGCTCCGCAATTGCATCAATACTTGCAGCTAATTCGAGGTGATCGTCCGCGCGTATTTTCTCTGAACTTTCGCGAGCTGCTTTCAATTTCTTCTCTGCTTCTGCATATTCACTGTGTGCAGCGTAGAACTTCTGCAGTTCATTGAAATGAGATTCTAGTTGTTGTTCGCTCTTCGAGATGCGATCGGCAAAATTCATTAGCAGGCCGCTCAGACGATCTGCTTTTACATTGTTGTTGTGTTGCAGGTAGAACTTGCAAAGTTTTCCTACCGAAGCCACTACTGCTGGATTCTCTGAACCCAGTGCTTTCTCTTTTGCTCGTAATTCTTTTTCCAGATAGTATTCGCATTTTGGAAATTGCGAGCGTACATCATAAAGTGCGGCAAGATTTTTGTATGCCTGTGCCCAGCGCGGATCTGTAGCCGGGAATGTCTGGCTTTCCGCAAGCTTTAAGGCGGCGATGAAATTTTTCTCGGCTAGACCATAATTGTTCTGCGCGAAAGCTTTCTCTCCAGTATCCCGGAGGCTTTCAAAAGAGTCCACAGCGAGGGCGCCTGGAATTGCCTGGGCAAGAAAAATGCCGAGCAGCGCGGCTTTGATTGGTCTTGAGGCAGTGATTGGTCTTGAGGCAAACATTAAACCTTCTCCGGCGAGATGAAACGGAGTTCAGATCGCCAGTGTAGTCAATAGTGGCTGGGAATTCGCCAATGCCGCCCAGCAAGGGTTTTAAGGTTTCCCTCTTGGCGGCAGCTTAATTTTAGCATCCGCCCGGGCAGATTTAACCTTTCGTATACGCGGACTTACCTTGACAAAGGACCCCTTTGGAACCATTATTAGTGACTGATTGGTGATTTCACCGTTTCTTACTAGACAAAGAGCCAGCTCTTTCTGGGGCTATTGATGGCATGGCTGACGTAGACGAACACAAAAATGCAAAACCCGCGCCGCAGCATGAGGATACTCATGCAGATTTGCATCGGGACGAGAAGAGTGCTACCGCCATCCCGGACAGGCACGAGACTTCCGACCACAGCAAAGATGCGAACAGTTCACTGGCAGACAAAGTAAGCGGTGAGCTTAGCAGCGCTGATTGGAGAAATGTAGGCAATCGCTTCAGCGGAACGGGCGGCATGGAAGCCCGCTCAATTCTCTCGATGAATCCTCTGGCCAATCAGACAGATCGCGCTCTGGATGCCGGCAAAAAATCATCAACAGCCGTGCTCGACAGCAATTTCAACTTCGATAGCTTTTCAAAGGGTTTTAGCGACTTTTTACATCAAGGCTCTGACCAAAAACAGGGCTGGTTCGGTGATCAGATGAAAGGCTTCTATGCAGATCCTTTCTCAAACGGCCGCCCGGTGGATAGTCTTAGCCAAATGGGAATGCCGGTCCGTGACCTTGGTGGCACTGGCGTCTTTACTCCTGAGCAAATAAACGGCTGGGGCGTCGGACGCGGGCTGCAGGCAAACCATGAGTCAATAAGTTTCTGGGGTGAATCCATTCTTGAAAAAGGCAACCTCAGCTACGATGAAAATGGCAAGGTTGCTTTAGGCCGATCTGTTGCAAATTCATTCATCAAAGATACTATGAAAGATCAGCAAGCGGATCAGGGAATCTGGAATAGTATCAAAGATGGTGCCAAATCTCTCTGGAATAAAGTTGCTGAAACCGGCAGCGAGTTGCTCGATCTTGGTAAAAAAGCCGGGAATGCAACTATAGAATTCGTCGGAATCGGAGCAGGAATTGAACACAACACCCTCGGCGGAAAAGTTCAGACCAGTGTAGATGGTGACAAAACAGTTTTCACAAGGCCTGGCGAGAAAATCACGCTTGGCCCTGCCGATAAGAATGGCAAGCACGATGCTTCAATAACAACGGCCGATGGTCGCACGATGAGTCAGGACACCAACGGCGTAGTTACCATGAAGGGTGAGCACTCCGACCTTACGGCGCAACGTGATAAGAATGGTCACGTTCAAGTTCTTGATAAGAGTGGGACCAAAATCACCGAATTCAATTCTGAAGGTGAAGCAAGACGCTTTTTCGAGAATTCAATTACTCAAGTTGCAAAACCCGGGCAGAGCCTAGATGATGCTTACAACGAGTACATGAAGTCTAAACCGAAAGATCTCGATAAAGATCATCCTGACCATCTGGCTAAGCCGATTTTGCTAATGGATGGAAAAGGCGAAACACTTACTGTTCAGCCCGATGGAAGTCGTCTTTATACGCACAAAAATGGTGATGTCGATGCAATTTATAAGCACATCGACAGACACGGACGTGAGCGTGATATTGAAGTCAAGATTCAGGATGGAAAGATGACCCTTGGTCAGAAGGGTGGTCAACAATGGGACTGCGACTCAAAAGAAGCTAAAGATCTGATGCAGGATTCGAGACTTCGTCTCGATGATAGAGGACAGGTGCAAGTCAACCAGGACACCAGCGGTGACCCGCGCAGAGCTGCCTGGCAAAGAATGTGGGAACAGGAACAGCACCGCCTGCATATGTTCCAGGGCGGAGAGCTTGACACGCAGACTGGCAAAATAACTATTGATGATCCAAAAGTACATGCTGAATACACCACCGACAAAGACTCTGGTGTCATAGTTGAAACCGAAACCAAGCGTAACCCCGACGGCACGCTTGATGCTCATCCATCGAGCGTCACAACAATCGACCCAGAGCATGCCAAAGTCACATTACAGGAATTGGATCCGGCAACGGGCCAACCCAAGCCTGGTGTTGATCCGATACGTGTTGAAAAAGGTGAGCTCGATTGGATGGGAATGCACGCGGGTGAACAGGGAGCAGATATCACAGGACCCGATGGCGATAAGATTACCCTTGATCAAAATGGCGACATTCATGGCGAAGACAAAGATGGCAATCACTTTGTTGATACCAAAAATGGTGAAGCAAGCTATGACGGTGGGCATTCCTACTCTGATCAAAGAGCTGAATATTACAGGCAGGAAGAAGTCCACAATACGCAGCATGCAATTCAAACAGCAACCATTGTAGATGCTAATGCCAACGCCTTGATTGCTCGTACCGATATAAGTGCATCCGAGGTGGATGCGCTTGATCAGCTGCTTTCGCAGGCGGTGAGCAACCTGCCATCGAATTCGCAGATACCACAGCAAGTTGTTAATGCACGCGCAACTCTTGCGATGTTGAAGGCACGTCTTAGCAACGATCAATCTGTAGATCAGAGAACTATTTCTGCTTCCGGGCAAGCAAATGGAACGCTTCGTGATTATGCACGTCAAGCTGGTAACGTCGGTTCCGATGCTGCGGCGAATTATGCACTCGAGCGTTATGGACTGAAAAAGAAAGAACAAAAAGACAAACCGGAATAAAAAAGACCGGAATAATGCTGCCCGGGATCGTGGGCGTCCCGCCCGCTTTTAAATTACCTAAACGGGGATTTTCGATAGATCTAGGATGAGTTCGTCCATGGATTGGTAGCGATCTTCGGGTTCTTTGCTCAGGCATTTTTTGATGACGAATTCGAATTCGCCTGGGATTTGCAGATCTGGTCTTCGTTCTCTCAATGTAGGCGGTTCCTGCATCAGGTGCATTTGCAGGGTGTCCAGCTCGTTGTCGCCTTCAAACGGTGGCAAACCTGTGAGCGCTTCGAACATTACACACCCTAGAGAGTAAATGTCTGAACGTTGATCGACGTCTTTGCCGCGGCACTGTTCGGGGCTCATGTACATTGCTGTGCCGAAACACTCTCCTGCACGTGTAAGTCGCTGCTGCGGCGATTCGGCATCGTTGATCATTTTTGCGATTCCGAAATCGACCAGTTTCACACTTTCCTCTCCAGCGTGATCGAAATCGATAATTATGTTGTTGGGCTTGACGTCGCGATGAACCACCCCGGATTTATGCGCGTGTGCCAGACCAGAAGCCACTTGCGAGAATATCCGTTTTGCTCGGGACGGTTCGATTTGTGGCGTTTCGTCCAGAAAATCGACCATGCTTCTTCCGCTTAGAAAATCCATCACCATGTATGGTTGCCCTTCTGGCGTGATACCAAAATCATGCACGATTATTACGTTGGGATGTTTCAAGCGGCTTGCAGCCTGGGCCTCAAGCTGAAAACGACGAACTGCGATTTGCTGCCGCACCAGTCTGGGGTCCAAAAGTTTGATTGCTACAACGCTATTCATTAGTTTGTGCTTCGCTTTGTAGACCACACTCATGCCACCACTGCCGATGACACACTCTACTTCGTATCGTTCGCCAAAAACAGCTCCAATTGCCGGATCCATCTTTTCGGTTTTTAGAACCACGCGGCAATCATCGCAACGCTCTTTCTCTAGCGAATAAGATAAACCGCATTCAGGACAAAGCTTGAAATAGATATCCGGTCGCGCTGCAGCGATCATTTGTTTAGTGGTATCAACCATTGAACTGCGCCTGACTATCGCTTTTACGCGTGCAGAAAGCTCTTTCAGATGGAATGGTTTGGTCAAGTAATCATCTGCACCAGCATCGAAGCCCATTTCCTTGTCGCTCATGTTTGTATGACCGGTAAGCATCAAAACAGGAGTGCTTCCGCCTGAGTCTCTGAAGTTCTTGCATACATCAATGCCCTTCATGCCAGGAAGATCCCAGTCGAGAATTACAAGCTCGTATTCCTTTGACTTGAGTAATGTGAGCGCTTCCGCACCGTTGTACACTGTTTCGCAATTATGTTCTTCGTGGGTAAGCCAGAGATTAAGGCGCTCCGCAAGCTCTTCGTCATCATCAACAATCAGGACTCGTGCCATATGATCAAATCCTTGCGAATAATTCTGCTAATTGAACTTGTTCGAGACTGCTCAGGCGCAAGTCTGCAATGCTGTGATCTTGATGGGCCGTAGCGTCGCAGGGAATCGAAATGCTATACATTCCTGCGGCTTTCGCGGCTTTCAATCCGTTGAGTGTGTCCTCGATTACCAGGCAATTTTCCGCGGCAACGCCTAATTTGCTTGCTGCAAGAAGAAAAATATCGGGTGCAGGCTTGCTATGCTCGACCTCGTCGCCTGAAGTGAATGCGGAAAAGTATTTTCCGATGTCGAGAATCTTCATCACAGTTTGTATGGCCTGAACTGTTGCCGATGAAGCAACAGCTGCTGGAATACTTGCTTGCTTAGCGGCTTCCAGAATCTCGTAAACGCCAGGTCTTGCTGCTGACGAGCTGTGCATGATCTCGTCAAGAATTTTTTCTTTGCCGTCCACCAATTCGCGTGCTGTCATTTTAAGCGAACAGCGATCGATAAGTACTTGAGCAATGTAGAGGTCTTTTCTACCAAGAAATTCTTGATTTTCCTTTTCGCTGTATTCTATTCCAAATTGCTCGAGGAATCTGGTCATGGCAAGCAGGTGTAGCGGCTCGCTATCAACCAGCACACCATCCATGTCGAAAATAATAGCCTTTAGTTCGCGGGTTTTCATAAGCTCATATTATATCAAAGCCCTACTGATGAGTCTTTTGCCGTTTCTGCAGCGACTGGTTGCGAAGAAGTCTCAGTCATTAATAAGCGAAATCGTGTTAGTGATCAGACTTGGCTTGATGCCTGAGGATGTGAAAAAGTTTCTGTTTCTTTCCACAAAACTTTCACGATTAATAACTAGATTTGAATGCGTTCAAGGATTCCGTAATTGAATCTAGAAATAAGTTTGTTACCGGTTGCGGGACCGGGGAAACAAGGGAGGGTCAACCAGTGATGGTTGACTTCTTTCCTTTTTGGCTTTTTGTTTGGATTGGAAAAGATTTGCTTGTACTTCTGATTGTATGCTCGTCCTCACGTCATTAAAAAAGCGGGCGGGACGCCCGCGATCCCGAGGGCTACGCGCCCGCGATCCCGAGGGCTACGCGCCCGCGATCCCGAGGGCTACGCGCCCGCGATCCCGAGGGCTACGCGCCCGCGATCCCGAGGGCTACGCGCCCGCGATCCCGGGGTTACGCGCCCGCGATCCAGGGGCTCGCTCCCGAGATCCCGGGGCTACGCTCCCGCGATCTCGGACCATGTAGATTCTTGCAGCGTGATATTGGATATGGTGGCATACGCGTTTTTGATTATGCGTTTCTGTTGAGGAGGAACAGTTCGTTTACGCCGACTTGCGTAATTCGGCAATATCACAACGTGATTTCTGTCTAAGACCTGTTTTCCCCCGGATCTCGCTGGAAACAACTAAGCATAAGCTTTTCGCATGATTTTGCCGCTGCATGGTTTGATTCCTCTTCTCGTCCTAATACGTAGTTCTCCCCTCGTAGCTACAAAAATTCCACAAATGCTAAATAATCTTGTGTGGCTGGGCAAAATCGCGGTTCGGAATGAGATGGTGGGCTGGTCAACCTCACTCCGAAGGTCGCATATTATCTACTGCCGAGAAGGGTAAAAGCAAAAAATATGGGATTCAACTCTTCCCCCGAGAGTGATGATCCTTCGAAGAAGTCAGCGCCCACCACGCTGGATTTTTCCGGGTTTCAGTCACCATTCACGATACCAGACCGAAAAGAAGACGAGCTGAGGCAGACTCTGCCGTCTGCGCAGTCGGCTTCACGCGCTGAAGGATTTCCGTTGCCTTCACTGGACTTGCAGCACAGCGATTCTCGCTTAAGCCTGCCGCCTGAATTGATCTTACTATATCGGGAGACTGGACTTCTTGGGAAACCGCCCGAGAAAGAGCGTCCAGCTACAAGTAGACCTGAGGCACCGGCAGCAACAATGCCTGGCGAACAGGGTCGCCCAGGTGCAGATCAGCCGCGCCCACCTGCAGCAGAGCAGGCACAGAATCCTAACAATCAGATGAAAACTGACGCCTCAGGATATGTCACTGACATTGTCTATCCTGGTGGTAAAACACGTCACATTGAGCGTGACCCTGCAACACACGAAGCAAAATCGATTACTACGAACACTGCCGAGGGCACAACCAAACTGCTGAGCCAGAATGGGCGTTGGTACATGGAAGTGCAAGGACTGCAACTGCCATTTCCAGGCAAAGTTGAAGCCGCCAAAAACGGCGACGTCGCGATGCAAACCAGCAACGATGGGGTCTGGCGCATTGAAAAGCCGGACGGCAAAGTAAGTGAAGAAAAAGAAAATGCCGATGGCGCTCGAATCAGCTTCGATGACAATCACAAGCTCTCCAAAATTACACGTAAAGATGGAACAACGTTCGAGCAAACAAATGGCAATACAATTGTAGAATCCCACCCGGGTGCCAAGCCGATTACCTGGACAAATCAGGGCGGTGTATGGAGCGCCGACAACGGAGAGAAGCCACGCAAGAATTTTGCATTGCGTGAAGACGGTTCAGTGTCCTTCGAAGATGCTTCTGGTATCAAGCACAGTATCAATGGACGCGGTGCGGAAACTCTCGAGGGGGCCGGGCTCGGTAAGATAACCCCGGATGCTTCCAATCGTCCCCGTGAAGTTGAGACTGCCGACGGCAAGAAAGTACGCAAGTATGACTACTTCGACGACAACTCCACCGACATCAAATCAGTAACCATTGTTGATAAGACCCAGAACTCGAGTATGACTTACACTCGTGAGAGCAAAGATTCGAAGCAATGGCGCAATGAACAAGGACAGGTGTGGAGCGGTGAAATCCGCGTGAGCCCGGATGGCGTTCATTCCATCAAAGCGTCGAATCAATACCGTAATTACGATGATGATGACAGCCCGAAAGATAATACACGCTGGACAAGCTATTACCCGGATGGTCGCGAGACTTCCGATCAAATTAACTCCGACAATTCGCGCGCATCATATGATAAGCAGAACAATCTCGTCAGTTTTAGAGGACCAGATGGAGTAAGAATCGATCGCCTGAGCATAAACGGACAAGAGACGATTACACATTACGATCCGAAAATCGGCGAGACCGTAAACTGGACAAAGAACGGAGACGGCAAGTGGGTTTCTGATTCGCCACGCTTCAAAGACGCACGCAAAGATCTCGGATTCAATACCAATGGTGAGTTGAACTATACCAACGACAACGGTGGCAAAGTTCAAGGGCACCGCGACGGAACCAAGCAAATTGTCGAGAAAGACGGCACCAAGCTTGATTTCGACAAAGACGGCCAGATTACCAAAGCAACTAGAGGCAATCTGGAGAGAACTTTTGTTCGAGATGGCTCAGGAATTGCAGTGGTTAAAGACAAGAACCTGAGCACCAAGGAAGAGCGCACGGTTTTTGAACGCCGTCCTCCAGGCGAAGAAAATCGCAAGAATATTTTCGTCAGCCCGAATGGTGATTTGAGCTACCAGAATTCTGATGGAACAGCTGTAATTGAACGTTCCAACATGCTGCATCTTGATCTGGACAAAGATGGTGACATCACTCGAGTCGTCGGTCCTAAGGGGACTCGTTCGTTCCAGTACATCGGCGAAGGCGAGCACAAGGCGCTCGTCAATGTAACTGATACTAGAAAGACCGAAAAGGGAGACAAAACAGAAACATGGACACGTGTTGCCAATCCTGATGGCAGCCTTTCCAGCGAGTTCCGCAGCAAGGACGACGCCGGAAAAGATCGCAAGTCTCGCTACAACATCACGCCATGTGCTGACGGTGAGTATGAATATCGACTGGCAGCAGACAAAGCCGGTGATAAAGCTCACGTCGAGAAACTCACGAAAGAAGGCGTGGACGGAATGCCGGAAGGCATCGAAGACGCAAGGCAAGAGCTCGTGTCTCACCTTGAAGGTGTAATGGAAAAATCACGTCTCGATCAAAACATTGAATTCATGAAGAAGTTCGAGAAGCGCATGATGGATCAGGCCGAATTGCAAATTGCAGCAGGCATTGACTCTGACAAAGTAATGAAGGAAACGGAAAAGTGTATCATTGATACATACTACAATTGTGCAAGATTGACTGCTCCACAGGGCTCCAAGCAGCTCTATGGTCAGAAGGACAGAGTAAGGCTTGCAGAAAATCTTCTCTACCTTGCTCAGGATCCTTCCGATATCAAACAAGGCGGTCAGGGCACCTGCTGGTGGGAATCAAGCTGGAACGTTGGATTATTCCAGCGCAATGCAGGTGATGCGGCACGTTTGTGCGCAGACGTCGCACTCACCGGACAATACACCAGCACAGCTGGTCCGCTGCGAGGTGGTGGTCCGAAGACAATAAGAATTCCTCCAGAGCATGTTCGGCTCGATCGCCGCGACTCAGGCGCTGGATGGACTCCGCAGAATGCTAAGAGTAGCAGCCAACGCAGTATGGTAGGTATGCTCATCGACCAGATTGGACCGCCTCTGGGTGGACAACGTGGATGGGGGCAGAGCGACGGTGGCTGGCACTCTGAAGCTAGAAATATTCTCTACATGATGACTGGTCGCGATAATATTCGCCACGGATCTAGCAGCCTCGGACGGCATGAGAAGCTGGAGTTGCTGAAGACCGGTGGATGGACTTCGTCCGGCGGAGGCCATATGTGGGCCTACACGATGCACAAAGAAAAGGACGGATCCTGGGTTGTAATCAGAGACGATCAATACAACAATGCAGATCGTGTCATTCAGCGCGTGAATAATCTCAAGTCCTGGATTTCTCAAAGCGATCAGAGTGAAGTTCGCAAGAACTGGCGAGGACACCAGAACAAACGCAGTGACGATTCGCCTTCACCGAAGCCTGATTCAAGACCGGCGCCGCGTCCGACTCCAAGACCGCGTCCAACAGATGATGAAGAATACGACAATGGTCGCGTAAATGTCGTTCAAATGGTCCGCCCGGTCTGGACCAATCAGCGTCGCAGCTGGTAGCCACCGACCGATAAAACGCGCTCCTGGTAGGGGCACGCTTTGCGTGCCCGGCTCCATATCCTGACGGGCCGCATATGGCGTGAGGTCCGGGATCGCGGGCGTCTCGCCCGCCTATACTCCGTAACTAGCCAAAATTACTGCTGACGCATGGGCATAAGCAGGCGAGACGCCTGCGATCCCAGGGCTGCCGCGCTTGACTGGAGCCCCGCGCACGATCGCTGCCTGCCCGCAGTGTGAATCGCCCCAGCCCGGGGCATAACATTGGCGGAGGAGTGTGTCTTGGCAGAGCTACCGAGCAAAGACAAATCAAAAGACAAGTCGGCGGTTGATAAGAAAGACCGGCAAATGGAGATCAGCTGGAAATCGGAAAGTCCGATACCCGCTCTTTGCCAGGTTATCTCGCTGCTTGCGATGGTCGCTGCAATGGCGCAATTCCTTATGGGCGTTCTCCTTACTCTAAATGGTGGACCAAACTGGGTTTGCATCGGGCTGACACTTGTGCTAGCCGTTGTGTTCAAGTTCCTTTCTCAGCAACTCAGTATTAGAAAAGTTGTGATGCAAAAGGAGAGCATCGGTTTCTCATTTTGCTTTGTGATCAACTTGATGGGAAAGTTGCAGCGTAAGTGGACTGACATTGGTGCTATTGCTTTGCAAGAAGAAGATCCTGATGTTTTGCCTATTGATGATGAAGAATCGCGCAATATGGTGTTCCATTTCGCCTCTGGCGGCTCGATCAAAATTCCATTGCGCCTGCTCACTGTGGGTGATCTGGATACACTTTTTCGCGCCAGTAAGCGCTGGGGAAGCACTGCCGTAATGGCGCCTGAATTGATTGAACTGCGCCGCAAATTGATCGCAGGACCCAGCCCATCGACGAATCTTTCGCTGACAACACTCTGGGAAAAAGAACTTCAATCGCACTTCACTACGAGTACATTTGTCCCGCTTGCAAATGGATCAACTCTGAATAACAATCGATTTCGCGTAATCTCCCAGATTAGTGCAGGCGGGTTGTCTGCCATATATCTGGCTCGCGGCGGCGATGGCCGCAAGGTAATTTTGAAAGAACTCGTCTTGCACAAAACAAGCGAATCCAATATTGAAAAAGCCAAGGAACTTTTCCAGCGTGAAAGTAATTTGCTTGTGAAATTGCAACACAGGCAGATCGCAAAGGTGTATGACCACTTTCTGGAGAACGGTCGTGATTATCTGGTGCTGGAATATATCCCGGGACAGACTCTAAGGCAACTGGTCGAGACGGAAGGACCGCGCCTGGAAGACAAAGTTTTGGACTGGGCTCATGCAGTCGCAGGTATTTTACTTTACCTGCATGCTCAAACGCCGCCTATTATTCACCGCGATCTTACTCCAGAGAATCTCGTGCTCGGCGAAGATAATCTAATTCATCTTATCGACTTTGGTGCAGCAAATGAATTCATCGCCACAGCCACCGGCACCTTGATTGGAAAGCAGGCTTACATCGCGCCGGAGCAGTTTCGCGGTAAACCACTGCCGTCAAGCGATATTTACTCGCTGGGTGCAACGATGTATTTCCTTTTGACCGGGCAGGATCCAGAAGCTTTGTCTTCTTCGAATCCATGCGATTTGAACAAGTCGGTTTCTGTGCAGACAGGAAAATTCGTTGCCAAGCTTACTGACATCGACGCGGCGAATCGCCCGCAAGACTGCTTGCGTCTCATGCAAATGATTGCCGACCTTCGTGCCACCGAGCGCGGTGCGGTAATTTCACTGGGGCCGAATTGATGAAGGGACCGCTAGACACATCACTAGCATACAAATACTTCATGTCCTATCGTCTCCTCGATGGTCAGCGCTACGACGAGACTGTTGTGCCATATCGTCCGTCACGCACTTATCGAAAGTATTTGCGAGATATCATCAAGAAGCAAAAACATCTGCCAAACATCCTTTCTGTATTTATTGGACTTATCGCAGCTTCATTGCTATTTCCTGGTTGGTCAATTCTGGGTGGAATATTGTTGGGGCTCGCTTTTATTGGTGCCGTTGTTTTGCCTCTTATACCAATTGTGCACGGTTGGGGGAAGCCTACTCATGTCGGCATTTCGCCTAAAGGGGTACGACTCTATTCACTTCACTGGTACGGCGATAACGTCACCAAGCCAATCCCCTGGTCATCTGTTGCAGGTGTGATGCTGGAGACGCACCCCTCCGTGCTCGGACCGGTCGAAACGGTTGAGTTTCTCGACAGCAAAACCAGCGGTGGGAAAGTTCTGAGCCTCACGCTTGATGGTATCGCCCCTGGTGAGCATAGAAAACGCCTTCTTGCTGCAATTAAACAGCATCTTTCCTTCGAACAAATTGATGTCGCCCTGCAGGATAAGTTAAACCCTGTGCGCTTGAGCAGCCATACCCAGATGTGGCTCGACGTACTTTCTTCGAGCCCTAAGCGACTGGTGGATAATCATTTGCGCAGGGGCTTTCTGGTCGGCAATGGGCGCTATCGCATAGTCGAGCAAATTGGTATCGGTGGACAGGCCGTAGCTTATGTCGCCGAGCAATTGAGTGAAGACAAGAAAGCTGAACTCATAAATGTAGTGGTGCTGAAAGAATTCGTATTGCCTGCTGAAGCCAGTTTGCGTGTGAGTCGGCGTGCATTTGAGTCGATTGAGAAGGAAGCCGAATTGCTGTCGAAAGTTTCACACCCTCGTGTTGTCGGCCTGCTCGATCTGTTCGTCGACGACCAACGTGCATACATGGTGTTGGAGCGCGTTCCTGGCAAAAATCTGCGGCAAGTAATCAAAGAGCGCGGTTCAATCGGGGAGCGTGATCTGATTAAACTGGCATTGCAAATGTGTGAAATCCTGAAACATTTGCATGGTCTAGACCCGCCGGTTATACACCGCGATTTCACTCCGGATAACCTTATCTTTAGCCCGGAAACGGGCGTGAAGCTAATCGATTTCAACGTTGCGCAGCAATATGAAGCAAGCGCAACACGCACTGTCGTCGGCAAGCATTCTTATTTGCCGCCGGAGCAATTTCGCGGCAGAGCCTGTCCACAGAGCGATCTTTATGCATTGGGCGCAACGCTATATTACCTGTTGACTGGAGAAGATCCAGAACCAATTACGGTGGCACATCCCATAAAAAAGATGCCGATGGTCTCTCGGGGCATCGATAATATTATCGCTAAATGTACTGAACAGGGACTGGCGGAGCGATATCAGAGTGCAGAGCAAATTGCGGCCGACCTGATTGCTCTGAAGAATCAGTCCGTGCTCGAAGAGGGCGCCCATGAGGCGCCCCTACCATAAATTCAAGGCGATCCGAATCAGTCCACTTGTCAGCTCTTCATGCCAAGACCAGAAAAGCACTATCTCATGAAATCTTAGCGGAATATGGGTTACTATTGTTCCGTATTCATACTAGATAGAATTGAGGCCGCTCTTGTCAAGCAAAGCAAAACCACGCAGGCTCATTCGTTCGGGTGCGTTTCTAGTTGGCGCACTCATACTTGCAGGCAGCTTCCCGGCTTACGCGGCTCCTGACAACGAGGCTGAAGACTGGATACAAGAAACCGGTTACGGGCAGTCGTCAAGCGGCGCTTCAAGAGCTAAGAGAATTGCTGATGACATTCTTCGCGAGAGCGAGAAAAAAACTCAAGCGCTAAAGCAAGAGCAAGAAAATACAATTGAGATTCCAGAAGAATCTGCTGAAAATAGCAACGATGGTAAAAGAGTTGCGCAGGTCCTGCCTCATGTTCCTGCCAGCGCAAACACAAGCGCCGCCGCGCAGACTGGCGCAGCGATTCAGCCTGCAAATGCAAGCTCTAGCTCGGGTTCAGTTCCACTCCTCAAAGGTGAAGTAACTTATTGCGTCCCGAAAGGAACTCCACTCAAACTCAAACTCGCCACAGTCCCCATGCCTCAGCTAAAGATGGACATGAAGGACGAAGAAGGCAACTATCGCCCAGCGCAGATGGGTGAGAAAATTACAGCGCGCATCACAGAAGATATTTACGTAGACGATAACAAAGTAATTCCTGAAGGAACAGAGTTCATCGGAAAGGTTTCCAAAATCGCGCCGCCAAGACACGTTGGGCGTCCCGGACACCTCGAGTTAACGTTCGACAGATTTACAACACCAGATGGACGCTCATTTGCATTCAAAGCTGAAGCAAATAATTTCAGACCGTCCACGCTGAAGTCAAAAGTACAAGGTGCAGGAAGACTCGCCGCTTATGGAGCCGGTGGTGCCGCTCTCGGTGCACTTGTGGCATACAAAATGTTCGGCATGCAGAATACTGTAGCCATGCACGGATATAATATCGCCGGTGGTGCGGCAATCGGTTGCACCGGAGGTATTGGCTACGCACTCTGGAAACGAGGAGCGCAAGCTGTTCTCGAACCAGGCGATGAATTCTCAATGAGCATCGACACTGACATGCTAATTCCTGCTGCTACAAAACCGACCGTAAAAGCTCCGCCTCCCCAGATCCACGGCTTTGAGATGGAAGTGCTGAGCAAGAAAGTGATTAAAGACGGATTTGGCGGTCACATGATTCGGCTCGAAGCGTTTTTCACAAATACATCAAACAAACATCTGAAGTCTATCGACATGTTCCTCGAGGATGATCTTGGAAATAGATTTCCAGTCTCACCAGATGTTGATGATGACGCTCAGCAGGTGTTCTTCATTTCGCCGCTCTCTCAGCAGAAGATTGTGGTCACATTTTCAGTCGAACATCCTAAGCTAAAGCACAAAGTCGTCTGGATAGATCACCATGATCACCACGTGATTTTTGAGCAGAAAATTTAGCCACAGCTTATTGTCCGGAGTGTTTTGTGAAACTCAGTGAGGGAAGCGAACTCGGCGGGCACTACAAGATTCTCAAGGCGTTGGGCGAAGGCGGCTACGGCAGCGTTTATCATGCTGTTGATTTGAATTTGAACAGAGAAGTCGCACTAAAAGTACTCAAGCCAAACGCCGTTGAAACCGAAGCTGATCTTAAGAGAATAAAACGAGAGTGCATTATTCTTGCGCGTCTTGATCATCCAAATATTGTTCGCATCTATTCATTTGAAATGATCGAGGATGTGCCTGTCATAGCTATGGAATACGTGCCTGGTGAAACGCTGGCAAGCAAATTGCTGGACCATAAGGCGCTCGATTATCAGGCTTGCAAATCCATTTTGCAACAGATTTGCCAGGGGCTGTCTCATGCGCACCACGCCGGCATTATTCATCGAGATCTCAGCAGTTTGAATGTATTGCTGGGTGGCGAGATGTCCAATCCAAAAGTCAAACTAATTGATTTTGGTCTTTCCAAATTACTTGCACCTGAGCTGGAAAATAATAGTGGAAAGGAATTCTCCACTATGGCTTTAACAAAAACTCGCAATCTGGTGGGGAATCCATTTTATATGAGCCCCGAAGCCTGTCGCGGTGAGAAGCTGGATGCAAAAACAGATATCTACTCTCTTGCTTGTGTGCTTTATGAAATGATGAGCGGTAAACGACTATTTGAGTCGGCGGACCCACTTGCTGTGCTCTATATGCAGCAAAGCCAATACCCGGCACCGCCTGATGCGTCCTGGGACAAGAAGCAAAAGCAAGAAATTTTGCAATTGCTCTGGCATTGCCTTCAAAAGGACAAGGAAAAAAGACCCGCATCAGCTGACGCAATCATCGCATTTTTAGAGGGCTCAGCCCAGTTGCCAGAGCTTGAGGCAAACCGCCAATGGTCTGCCGTAATTCGTGCCAGGCGAGATATGTCCGGTGCTAGAGCCGTAATTGGAAGTCTTGCGATCGTTCTCATTATTGCGCTTGCAACTCTTGTGATGACGAAAAAATCCGCGGAAAGAAGCGATGCTGTTGCGCTGGAGGAAAAGAACAAATACGGCAAGTTTGCCGGCATTAAGTCTATTGAACGGCAAATGAAAAATGTCGAGGCGAAAGAGCGTTTGTTTGGTAAGGGCAGCCGGCAAATGATCGGTCCATTGCAAGCGCTCGGTATTGCTTACCGCGATAATAATTTTCAGGAAGAGTCAGCGGCTTGCCTGAAGGAGGCTTACCAGATCGCACTGAGGGAAAAAAACTATGATCAAGGAATTCTGATTTTAATTGATCTTGTGAGAGACGCTCCTCCAGTAAAAAAAGAGCAGTATGCCAATGAAGCCTTAGCCATTCTAAAAGAGGCAGGAAGAGAAGACTCTGGTCAGTTCCTGGAGATTTTGGGTCAATTGGCAATTTCTTATCGGCTGCAGGGAAAGTTAGACCAGGCTGAACAATTGCAGGAAAGGCGATTGAAGATAGCCGGAGAGCGTGCCGATATATTCCTGGAGCTGGGCAAAATCTATAACGCCAAATCAAAGGATGGACCGGCCATTGCTGCTTTGAAGAAAGCAATACGGTTATCTTCAATTAAAGGCCAGGAAATGCTGGAAGGATTTGCCGTAAGGCAGTACTCCGAATTGGAGCTTGCCGCCATTTATTTCAAGGAGAAAAAGTTTGCGGAGTCAGAAAAGTTATTCCGCGATATAAAGGATATGCTTGATAGTTCATCGTTAGAAGAGCAAAGAAAATTAAATGATACCTCGGCGGCACTGATTGGTATTGCAGAATGCGAATTCGCCAGAGGCAATTACACTAGCGCTATCAAGGATTATCGCCAGGCTATCGAGCTTATGGATCGAGCAAATTTTCAAAAAAGGTACCCTGTGTATTGGCAGGCGCATAAGCAGCTTGCCGAGTCATTAGTTGCTGATGGCAAAACAGCAGAGGGGGAGCTTGAATACAAAAATGTAGTAGCATCGTGCCCTTGCTCGGATGCCTCATATTCCGAAGCAATCAAAGGGCTCGCGAATCTTTACGAGAAGCAGGGGAAGCTGAGCCAGGCGGAGTCGCTGCGGAAGAAATCGCCGAAATGACAAAGAAGAGCTATTCAAATTTGCATCAACGATGAGTCCCCGGGAGAGCCGGCAGCCTGCCGGCTTATAATCCGGTGAGATCGATCCGATCTTTTAAAAGCCGGCGAGCCGCCGGCGCTCCCGGGCTTATACTCCGGAGCTCCCGGGCTTATACTCCCGGCGCTCCCGGGCTTATACTCCGGCGCTCCCTGGCTTATACTCCGGCGATATCAATCCAATCTTTGCCTAGATATGAGTTTATCTTCCGTTGCAAAAAGCCAGAAAACCTCCTTTTGGGAGGCTTTCTGACAGGAGGAAGGCGCAAGTAAAGGTTTGCTACTGTGTAGCTCGATGTTTGTGGCTACGCTGTTTGTAGCTCTACGTCATAGTTGATACGGACAGACTCATACTCCACACGAATCGACACGGTGTTGCCTGTGCTGAACTCAAGGCGTACTCTGCCGAGGCTGCTGCCACCATATTCTTTCCAGTGCTTTGGCACTGAAACGATCACTGCTTCGGGGCCCCATTCTTCAACATATGCCTTAAGAACCTGGCAGAGTTTTTCTTCGTCATTGGGATCTTGAAACATGCTCATGGTGTTTAGCCGCCTATTTTTTGGAGAAGTCCGTTTCCAACCTTGTGAGTACAGTCTAAGAAATTGTGGCGATGTCAACAATTGGGGGATTTCCCATGGCATTCGTAAAATTCCCCCAAGCCCTGTCTAAAAACGGGAAGTCTCTTGGGGCGGCGATTTTGGGCTTTTTTTCGGGGCTCTGGACGATTGAAATTTTTTCTTGACAGGAACGGAAAATTCACAATTTTTCCATGTGAACAGCTCAACGGAACCCGCTTCTGAAGCAGGAGAAGCCCGAAAGCTGCACGGGTGCCTAAATGTCGTTTTGGTATAGACGAGTAATTGAGCGGGAGTCTCGCCCCGAAAGTTCACGCCAGTTGTCTTTAAATGTCGAGGAGAAGAACATTATGTCGTCGGGATTTGTGGAGTGTCCTGATAAGCCGAGTGCGTGTCCGATTTCGTGGAGGGCTATGACCCTGAAAACGTTGTCGCTTATTGCTGCGGACTTGTTTGCTGTCTGAGTAAGAAAGCAAATGTCGACATTGCTGATATATTTCTGGTCTTCTAACTTTATGCGAGCGTCTGCTGCTTCCGCTGGATTTTTCAAGTCGGAGACTTTATCAGTCCAGAAGCATTTCAACCTGGCCGATTCCGGATTGTCTACAAAACTGAATGAGACCCAGCCGCACGAGGCTTTCGACCAGTCTTCGAAGGATCGGCGCAGAATCTTCTTATATGATTCACGATAGCCGCTAATACCTGCGCCGTCATTAATATAAACTGCAATAGGTATGCGGGTGCGGGGCCAGATTGTTATCAGTAAATCTGCTAGCCCTGCATCATCATTGCCTTTTTTATAGTCAAATATTGCTGAAAGGTAGTCGTCTTTTGCTGCACCCTCTTTAGCATTCAGCTTAGGAGCCTGCGTTGTTGCGGGATCGACCTGCACAGCATTCTTGCCAGTCTGGTTTTTTGCTTCCTGAGCGGCTCGTGCCGACTCCTGCTGAATTTGTCGAGCTTCTTCCATCACCTTGTTAACTTTTTGCATTTGCTCCTGATTTTTTCGTTCTTTATTCAATCCTTGAATGACTGCGCTAATTCTTGAATACATCGCATCGTTCGGAAATCTTTTCTGGTACTCCGAATAAGTATTGATTGCATTATCTAGATCACCTTTGGCCTGGTAGATTCCACCGAGGGTTATCCATGAAGCAGGCAGCTCGGGATTGGCTTCGATTGAGCGTTTTATTTCAGCAATTGCGTCGTCGTTGTTCCCCAGTTTTGCATAAAGGAGTCCGAGCGCCACATTGACCTTCGAAGCCATAGCGTTATTGGGAAATCGGCGCAGAAATTCCTGGTAAGCACTCACTGCATCTTGCAAGTTTCCCGCAGCTTGCTGAAATCCAGCCAGCAAGAACCAGGAATCACTTAGGGCGGAGTTCATCTCGATAGCTTTTTTCAGCTCGATAATTGCTTCAGGGTTTCGACCGACTTTTTCGTAAGCAACACCCAGCGAGTGGTGAACTTCTGCATATCCGTCATAAGTAGCAATTGATTGTTTGAATTTTTCAATCGCCTGCTCGTTTGCGTTTGAGCGTAAGAGAAGAATACCTTCGTCCTGTAACTTAGCTGCATCGTATTGCTGCTTGCTGACTTGTTTACCCTGCACAGTATAGGGTGGACCATCCGTCGCTTTCTCTGCGGCCGCGTATGCACCGAGAAAGGATAAAGTTCCCGGCAGCAGCACTACTAAGAGTCTTGCAAAACTATTTTTGAGCATCCACGCACCGACCCATGCACAGTAACCATTATAAGGCTTTGACGAAAGGGGCGTGGCATATGGAGAGTCCTGGGAGCGAAAGGTCGCCTCTATCCTTTGTGCATGTCAAGCACCCTGGGGTTGAGCAAAAAGTTTGAAATGCCTATATCAAAGATTCGTTGGGGGAGGAACATTAAAGTCAACATCACGATTCTGCTTGCAACGCACCACCTACGGTAGCAGCCAATATCTTGAGTAATCCCCAGCTCGAGCAGCCGTGAGCCATTTTTGCGAGGCAGTTGGCGGCGCAAAGCATTCTTTTCAAAAAGGTACTTTTTGTGACAATCAGGCATTCTACTGATAGCTTAAAACTCTTCTGATGGCATCATTGTTGTCGATAGAATGAAAGCTAAAGCGAGCTGTATGTTCAATTTCGCAAGATTAGTAAGTAACTTAGTCCCGGGATTGGCCGCTAAAGCGGCTGCCTTGACACCGCATAACCATGCCGAAGTAAGTTTCGCTCCAGATGAAGACTTTGCTTTTTGCGAACGCTCAGTAGCCGAGTCAATGAGCCGGCTTGAAGAATTAAAACAGAAGTTCGGCGTGCAAGATAAGCCCAGTTATTTTGACCGAAATTCGAGTGAAGGACATATCGTTCGCACTTACTCCAACCGTGCTGTCATAACTATGGACCAGATGGGCCATATATTGAAGACAAAAGATGTGAACAATGCAGTCAGGGAATATTCGACTGACCCTGTTACATGCGTAATGCGAGTTTCACAACGCGGGCAATGGCAGCCTTTTAGCAGAGGAATGCAACTGCTTGACGATGGAACGCTTGTCAGCGAAAACAATGGCAAAAGAGAATACAGGCGGATCGACGGCTCTGTCCTCAGTGTTTGTCTTGGAACCGGAAAGTTGATCGAAACAAATCATTTAACCATGGTGGATATTGCTATAAATCCAGGTGAGCACTCTTTGTTTCGTCGCGTAGATGAACATGGAACCATCGAACAGCATGTATTAGATGCCGAAGGAATAATATCCAGTACCTTCATGTATTCAGAGCCCAAACATATTATTTTCGAATTTGCATCATTTTTGAATGAGCTTAACGTGTGCCGGGTTGATACCGAATTTGATGCCATGGGAAAACGCGTCAGAGAAACTTACCAGATTGGTCGAAATGGTTTGGCAGGTGCAAATACCTACGCCACAACTCTTACGCTTGGAAATGCCAGCATTACTACAAGGGTTGAGCAGGTAACTGTCGAGTATGCCGATGAGCAACAAATCGACAGCGTCTATGTGTTTAAAGGGCCTCTGACTGTCAGGTCGGCCGGGCACACCAGGGTCTTTCATGCGCGCAAAAGCGAAATGAAGCTAAGAATAATCAATACAAGTAAACAGGCTGAGATAGTCAATTGTGATAGTGGCGAGTTCTTAGATATTGTTTTGAACGGCGGCTGCTCAAGCACAATGAAGAGGCTGCCACTTCACCATGATCAATTTTAGTCGAACGCTTGAGCTCGCCCTATTTTCGAAGCGGTCTGCGTGCGGGCGATGCATGTCATCGCCCCTACACATAGATCGGGCTCCAATTAAATACTAGACCGAGGCTTTCTCCATTGGGTCCAGGCAGGCAATGCCGGGTAATTCGAGCCCTTCGATGAATTCGAGCGAGGCACCGCCGCCGGTTGAGACGTGAGTGAATGACTCGGGGCTTGCGCCATGAGCTTCGATTGCCGCCACTGAATCCCCACCGCCGACTACTGTTTTTGCGCCTTTGCCCGTCAATTCGACGAGCATGTCTACGAGTGCGTAGGTTCCGTTTTCAAAACCTTTGAACTCAAATGCGCCAAGAGGTCCGTTCCACAAAATTGATTTGCAGCGGCCCAGTTCGCTATTAATTATAGAAAGCGTCATAGGTCCAACGTCCAGTCCCATTTGGTCTTCCGGAATTTGATCGACCGGACGCAATGTTGCTGGTGCGCCGGCTTTCAATTCCGGTGCACATACTACGTCTACGGGCAATATTACTTTGACCTTCTTTTCTTCGAATCCTGTCAGCAACTCTCTGCAAAGATCGAGGCGATCGTCTTCAACCAGCGACTTGCCCACTTGCTTGCCTTGAGCCTTCAGGAAGCTGAATGCCATTGCTCCACCGATGATGATTACATCTGCTTTGTTCATCAAGTTTTTCAAAACGCCGATTTTGCTGGAAACTTTCGAGCCACCAATAATGGTGGCAAATGGCCTTGCCGGAGTTTCCAGAACTTCGCTGAGTGTTTTCACTTCTTTGTGCATCAGGAATCCTGAAAGCGATGTCTTCATGTGCTTTGAAACGCCTGCGGTGCTTGCATGTGCGCGGTGTGCCGTGCCGAATGCGTCGTTGACGTAAATGTCTGCGAGTCTAGCCAGAGCCTTGCAGAATTCAGGATCATTCTTTTCTTCTTCAGCATGGAAGCGAACATTCTCCAACAGAACAACTTCGCCGTCTTTCATGCCGGCAACGAGATCTTCAATTTCCTTGCCGATGCAGCCGGGGAGCAAGCGCACTTCCTGTCCCAGCAGTTCTGAGAGTCTTTGTGCGACTGGTTTGAGGCTGTACTTTTCGGAAGGACCACCTTTGGGTCTGCCGAGGTGGGAAACTAGCACCACCCGCGCATGCGCATCTTTCAGATGCTTGATGGTATCAAGTGCGGCTCTGATGCGCGAATCGTCGGTGATTTTCAAAGTCTCGTCTTGTGGAACGTTGAAGTCCACGCGCACGAGCACGCGCTGTCCTTTGTAATTCTCTGCGGGCAAATGTGCGATTGTCTTTCTCAGCATGTTCTTTCCCTCTGATTAGTTCTTGAAATTGAAAGGGTGCGCTCGCAATTTGCCAACGCACCCTTCTCATGTCCTATAAGCCTGATTACTAGACCTTGGCCATCAGTTTGTTGGCAACAAGGGTGCACAGCTCGACGAGGCGGTTGCTGTAGCCCCACTCGTTGTCGTACCAGGCAAGAACCTTGACCATCTTGTCGCCGACAACCATTGTCAAATCTGCATCAACAACTGATGAGAGTTTGTTGCCGCAGAAGTCGATGGAGACGAGCGGGGTTTCGGTGTAGCCCATGATGTTGGTCAGTCCGGCGCCGGCGGCTTCTTTCAGAGCCTTGTTTACGGCTTCTTTGCTGACTTCTTTCTTTGTGCGAACTACCAGGTCAACAACTGATACGTTCGGGGTTGGAACGCGCATGGCGAAGCCATTCAATTTGCCCTTGAGGTGCGGCATAACCAGACCGATTGCTTTTGCAGCGCCGGTGCTGGAAGGAATCATTGATTGGCCGGCTGCTCTGGCGCGACGGAGATCTTTGTGGCCTGTGTCGAGGAGGCGCTGATCCAATGTATAGCTGTGGATGGTGGTCATCAAGCCTTCTTCGATTCCGAAGACATCATCGATGACTTTGGCTACTGGAGCCAGGCAGTTTGTGGTGCAGCTGGCGTTGGAGATGATGTTGTGCTTTTCGGGATCGTAGTTCTTTTCGTTGACACCGAGAACGATGGTGATGTCTTCATTTGTTGCAGGAGCTGAGATCAGAACTTTCTTTGCACCAGCTGTAATGTGTCCTTTTGCTTTTGCTGCATCGGTGAACACACCGGAGCACTCGAGGACGATGTCGATGTTTTGCTTTGCCCATGGGCAGGTGGACGGATCTTTTTCTTTGGAGAAGTGGAACTTCTTGCCGTCGACTACGAGAGCATCTTCTGTGTGTGAAACTTCAAAAGGCAGTTCGCCGAGAACTGAATCGTATTTGAGCAGGTGTGCGGATTGCTCGAGATCTTGAAGAGGATCGTTGATTGCGACGATTTCGTAACCCTTCGGTTGAGAGGTGAGGTACGCTCTCAGGGCATTACGTCCGATTCTGCCGAAACCATTTATTGCTACTTTTGCCATGTGGCCTCCCGTTAATGAGATTGATGCCGCTTTGCGGACTTCGGGGTTGATCTGGATGTACTGGGCGACGCGTGGCATCGCCCCTACCAAGCAGAGCTGCTGAAATATCCAGGCCGAACCCGGGCTCCCTGCCAGGACTCCAGAATACTGGGCTGTAGCGGGAAGGCGTCGAAATTTTATTACTCTTTAAGGGGCTTGTATCTTTATTTTAAGCGGATAGCGGCGTGATTTGCTGTTGAAAATCCCGGGATCGCGGGCGTCTCGCCCGCATGGGCTTCTCGAGCCTATCTGTAGATCGTTGGTTTGTGGTCAGGCGAGACGCCTGCGATCCCGGAGAGTTGTCCAAGCGAACCCTTGCCAATATCTTTACATCGTACTGAGCAGTTGGTGGCCTATCTGCCTGATCAGCCCTTATAATGTAGAAAAGAGTTTAAGAGGAACTGGTAATGCGCGATCAAGTTGAGGAAATTCTGGACAGAATCCGTCCCATGCTCATGGCAGATGGCGGCAACATCGAGTTAATCGATGTGAAAGAAGGCGAAGTATTTGTGCATCTTACTGGCGCCTGCGGGATGTGCCCCAGTTCCACAATGACATTGAAACTAGGTGTAGAGCGCGCTTTGAAAGAAGCTCTTCCTGATGTCAAACGAGTAGTCCAGG
>JBIKOL010000046.1:0-51411 GCA_044358055.1 Obscuribacteraceae bacterium (SeqCode)
ACTTGCTTAGTGCTAAGTACGACGATCTCAAAGTGCTGACCGAACGACTAGACGCGTGCAATAAGCTCTGCGACTTTTTACTGCGCAATTCACCTGAAGAAAGCCTTCAATTCAACGACTGGGAAATATCGCTAATTGAAGAATTAAGCAAAAAAAGAAAGTTCATGCCTATAGAGAATTCAGTTTTCGGAATTAAATTTGAGCGCTCGTATATATTACATAAACTTGCCCGCTGGAAAGAGCAGATCAAGCTAAATGAGGAGTTGGAACGAGAGACAGCAAAAGATGGGATTAAAGCTGAGCTTTACTACCAGGATGGACTCGCCTGGGACGCGCTTGGGAACCTTAATAACGCGAGGTCAAGCTTCGAGTTAGCAGTTCAATACTCGAAAGTTCTTAATTTCGGCTCGCAAGCAGATATTTTGGCGAAAATGACCAGTGCGTATATTGCATCCAGCGAAAGAGAAAAAGCAAGAAGCTGCGGGCAAAAACTTGATGAACTAATAAGAAAATATGCGCCGACGCTCGACCAATACAAAAGCATCGCAGATAGTGCACTAAAGAAATAAATGTTCTTGTGCCGATTGAACATTTGAGATCGACGCTTCGTTATTTTGCGTAATCAGAAACGCGTCGAGTCCATCCAGGAAGCCATTTTTCTTCATGACGCTCTGGTGGAGAGTTGCGAACTCGACGGGCAAGTAATTCTTTTGCTGATTCAGAAAATGCCTCGACAGCAGGCTTGCTTTCGGACATGTTTTGTAAGACCTGCAACATTCCCCAGCCTTCACCTTTGTAGCGCTCAGTATCGACAACGCCTTCACCTTTGAAATTGACATAATCAATTAAGGCAAAGGCACCTGCGCTTCCGCTTGCGAGCATGCGTTCAAAATTTCGCTTAACTTTTGCCTTATCGGCCTCCGGAGCTTTATCAAGCATTTTGGGCAAAGCATTCTCAAGACGCTGAACTAGATAATCGGTTTGCAGGCCTACTGTGCTGCTCAACATATTCCGAAGTTCCAGCATACGCTTGCTGTTTTGTTCTTCCAGAAACTCTTTGCGGGATTTCCATGGGCATTGCATGTCCGGCTTCAACCACTCAGGCAGTTTTACTTTATGCTCTTGCAAAAAACTCAGCACTTTTGGGAAACTTTCGTCAAACGGACCTTTCGTGCCCTCTGGATACCAAATAAAATGGCCGATTCCCAGTGAAGGGAATTCTTCTCCGGAGTTCCAGGAGGTCAACCCCTCTATCCTGCCACTACACTCGTTTTTCCAGACCTTATGCCCCACTTCGCTGGCTTCCTTCTCGGAAAGATGCAGCTCTGTTTTGGCTGATAAAGGGCAGTGAAGGCTCAGCAGGAAGAGTAGAATCAATAATGGGGGTCTTTTCATGCAGATGATTTTAACACAGCGACGTAATTAACTTGCGGAAGACAACGCACAGTAAGTCCAGCAGCAGGGAAAGATTGGCAATGAGCGAGCATCCAAGAGCAGGCGAAATATTCTTGCAACGCTACGAAATAATCGAGCGTCTTGGCAGCGGCGGCGTCGGCACAGTTTTTAAAGCAAGACAAGTTGACGCAGGGCGAATTATTGCATTGAAGTTCTTGCACAAGGAGCTTGCTGAAGATCCCGCGACAAAAGCACGATTTATTCGCGAAGCAAAAGCTCTACACGAGTTGCAGCACGACAACATCGTTTCTGTCTACCATCTTGGCGAAACCGATAGCGGCGTGCCATACCTGGCGATGGAATATATCCAGGGGCGGTCGCTGCGTGAACTGATACGAGAAGGTCCACTGCCAATTGCTCGAGCAGTTGCAATCGCAGTCCAGGTATGCGCTGCACTTTCGTATATGCATTCAAGGGGCGTCATTCACAGAGATATAAAGCCGGACAATATTGTTTTGGTGCAAGATTCAGACTCTGACTATGTCAAAATTATTGATTTTGGGATGGTTCGTTTTGAGTCGCAACGCGAACAGAAACTCACAAGCACAGGGACAGTAGTCGGCACAGCTGAATACATGAGCCCTGAAGCATGCCGCGGCTTATCCACCGATGCGCGTTCAGACATCTATTCTCTCACAGTCTGCTTGTATGAAATGATACTCGGCGTTTTGCCATACTCTGCAGGCGCTCCAGTTGAACTGATGTATAAACACGTGCATGCACCCGTTCCACAGTTGGAAAACAGTGGAGCGAATCGCTTGATTAACGAAATACTCAGGCGAGGCATGGCAAAGAATCCCGAAGAGAGATATCAAATTGCAGAAGAATTGAGACTAGACCTGGAAGCGATCATCGGGTTTGAATCTGATGATCGTGTGGCTGAGATCAAAGCAAGCAACAAACGATTTATCCTGATTCTGTCAGCGGCAATACTGCTTGCTTTTATTCTTGCAGGCACTGCTGTAACGATAATTCGCTCAAAGCAGGATAAGGCGAAGATTAGCGCAGCCGAGCAAGTAAAACTAGGCACTAAGCGAAAGGGTTTGGAAGACATAAAAGCATTTCTTGCCAGATCTGATATATCCGTAGCGGCGCGGATTAATAAGGCACTAAAATTCCTTGATCAAAATAGAGACGATATCAACGCGGACACAGTCGATTTTGCACTTGAGATAATTCAACTTGCCAGAAAAGCACCAGGCCAAAAAGGAGAAGCATTGCTGAGACGAGCGAATTTCGCAACCGCAGAAATGTACGATTCTATTGGGAAGCACGATGAAGCGATCCCTTATCTCGAGGAAGTGAGCAAAATCAGCCCGGCTCAACTGAAAGAACCTGGCATAACCATGGGGGACTATTGGACAGCAAAAGGACTGCTTGCTGTCTCTTACCTTGCCGCCGGGCGCAAAGCTGAGGCACAGAAACTGTCAAGGGAGATTGCTTCAACTCCATGGCAAAGCGGCGACGTCGAAGCGCTGACAGTGGCAATTAAGACACACGACGATGCAACGGCATTAAAGCTCATCGACGACTCCAGTGGCAAACATCCAATCAGGCTCGGAAAAATCTGTCGGATTCTTGGCAGATCGGACCTGAGCGAATTATGCATGAAGAGGGAAAAAATGATTTTGCTTACTAGCGAAGACAACATCGAATACAGTCTCGAATTGACTCGCATGTTTCTAAGCCAAAATAAAATCGATGAAGCCAGGAAATGCATGCAGCATCTTTACCAAACAGAAGATCTTTGTGGATTCACCTGGCGTAAAAGAAAACGCCCTGTAATTGAAATCGTTTCGCTGCTTGTACGCCTGGGGCTCATTGATGAAGCAAGCAAAATTGCATTTTCTGGAACTCTGGACAAACCAAAACTAAAACTGTTGAAAGCACACATCCTGGCCAGGAAAGGCGACCTTGCAGGCGCCCGAGCGCTTGTCGCTGACGAATCGAACCTGACGGTCATAGACCCCTACACAAAGAAAAAAGTTCACGTGCTCGACAGAATTGCTGAAATGGAAGCTCAGGGAAAGAAAGGACAAGAGCTCATCCAAATGGACGAGCTCCCATTTTAATTTACTTGTCTTTCTCTTCCACGGCGACTGTGGCTTGGGCAGCGGCGAGTCTTGCGGGTGGAACTCGATATGGTGAGCAACTGACATATGCCAGTCCAAGCTGATGAGCGAAGGCAATTGATGAAGGCTCGCCTCCATGCTCCCCGCAAATGCCGAGTTTAAGGTCCGGGCGCGTTTGCAAGCCGTACTCGACGGCAATTTTCATCAACTTGCCGACTCCATTTTGATCCAGCACTTCAAATGGGTTCTGAGTCAAAATCTTGTTCGACGCTCCATTCCATTGAATGCCTTCTAGATATTTCTGCAAGAATTTTCCTTCAGCGTCATCGCGACTGTAGCCAAAGGTCATTTGCGTGAGATCGTTTGTACCGAAGCTGAAGAACTCCGCGTATTCTGCAATTTCGTTTGCAGTCACGCAGGCCCGGGGAATTTCGATCATGGTGCCGAACTTGTAATCAATTTGCACATTCTCGCGTTCCATAACTTCTTTGGCTGTTGCTTCAAGCATGTTACGCGACAATTTCAACTCATTAACGTGACCAATGAGCGGAATCATAATTTCGGGAAGAACTTCAATGCCTTCCTTTTTCACGGCAACTGCAGCTTCAAATATAGCTTGCACTTGCATTCGATTAATCTCAGGATAGGTAAGACCCAGGCGGCAACCGCGCAATCCCATCATCGGATTGGATTCACTAAGAGAACTTACTTTTTCAAAGAGACGTTCTTTCTGGCGTAGTTCTTCGCCTTTGATTCCCTTTGCCTTCATGGTGGCAATTTCTTCGATGAGATCTTCAAGTTTGGGCAAGAACTCGTGAAGCGGTGGATCGAGCAAGCGAACCGTGACCGGCAGTCCATGCATGGCACGGAAGATGCCGATAAAATCTTCGCGTTGCATCGGCAACAGTTTCGCCAGGGCTCGTTCACGCTCTCCAGGTGTGGAAGACATGATCATTTCTTGCACAGCCGGGAGGCGGTCCTGGCTCATAAACATATGTTCTGTCCGGCAGAGCCCAATACCTTCAGCACCAAAATCACGCGCGCGTTTGGCATCTTCAGGAGTGTCGGCATTGGTGCGAATTTTCAGCTTGCGTGTTTCGTCAGCCCACTTCAATAAGGTCAGGCACTCATCGCTCAGTTTGGGTTCATGGGTTGCAATTGCGCCTTTGAAAATTTCCCCTGTACTTCCATCAATAGAAATGACATCGCCTTTGCGGAGAATCAGGTCCTTAACACGAACTTCCTGCTTTTCAAGATCGACTTTGAAAGCTTCGCAACCTGCCACGCATGGTTTTCCCATTCCTCTGGCAACTACAGCAGCGTGGCTTGTCATGCCACCACGACTGGTGACCACGCCCTGGGCTGGTACGATTCCATGAATATCATCAGGGCACGTCTCAACTCTTACCAGAATAAGTTTCTTGGCCAGCTCTGCGAGTTTTTCTGATTCATCGGGGTCAAAAACAATTTCGCCGATGGCAGCTCCAGGAGAGGCATTCAAACCTTGAGCCAGAAGGCGTCCTTCATTTTTTGCCCTTTCTTTGTCAGATTGATCAAAGCTGGGCAGCAAAAGCTGATTTAACTGGTGAGGCTCGACACGAGTTAATGCAACGGATTTGGAGATTATTCCTTCGTTCGCCATATCAACTGCAACCTTGATAGCAGCAGCAGCCGTGCGCTTGCCTGTACGAGTTTGCAGCAGGAAGAGTTCACCTTCTTGAATGGTGAATTCAATGTCCTGCATATCTTTGTAATGCTTCTCCAGCCGCTGGGCGGTTTCTTCCAATTGCTTGTATACCTTGCTCATCTCCTCTTTCATTTCTGAGATCTTTTTCGGAGTGCGCACACCGGCTACAACGTCTTCGCCCTGAGCATTGACCAGATATTCACCGTAGAGAAGATTTTCACCGGTGCTGGGATTGCGTGTGAAACAAACGCCAGTCGCTGAATTATTGTCGAAGTTGCCGAATACCATGGCCTGAACGTTTACTGCGGTTCCAATGTTGTGATCTATCTTGTTCAGGTTGCGATAATAAATGGCACGGCTGTTGTTCCACGATTTAAACACAGCTTCAATAGAGCCCTTCAATTGGGCATCTGTGTCCTGCGGAAAGTCGATTTTTCTTTCTGTTTTTACAAAAGCCTTGTATTCAGCGACAAGCTCTTTCAAGTTCTCGGCTGTAAGCTCGGTATCCTGGGTGAGTTTCAGTTTTTCCTTCTTCTCATGAAGAATGTCTTCGAAATGATCTTTGCTCAAATCAAGTACAACATTGCTGTACATTTGAATGAAGCGGCGATAGCTGTCCCAGGCAAAGCGCGGATTATTTGTGAGCTTACTCAGCGACTCTACAGTTGTATCGTTCAAACCAAGATTGAGAATGGTGTCCATCATTCCAGGCATTGAGAATTTCGCACCAGAGCGAATTGAAAGCAAGAGTGGCTTCTGCTTATCTCCCAATCTCCGATCAAGCCTGTCTTCAATGTGCTTTAGCTGAGCTTTTACTTCTTCAAAAAGCCCTTCGGGCATCTTCTTGTTATTCTCGTAGTATTCACAACACAACGAAGTGAGTATAGTCATTCCGGGAGGAACATTCACCCCGGCAGCTGTCATTTCTGCAAGCCCCGCACCTTTGCCGCCCAGCAACTCTTTCATGGTGTTTCGCTCGCCACCGAAGTATTCGAACCCTTCAGAAAAAAGCAAAACCTTTTTGGTGCCGGCTTTCTTTCCAGATTCGTTAACTTGCTTCGTAAGCATTTCCCTTCTCCCTTTGAATTACAGCTTTTGTTATGGTCTAAGAATATTGATTGGTTCTTTGCAAACTCCTGCTGCGCAGGCCATTCATTCGCCCTGCTCTTATTGACGCAAGTAGCAGAAAATCTCGCTTGAAATTTCTTCGATTGCTTTTGAAGAAACATCAATAACGTGGCATTTCAACTCTCTGAAAATCCGCCTTGCGTATTGCACTTCAAGTTTAATTTCATTGAGATCAGCATAAATTGTGTCTGAGCCCATGCCGATAACCGTCGCTCTATTGGAACGCAGATCTTGCAAAAGGTGAGGATCGATCGTCAAACCAACTATCTTTCGCGCTTGAACATTGAATAAGGCCTTGGGTGGATCGACGCCCATCACAATCGGACAGTTCGCTGCTTTCAAGCCATAATGCTGCGCCAGATACATGCAGTTTGGTGTTTTACTCGTTCTCGAAAGACCAACAAGGATCAAATCAGCTTGATTTATTCCGTCTGGATTCTTGCCATCGTCAAAGCGAACTGCAAAATTCACAGCTTCCATACGACGGAAATAGGTTTCGTCTAGCTGGTGCAGTCTACCGGGCTGCGACAGCGGATTGCTTTGAGTCAAACTGGAGATATTGGCGATGAGTGGACCAAGGAGATCGAGGGTAGGAACGTTCAACTTCCGCGCTTCTTCTTCAAGTGTCTCCCTGTATTCAGGAAGAACCAGGGTGTAGGCAATGAGAGATCGTCCCGTGGCAATTTCACGGACGATGGTTGATATTTGCTGGCAGCTTCTCACCTGCGGCAGGCGATAGATACTGGCAAATCCAGGAGGAAACTGAACAAGTGCGGCTTGCGCCACATGTGCAGCCGTCTCTCCGCTTGAGTCGGAAAGGGTAAAAATGATGAGCTCTCTCTGGCCCACTGGCAATCTCGAATCCATGGTATCAGCCTTAGTCAAAGTACAGTCCTCCTGACCACCCGTCATGGAGTTAATCCAAACAGCTCAATTTTTTCAGATCTGGAGCCTGTTTTGTAGAAAAAGCCGCATAAGAAGATATATAGAATCTATAGGTTCGGACCATGCGAGTCCAATTCCTGGAAAACGGCGCTTCCGGTGATAGCCACAGTGAATGACCGCCTCGAGCCAGCAAGAAACAGCGGAGCCCGGGAGCGCCGGCAGCCTGCCGGCTTTTACTCCGGCAAGATCGACTTGCTGCTTTAGAAGCCGGCAGGCTGCCGGTGCTCCGGTGCTTTCACTTTTTATTTTGCGGACCTTAGCCTTCGGTGCCCAAAATGGTCATTTCCGGCAGATAGGTTGCTGGTCTAGTGCTGGGTTGAGGCTTGCTTTCAAAAGCGGCGGGCTCAGGAGCTTCCACTGCCCCCAACAATTGTCCGAAGAATTGCTGCATAAGCTCCATATTCACCGCAGTATCAGTCACGAAAGTACTGAGTTTGCTGTTGATATCAAAATCACGCGGCAAAACAGCAAGGAATTCAGCCACTTCATTTGCCTCAGGAAGTTCGAATCGTTCTGACCTTCAAGATTCCGTTCAAAAGCTATCTTTTCCGCAGAGGAAAAGTGCTCAACTGCTCCAGTCTTGTCACTTTCAGCCTTGCTTTGTGCTGTTTCATTCACAGCTGCTTGCCTGGACTTCAATTCTTCAGTGGTCTTCTTTTCCTCAGTAGCCGGAGCAAAGTTACTTGTTTTCAGCACATTGGAAATGTCTGTTTTAGGGGAATAGACAGGATTGATTTGTGTGCTCGTGTCCCTGCGAGTTTCCTTTTGCTCCTCAAGCGTGACCTTTTGGTTTCCCGTAGTAGCAATTTGGCGATTAGTGTTATCTTCTTTCGGCTGATAGATACTGGGATGACTGCCGAGATTTGGCTGTGTTATCTGATCATGGATCCAGGGCGGGACTGGATTGCCCCCTATTACCCCAGGCGTATGCTGCATATCAGCCGAATGGACATCACCACCTGTGATACCATCAGAAGGCCTTCCGTCGGGAGCTTTAGGATTTGCAGGCGGCTCAGTATTCCGAACCGGTCCGCCGTTGAAGACTATTTGCGCCTGCCCCACTGCTGGATATGGGTCGATTCTAGGTAGATCAGTGACAATTCCAGATGTCGGTCTAACACCGGGATCGGCTAGCTTTGATGGATCCAGCTCGGGTAGCTTTGATGGGTTCAGCTCGGGAAGTTTTGACGGGTCAAGCCCGACGGGCTGGGTTCCGCTCTTTGGCGTAGGTAGATCAGGCGCGCCACTACCGGCAGTATTGGACACATCCAGTATTGAAGGACTTGAACTTTGTCCCAATTTAATTTCTGGGATTGAAGGACCTGTTTGCTTATCCACAGGGAACAACTGTTGCGATTCGGCCGTTGGATAGGGAGTTACATCTGGATGCGGAGTAAAAAATCCATAGTTTTGGCTGGGATCAAATTTGCCTGGCTCAAACTTGCTTACATCATCTGCTCGCAATCCTGGATCACTTGGAACCATTAGATCGGAGAGAGACACGAACTTTGGCTGTGATGCTACATCTTTGGTATCAGCACTGCTGTTTGAATTGGTAATTTGCAGATCCGCTAAGAAATGCTTGGCGGTATTCTTTTCTTCCTGCTTGTCTTTAAGCGCCTTCCAAATATCGATCTCATTTCTTTGCTCAATTGCGTTTAGCCCTTGCTGCTGTTTATGGGCATCTAAGCCATCTTTGGCTTTGAGATCCTTGAGCAGTGAACCCGTCACCAGACGATCGTCGACGCGTTCAGATGCTTCGGCAAGGCCCGATTGCTGACCTGATCTAGACTCATGCCCTGCTGCAGACTCGTGTCCTGGTAATGCTCCTTGTCCAGGTCTAGATTCGTAACCTGGTACAGATTCGTGCCCGGTCAACGACTCATTTGCGCGATCCACTTCACGCGCCGGAGCCTGGTCGGCATTTAATTCTTGAATAAAACGTGCGCCAGCATCTTCATGCGGAGACAGCTGATCGCCACGCTCAACGTGCTCGTTAGCGGATTCATTCCGCTTAGTAATCTCAGCGACCATACCCAATTCCAGCTCGGGACCGATTCACATAGAACCTGTCCTTTAGCCCCCAGCGAAACTCTACTAATGAATTGTGGAATCCCCCCCCCCTGACATCCCGGGGATTTAATCTTTCTCCAGCTCTCAAAAATTTTTCAAAATCTCCCTGTAAGCTCCAGCAATTGAAAGGACGGGCTTCCGTTGGCAAAAAATCCCCAGCTTTTGTGGAATAAAATACCTGGCGTAACCGAGGACTCAAAAATGCCCCAGCAGGGACCCGACAGTTTTGAAAAAGAAAGTCATAAAGACGGAAACCGAAGTTCCGACGACAGCGGAAAACTGCGCAACGACGTCTCGAAGTCCGATCACGCTGATCTTCAGGATAAAGTCAGAGAAATCCGCCGTCAAAAGCAGTTTAGCGGCGCGGTTACCACTGGCACTTTTAACTTTGGCTCTTGCTCAATAGATTTCGGTCCGTCAGACAAACAACGGCAATCAAAGAGTTACAAGATTACAGATCTCAATTTATTTAAGAGCGCAGTAGCGTCCACAGGCAGCGAAGCAAGACAAGAAAACAAGGACGCGAGCCGCGATATTCCACAGCCCAAACCTATCCCACCCCGGCCAGTTGAGCAATCCCACCCGCAGCCCATAATGCCGGGAGCAGAGATGCCCAGGCCACAGCCAATAGCACCTCGTCCGGTAGAGATTTCGCATCCACAGCCGATAGCACCTCGTCCGTTAGAGATATCGCATCCACAGCCGGTCGCACCGGCAGCAGAACTCCCTCAACCCAGACCAATAGCGCCGCGCCCTGTGGAAATTTCGCATCCCCAACCGATAGCACCTTCAGAAATTTCACAGCCCAGACCAGTTCCGCATCCAGCTCCGGAATCCGTGCATGCTAAAGCACCGAGCACGGAATCTATCAGACCTCAGGAAATCACGCAGATTCAACCACTGATTCCAAAGCCCTACGAAATCTCAGTCAAGCACGAAGTTCCGCCCCTGCCCACGCTCAGCGCAGAACGACACAATAATGCAGTGAATGCTGCAACTGCTGCTATCGATCGAGTCGCGGCTGGCGCGATTGAAATTCCACATTTTAATGCAAGAAAAGTCGAACCAGTACTCCCTGTGATCCGTCCACGAGTTTTAACCGTACCCGAGCTTCAGCCCCAACCTGCCTCATCGTTAATTCAGCAGGAGAACAGAGAATTCAAGCCGCTGGAATCCAGCAGGAAAAATTTCGTGTCACCAAATCCGGTGCCAGTTGAAGTTCATACTGAAAAGACGAGCGCCGGCCCTGCGCCAGTGCCAATAGACATGCATATTAACAGGCCGGCTCATACAGAAGCACCAGTTCCTCAACGAGCGAAATCAGAAGGACCAGCGCCTGTATTAATAAAACCATCAATCCCGGATTCAGCGGCTCAAGCATCCGCAGACAATCACTCAGCGGCGAGCCCGCGCACAGAAACCGGTGCACGTTCCAATTTCAACAAGAATGACAGTCAGCCTGCGCAAACAAATCAAGCACATGATGCAACAAGTGCACCGAAATCAACATTTTTGCAGGGTGGAACCAAAATGGACGTGCATAATCAGCCTCAACACAGTGAGCCGGGGACCGTTGACTACAGTACGTACAAGCCGCAGATGATACCAGCTCAGAATTTCAATTTGGGCGCAAGTGATAAGCATTATGATTTAAGAGCCAATGCCCAGCGCGATCAGCATCAGGTTCCAATTCAAGCTCGGACAGAACAACACATGGAAGCTCAATACGCTCTTGCAGGCGGCGGAATTCTTCCAAACGGGCGCGCCTGGAACATGAATCCGAACGACAACGGTGTGATACCAGTTCGTCCAAATGCACCGGAAGGCACGCCAATCTCGTTGACCTGCACGAGTGATGGACGACCAATCCATGGCAGACTCGGCGCAGATCTCGGAAACGGCCGCCGCGAACTGCACATTGATGGGTACACAGTCGAACTAGACACAATACAAAGCCGCCACTAATAGCTCGACAAGCTACTCAATTAGCGGACAAGCTTGCGCGCCTCTCCGCTTCATTTCTAATCGATTCTATTTCCCTTTTCAGCGCGTCTTTTATTCGGCTAATTCTTTCACTGGATTGAGCGCTTATATCTTGTTTGCTTGCTTGATAAGCAGGATTGCTACCCGAGTGCATCCGTCGGCCAACCATTCTGTATGATCGTTGAGGAATTGAACTAATGTCTTCGTTGGCCTGTTGCTGAATTTCCTCTATTTCTCTGTTAGCATCCTGTTGCCTTCGGCGAATATTTTCATCAGCTTCCCGCAATATTTGCTCTTGCTGCGCATTCAGTGATGGCTTGCCTTTTCCCCGCCCAATCGGAACAGACGAATTATTGTTAGGACCAGCGCCAGAACTACTCATGTACTTGTTGATACTGATTAGCGCTTGCTGGCAATCTTTTGTGAGCGTAGGATCCTTAGTCAAGCTTAGACATTCATTGTATTGCTGAGCAGCTAGGTCAAACTGATGCAATTCAAGGTAAGCATTTGCCAAATAATATCTTGCTTGTGCGTGCCGTGGTTGCCCCCTCAAGAATGACTCGCTCAGCTGTATTGTTTTGCGATAATCAGATGCTTTGTATGACTTGACTATTCCCTCGAAAATATCCTCTGAAAAAGCCGGGGAAAACATAAAAGATAGGATGTTCATACCTGAAAAAAATGCAAGGACAAATCGGCGTACCATAACTTTGATCTCGGCTTGTAATGAGTCTAAAGCTAATATACCACGTTATGCACCATAGAGAGCAACGCCATTTCTAACGTGAATACCGGGAAAAAAATTGCCACATGATATCACTGGCACTGATATCATCGGTGGTGCGCCCAATAATATCTTTTGCAACGAAGCCCATACCGCCTGGCCAGCTATGACCGCCACCTTCGATAGTATAAACCACCACTTCACTTCCACCGCTGAAGGTCTCTCTGCTAACTCTGCAGCCATCACGTGTGTCGCGGTCAGGCAAATTCTCCACCCTCGGGTGCGCTGAACAACCGTTATTCTTCGCCCAGAACTCAGCTACCTCAACAGCACTCATCACACCTGTATATTTGGCCACAGTTGAATTGATGCTTTTGACGCCAAGGTCCGAAAGTCCGAGTGCGTCACCAAGCTTCCCAAGTTCCTTTGTTTCGCCCTCTCGCGGAATTAGTGGGTCATCAGTGCCAAGGAACAGCACTACAGGCATCGATCTATGCATGTTGCAGCGCGCACAAACAGACTCAGAAGCAGTTGAAGCCACCACACCGATTGCGGCTATTCGACTCGGCAATTCGCAAGCAAGCTTTTGCACAAAATAGCCACCATTAGAAATACCACAAGCATAAACACGCCTGCTGTCATACTTAAACTTTTTCGCCATTGCATTGAGCATATCAGAGACGAACGCAACATCATCCACACCCGTATTAGGCTGCACTCCATCATTCCAGCGCCTGCCGAGCGCATCGGGGTAGACTGTAATAAAATTATTCCGCTCTGCGGTGATATCCATAGCGCTCAAACCACGAACAGAAGTTCCATCCATTCCGAGTCCATGAAATACAATCACTACAGGTGGTGGCGCAGCTGCGTTGTATTTTTGCGGCAAATGCACCAGGTAAGTTCTTCCATTGACGGTTTCATCATAATCGAGCAATCTGGCCCCGGGGCGCGGAGACGTTTGCCGGGTGTTTGCATAATTCCCACGTGGCGGTCCAGGCGTGCCGCTGTAATTGGCGTGCTGGCTACTTGCATAATTTACGCGCTGGCTCGCTGGATTGCCATAGAGCGGCTCTTTGGTCCTGCTCATAAGGCGAGGGTCCTGAGTTGCGCTACGCGAGCCGGCAGCATTCCCGCCACGATTTGTCGAATAGTTGTTCTGCGAAGAATTGCTATTGGACGAAGTCCCGGAGCTTCGAGCATCCCAGACGCCCCTTGACTGCCCAAAAACCGCACTTGTCGTGAGCAATGTAAGTACGAGCCCAAAGCAGATTTGTCCAGCCGTTTTAGTCATGGCTTCCTCCCCATGCTTACGTAATATACCCGGGACATAGGCGCCGACATCCTCGAGGACTCTGAAGAGTTGGATCGCTCCCGCCAGGCATTGGGCCCTTTAAACGGATGAGGTCGCCATTTGGCGACCTCATCAATACCGCATCTGCAATCGTTGTGTAGAAAACTCCGTAATATTAACTGAACAGGTTCGCGTCGCGTGCTGATGCAACGAGCCAGTTGATACAGCCCGGTGTCGCCAGACCTCCTGTCACACCAGCGGCACCCCAGAGTACGCGCTTCATTGCGTCCTGGGTTCCTGCGGCCATATGCATGAAGCCCATAATCATTGTTGGTCCGCCCCAGGCTATGCCCAGAATTTCCATGCCGTTGGCGATAATGTTGAGCAATGCTTCCAGGTTTGCCAGGTTGTTTACGCGGACAGTGCCTGCTGTGTTGACGCCCTGAATAACTGTAGCATCAGCACCCTGCGGTCCAATCGTACCGTTAGTGGCGCCTTGCAGCATAGGAGCAGATCCTGCTCCGCCTTGCTGTGTTTGCGAACCAGTGTAATTGCCGCTGCTTTGAGTTTGCGAGCCAACCGCAGCTGTTGAATCAAAAGCATCTTGTGCAAATGCGGGCATGGAAATGGTAAATGCGGCCAATGTTGAAAGTGCAATGTTCTTAGTAAGCTTCATAATTCAATCTCCCGAACTGCTGTATGCGGTAACTTATGCGCACATAATATTCGGGGCTTCTGAAAATCATCTGAAAATATTCACGTGAATTATTAGTTCTAGTTCTTTTTGCCAAACGCGCCTTTCACGATATCAATTAGCGAATTTTTTCTCGAAGAGGGCCTATCGCCCTCCTTCAGAAGCAAAGCCTGCACCTCCTGCAGTTCCGTTTTGAATTGAGTTATCGTGCCGTGGCGTTTTTCCGGGCTAATCGAAAGAGCTTTCTTTATCGCACTATCAAGGGCAGGATGAAACTGCGCATGAGGAAACTTCTCACATATAGAAGGAGCTTTGCCAGCCATCTTGGCATTGGTTACTTCAATAAAAGAGTTGCCCGCGAAGGGCACCTGCCCCGTGATTGTTTCATATAGAACGCAGGCCAGTGAATATACGTCGCTGCGCGGATCAAGCGCCTGGTTGGTTGATTGCTCCGGGCTCATGTACAAAGGACTACCGAACACTTCACCTGTCAGAGTTAGCTTCATTGCTGCATTTTGATCATCCAGAAACTTGACGATACCCATATCAAGAATGGTGGCATTGTTGCCATCCTCAGAAATCATTATGTTCGCCGGCTTTAAATCACGATGAAGCATTGAATTAGCATGTGCATGCTCCAGCCCCTCACATACCTGAATTATTAGCGCGATTGCATCTTTTACAGGGAGACTGCCATAAGTCTCAAGTACTTTGTTCAGTGGCATCCCTTCAAGGAATTCCATGACGATAAAAGGAGTGTTTTGCTCGGCAATGCCATAATCGTAAATGCGAATGATTCTTGGATGGTTTAGCAAACTCATCGCCTTTGCTTCTCGTTCGAACCTTTTTCTATCGTTACTCCAGCAGCTGTTGGAAGCAAGAATTTTAATAGCGGCGATGCGATCAATAGTAGTATGTCTGGCTTTGAAAACAATGCCCATCGCCCCCTGTCCCAACAGAGCATCAATTTTGTAGCTTCCTGCAAAAGTTTTCCCTACCATTGACTCATCAAATACCAGCGGCTGACGATTACTCATTGCGGCTCGACGCAGTTGCGCTTCAACTCTTGCATCGAATTCCGGAATGCTTATTGGCTTCGTCAAATAATCATCTGCGCCGGCAGAAAGACCTTCAACTGTGTCCTTCTTCGATGTTCGCCCCGTAAGCATAACAACCTGCCCAACGCCTCCGGTAGATCGGTAAAACTTGCAAAGCTCTGTTCCAGTCGTATCAGGAAGATCCCAGTCGAGAATTAGAATGTCAAATGTTGTTTCCTGCATAAGGATCTGAGCATCATGTCCATCGTGTGCGATGAAGACTTCATGTGCTTTGGCCTTCAAAAAGCAGCGCATGCTGTCTACCATACCTTCATCATCATCAACCAATAGAAAACGAGCCATTCTACACTCCAACAGAAACTACGATTCGAGCTTATATCCAACTCCATGAACTGTCTTGATTAACGGGCTTTCGCCATCATTTTCCAGCTTCTGGCGCAACCTGTGAATACAGGCTGAGACTGCCTTCGGTTTTGCTTCGCTGTCAGATTGCCAAACTCTTTCAAGCAATGCTTCTGCGCTGAATACGATATTTCGATTGCGCATAAAAAACTGAAGAAGTGCAAATTCTTTCGGTAAAAGGCTCAGATCAATACCACTCTTGGTGACTCTATACTTGCCGGGGTCCAGAACAATGTCGCGCACTTCCAGCACATCTGCATTAACTGTGCGAGGACGCCGCAAAAGAGCATTCACTCGTAAGCCCAATTCTTTTAAATTAAATGGTTTGGTCAAATAATCATCAGCGCCAACGTCAAAACCCCGCTCTTTGTCGGAAATGGAACTTCTGCCGGTGAGCATGAGAATGGGAGAACTCTGCCCAGAAGCGCGATATTCGCGGATTATCTCAATTCCCGTGCCGTCAGGCAGTTCCCAATCAAGAATCAACAAATCGTAGCCGGAAACAAACAGCAAATCCCTGGCTTCGCTACAGTTCTTCGCAGCTTCCACCTGGTGGTGCTGGAACGAAAGAAAATGAACCACCCCATCTCTGAGATTGCCTTCGTCTTCAAGCAAGAAAAGTTTAGCCATAGGTCCCTAAGAATTTGCGCCCTGACGACTTATTTACCACGAGATCAGCCGGATTTCTCATAAGCCCCGACAAGGGCGGGAATGCGGCTCCAGGAACTGCCATTTTGGCATTTCACGAAAATTCCACAAGTCTGAGGAAATTCCGTAGAAACTTCTCCCTATTATGAAACACATCAGGGCGGACGAATCAGGGAGAGCGAAAATATGAAGAGCTTAAATTCGAGACAAGGCAGAGGCAGAGCAGCATCCGGACAAGCAATCGTTGAAGGAACGGCGATGCTGTGTGTCATCACCATGTTTTCAGTTTTTCTGCTAATGCTCGGAATCAATGTCTATTCGATAATCTTGCATGACTTCAAACTTCAGTTAATTGCCTATGAAGCAGCCAAAGCCGATACGGAGTGCCAATACTGGCTGGGCATGAAACGCAGCGATCCCGCCGATCCAGCCTATTCTCGTGACCACTCTCAAGCTGTTAAAGTGGCTGAGACTCTAGCTTCAATACAAGGCGTGAAAATCGATGGTGTCGAATTTTCATCACCCGACGATTTCAAAACATCAGTCTGCACAATTAAATCTCCTCTGCAATTGCCGTTTGCCGAAGGTGTCTTTGCCGGATATAAAATTCTCGATCGAAGCACGCAAGGAGTGGCTACTGCAAGTACGCAAGCCGCGCCCATGATGGTCCAATTGAACTCTAAGTACTTCCCCAATTTCACTAATCCAAATAGCACTGTCACTAGAAACGCAAGTGTTTTTATACCGTGCTATGGAGCATGCACTCAGGGCGGAGTATACAGCGGAAATACCACCTTCAACCAGGTCACCTGTATATCCCAGGGACAAACGCTGCCAATCGGAATTGGAGTTCCAATGCCAAGCAAAACCCTAGCAAGCGACGTTCGCAAATCAGTTGGAATCATGGATGTTGGCTGCATGAATGGCAGCGGCACCAATGGCTCTGGCGGTTTTGCTCCGGTAGCTGGTGATGCCTTGCCTCAAATCGCCATCCCGACCTCATCACGCCCGAACCCTAATGGCACCTTCACTCAACCGAATACTACTTTATAAGCGTCCGAACCAAGCAGATTTATAAGCAACTCGCCAAACTATCATTCGAAACGGAGAATCAGGATTATGCAAACCATCAGCCTCAGACTCGGACTCCAACAAGTAAGCTTCAACAATGCTCTCGTCAATCTCAGCAGCGAAACCAAAATGGAAATTATCCACGGCTTGAAACTAGGCATTATCGTCCCTCTCCTTTTGTGCAGCACCTATGTGCTGATGTATTTCCTCTTCTCGCAAATGAATTCTGGACCTGCGATTAACTCGCCTTACACGATGCTGGTTCATGTTTATTTCTTGATGCCTACATTCGTGCAAGCATTTTTCCGTGAAGGTCTGTCTGATTCCACTGCCAAACTCCTGCGTGTCTGCACCATTGCTGGCGCAATAGCTTCCGGAGCTTTCATGTATTTAGCCAAGTTTTAGCCTGACCGCCAAGTCCTGATGAGAAAGCAGGCTGGGATTTCCCAGCCTGTTTTTTTTGCTGCTTGAACCGTGCCAAGTTGGGAACATTGAAGTCGGGGGAGTAGCGAATGCCGGCAACCGTTCACGCAAGACATCAGTTCGTTCTTGTCTTTCTGGCTTTAATTCCCCTTTCTTCATGTTCAGAACCAGAACAAAGACATAGTTCTGTCCCGGCAGCAGCAGCTCTTTGTGAGCAGGGTTATCGGGCTTGCCTGCACGATGATTTTCCGAAGGCAGTGTCAAACTATCGAAGCGCAATTTCTCAGCTCAAAGACTTGCACGATACATTAGGTACAGCAGTCGTATCAAAGGATCTTGCTGAGGTTTTCCTGGCAAAGGGCCAATTTGACGAAGCCGTGGCTTCATATAAGGATTCCGTCAACGCCTTCAAGACCCAATTAAGTCTGCAAGAAGACAACGGTATCACAGTTTGCTTAATAGAGAGCTTGCGCGGCTTGGCTGCAGCCTGCATCAAGGGAAAGCATCTTGTAGAGGGTAGGGCCTCATTGACCCAGGCATTAGAACTCGCACGGCGAGCTGGATTCAAAGATCTTGTCTCGCAGCTTGAAAATGATTATGCCATGGCTTCAATTTCAAACCAATCCCAAAGCAAGGAACTGGCAGAGCTAAAATTGTTCAACTCAGCTTTTGATGAGCAGGAGATTCCAATTTTTAAGCAAATGCGAAAAGCCTGGCTTGCCAGAAGCTCAGGTGACTTAAGCTCCGCCATAGCTGAACTCAAGCAAGCCGAACGACTTTGTAGTCAAACTGCGACACTAAAATCCAGGCAAATTAATGATCTCCATCGCGCGACTTGTAAGGCAGAGTTGGGCCTCTTATTCCGTCAATCAGGAAAAAATGACGAAGCCGTAGAGGAACTCGAAACCTGTTATGCAATTAGAAAATCGATACTCTGGCCGGAGCATCCAGAAGTTCTAAGCAGCCTGGAGCCTTTAATAATGGCCTTATGTGCTGAGCAAAGCTGGGACAGGGCATCCGAATTGTTGCTTGGGAGCACATCCTTGCCGGCAGGTGAGGTCTGGCGTGGCATCAGAGAAACTATTCTGACAAACGAGATTGTATTGGCCGACAAAGAGGATGCTTGCAAAAATTACGCAAAGGCGAAAAACCATGCGGATCTAGCTTTGCATTTAGCCTTGTTAAAGCCAACTCAAGCGAAACAGCTAATTGATGCCCTGGAAAAATCAGGAACTATGAATTTTCGTTTGGGAGTTGTGATGAAGAGCGCAGTTGCAGAGAAACGAAGCAGAGGGAGCAAAATTAAGCAATCCGAGCTGAAAAAGGAAAAATTCTTTTCTGATGCAGAAGATTGTTATAAAAAAGCCGATGCAATTTTAGCGGAGCTTGATGATGATTTTCCTGATAAAAAAGCGCGACAGGCATCACTCGTAATGGAAATTGCCAGCACAGCCCTTGTAGGCAAGGATGACTTAGCAAAAGCAGAAGAGCAATTTAAAGAAGCTGTAAATTTGAGCAAGTCCATTGGAAACGACAAGCAAGCACAATTTTGCCTGGACAGAATTGCAGATATTGCAAAGATGCGCGCAGCATTGCCGGCTTCAAACAGAGGAAAAAATGCAAACTAAGAAAGCGCATTTTAGTTTAAAGCTCTGGCACAGGGGACTTATTTTGGTCCTATTGCCGGTCTTATTTGAGGCGGGCTTTTTGTTTGCTCTGGCACAATTATTGAATCAAGCCGAAAATGACATACGACGGCAATATCACGCCCAACTTGTGACAGCACAGGTGGGCAATCTCAACAAATTGTGTTATGACCTTGCCTCAGAACTAGCGGCTTCTGCGATGGGGAAAGCTCAGTTTGATGAAGGTCATTACAATGAGATTGTTAATCAGATTAAAACAGTCGCTGCGGCATTAAGGCAAACACCTTCGGCTGATCGAATTGAGGCTGAGTCTTTGCGCAAAGTGGCAATACTTGCTGATGAAGAATTGCAATTTGCTGTACATGCAAAAATCAAATTAGCCAATCAGAATGATGGACTCCTGATGATAAATGATCAGGAGTTGCGCACTATCGGTACAGCTATATCGAGACAACTGATAGCCGAGTTGAAGCAACTAGAACAGTACGAAAGTGCAATCAAAAGAAAAAGCAGCGATGTTCGCCAAAATGTATGGACCTGGTTGCTTGGGGGGCTTTCTTTGAATGTAGCTGCTGCTGCCTTTCTAACCGTGTATTTCAGCAAGCAATTTGTACAGCGTATTGGCATTATTGCCGAAAACAGCAGGCGCATGGCTGAATCCAAACAGTTGGCACCGGCGCTGAGTGGGGCCGATGAAATAGCTGAGGTGGATCATGCTTTTCACGATATGGCTTCAAAATTGGATGCCGCTAATCAAGCCAAACAGCAGTTTGTGGAAATGATAACTCACGATTTGCGCAGCCCTCTTAATGCGATACGAATTGTGCTGGACTTATTTAATATGGGAATGCTCGGAGAGTTGAGCGAGGAAGCAAAGAAAATGGTAGGCAAATCACTTGCAAGCTGCGACCGTCTGCTTGGACTAATCAACAATTTGCTGGATATAGACAAACTAGAAGCCGGCAGTATGGATATGGCACTATCACGAATCGAACTCGACGAAGTGCTAAAACGCGGAGTTGAAGCTGTAGAACGGCTTGCCGAAAATTCTAATGTCAAGCTTGAGCTGGAAGAAACTGAGGAAATGATTTACGGAGATAAACATAGATTGATTCAGGTTGTTGTAAACCTCATTTCTAATGCCATAAAATTCTCTCCCAAAAATGGAATCATCAAAGTTTCAGTAAGAAATGCAGCTGATAATTTTGTCGAGGTGTCCGTGTCAGATTGCGGAAGAGGAATTCCTGAAAATATGCACGAGTCCATTTTCCACAGGTTTCAGCAGGTGCAAGCCAGTGATGCCACGGTAAAGGGAGGCAGCGGTTTGGGTCTGGCCATCTGCAAAGCAATCGTGGATGCACATCACGGGAAAATCGGAGTAAAGAGCTCGCCCGGAGCCGGCTCGACTTTCTGGTTTCGCATTCCAGCCGATGCGGGCACTTACGAAAGATCCACTTGAGCAATGGTAAATGAAACGCCGCCCAGAGACAGTTACACTGACCCGGGCAGCGCGGCGAGTTTAATCTCGCTGCCCCATTGAGCATCATGAATGTGTCCCTGCCAGAGCCCCGGGGTGTAAGGGGGCTTAGACCCCGGGGCTCAAACCCTAATTTCTGTGCGCTCTGCCTGAGCCAAGCTCAAGATAAAGATGCCGATTGATGCCCGGGATTCGCAGATCTAAGCTTCCGTGTGGTCCAAAATAATTTGGATTGCGTAAGTAAACAGGTGGCCAACAATCTACGGGGCTTTTTATCCAGGGTTGGTTGGAACCTTTGATGACATTAGGTAAGCTGGGATAATCTGGGCAGCGCGGATCTTCCCAGGGGCGATTATACGGGTAGGCGACGGGAGGAGTAGGAGCTTCAGGATAATACGGGCGCCCATAAAATCCAGGCAAAATTGGGCGGGGGTCCATACCGCCGACAATGTATGGTGAATACTCATCGATAGGACGAGCCCATGAATGTCTTCCTTGATTGATATTGCACACAGCTGTATCGCCGATGTCTTTCAAGACTTCACCGGCTCTTCTATTAATCACTGAGCGCGGATCCGACAACTGTGTGCCATCATATGTGGTATCTACATTAACTACCCTTGCATGATTATGGTCTTTGGTGTCAATTTCGATGGCATGTTTGCTGCCATCTTTTTGAATGTAGATCTTGTCGTCGTCATTTAGTCGAATATGTATGCCGGATCCGGCGCGTTCAAATTGCTGGTTGAGACGATCAATTAAACGCTCGCGAAGCTCTTCAGGTATTCTGCTTATGTCTCTCTGCAGCCCGCGCAAATCGCCTTTCAAAATGTGTGCTTCCATGCTTCGCAGCATGCTGCGTTCCGCAGGTTGCATCCAATGCTCAAGCTGCAGATCGAGCCGGCGCAGAGCCTCACTTCTTTCATATGGAGTGACGAAACCCATCTTTCGTTCGTAAGAATTAGAACGTCCTTGATGAAAGTCATAACTACCAGGGATTTCACCGTCGATAGGATAGCGACGCAGATGGTCACCCGGCTCTCTGTCGCCGTCATATGGCTGGATTCGGGCACTCGCGTCATCTATTAAGGTACCGGGCTTTATATCAATCGTACCGGGCCTTGAATCTACGGCACTGGGGAGCTTAAAAGAATCTACGGTACTGGGTTTTATAGCTGTCGTAAGAGGTTCTGGTTCAGACGGAATGGGCACCGGCAGAGATTCAGCCGGTTTTACCTGCGCTGCAGGGGACATAATCTCAGCTGTAGCTGGTGATGAAGACGCAGGAGCCAGTGCCGTATTAGTATCAATCGTGCTTAATTCAGGGAGATGTTTGGACGCAGTATTTGCTGTCGGTCTGAAATCCCCAGTTTGCATGCTTGAACTTATAGATGCACTGAGATCCTCCCATGCCTTATCCAACTTTGGCGCTTCGTTATCACCACCAATCTTGCACTCCTGCTCAAGTTTCAAATTCATTGCGCTCATCTCCCTGGAAGCCTTTCAATGAAGATAAGCTTATTTATCGGGAGGGAACTCGCGGTGATCAGGCTGTGACTTCCGTGTGATTTTCCTGCGTAAGAGGAACAGAGAACCAAAAGCGGCTGCCTTTGTCTTTATTGTTTTCAACACCCACGGTTCCTCCGTGAGCCTCTACAAACATTTTGCAAATTGAAAGGCCCAGACCTGTACCCTTGACGGATTTGTCGACCTCACGCTCAAGCCTTTTGAATCGCTCAAACAAACTGCTCAGGGCTTCTTGAGGAATACCCGGTCCCTCATCTATTACGGAGAACACTACCTCTTTGCCCTGAACTTCCGCGCTGACAATTACCTTTCCTCCCGAAGGAGAATACTTGATTGCGTTGGAAAGCATATTTACGATAACTTGAATCAATCGTTTGTGATCTGCTTCCAACTCAAGGTCATCAGAAGCATTTGCTTCGAGCACGATTTTCTTTTTCTCTGCAAAACTCTGCAATCCAGATAAGGCATTCTTTAATGTTTCAAGTGCGCTGCCACGTACAAATTGCATTTGCAGCACACCTTCTTCCATTTTCTTCAATTCCATAAGCTCGTCTACAAGCCTGATGATTCTATCCGAAGAATTCAAAGAATCTCGCAAACCTTTTTTGCCCCTATCGCTGAGGTGCCCCTCTGCAGTTGACGCCAACACAGACAAATCAGCCTGGATGGTTTCTAGTGGAGTCTTTAATTGCTTGCCGATGACGTTCACAAATCGTTCTTTCAAACGCTCACGCTCACGTTCCGCCGTGTTATCGTGCACCACGCAAAAAAAACATTGATCCAGCTCAGACCAGTGACAGGACCAAAGTGAATCACCCCTGCTTCCATCCGGCTTCACTACACTAACTGAAACTGGACGCGTTTTAGAAGATTCTCGCAATTTAGAAAAATACGCTGGCAGTTGCTCAGAGGGATCATCAATGATACTGTGCACAGGCTGCTGAATCAGTGTTTCTGCTCTTCTACCCCATAGGCGTTCTGCTGACTGGTTCAAAAGCAAGAACTTGCCATCCATTGAGACTGAGCAAATTACGTCTTCGGAATTGTTGATGATTTCGTTTTGCTTTTCTTGAGATGCAGCAAGGGCTGCGCTCATCTTATGAAAGCTGGCATCCAGAGCAGCCACTTCATCCAGACCAGGTAAAGCAGCTAAAAGTTTTTGTTTACTTGCAAGTCGCTGAGAATTATCGACAATTACCATTAGCCTTGTTGAGATGCTCTTGTTCAGAAAAATTATCAGAGCAAGTGCCAGAGCGACATTGACAAAAACTCCTCCAGCCAAAACATAAATTACCCTCATGCGATCGCGCCCATGTATCCTGCGCGCTTGAGCTTCCTCTTTTACGAGGGGATCGTCCAGATCGTGCTGCAGGGTTTTGAACTGCTTAATCATTTTGAATAAACGTGATTGCTTTTCTAAAGGATTCAAATGCGCCAGCGGATTAGAAGCGCCTTTAGCACGTTCGTCTTTAATTTCCTGGAGCATTTTCAAACCATCGTCGAGCACAGGAAAAGCGTCCTTCACTCTTGCGCTGGCATCTTTATCTTTGGCACAAAGCCTGACTATCTCTGGTTTGAGCCTGCCTATCTCGACAATTACTTCGTCATAGTGCTTCGCAAGGTTCTCGTCTCTGCGCATTCCGTATGAAACAACAGTAGAGAAAGCATCAAAAGTAAGCCGAAACAAATTGTCGATTTCGGCCGTAATTTGCTGGCGCCAGTAAACCTGCGCAGCGTCTCTATTAGATTGTTCTATGAGGCCAATCAAAGCAAAAACGAGCGCCAGCTCGGCGACCAGAGGCACGCTTATTATGAGCAGTCCTTTCTTTAGCAGGCTGATATCTTCAATCTTCACGCAGCGCCGCCCTCCGTTTTTGTAGAAGGCAAATCGAATTCTATGCGCAACTCTTGCTTAGAATTATCGTAATGTATAGTTGCGCCATGCAGGCCGCAAATAGATTTTAAATGTGAAATTCGAATGTAATCATAGAATTTCTTGAGCTCCAGATCTTCCTGGGCTACTAGCGTTCGAAAAGGCATAACAAGCGCGTCTGCAATGTTATTGCCGTTGAAACCTGTAATGCTAATGCGGAGTTTATTTTTTTCAAGATCTTCCGATAGATTTAGCAAAAGCTGCCCTTGCCCGGCGACGCGCTCCATCAAGATATTCATAAAACCTGAAATGCTTGATTCTAGCAGCGGTGCATCACCAATAATATTGACCCCTCCGGTGAAATCCCTCAACTTTATATCAATTCCAGAATCTGAATTGTCTTGAATTTTTTCGCATATTGCATCGAAAAGCGAGGAGATATCAACAGAACCATTGATCAAAACAAAAGACCCCGAGTCGATTTTTTCGAGATCAAGAAAGTTATTGATGATCTCAATCAGCATCGAACATTGACCAACACAGGCTCTGATCAATTCCAGCTCGTCTTTCTGCAGGGAACCATAGAGCCCCTGCTGCAAAATTGAAAAGAAAGCCATGAGCGAGCTTGCCGGCGTGCGCAAATCATGAGTAACCATTGAAACCAATTGGTCTTTCAATCGTTCGTTTTCTTTTTCGGCGGAGACATCTCTAAACACGCAGTAGGTCGTCTCTGTGCTCTCCTGCCAGCGCATTGAACATCGCATATCCAGGATGGTCCCAGGCTTTGTTTTTATTGAAAGGTCGAGGACAAGTGCGTTGTTGCTGGCGAGCTGAGCACTCTTAGAAATGCCACGCAGTTCGTTTGCTTGTTCCTGGCTTAGCAAATCAAAAACAGTCAGTTGAACCAACTCATCACGGCTGTAGCCCCACAGTATTTCTGCGGCTCGATTTGCTTTTTGGAATTTTCCCGAAGCGCTTATGGTGCAAATCACGTCAATGGCTTCTTCAACCATGGCAATTTCACGCCGCTCATTTTCTTGCAGCTTTTGTGCCATCATATGAAAAACCCGGTCTAGTCTTGCTATTTCATCGGTTCCATCAAGCTGAGGATTGAGATTCTGATGAGCAGCAACACGTAAGCAATTATCCTGAACTTTCGAAAGGCGATCGACGAGATTTTTTCTGTAAGCGCGAATAGTAAGAAAGGCAATCAACAAATTTATCAGCACTCCAGCCAGTAGCAAGCGTCGCAAATCAAGCTGGGTTTTCTTAATGTAAGAGCTGAGTACTTTTCTGTCCTCCTTCTCCCAGCCGGCAAAAATAGAAAGAAGCTGATTGACCTCAGTAAGCATGTCTCCCATCTTATTTTTACTTATATCGTCCGATAATATGCGTAGCCCACCTTCATCAAGCTGCTCTCTGATACTTTTGGAAAAGCTGATAACCTGGCGACTTATTTTTTCCCAGCGGTCAAAATCCGGCAGCCGCTCCGGCTTGCTTTGAAATCCATGCCGAACGGAATCGAAGAGTTTCTGTAGAGAATCTATTAGACCGTCATAGCGTTCGGCGAAAACTTTTGTGTGCGTGAGTCCATACAAGAGAAGGCAGGTGCTGCCCTCCAGATAGAGCTGATTAATAGCGCTGAGGTCGGTCATCTGCTTCATCAGTTGATCGGCATTCTCAGACTCAATCTTACCTTGCCAGACAAGATAGCCAACGCTGCCCAGAAAGATCATTTCCGTCAGAACTGGAACGGAAATAAGCAAGAAGCTTTTCGACTTCAGGGAAAGTCTCGATAAAACGCTCAAAAATAAGCTCCCCTCACCTTTCTTCATTTACCCAGAAAGCAATCTGAGCTCATCCCTTTATGAGATAGTAGAACGGCGTGGTATAAAACTACGGATCGGGAAGCAAAGGTTCAGCTAATGTCGAAGATCTTGCTGGTAGAGGATGACCCTGAGGTGTTCAATCATGTGATCACCTGGCTCGAAAGCGAACATTACGCCGTTGAGCATAGTGCAGATGGGCGCCTTGGCCTGGACATGCTGAAAGCTTATTCGTATGACATGGTTATCCTCGACTGGCAATTGCCGAATCTGTCTGGTCCGGAAATATGCAAGAGTTTTCGAAATGGTGGTGGAACTACTCCGGTATTAATGCTGACAGGACGCAATGAAGTGTCAGACCGCTTGCACGGCTTTGACTCAGGAGCAGATGATTATCTTGCAAAACCATTTGATGTGCGTGAACTAAGCGCCAGAGTCCGTTCACTAATTCGTCGGCCCACACTGATATCTGGTGATGAACTAAAAGCCGGAGATCTTGTCTTGAACATAAGCGCAAGGAAGCTCACGAAGAATGGGACGGAAATACCTCTTGCAAAAAAAGAATTTGCTCTACTAGAACTATTCATGAGAAACCCGAATCAGGTTTTCTCAACGAATGCAATTCTAGACCGCGTGTGGGCATCAGAATCTGATGCCACCTCTGATTCACTGAGAACTTTCATCAAAAAGCTGCGCAAGAAAATTGATGAGGAAGGCAAGGAATCCATAATTAGAAACCTGCCTGGAGTAGGTTATCGTCTGGATGCGCCAATTTCGAAATAACACAGTTCCTTTGAGCATAAACCTTTGCAAAAGAGTTCAAAGCAAAAGAACATCTCATCAGGAATTGCTTTTCTGATCTAACCTTTGTGCCCGAACAGAGCTGCCCGAAGAGCGCTGCCCGAACAGAGCTGCCCGAACAGAGCTGCCCGAACAGAAAAGCACCCAAAAGAAAAGCGAGGCCACCTCACGGCAGCCTCAGGCTTTTTTTTCACCACTACTTCGCGGTCAAGTCAATGTCGAACGTCAGCTTGATATTAGCTGAAGAGGTTGGCGTCGCGGGCTGATGCAACGAGCCAGTTGATACAACCAGGTGTTGCCAGACCGCCGGTGACACCAGCTGCTCCCCAGAGAACGCGCTTCATTGCGTCTTGGGTACCAGCAGCCATGTGCATGAAGCCCATGATCATGGTAGGACCGCCCCAGGCAATACCGAGGATTTCCATACCGTTGGCGATGATGTTGAGCAAAGCTTCTAAGTTAGCGAGGTTGTTGACGCGGACAGTACCGGCGGTGTTGACGCCCTGAATAACTGTTGCATCAGAACCTTGTGGTCCGATTGTGCCGTTGGTAGCGCCTTGCAGCATTGGAGCAGCTGCGCTTCCACCTTGCATTGTTTGTGAACCAGTATAATTTCCAGTATTTTGATTTTGTCCACCGGTTGCGGCTGTCGAGTCAAATGCGTCTTGCGCAAATGCTGGCATCGAAAGTGCTACGAGAGTTCCGGCAGCGAGTGTCGATTTGATAAGAGAGTTAAGACGCATAGTAATATGACCTCCAAAGAAGCTTGGTGGGAAGCAGAAGTGGTAGTAAGACCTTTCAAATTGAAAGCAGAACGCTTTCGATGTCACTATAGTATTGCCGCGGTAGGCTAAAGTAAATATGACTAAGGTCATGGGAAGGTCATGCTTCCGAGCATGCCATTGTAAATCCAGCATCAGCTAAGCTTTCACAGGTTGGCGGCAAGCTTAAGTAACCCGTGACAGCAGCAAAACGTTTTATTGAACAGGCCTGGCATACTAGAAAGGAACAGGAAGATCGTTCCTGTTCCTTTTATATTATAGATTTTTTGGATTATTGCTCAAATAGTTACCAATTGCCTGGAGATCTGTCTTCCTGCCAAGAAATCGTTCTATAGCCGGTTACAGCGTAGGCTGGAACAGTATTGACTGTAGTTGTCGAAATATTCAAGCCGGAAGCAGCATTGGCTAATTGCCTGTCATAGAAGAAAGAGCTTCCGTTGTCGAGGACAACTGAATTTCCCATCACTGCGCCATAAAGCTTGCCACCATTATCAAAATGCACCATGGCATTCGGGGCATAGACGACGGCAGTGAGCTGCTTTCCATTGTCGAGCGCCACATCTTCGCTGCCGGTGTACCAGATGCGAAGATCAGATGGGTGTCCGCTGTTTACTTTGATGTTTCCGGTCCACTGAATGCTGGCGCTTGGTCCTTCAACGAAGATATCTACGGGTCCGCTGGTCACAGTCAGTGTTTGGTCTGTTAATGAATTCACTTTGTACTGACCTGCAGAAATGTTTCCGCTGCTAGGAAGATTTGCCGCAGTGCTATGCGCGGGAATCGGAAACTGAGGTATGGGGGTGCTGGCAACGTTAGTCTGGATCGGATTAGAAACATTACTGGCATTGAGGACGTTCATAGATACTGAACTTCCGCCACCGGGTCCCACCACGGCGCCATTTGCAGTCCCACTTGCAATCAGGGCTTGGTTTATGCTTGCAGATGAGGCTGTGACATTACCGCTGCCGACGCTGCCAAAGGTCCTGACATTACCTCCTACTTTCATATTGCCAAGGTCAATATTCCCGTTTGCGGCAATGTCGCCGCCAGTAGTTTGTTTGCTTGCTCCAAGGCCAACATTAGAGTCATAGCTGTATGTTGTGATAGGAGTGCTGGGTGTGTTTCCAGTGATGGAGGTGTAAGAACCCAGAGCCATCGTAAAAAAAGGCGTACTAGATGTTGTTGTGGCTGTTGATGTACCTGCACTGGCTGAAACGGTTGGAGCCAACACAGCTCTTACGGATTTGGTTTTGCCGGATGTGAGTGTGGCGGTAGCAGTGACAACCCGCCATGGATTCGACGGCATCGCAGCAATCACTGAGGCAGGTAGCGAGCAGGCCGCGGTGGAAGGGCATGGCGAGCTTAGAACGGTAACGGTGGCTGACGTAACCCCAGCCGGGATGAATGCGCTCGGCACATTTACGACTCTCGTATTCGACCCGCTCTGCACATCAACGGTCGCTCTTGTGCTTGAGGAATTCAGTTGATCGACAGCCCAATCGAGAGATGTTTCTGCCGCGGTTCTCACAAGTCCATTTGCCTTAACAGCGCCAATTCGCTGGTAAGACGGTAAAAGCAAACCATATATCCCTGCGATCCAGAGAGCACTAAGCACGCAGAGTACTAGCATTACAACTACCGATTGCCCGGACTCGTCTCGACTATATTGATGTCTGTTTTTTTGTTGATTCATTGCGCTGCTCCCTCCTATGGTGCAACAACTCCATTCGAAGAAGTAGTTGAAAGTATATTGTTGCGTAAGAAAACTTCTGTCTTGATTGGGACAACTTCGTAAATGTTGTTCGCCTGGGCGACGGCAGTGTCCGTATTTCCGAATTTTTTGACTTCCATATTCACAACAACACCACCATAATTAGCCAATTGAGCCGGATTTATGGAAGCGGGATCTACAGGCGGGTTGTTGGGATTGGTCGAATCAATCAATTGAAAGACTTTCAGATTGCCGGTTGAATCTCTCGGTCCGATGATGCCTTTTACAAGAACGATCGGCCCGACTGCGGCTGGAATTACTTTTGTTCCGGCGGCCACGTTCGCCGCGCTCACGCCAGGGAACTTCCATAGTTGAAGGATGAACTCGTTAGGATGGCTAACGAAATCCGGGTCAGCAATAATTTGATAAACATGTGTATCAAGGTCATCTTGAGCAGCAGTCCATGTGTTGGGATACCAACTTGTATTCAACGCCAGAGGAAAACCATTTGCATCGAAAACAGGAATTTGCACGATCATGTTAGTTGCATTCATTGCAATTGGCCAGAGTCCCGTCCAACCAGCAGGCGAGGGCTTGCTTCCCCAGAGAGGGTCAGCTGAACATGGAAACTGGTTTGCACCGCCAGCGCTAGAAATACGTTGGCCTGAGGTGTTGCCGTAAATATCTCCGAAGGTTCGCGCTTGCCGTACGTCTCTGGAGATGTTGTCGATGCCACTTCTGATTGAATCAATGGCATCTAGTTTGTTTGCAAGTTTCCGAGAGAGCCCCGCATCAGCGGTAAACAAGCCGAATATAGCAGTTCCAACGAATGCCATAACAGTAGTGGTCACGAGAAGTTCAACAAGGCTAATTCCAATTTGCTTTCTTATCATATATATCGGCCTCTCCTGTGACTCAATCATGTATTCCGCTTGACGAAATCGATGTTTTGGCAACAATGGTCCTTGGGGTAGGGCTACCTGGCGGCCATGTCACCGTGACGGTGACATTGATAATCGAGTTCGTACCAGGGGCATAGTCAAATGCCCGAGTGCAGGTTCCTGAGAACTGCCTTTGCAATGACCTGGCGTCATAGTTGAAGTCGGTATTTACTGACAGTGGGCGACCGGCACTACCGAGAGAATTCTGACTACCACTCAGAGTCATCTGTTGAGCAGAGCCAGTGGGGTAGAGAGCTACATAATTTTGGAGCGCCGGCCATGTTTGATTTCGCGCTTCGTCGAGACATTCTTGAGCGATGACAGCCGCAGTTACCTGATTTTCAGCATTGGTTGATGCTCGAAGAGTGGCAGCGTAAGACTCGTATAAAGCTAGTGCAACAAAAGCTGCCATAACCAGGGCGACAAGCATTTCGACTAACAAGATACCCTGATTATTTCGAACATTTTTCGTTCTATGTATGCTAAGCCGACGGACTTTTTTCATGCAGTGCCCTCACTTATTTGGGTAAACTTTGGCCTTTTAACGGGTCTCCATACGGTCTATCCGGTACATTCCGAACATTTCTTCAAAAACCGGAATCACTAATGCAGAAGAATGCCATCACATTTGCTACCACAATAAACAGTCGAACCTTGAACTATGTCCCACACACTACAGAGGCAGAACGTCTCCAGACACAAACACATTCTTATTGCGAAATATTCTCATTTCTCCCCCCAAGGAAATTGACAGATCATTTTTTATCAAACCGCGGGAAACAAGCTATCATCAGAGTTTGCTCAGTGTGGCTATTCTTATTTTTAGAATCCAACATCTGCCGTCGATATGCCCGTATAATTATTGGGCAAATCAAAATGCGCTTCTTATGCGGCAGAGCGTTAACCCGTTTAGAGTTACCACTTTCTCTTTTTTTTGAGGTAACACATTTTGCAGAACCGTCAGTAGTTCAGCTTGATAGAGGAGGAAAATCGGAAACACTTTTGAATAGAAATTGCAAATTAAATTCCAAGAAGCCAATCAAATGGTCGTTTAAAGGGGGTGTTAACGCGAGGATCGTAACGAATATTAAGTACCTTTGTTTAGGTTACCTCATATCTCCACCTAGTTAACACTCGATCCCGAAAAGCCAGACAATGTGTTACTCCCCAGGCAAATTCCACCTACAAAGGATACAAAGTAAACCACTGCACATTAAAATTGTCCCGACGCCTGTTCACATTTGCAACATAGTGTTAGGTTGGTAATAAGTAGTCGTCATTATTAATCAGTCGCGCGTCAAAACCATGGCCACATCCCCGCCAAATAAAACAGTCAGAATTTTCGTTGTTGAACCGCAAGAGATCAGCCGGACAGGTTTTCGTTTGATTTTTGAAGCCGATCAAAAATTGCAAATCATCGGAGAAGCCGATGATTTGTCAGACTCGCTCGCAGAAATAATTCAAATAAGCCCAACGTTATTGATGCTAAAGATCACTAATGAAAACAACGACCTTGATTTGATCAGCCAGATAAAGCAGTCATGTCCTTCAATTCAGGTCATGGCCTTCTTCGAGTCAGTTGACGCAAATATGATTTGCAGATTTATAGCAGCTGCTGTAAATGGCTTTTGCATGACCACTGTCAATATTCAGCATTTGTTGAACGGAATACATGCAGTTGCGTCGGGAGGCATGTGGCTCAGCCCAACGGCAGCTTCTGCAGTAAGTGGAACACTCTTCACCGACAAGCAACATGGTACCAAGCCAGCACTACATCAAGAATTAAACTTCACAGAAAGAGAGCGCGAAATTCTGAAACGTTTAGTTAAAGGATATACGAATCAGAAGATTGCCGTCGAATTAGGATTAAGCGTGGAGACCGTAAAGACTTACATCAGAAGAATCATGGATAAATCCTCCATACGCAGCCGCAAGCAGCTTTTATCTGTCTACAAGAAGCTAAACAACATGCATAGTGAAGCAAAACCGATCGCGCCTCCGGGAGTTAAGCCCAAAAGCGTTTAGAGTTTCTCACTTAAGCTGATACCGTAAGCGGTATCACAGCATGTGTTTGTCCCTGCTTGAACGAATCGGCGCCATCTCCATTTTTCTCACTCTTAGCCGCATCAATGACACGAAGATGAAGCCTCCAACTTGATACACCGAAAAAAGCAAGCAGCGAAAGGGCGAAACCTTGAGCCATATTCAAGGAGTCTAGCGCATCCACCTTTTCGTTGTGGAAGAAATGACAAAGACATAGACGGCAAAAAACCTGAAAAACAATATTCAATGCCATAGGTATAAACATCTGCCCACAACCTTCCATGGCAGCACAACAAATTGTGCTAAATGCTGAAAGAGGCCAGATCACAAGGGAGAATTTCAGAAGAACGGATACAGCATTTTTGCTTGCTAAATCTGTGCAGAATAATGCCGCAACAGCATCGGAGAAGAGAACAACTACACAAGCAAGGGCAAACATCGCCAGTGAAGAGCATACAGACAAACGAAAGACAACGCTCTTGATTCGCTGGATAAAACCCGCACCGCAGCTCTGTCCCACAAGAACACTTGTTGCCATACCTAAGGCGATAATTGGAATCAAAGCAAGCAATTCTTCAAGTTTCAATTTGATAGTCCAGGCAGCCACCATCTCCGGTGCAACATGCCAATCAGAAAGCAATCTATACATAGAGAAATTCGAGCAAACAAGTGCAACTTCGCTTAATACAGCTGGAACACATGAGTAAATCAAATTCAAAAGGAAAGGCAAGACTGCGTCTGCTTTCAAGAAATCATTCCGCGAAAATCCAATCAGCTTCCAGAACCTATTTGTGGAATAGAAAAGGCCTGCAATCACACCAATATCCCATCCAACAGCCAGAGCATTGAGCGAGCGCATGCCTGGAATGCCGGAGAAAAACAAGAGAATCGATAGCAAGTTGGAGCAAATCGCTATTATTAGCCACAAATTAAGAGAGATGCGTGGAAAACCAAGCGAGCGAAAGATCGCCGAGAAAACAAGTGACGAAATAAAAGGGGCATTCGCAATTGAGATTGTTGCGGTGTATGGAGCAGCAAGTTTGATGAGCCGCCCATCGCAAGCGAGTATCTGAAGCAGACTCTCTGGAAACAACGTGCCGCCGATGCTTGCCAAAACCCCCACTATCACTGATACGCTCAAGCCACCAAGAGCATATTTCCTGGCTGAAGAAAAATCATCGGCTCCAACAGATCTTGATACAGAGGAAGCGCAAGCAGCAGCAAGACCTGTCCCCAGAACTATTACGAGAAATATGATCTGGTCTCCAAAGCCTACCGCCGCCTGCGCGCCGCTTCCAAGAATTCCGGCAATGTACATGTCTGTAATACCGACAGTAGCGCTGGCCATCATAGACAAGGCTAGGGGAGCAAACAAGCTCCAGGTTACTTGCAATACAGGCCCATGAGTAATCCAGTCGGCAGACAAAGATCTGCCGGAATGAAATCCGTGCGACATAAGTTCACCCCTGAAAGAGCTTGTCTTTCGGCAACTAAGATGGAATAATGATTACAACGCTATACCGTGGTAACGTTACCACGGTATAGCGTTGTAATCAATTAATAGCACTTTAACTAAGGGTGCCCTTCTATATATACAGGAACAGGTATGTAGGAACAGGCAAATACCCCCAACAAAAATCTCCCAGAAGAAGCATGCCTACATCAAGAAAACCAAACATCATTAGCTGGGTCAGCGCACTCAATGATCATTCTGAATGGAAATCAGAATCCGATGCAAACAAATGGCTTGCCGCTGCCACTGGAAAAAAAGATGCAAGAGCAAGCAGCAGTGCGTGCCAAAAATTTTCTGGAACGCTTTCCCGGATTCGTGAATGTATTTACCAAACGCACTTAGACTCCGGGGCTGATTTTTCCTGGCTAGCAATTCAGGTCAAGCAACTCAATCTCGCTTTTGACTTTTCGCAAGAAGCAGTTCGACTAAATTTGCCTGCACTGCGCGGTAACTCTGCGTTATTCCATAATGATGATGAGCTATTAGAATCTATCAGTGCTGCATTAATCATCCAATTTGCAAATCACGTGTCTTTAAGCCTCGCCACAGGAACTGAAATATGCGGCAGATGCGAAGGGCTTTATCGCGACTCAAGAGCAGTTCGTCTCAGCATGGTGCCTGAAGTACAAGATGAAGTGGAATTGCCGTGGAGAAAAGAAATCTCTCTGCTTGTTAAAAACTCTCTAGTCTCGGATAAACAAATTCAGCGTTGTGCGGATTTGTTTCCGTCCGGCTCACGCTCGAAATATTGTTCCGACAAATGCCGGTTCAACACATTCCAAATCGTGAAACAGTACAAAGATCCAGACTATCTTGCGGAGAAACAGCGCCGCTATCGCGCTAAGAAGAGCGAAACATAGTAGCGTCCCCGCCCGCTCTGTTTAGAATTCAGCTTGAACTGAGAATCAATTTCCGCGCACAACATTGCTCTCAGATTGAGCTTTACTGATCACATCAGTTTTATTATCGAGCTTGTTGTGCACCACTTCCAGTGCTTTCTTCAACTGGATGTCTTTCAGGTCCTCAGGCTTACGCACCGCAGTTGGACCTTCTGGATCTTGCCACCATGGACCACGACCTTCATCATAATCCTTGCTAGTCAGCTCAACAGGAACATCAGGACTGATGCCTTTGTTGTTGATATCTGTATCATTTGGAGTCAAATAACGCGCGATAGTGTAATTCACACCACTGCCGTCTTCCAGACGCTGAATGCCCTGAACAAGACCTTTCCCAAAGGTTCTCTGCCCAACAAGAACAGCTCTGCCATTATCTTTGAGAGCTCCACTTGCAATCTCCGATGCAGAAGCACTGCCTCTGTTAATCAAAACCGCAAGCGCCTGATGTGTAACTGGTTTTCCGTCAGAAACAGCTGGAGTCTTGTATCCATCTGCATCAACGGTAGACACGATATTGCTCTTTCCATCAAGGAACATGTTTGAAATTTCAATTGCATTCGTTAGCAAGCCGCCTGGATTATCACGCAAATCGAGAATAATTCCTTTGGCGCTGCTGAGACCTTGAAGTGCTTTCTTCATCTCGTCGTCAGCCTGACGTGAAATGAAGCTTGTAAGTCTGATGTAGCCAACTTGTTGATCTAACATTTTGGAGCTTTGAATAGAACTGATGTGAATTTCGTCGCGCATCAATTTCATCTTGATGCGTTCGCCTTTACGCATTAGCACCAGATCAACATTTGTGCCTTTCTCGCCTTTGATAACACGTGCAGCTTCTTCAACAGACATACCTTTTGTTGACTTAGAATCTACCTCAGCGATTTCATCTCCAGCTTGTACTCCGGCTTTGGAGGCTGGCGTATCGTCGATGGGTGCAATGACAATAATACGCTGGCTCTTATCCATTCCTATCTGTATTCCAACGCCATAAAGCTTCGCTTCAATCTGCAGTTTTTCATCAGAGAATGCTTCTCTGTCGAGGAAGCGAGTGTATTTGTCTCCAAGACTGGCAAGCATCGATTCGATTGCTTTATGCGAATCATCAAGCGTTCTCAGCTTGCCGTCATACCTGTGCTCCCAACGGCTCCAGTCTTGATTATTGAAATTCTGGTCGTAATATTCGCGCTGAATGATTTCCCAAACTCTGTGATAAAGCGTTTCGGGCTTCACAACGGAATTTTGCGCAATCAAGCGCCCGCTGTGTCCGTGCGACGGCGTGGTGTCATCTGCGCTTGATACGAGATTGGCTCCGCCGAGAGTGAATGAGAATGCAACTGAAAGACCGAGTAAGACTTTTAAGCGGAGTTGTTTGCGCATGTGACTAATTGCTTCCTAGAAGAGTGACTTAGAGGGTTTTCTAAAGAGGTCATCAAATATGGTCGGTAATGTCCAGGAGTGTCTTAGATAAATAGCTTTTCGGCTAATCTTAGAAGCATCATAACAAAGGAGCTGCTAAGACCGCCAATCGCCGGGAAACCTCTGTCTATGTACCCAGTGAACAATTTATTTAGACACCCGATGAATTTTCGCGGGTTTTCAGGGTGTTAATATGGGTGTTTTTACTGGAATCGGGAGTATCTGCAGTGGACAAAACAGCGGCTGATATCGGCATCTTCGGCGGTTCTGGGTTTTACAAATTGCTGGACAACGCTGAAGAGCGCACGGTCGAAACGCCGTATGGCGCGCCCAGTGACAAAGTTATGCTCGGAACTCTGGGCGGAAAGAAAGTAGCATTTTTGCCGAGACATGGCGTCCACCATACGATTCCGCCTCACAAAATCAACTATCGCGCCAATGCTTACGCCATGAAGTCACTTGGAGTCAAAGTTATCATCTCTCCGTGCGCGGCAGGCAGCTTACAAACGCATGTTGAACCCGGTGATTTTGTTGTCTGCGATCAATACGTAGACCGCACCAATAGCCGCATTGATACCTTCTACGACGGTCCGATTTCAACACACGTGTCTGCTGCAGATCCCTACAACGAGCAGTTGCGGCAGCTGGCTATTCAAGCCGCAAAAGAATGCAAAATAAAAGTTCACGAAAAAGGAACCGTCGTCGTAATTCAGGGTCCACGTTTCTCAACAAAAGCAGAATCGAAATGGTTTACTTCAATGGGCTGGGAAGTGATAAACATGACGCAGTACCCCGAGGCGCATCTTTGCCGCGAGTTGAGCATGGGAGTAGTGAACATTTCGCTGATTACTGATTATGATTCAGGCCTTGTGGGCTCGGTAGAACCTGTTTCCCATGCCGAAGTCATGAAAGTATTCGGCGGGAATCTGGAAAAGCTTCAACGGCTTCTGATTCGCTTCTGCGAACTCTTGCCCGATCCAGCCAAACTCGATATGGGCGATGCCCTGGAAGGCGCCAGATTTACATAGTCAGATCTGTAATGCGGATTCCACCATTTGCGCCGAGGAAAGCCAGGCCTATACTGAGGATGGCTAAATATCGGTACTGGACCATGTTTGCTCCGAAAATCACCTTAAACCAGTGCGTTGCCTTTCTCGGGCTGGTTCTGTCCTTGTCAGTCTTTCTGCTAATGACCCGCTATGGCGTTCCCGAGCGTATTGCCTTCGGGTCTGCTATCCTTTCAATTTTGGTAGTGGCGATCTTCTGGACCGCTGTCAATCTTGGGGATGACGATGAGGAAGAATTCTAAAAAACCGCGCTTGTCAATTATGCGCACTCTGCTTGTGTCGCTGACTCTGACTGTGCTCTGTCAAAGTCAGATACAGGTTTCTGCTGAGATTCCAAAACCACTGATACCAGTTACAAGCGACTTTAAGCTCAGCAATGGTCTTCGCGTGCTCTTATCAGAAGACCACAGCGCACCGGTGGCTGCAATTGCAATTGTCTATGATGTGGGCGCAAGAGACGAGCGCAAAGGGCGCTCAGGCTTTGCTCATTTCTTTGAACACATGATGTTCCAGGGCTCCGACAACGTTGGCAAGATGGAGCATATGAAGTACATTGAGGGAGCCGGCGGAAGTTTGAACGCCTCCACTCACTCCGATTTTACGAACTATTATGAGAAAGTACCGAGCAATCAAATGGAATTGTGTTTGTGGCTCGAATCCGATCGTATGCGTTCTCTCAAAGTTACGCCGCAGAATTTTCAAAATCAACTTGAGACAGTAAAGGAAGAGAAGCGCTCTCGCATTGACAACCAGCCTTACATTCCAGCGAACTTGCGGCTTGACGAGAAGCTTTTCGACAACTGGTCAAATTCCCACGCCGTCATTGGATCATTTGAAGATCTTGATGCCTCATCAGTAGATGACATCAAGCAATTCTTCAAAACGTACTATGCTCCCAACAATGCAGTAATGGCGATTGTCGGTGATTTCAAAGCCGATGAAATGAAAAAGCTTGTGGAAAAATATTTCGCCTCAATTCCTGCAGTGCCAATTCCGGTCCGAAATGACTTCGCGGAGCCGCAGCAAACAAGTCCGAAAGAAGAAAAAATGCTCGACCAGCACGCCCAATTGCCGGCGTTCTGGATTGGCTGGAAGATACCTCCCAAACGCGATGTTGATTATTACCCCTTGCTGATTACAGAAAAGATATTGTCAGCCGGCGAATCATCGCGACTCTTTCAACGAATGGTTAAAGGCGATCAGGTTGCGATTAAAGCTGAGGCATCTATGGATGAACGCCGCGGTCCCGGAGCATTTGAAGCATTCATTGTTTACAAGCCCCAGAACTCGGCAGACAAGGTCAAAAATATTTTCTGGTCCGAAATGGATAAACTGAAAACGACTCCAGTTGCAGAGCAAGAACTTGAGAAAGCGCGCAACCAAATTTTGCGGAATTTCTTCGCGGGACGCAGCTATACAAGCTTGCAGACGAGCCTTGGCAGAGCAGAATTGCTGGCAGAATATGCATCTTTCTTCGGAGATCCCAAAAGTCTTGATCAAGACATTGACTCACTAATGAAAGTTACGCCCGCCGATGTGCAACGTGTTGCACAAAAATATTTCGGCAAAGACTCATACACATTGATTGATGTAGAACCTGGTGAAAAACCGAAAGCAGCCAAATCCTAACCCGGGAGCGCCGGCGGCTCGCCGGCTTCGATATCCCAAACGATTCGAAGGAATTAATTCAAAATGAACGTCCAACAAAAACTGATAATTAGCTCGATGGTATCATTCTCGGTGGCGCTCTCCATTGCCCCCGGTGGATTCGCAGCTGCCCCGAGCGATGTAGCTGATGCAAGCCAAACCTCGCCCAACAGCACAGAGGAGTGGCGCAAGCAAGCACCTAAGCTGCCTGCTCCGCGAGAATTCAAGCTTGCAAAAACAGAAAAATACAAATTGGCAAATGGTCTTACAGTTGAATTATTGGAAGATCACCGCGTACCGTTTACGACAATAGCCTGTGGCATCAAAGCCGGCTCGGTATACAACCCAACCTCGATGGAAGGGCTTTCTCAGCTGGTCACTACGATGCTTTCAGAAGGTACAGAGAAACACAATAGCAAAGAGTTAGCAGAAGAAATCGACTTCATCGGCGGCGCCTTCAGCGCAAGCGCAGGACCAGACTTCGCGCTGATAAACGCATCTGCTCTTTCACAATACAACGAGCGATTGCTTGCAACGCTTGCCGACATACTCGAACACCCGAGTTTCCCAGAAGAAGAACTGAAACTCAAGAAAACCAATTTGATTCAAGAACTGATCATGAGCCGCAGTAAGCCTGATTTCCTTGGCAATGAGCGATTCGCAAAGGTCGTCTTTGGAAATCATCCTTATTCACTGGTTGCACCGAAGCCAGAAACGGTCGAGAAAGTAAGCAGAAAAGATTTGCTCGAGTTCCACAAGAAGAATTATTTGCCTAACGACACAGACATTGTTGTCGTTGGTGATTTCAAAGCTGCTGAAATGAAAGGGCTTATTGAAAAATACCTCGGTACATGGAAATCCGCTACAGAAGCGAAGCCTGTAGAAGCAGCATTGCCACGCCAGATAGGTCGCAAAATCTATTTGGTGGATCGTCCGGGTTCAGTTCAATCCAGAATCAAACTCGGTAACGTCGGAATCAAAAAGACAGATCCCGATATATACGCGATGACGGTGGCAAACCAGATTCTCGGTGGTGCTGCGACTTCTCGCCTGTTCACAAACATTCGTGAAAGCAAAGGCTACACCTACGGAGCTTACTCCCGCGTAAATCCACAGCGTGAGCCAGGCTCTTTTGCCGCAGAGGCCGAAGTTCGTACCGATGTGACTGCGCCAGCGCTGCAAGAGTTTCTTTACGAAATGGAGCGGATGCGCAATCTCGAACCATCGGAAAAAGAACTGGCATCGACAAAAAATTACCTGGTCGGTGCATTCCAACTCGGTCTGGAGACGCAATCTGGACTCTCAGCCAGACTGCTCGAGGCGGAGCTCTACAAACTGCCGGCCGATTATCTGGAAACTTACGGTCAAAAGATTATGGCAGTCACCCCAGCTGATGTACAACGCGTGGCCCGCAAATACATCGACTACGACAACATGGTGGTCACAGTAGTTGGTGACGCAGCCAAAATCGAAAAGCAACTAGAACCATTCGCCCAAACCCTGGTCTATGACACCTCAGGCAAACCGGTCAACGGCTCCACCAAAACCGCCAGCGGCAAATAAAGCAAATCCCCGGGAGCGCCCGGCTTCTAAAACAAAAAGGATCCGCAAATGATATTGCGGACACCCCTTGATCGCGAGCATTCAGCCCGCTTCGGATTAAACAAATAAATGAGGACTGTGCTGTGCCAAAATTGCCCCAACGATCTTTTCCTCGTCGCATTCCTTCGGCACCTCAAAATTGAGTATGCCCTCCGGCAGCGGAGCAAACGATTGGATCTCATCCAATGAATCTAGCGGCTCATCATCCGGTTTCATCCAGATTCGGGTCGCTGCAAAATTTTGTCCCTGCTTTTTCTTTTCGCCCATTTTTCTTTTCCGGTTTCTTTCCAGCGACGGCTCGCCAAAGCCATCATTCACAGTAAATTGCTAGAAGATCCAGAGGCAAATGCCAATCGAGTGCATTTTGTGCTCCAGCATTGCTGGATTTCGATATAACATTCCCCCGCCATACGCCAATTCGTTTAACCAACGTAGTTGAATATTAGCCTCCCTAATTCGGTCCGTCACTGTGGAAAATACGCGGGAAGATTAGATGCTAACAATCAGCTTTGTGCAATTTTCGTGAAATAACGCGCAAACGCGCCTGGCAAGGGCAAGTACAGAGGCTCGCTTGCAGGGAATTGCATGAATAATTTGCAACATTTAAGGGCGGTGCGCTTTCACACACCGCCCTTATTCAATCTATTTATGTGGAATTACACAGGCAGAACGCCCTGCTTCTTCTTGAGCATAGTCATGCGCTTGTCACTCAAAGAGTTGAAGCGATTAATCAGCTCCTGACGCAACTGGCTACCAGCAACGAGCCCGTCAATGATGAGCTCGGAGGCAAGACGGTGAATATCAACATCATCGCGATATTCATTGCGCTTTTGCTCAACGAAAGCTGGACGCTCCGACTCAGGCAGTTCCATGATCTTGTTGTAATACACCGCATTGACTGCGGCTTCCGGACCCATAACTGCGATACATGCAGTCGGCAGCGCCAGACATGCATCGGGCTCAAAGGCTGGTCCGCACATTGCATAGAGACCTGCTCCGTAAGCTTTGCGGATCACAACCGAAATCTTCGGCACATCAGCAGAAGACATTGCTGAAATCATTTTTGCACCAGCGCGAATGATTCCTGCGCGTTCGACTTTAGTTCCAATCATAAAGCCAGGAACGTCTGCAAGGAACAACAATGGAATGTTGAACGCATTGCACAACCACATAAAGCGCGCACTCTTGTCTGCAGAATCTACAAAAAGAACGCCACCTTTCACTTTGGGCTGATTAGCAAGAATACCGACGACGCGTCCGCCAATGCGGGCCAGGCCGGTGATCATCTCAGGAGCGAACAATTTCTTGATTTCAAAAAATGATCCATCGTCGATCAATTTATCAATTACTTGATACATATCGAATGGCACGTTTTCTTTTTCAGGAACGATTTGTTCGATTGTTTTTTCGATTTGCTTTGGTTCAACACCAGGCTTTGTAGCCGGCTGTTCATCGCAATTTTGCGGCATGAACGTAAGGTAGTCGCGGCAGAGTTTGATTGCTTCTTCTTCAGACTTAACGAGAATATCTCCGCATCCGCTGACTGAGCAGTGCATGCGTGCGCCGCCCATTTCTTCAAGCGTAACTTTCTCGCCGATAACCATCTCAGCCATTCTTGGTGAACCGAGATACATCGACGCTTTGCCTTCGTTCATGATAACGATGTCGCAGAATGCGGGAATGTATGCACCACCTGCGGCTGACGGTCCAAACAACAAGCAGATTTGTGGAATGAAACCAGAAAGCTGAACCTGGTTGTAGAAGATTTTTCCTGCACCACGGCGACCAGGGAACATTTCGATCTGGTCGGTGATGCGTGCACCAGCAGAGTCAACAAGATAGATCAACGGAACTCGCATTTTCATCGCAGTTTCTTGAATGCGAATGATTTTCTCGACCGTTCTCCAACCCCATGATCCAGCTTTAACAGTGGAATCATTCGCCATGAAGCAAACCGGGCGGCCGTTGATTTTGCCAACACCGGTTACGACGCCATCGGCTGGAAGATCAGCTTCGAGACAGTTTGCAAAAAGCCCGTCTTCGATTTCGAAGCCTGGGTCCAACAGGAGGCGAAGGCGTTCGCGAGCGAAGAGTTTGCCTTCTTCTTGCAACTTCTTATGATATTTGGGAGCGCCACCCTCTTTGATTTTCTTCTCTTGGTTCAGCAGCTCTTGAGTCTTGTCATTAGTTTTCAATTCAGTAACCATCCTGTTCACCTTTCAGAATAAAACAGTGCAGGCGCTCGCGCCGTAGGTCTGTATTCTACCGCCGGAGAATTACCGATCACGTGGCATTCATATTGTTATAGGAAATAGAGGCCGCCAGTCATGACGAAGAAGGAATTACACCCCGGGATCGCGGGCGTCCCGCCCGCTCTTAAGCCGATACTTGAGGAGGTTTCCTAAAAAGACAGCGGGCGAGACGCCCGCGATCCCGGAGGCTTCGCTCTCCAGAGGAGGTATCCATGCGAATAGATTCACTGAAAGGCGTCTAATCAAATGATGAGATATGATCATTGGCAAAAGTGCAGGGTGGGTGTATGACGTCAAATAGTGATCATGAGTCAAGGCGCAATTTCCTTAAATCGCTGGGAATTCTGCTTGGTTGTCAGTATTTCGGAACAGATGTTTTTGCTGCGCAGGATAAACCGGCGGCAAAAACTGGTACAGCAAAAACCGTTGCCGGCAGCGCTCCCGCGGCAAAATACAAAGTAAGCCAATGGACCGGTGACGATTTCACTCTGGGTCATAAACTCCGCGCAGGCGAATTCCCGGAGCTTCCAGAAAAAGCCGAAAGAAAAGTTGATTTCGTTATCGTTGGTGGAGGCATCGCAGGAATGACGGCTGCGTTCTACCTCAAAGACCACGACACCCTCGTCCTCGAACAGTATTCCGATCTGGGCGGACATTCAAGAGGCTCTTCATACAACGGAATTGCATACTCAATTGGTGCAGCTTATATCGGTCCAACCGACGGAATTTTCGGCGACCTTTACTCCGCGCTTTCTTTAGAAAATCCTGTTGAATTACCGCCAGAGCGCAATCAATTTAATTATCAAAACGAATGGTTTGTCGGGATAAAAGGCGAGCAGCCATTCTATAAAGAACTCAATCGTTTGATAAAGCAATGCGAGCCCGTCTGGGACGGATTGCCTGAAGTGCCAAATCTGGTGCAATACTCGACCGGCGCTCTCGGCAAACTTGATTCAACGCCATTGCTTTCAAGTATGACCGGCTACAGCAAAGACTTTCTCTCCGTACTCAATTCATTCCTCCGTTCTTCCTTCGGAGGCGGACTAGAACTGCTTTCCACTCTAGCGGGATACGGACTGCTGCAAGATCTTATTTCAACAACTCACGTATTCAAAGGTGGCAACTCTGCGGTCGGCAAAGCGCTCGGAAATAAAATGGAATCCGCAGGCGCGAATCGCTGCCAGAAGAACGCATTTGTCTGGAAAATCGAAGTAAAGGACGAGGGCGGCGCATCCGTTGTTTACAGCCTTGCCGACGGCTCCACACACAGAGTCGATTGCAAGCACGTTATAGTTGCGACACCGGCTCTGGTGGCATCGCGCTTACTCCACCACATACCTGATATGCAAAAGGCTCAATTATTTGGTTTCAAATATTGCTCGTATTTAGTGGCTAATATGTTGATGAAACATAAACTCTTCAAAGGCACATACGATTGTTTCGTTGGCACGCCATACACATTTGCCGACATCACGGTTGCGGAAACTCCGTACATGAAGACGAATACTTATAAGCCCGAAATGGGATCCGTTCTTACGGTTTATCAACCCTATGCCAATGGAATTGAAGGCCGCGCAATGTTCATGATGCCGGATAATCGTGCGGAAATGGCTTCGGCTGTAGTGAAACAAATGGAGAAGCTGGTGCCGGGATTTCTCGGAGCGATCGACGAAGTAGTAATGACTCGCTGGGGTCATGCCCTCGCAATCGCCGGACCAGGGCACTACGCGCGATTGGCAAAGATTCAAGCACTGCAAGCATCGAACGCCTATTCACTATGCCACAGCAGCTACTATGGCTGGCCCGCAATCGAATGCGCCATTACAGCCGGCGTAGAATCCGCAGCAAGAGCCAAGAAACTAGCTGCAAACCCTGGAATAATTGTGCAATAGGTCTAAAACATCTAAAACACGCCTTCGTAGATTTGTTCTAGACTCAAAGTCAAAGTGCCGCCAGGCAGCGATTTGATCTGCAAAGATTCCGGCGCCGTAATCTTTTGTAGAATCCACTCACCCTGGGAGCTTTTTTGATATCTCTCAATGAGCTGCTCGTCTTGATAGATGATTACATACTCCTGGGCGCTCGTCAGTTTCTTGTATGCGGCCATTTTTTCTCTGCGATCTATATCGGAGGTAGATGGAGACAAGACTTCGACCAATAAAACTGGAGCGGATTTGAACGAGCTTTTCGCATTGTATGGCTCACAGGTGACCATAACGTCTGGGTAATAGAACGCATCCATAGCATCAACTCTCACCTTCATATCACCTATGAATGCAGTGCAGTTTGACCCTTTCAAATGCGCTCGCAAAATAGCATGAATGTTCATTGCTATGATGTTATGCGCTTCCGTGGCGCCTACCATAGCAAATACCTGGCCTTCCACGTACTCGTGGCGAACATTGGACAGCTCTTCCGATTGAAGATACTGCTGAACGCTAATTCGCAGATTCTCAGCAGGTGTGGACATCAGAAGGACCTCTGGCAGGCAAGCTACATCTATTTTACTGCACGAATCAGTACGGGTACCACCACGACTTCTTGTTGGCGGCAAACTCCCAGTGAACGTGTTTGGTTTCGCGGAATTGATCGAGACCTTCCTGCCCGAGCTCGCGCGCGCCGCCGGATAGTTTCATGCCACCGAATGGACCTGCGTAGTTATCAGTGAGAGGATCGTTGATCCATACTGTACCGGCTTTTACTTCTTCGAAGAAGAGCTTGGCTTTTAGCGGATCGCTCGTCATCAAGCAAGCACCGAGACCGTAGTCACAGCTGTTGGTGAAGTTAATTGCTTCTTCGAAAGAATCGTATGGCATCAAGGGTAATACCGGTCCGAATGTTTCTTCGCTCATAACTTTCATTGAGTGGCTTACGTTGGAAAGAACCGTTGGTTCGTAGAAGTAGCCCTTTTTGAATTGAGAGGGGCGCTTGCCGCCCACGAGCACTTTTGCACCAGCGGAAACTGCATCTTTTACGTGATCCTCGATCTTTCCTCTGTACGTATCACCAATCATCGGTCCAATGTCTGTGCCTTCCTCTGTCCCGGGGCCGATTCTCAAAGTCTTAACCAGCGAAACAAGCGCATCGGAGTAATCGGAAAACTTTTTCTTCGGTAAATAAATACGCTCTGACGATGTGCAAACTTGCCCACAATTCGTCAGACCGGCATATGCAAGTGCATGAGCAGCCAGCTCAGGATCCGCATCTTCAGCAATAACAAATGCATCCTTCCCACCAAGTTCCAGGTGCAATTTCTTCATCATGGGCGCAGCGAGGCTGGCGATTCTTTGACCTGTAGCGAGGCTGCCTGTGAACGCAATGATTGGAACACGCTTGTCCACAACCATGGGCTCAGCTACTTCTTTACCGGTTCCATTCAAAATATTGATCACACCGGCAGGGAAATGATCCCAACAATTTTCTGCAAGATAAAGTGTGGAAAGCGGTGTAATTTCACTGGGTTTGATGATTACAGTATTGCCAGCAGCAAGCGCCGGCGCCACTTTCCATGCCATCAACAAAAGCGGATAATTCCACGGAATAATGCAAGCGGCAACTCCATAAGGTTCTTTCAATACAAGATTGAGTTGTGAATATTCGCCGGAAGGTAGAACGCGCCCACGCTCATGCCTCCCAAGTTCAGCGTAATAATCGAAAGTATTTGTCAGCCATTCGAATTCCTCTTCATTTTCCGGAATTGGCTTACCCTGCTCGAGCGTCAATAAATGAATGATCTGATCTTTGTGCTGGCGCATTTTCGCAGCAGCGTCATGCATCATGGTGGCACGCACATTCGCTGATGTTTTGCGCCACGCGTCGAAGGCTTTGTTCGCAACTTCAATTGCAAGCAGTGCATCTTCCGGAGTACCTCGCGGAATTGAGTCAATCACTTCTTCATTTGCGGGATTGCGGACTTCAATCGACTCTGTGGACTTGCCTCTTGTAAATTCGCCATTGATGAAATGTAATCTCATCGCTTCCTCCGCTTGTGTTTAAGCCGTGATCGTTTCGTAAAAGCCGGCTTAAGCCGGCAAATGCACTCGGGGCGCCTGCTCTTTTCATCCAGCAGAGCACTGAATATGCAGGTAAAAGTATGCCCGTTTAGCCAAAACTTAGCATGAGCAAGGCTTCAGAGTAGATTCAATACTTTGCGGAGCCATCCGTAATTTTGTTATGCTCCAGTTGTTGGTTCAACGGACATGAGTTCTATGCTGACTTTCAATTTTCGGGGCAGAACTGGCGTCATCTCTGCGCTTGTGCTATTGGTTCTGAGCTTTTCATATGCTTCAGGGCTGCCCGCTCAAGCAGAACAATTCACATACAACGGGCGTACGGTTAGCAAGGAATATTACGATGCCATCAATGCTGCTCGTGATGCAGTAGAGATGCTGCGCGCGGGAGAATTCGCCAAAGCTGAACCAGTGATGGCTAAAGTCGTTCAGGTGGTTAATGACGACCCAGACATAATGCTCAATTACGCCTTGACACTGGTAAAAGTTGGCAAGCCGAAGGAAGCTATTCCTTATTATCAAAAGGTAGCGGTGCTGAACCCCAAAGAAGAGAATGCCTGGACTGGAATGGCAAATGCCTATGGTGCGATGGGACAGCTAATCGACTCGCTGAATGCCAGCAATGAGTTTTTGAAACGATTTCCTGATAGTCCGAATTTCGCTGCAATGAAAAATCAGTCGATGACAGTCGAGAAAGAGCTGAAGAGACAGGGAAAACTAGCTCAGGATGAGCCTATTCAAACGGACAATTATCTCCATGCTGTGCGCACCAGCGACGGTGAAAGACACAAATGGAATAATGCCGAGATGCCGATTACTGTTTGCATAGAATCTGGAGAAGGTGTTGAATACTGGTCGCCCGAATTCACTCAAATGTTGAAGAACGCCTTTCAAGAATGGGCAGACGCGTCCAAAGGATCGCTGAGTTTTAAATTCGTGGACGACCCAAAGAATGCAAAAATAACTTGCACCTGGACAAATGATCCTCGCAAACTGAGGAATAGCGCCGAACAGGGGGATACACACCTGTCGTGGAAAGTAGAGGGCGATTTGCAAAAGGCTGAAATCACCATGCTTACTCGCTCACCGTTGAATCCTCAGCAGGCGCTTGAGCGCGATAAAATCAAACAGACCGCACTCCACGAAATTGGTCACGCACTGGGAATTGGCGGTCATAGCACAGATCCGAAGGACGTTATGTATTTCGCCAACACAAGCATGTCCACCCCTAACTTATCTGAACGCGACAAAAAGACGATACAGGTTTTCTATGGCGCGGCTCAGCCTGCTCCAGTAGAAGCGAAAAAGCCGGAGTAAAATGCCGCCTGGAAGGCAGCTAGCTGCTGAATGGGGACCCGAGCGAACGCAGTAAATGCGGGTTGAAGCAGCGACGCGTGCTCCCAGGAATAGCTACATCTACCGGCTAGTGCGCTATTGACTTTAGCGGCATTGGAGCTTTTGCGGGTGGAGCAATGCTTGGATTTAAAGCGGAGCCGAGCACGAGATCGAAGGTAGGTAGCGTTTTTCTATTGCGCATCGAGACTCCGGATTCATTCCACAATATACTTGAAGAATGTTTTGTCGCGCGCGTGCTGATTGCAGTGATGCCATATTGAACGAGCGACCTAACTTCATTCTTTTCGCTTATGCCATTGCAATTCAAGTCCTGCCAGAGTGCGATTCCGTTTAGCTCTGCTCCTGTCAGCTTGCCATCATGATTGTCATCTAGAGCTTTCAAGACTTCATATCCGTTATTCCAAAAGATCCAGAAGCTAGATTGTCCTATTAATTTGAGACCAGAATCGATGAATCCCCGCCCATCGCTATCAAGCACTAGCCATGCGGCTTTCGGTGAAATCCATTGCTGGTATTTTCTCTTGCCGAAGCCGTCAAGATCAAACTCAACCGCCTTATTCTGGATGACCTCTTTCAAATCTGCTCCTGCAGAGAGTGATACCGCAATTGGTGTTATCATCCTGGGCAGTTTATTCAACTCCTTAACCTGAGAATCGACAAGATCCAGCTCAGCTTTATCCCTCACTGGGTCAAGCAAGGGCTTCAAATAATTGGCCGTCTCCACAGCAATCGACCAGGAATACATTCCGCCTTTAGAGTCACACTCAGCTTTGTATGCTTCAGTGAATATCTCTCGATAAAGCAAGCGGGCTTTGTTTTTATCTCCAGATTGGTCGATACACCAGGCAAGACCAAGCTTCGCACTGAGCAGTCCAGGGTCTTTCTTTACGGCTGTCTGCAAATAGTTGATTGCTGCTTTCAAATGCTCCTGTGCCGAAGGCGATTTTTTTTTCTTGTCGCCAGCAGTAAACTGCAGATGATCTGGAGTGTTTCCAAAATCAGGTAACTCATATCTTGAGCCCGGCAATGCACCTGCGTCACACGGGGCGGACTCGGTATTCTGCGCGTACGCCATAGCATGCAAGCGACCAAGGCGAAAATCGACCATAGCTTTGTCCGTCGCGCCCATCGCATCCTCGCGCTGAGCTTCGAGATTTTTCAAAAGTCGACTAATGGGCACCTGACGCGTTTGCCGCTGAGCAAATCTGGCCGAACTGGGAGCTAATGAAATCGCATTCATTGCCAGACATGAGACTGTTAGCCCTACAATTAACTTCATCTAGTTAGATTCCAGATTCCATGAAAGCATGTCATGCTCTACCAGTTGTGCTGAATGGTGCTTAAAGGCTTTAAAGCGAAAGAGACTTGCCAAGAAACGCCAACTGCAACAAAGACGATAACAATCTCATTACAATAACAGGCTCAGACACTTTCCACCATTTCCGGATTTCAAGAAATGAATCTTTGGCTATCTCTAAATCAAGCGTTATCTCTTTTTCCAGACAAAGAAGCTCTCGTCGACGGCGAAAAACGCTTCACCTACAGGCAATTTGGGCAACGGGTCGCCTCTCTGGCGAAGAGCCTGAAGGACTTCGGCTTACAACGCGGTTCAACAGTTGCGATTAGCAGCCCTAACACACATGAATACATGGAAGCCTATTTCGCCTGTGCCATTACCGGAATCATTCTGGTGCCGTTGAATTACAGGCTTGCCTCTGATGAACTGGTGGATATAATCGCCGATTCGGATGCCGAACTGTTTTTCTGCCACACCGAGTTCTGGAAACAGGGACTCGAGTTATTGCCGAATTGCCTCGGACTCAGGCATGTCGTCTGGATTGGCGAAAAGCACATGCGCCCCAATGAGCAAGACCGGCAGAGTGAGCAGCACGATTATGAGGACTTGCTCAATCATAAATGTACCTTTGCTGATCTCGATTTGCCTTATCTCGGTGGAGATGATCTCGCGCAGCTCTACTACACGAGCGGCACCACTGGACGTCCTAAGGGTGTAATGCTAAGCCATGAGAACGTTGCAGTGAATGCACTGGCGGCGGTGGCAGAGCTGAAGTTCAACGACAAAGATACCTGGATTCACGCAGCACCTCTTTTTCACCTTGCAGACGCGTGGTCCATTTTCGCCATTACCTGGGTCGGCGGAAAGCATGTGTTTGTGCCGCACTTCAACAGCCATCATGTTTTGAAGGTCATAAGCGAAGAAAAAGTCACTGGCACGGTTCTCGTACCAACAATGTTGAACTCAATGTTGAACGATCCCATCGTCGAGCATTTCAAATATCCTTCACTGCGCCTGATTATTACGGGAGGGTCGCCAATCGCGCCCGAGCTGGTGAAGAAAGCAATGCGAACCTTCTCTTGCGAATATGTGCAGATTTATGGGATGACGGAAACGAGTCCATTTCTGACTATGAGCATTCCCAAGCAAGAACATCTTTCATGGCCTGAAGACAAACTAATTGACATACGAAGCCGCACAGGACGCCCATATCTAGGCGCGGAAGTGAAGGTGGTGCATCCGGATGGAAAAGAAGTAACGTGGAATAACAAGGATGTCGGCGAAATTATTGCGCGCGGACCGACCGTTACGAGAGGCTACTGGAAGCAAACAGAAGCTACAGCGCATACCATTAGAAATCACTGGATACACACAGGCGATTTAGCTGTTGTTGATGAATACGGTTACATCAATATTGTCGATCGCAAGAAAGACATGATTATCACCGGTGGCGAGAACGTCTTTTCGACCGAGGTAGAGTATGCTCTCTACGAACATCCGGCAGTAGCTGAATGTGCTGTTTTCGGCATTCCGGATGAACGCTGGGGTGAAGCTGTTCACGCCGTGGTTGTGTTAAAGCCAGAGCACAAGGTTGATGAAGAGCATCTGATTACTTTCGTGCGAGAACGCCTTGCAAAATACAAGGCTCCTAGCAGTATTGAATTTGCCGAAGAGCTGCCGAAAACGGGCTCCGGTAAAATCTACAAAAAAGAACTCCGCGAAAAATACTGGGTCGGTCGCGTCAAACAGGTAAACTAAAATCGCGGACAGGCGAAATCACGTAAGCATCCGGATCGCGTAAGCATCCGGATCGCGTAAGCATCCGGATCGCGTAAGCCCCGGGATCGCGGGCGTCCCGCCCGCAATAGAGATCCGATGTTAGGAAGCGAAGCCCTGGGATCGCCGCCATCTTGGCGGCTTCTACCTAAAGGAATCGATCGATCGCGCCGGAGTATAAGCCGGCTGGCAGCCCAATACCGTTAAGTTAAGCCAAAACGATCTCTACGATTGGCTTTTGGGCACATTTTTCTAAATGAATGCGGGTTTCATTGGAACCTGATTTCGTAGAATC
>JBIKOL010000188.1:0-15772 GCA_044358055.1 Obscuribacteraceae bacterium (SeqCode)
CTGCCTTTTCCTGATATTCAGAATGAAAAATGATCCGCTCTTTCTTTCTAGCCATGGTGCTCCTCCTGATTTTACTTTTCGGAGCGATCCTCGTCTAGCCCGTGTCTACTAGATTGGGTACAGCCCATCTTAGCTGCCATGAGTCCGATAACTATATGGATGAATAGACCAGGGCAAAAATGAGGAGGAGCAAAGAGACCGAATAAGAGTCCCCTTGCTTCTCCTCACCAACAGACAGTTACGATGTCTTTTGCTTGCACGCGGCCAGCAAGTCAACGGCGCGCTGGTGCAGATCCGCGGCTTGCTTGTCGCCAGGAACAAGGCTCAGCCGGTCTTGCAAGACACCATCCAGCAACAAAACCTTGCCTCGCAGCTTGGGATTGTTTCTGGCGGTGGAGACGAATGCGGCATATTCAGCCGGCGATGCTTCAGTCAGCAGATACCGCCAGTTGATCAAATCCGACGCGCTAAGCTCTTCGTCCTTCAGCGCCAATTCCAGCTCTCTGGCATGACGCCTGGGATCCATGTAGGTGCCGAAGATCATATCCATCGCCGGATGAACGATGGTGTAGTTGTAGCGTTGATCCCAGTGATGGAGGATGTGGATGTCCTCGAGCCACTTGTAGTAAGGGGAATCAACCCAGGAGTGCTCGACCAGGTGGAATCGTTCATGCACAATTCCCAGCACCAGATAACCGTGGAGCGAAACGAACAGAACGAAGAACAAGGTGCCGAGATTCAAGCCATAGAACGACAGGAACAGGCCCAGACCGAGTACCGTGGGGACTACCCAGCTAAGCGCAAATCCTTTTTCTGCGCTTACGTATTTCTTGCCCATGCGATAACGCCGTCCGACTGGATAGATGACCATGTGGTGTATCCAATGGAAGCGCTGATTGCGGCGAAATGCCTGCGCACGTCGCGTGAGGAAACCGAGGTGCTGGCAGAATCGATGGTAAGCGTATCCGACAGCCTCGACTGCGACAACAGCGCGTACTGCCATCACCAGTGGTGTCAGCGCAAATGAGACGATCCACTGCGGGGTTCCCTTAGCGACCATCCACTGGAACAGCTGCGCGCTCCATGGTTCGGCAAATGCAAAGCCGACCAACATAGTTAAGCCAGCCAGAAGCCAGATGGACTTCAGTATTTTCGTGATGAAGCTCTCCTGGGGTTTCAATGCAGCCAGGTATAGAGCGTTAGAGTTCGCCTTCAAGCGATACTTCCCTTCTGTTCGAGCATTGGATGAAAAGGCATTTCGGCGCTGCCCGAACGAATGCGCGAATGCCTGTCCTGCTGTTCAGATAGGCGAACTCTGAGCAACGGGACCGATTGTTTTGATTACTTCTGCTGCGATGTGTTGAACTGAATTTCTTGGGGGGTGAAAAAACTTGCCCTTACGAACTAGCAATTACTGAGCATGAATATCCAGCACGCGCAGCTCCAGGCTTATTAAATACAGCTTCTCCAGCGACTCTAATTCCCATGTTCATGAGGCGAACACCCTAAATTCGAGACACGTCTAATTTTGTTAAACACGAATCGAGCTCCGCTAGCGGTATTGGTGACATGAATCGCTGCAGCGCAATACCACTCTTATCTGAGTTAGCAGGACTGAGCTTTCCTGACACAGCGCGCTAGTTGAGCAAGCCCGATCTTGTTTAATCGCAGTTCATTTATTACTCCCTCCCCTGACCGCCAGACCCGGGGCTGGCCCGCTAGTCCGGGTCTCCACCCGTCAGCAGGGGGATGTAAGAGATCAGAATCAGATCTCTTTGAAGTTTATATATCGCAAGCAATCGCTTGATAACCACATCTCAGCATCGCTAGGCTGAGATGTCGCCTTTTCCCCCCCAGTACAGAACCCCCGAACAAAGCAGCCCTAACGCTTTTCGAAGACAAATCGAATTACTTGTTCCGATGTGTGAGTCGGAAGGGTAAGTTCGGCGGGGGGAAAAGAAAGCTTCTTATTTTCACACACACTTCTGCTCAAACAAGTTCTTCGACCCAATAGCGACGTTGGGTTGTTGACGCTTGTGCGGGCTGAGAGGACTCTTGTATGAGCACAAACAGTGATTCCCCGAACAATGGTGGCGGAAATCGTTTCGTCAACCTCCTCAAGGCAATCGGCAACGCCATTCTCATGGTGTTCGTCACGCCGATCATGATCCTCAATGAACTGCGGCGCGAACTCAGCAAGGACGTTTACAGCGGCTGGGAAGGTGGTTGCCGTGCCGCTATCGGTGCGCTCCTCGGCCTCGCGGCTGCTGGCAGCACCGGTCATTACCTGGGCTGGGTGCTGGAATGGCACACTGCCGCCTGGGTCGGCTCTGGTGTCCTGGCTTGGTTCGCGACCTACTGCTACGCATGGCCGCTCTTCTATTTGTTCCCGGTGAAGCCGGCGTTCAAGGGTGCAGAGCTCGCCTGGGACGCCATTCGCGAGGTGTCCAAAAAGTACGCCGACAAGGTGTTCGGCGGACTGGTGCGCAGCATCAGTTCGGTGCTTCCCGGCTCGGGTAGCGCCTGGACGAAAGTGCTGGGCGAGAAGAAGGACAGCTGGGTCGGCAAGGCAACCGTTGGCTTGTCCTACCCGATCACGCTGGCTGGAAGCGCCTATGCCGGTTACCTGGTCTACGGATCGGTGACTGGCTATGTCGGTGCGGGTATCCTTGGTATCACCTGCGGTGTCGGCGCCGGCTTGCTTGCCGGTCTGACCATCGCGGGCGCCATCTGGAACTTCATCGACGAAGGCAAGCTGCCATTCGTGGCTTTTGCGCTGGGATTCGGCGTTGACCGCGTCTTCAACCCTGAAATCAGCGGCATCTCGTCGCTGGTTCACCTCAACGGTTACCTCAGCCTGATCGGGCATGCGGTCGCCGTGCTGGCGTTCGTGTTCTACGTCTTCCCGCTGGTCTACCTGGCTCTCTCGGGTGGGTTGATCAAGTACCTGGTCGAGAAGCTGAAGCCGCTCAATGAGCGCGCTTACGATGACCGCGACAAGGACTACACCGAGTTCTTCCACAACGCGGCCACTCTGGCTGTCACCGGCATCGCTGTGTGGCAGGGCTTCGTCTGGGGCAGCGCCATCGGTCTGCCAGTCTGGGGTCTGATTCCGGCGCTGGCGATCGTTGCCTCCTTCGCCTACCTCTGGGTCTTCGATGTCGTCGACCACGGTGGTGGCACCTTCTTCACCGGTCTGGCGGCTTCGGCCTACAGCGGCTGGTTCGTCGGTTCGCACTACCTCGGCGCTGCCCTTCCCGGCGGCGTCTGGATGGCGTATCCGGTGGGGATCGTGTCGGCTCTCGTGATGGGTGCGGTTCTCTTCCCGGCCGCCTACCTGGTCGTGAAGCCCATCTTCGTGCTCACCCGCATCAGCAAGCTCGGCAAGCCTCTGAGCCGCCTGCACAAGGCTATCGAGGACGGCTTCCACAGGCTGACGCAGGAATTGATGCGCGTCTACGACAACAGCTATCGCGATCGCAGCGGCTACCAGACCTGGTTTCTGCATGCTGCCAACATCGCGGTGACGGCGCTTGTCGCGCTGCATACCCCGGGCTTCCTGAGCTGGGCGCATGGGCACGTCCCCAGCATCCTGGCCTTCATGGTTCCGGTGTCGGCAGTCGCGGTTCTGGTATCGCAGGTGGTGCTCGGCACACTGTCCTACATTCTCGTCGGCAAGTTCTTGCAGAAGAGCAATGTGGGCATCGAGTTCATCGGCGGTCTCAGCTCTCTGGCGCTGGCTACCTGGCTCTGCTCCCACACGCTGGCAGTGAACGCTTCCATCTGGGCGACTATGCTTGTGGGTGTGATCGGCTGGGTCGCAGGGATGGCCCTGCTCTTCCCGATCGCTTACATCGCGTTCCGCTTCCCGGCGAAGTTCCTTCTGGCAAGCTGGACCAGCACGATTCTCGTGAAGGTTCACGCTTTTGCCTGGAGTGCTTTCCTGGTTGTCTGGAATCAGATCGTTGCCGTCTACAAGATCGTCGACAACGCGATCTTCGTGCCGGTTCGCAACATGATCGCGGCGGCCAGCCACCGCGTGTCGGATGCGTACGAGTGGGTGCGCAGCAAGATCCTGCGTCGCAAGTAAGCACGCAGGTTCCGCACTAGTGTGCCATGGGCGGGCAGCGTTCTCTCTGAGATTCGCTGCCCGCCCCACTTTTGTTCACCTAACTTACGCGGCAGTCCAAATGCCGCAAGGAAGAAAGGAACTTATGTTCGAACGAACTCTGATGTATCCGCGACTGCTCAAAACCAGCATCGCGCTGATGCAGATCGCCTTCGTCTGGCTCAGCTACCGCATCCTGACAGGGCAGCTCGACTCCGCGGTGGCAAGCGCCGCCCTGGTCGTCAGCGGCTTCTGGCTCGGATTGACGGCGCTGCGCCTGCGCAGTCTTCTGCGCACTTACTTCGATCACCTCTCCAGGTTGCAGGTGCTCGTGCCGACGGTCGTTGGAACCTTGCTTGCCGGGCTTGCAATTTTTGCCGGCAATCATGTCCTGTTCAGCGCGCTGGCAGCTGCCGAACTGCTCGGCTGGCTGCTTGTATTCATCGACTACCGGCGCAACCGGGCGAACTACATCATCCAGGGTCACGGCCCCATGCCGAAAGATGCCTGGATGAATCCTGACCCGGCCGCTCTGCAACCCGGTGACTTGATTCTGACCAGCGGTCGAATGGCAGCTCGCCTGCACGACACCGTCGGTCACGCGGAAGTGGTGATTCGCGCTCAGGATGGACGGCTCCACGCGTTCAGCGCCTACATGGAGAACGGCGCTGTCATCCATCGGCTCGAATCGGTGACGTCGAAATTGCGATCGCACAAGGTGCATTACATCGCGCTTCGGCTTCGCAAGCCACTCACGGAAGAGCAGCTCTGCAAGGCGCCAGTTGTGGCCATGCATCTGCTTGCACTCAATGCGGCATGGCGGGACAAGACCAATCGTCGTCGAGAAAGGCTGCTCAACAGCATTCCGATGCCGAAGGGTTTGCGTTCGTGGCTTTTGAAGAAGACCCATGCGTCCGGTTACGACTAGACGGGTCTCTACATCGGCACGCGAGCGAAGGATCGCTGGACTTGCATCGCCATCTGCATCACCCTCCTCAAGTCAATCGGAGTGCCTGTAGGCAACTACGGCACAGGACTGCTTGGTCTCGGCACCGGGCTGTTCGATCCGATCATGCCGGTGCGACTACTGGGTGACAAGGCTTATCGCCTGGTCGACCTCAAGGATCGCGCCGCATTCGAAGCTGCTTCCCACTGAGTCGGGTCCGCGTTCGGACCTGATTCAAAACTTCACTTCCACCAACCGCCCACAAGGCAAAGGAAAGAACTATGAACCTCATCATCGGTGCTGCCATCGGTCTGGCCATCACTTTCGTCGTCGCTTCCTTCTTCGGCTTCGGTCGCCCGCGCACCAGCGGCGGTGAATTCGGCTCGGCCTTCGCGCTGGCCTTCCGCTTCGTCGCCGAGGTCGTGCTGGTCGCCGTCTTCGCCGGCGCGCTGGTCGCCACCGCCGTGCTCAATACGACGCCGGCCTGGGAGCTGTTCGGCGGCTACGCGGCCGTCCGTGTGATCGCGCTGGTCCTCGAGCTCGTTCGCCGCTAACTGATCCCGTCTATGCGTAGGGGCGATGCCATGCGTCGCCCTCCTCACGGGGTCGCAGTTTAACCCGGGGCGGGCAGTAGTCTCTCTGAGATTCGCTGCCCGCCTCCCTACCGCAGTAACCGGGATCGCAGGCGGCTCGCCTGCATTATCGATCTAACTTGCATATGCAGGCGGGACGCCTGCGATCCCGGAGCTGCAAGAACTCTAAAAGGAGGACTTATGGGACTTCTTGCAATAATTGTTCTCACGGTTCTGATCAGCATTCTCTGCGTGCTGCTGGGATGGATTCTCGGCGTCAAGTTCGCAGAGTTGTTCGATTCCCGCTGGGCTGCTGCAATCGGACCAATCGCCGCTCTGGCGATTGGGCTGGCTTTCGGATTGCGTGACCTCGGACTCGTCGCTGGTGCCATCGCTGGTGGTATCGGCTTCGTCGGCTCGATCGTCGCGCTGATTCGTAGCCCGTACTGATTGATTTAACCGCGCAGAGGGCGAGCCGCACGCTTGCGTGCTCGCTCTCTGTCGCTTTTTGTATTTCCAGACCCAGACGCTGCGCGAGCAATGTCTGAGCGAGGTCGACAATGTCGTCAAAGAAGAAAAAATCTCATGCTCCTGAGATGGAGCTTGTTCTTGGTGCAGGCGGCGTGAAAGGATACGGACACGTCGGCGTGCTTAAGTCTATTGAAAAAAATCGAATTGCAATCGGTGAAGTTACCGGCGTTTCGATTGGTTCGCTGATAGCTGCGTTCTACTCCAACGGCTTCACCGCTGCGCAGATACACGAGATTCTTGCGCGCGAAGCTTTCTTGACTGAAGGCGCCGCAACGTTGCAGATGTGGCAGGATGCACTCACGCTGAAAGGACTACAATCAGCAGGGCTTGTGAATCTTGCGCCCATCATGCAGCGGATCGTGAAGAAGTACAAGCTCGTTCCCAACTCGCGCTTGAAGATCGTTGCCTACAACATCAGCAGCTTATCGCCAGTTCTTTTCAGCGGCGAGAACTACAACCTGGCAAAAGCAATTGCTGGTTCGTGTTCAGTGCCCCTCGTCATGCGCCCGGTTATCGAGCGCCTCAAAGGTTCCGCACAGAAACAAACGCTTGTGGATGGATGTGTTTACCACACTCACCCCAGCGATTTCTGCAAGGGTCCAGCGATTGTCTCCAAGCTGGGCTTCGCCAGCCGCCTTCCCTCGGAATGGCTGCCGCCGGCGCAGTTGTTCATGCATTTTGCTGAACTGGCGAATTGCTTGTTGCTCGATTGGTACTTCGAGGATCCCAGGTCGGACCGGAATCACATTCTCATACAATCCGGGCTTCCCGACGTTGCCAGCATGAGCTTCAACAGTTCGTCAAAGAAATGCCTTGAGATGGTCGCCCATGGCGAACGCCAGGCAGATCTCAAACTGCGAACCGCTGACGTGAGAAGGACCGCGTAACGTAGATGCAAAGACAGGCGGAGGTTAGTATCATGGCGAAAAAACCTCCGCCGTCTTTGCCCCTTTTTTACTTTTAAAGAAAAAAAATTGATCACGCAAGCACCATATACGGTGCGCACCGAAATAGCTCCCAAAACAATGGGGGGCTTCACGGCACCCTGTGTTCGATGGACGATCCTCAAAGGGCGCCCGTGAGGCGCCCCTACCATAGATTTTGAAATCCGAATTTATTTGCTTAGCCCAAAATGGCGCAAGGTATTCACAAGAAGAAGACCGTGATCAAATGCCAGTGCATTGTCCTTTAAGAGATCTTCCACCGGCATGAGATGAGCCTTACTCGCGTCGTCCCCGGCGCTCAGCTGCTTCAGCAATTCTTCCTTTCTCTCCGTGCTAATAACAGCAGCATAGCCGGCATCCACAATATGAGCACGGGGATCACGATTTGGAGCCGATCTCACGTCTACCAACACCATCTCGCCCTTTTCCATTTTTAAACCGCATTCTTCTTCCAGTTCACGGTATGCTGCGTCTTCCAGCGTCTCCAGCTGGACGCGCAAAAAGCCGCCGGGGAAGGCACTCCTTCCTGCATATGGCTCGTGCAATCGCTCAATAACCAGAGCCTGCGTTCCACCATCAAACAGTAAGCAAACCGTTGCAGTGCAATCGGATTTTTCGTAAGCATAAACAAAATTCCGCCCACTCTTCATCAGCGCAATCAGCCCACCAGTTCGAGCCAATTGAATATATTTCGCTTCCAGATTCGAAAATGCCGTCTTCAAATCATGAGCGTTCTCAAAAGCGTCGACCAGGACCACAGGCCACGCATGGGCCTCGAGGACCTCCTCACAGCGCTTTTGCAGCTCAATTTCACTGGTCTTTCCGCACAACACAGCAATCGAGTGATTATTCAGCACATCTGGAACCAGCATTCGCTCGCTGAGCTTATAAGTTTCTGGATGAACTTTATGCTTGCCTTGTTCTTGCTTTGCTCCTTGCTCGAACGCCACCCTGAGGGCTCCAATATTTTCCATAGGTTCTTTTCCAGACTCAGCCAGATCTTCTACACCAAGTTCAATCAGCACAAATTCAAACGGCATAGTTACCTCAGAATGTGGTGACGGAACTAAAGTTAAAGTCTTTAACGAGCACCGCTGGAACGACCGAGGGGCCCGCCTCTTCTCCTCCAGAGCATCTGCCGGATGGTCCCATATCAATCACATTGTTTAGAAGTTCAATCAAACTCTGGTTGAAGCGAAGATTCTTCAATGCGGAAACACGTTGGCCATTTTCAACGAGAAAACAGCCATCGCGAGTCATTCCTGTAACAATTTTGGAGGCTGGATCGACTTCGCGAATATACCAAACACGCGTTAGCAATACGGCTCGTTCTTGCCCCGCGATCATTTCGTCTATGCTACTATCGCCGCCCGAGAAAACGAGATTCACAGGTACTTCGCCTTCAGCATTAGGTTCAGGCAATCCATGGCCCGTAGCCTTAATGCCCATTTTTGCCGCACTTCGCCTTCCGGCAACTACATTCTTCAATACTCCGTTTTCCACCAGAGTTACGGAGTGCCTTGGCAGTCCTTCTCCATCGAACGGCGCACCACCTTGCATTGGATGCGCAACATCATCCGTTATTGAGATGTTCTCACCAAAGACTTTCTTGCCAATTTTCCCGACAAAACAAGAGAGCTTATCCAGATGACTCGTCGCGGAAAAGTCGAAGGATAAATAGCCAATGAGATCAAGAAAAGCAGCCGGTTCAAGTATCACATTGTATTTTCCGGGGGGAATCTCAACAGGGTCTCGATTAGCCAGCGCTGTTTTTGCAGCCCTCTCGGCCAGCCCGGCAAAGTCGAGTTCATCAAAGCTGAGTTCTTCAGCCTTTGCCCAGCCAGTACTGCCGTTTTTGTCCATTGTGACTGAGCAGCCGGCCTGAGTCTGTTTATGAACAGCCAGAAGACCCTTTGAATTTCCAAGAGCCAATAAATGCGCGCCACTGGAAATGGTGCCGGCAGCGGAAAGATTGTTTGCACCAGCAAGCTTTATTATCTTTGATACAGCCTTAGCACGCGCTGCGGCATCGAGTTCTGCCGTCTCTTTATCATATCTTTTCAGATGGGCATATCCGTTTTTTGGTGGCGCAGGCAGTGGCAACAGCTTGGGATCCTTTTCCAGATGCTTTGTGGCAAGCAGAGCGTCATCGATCAATTTGTCGATGGCTGCCAGGGAAAGATCATCAGAACTCATACGCACCTGCCGCCCATTTTTCAGCAAGCGAATAGAGACCTCCGTACGATCTGGAGATTGATTTTGCGTCATGCAATTATTAGCAAAGCGCGATGTAGAGACATCGGAGCTGGAAATCGTTACTTCAATTCCCTGAGCTTTTCCCTGCGCATAATCGATCGCATACTCAATAATGGATTCAGCCTTTTTTGCCGTAATCATTTCTTTTCCTCAGCCTTTATGCGCCATACCGACATCAACCCCGCGAAAACGTGCCGGCGATGCTCCATGCCCCGTCCACATGATCTGACAAGGTTGCCCTTTTCCACAGGTTGGAACACCCCAATCAACGTAATCTTCGTAATCACCAATGGCATCGCAGGAATTCCAGAAACTCGGAGTGATGCCTCCATAACTGCAATTCTTTAGTAGCTTTTGACGTTTGCCGTTCTTGATGAGCCAACCGGCTTCAGTGGAGAATTGGAAATTATAGCGAAGCTGATCGATAGACCAGCTCCTGTTAGTTTCCATGAGAATCGCATCTTCTGTGTCAGCGACAATGTCCTCCAGGCTGCCTGCATTGCCGGGCACAAGCGAAATGTTGGTCATGCGAATAATTGGCGCATAATTCCATGACTCTGCCCTCATCATTCCGCCCGAGCGATTCAAGCCAATTAAACCAGCGGTGTCACGAGAACTCAAATAGCCGCGAAATATGCCGTCCTTCACCAAATGAACTCTTTGCGCTTGCACACCTTCATCATCGAAGCCGAAACTGCCCAGTGCACCAGGTCTGGTGGCATCAGCGACGAGATTTACTATCGGAGATCCATACTGCAACTTATGTAATTTATCCGGGGTCAAGAAAGATGCACCGGCGAAATTGAGTTCCTGACCCAAAGCGCGGTCAAGTTCGCTTGGATGACCCATACTTTCGTGGATCTGCAAAGCCAGCTGAGAAGAGCCAATGATTAGATCTCTCTTTCCTGCCGGACAGGGCTCGGCGGATAGAAGCTGAACTGCTTCCTCCGCGATTCTTTGCGCATTTGCCTTGAGATCCCATCGTGTCACCATTTCCCATCCAGCCAGCTCATACTGGCCACCAAATGAATTGGGATATGAACGCTTCTGCCGATCTGCTTCGTTGCTGGCGTATGCTTCTATCCCGCAGCTGGACCTGATAAAGTGCTGTTCAATTCGGCTTCCAATGCTGGAAGCAAAATACTTCTTCTCTTTGATGAAGGTCATTACTCCCTGCGCCAGTGTGATTCCCTTCACTGCACAAATGATCTTGGCAGACTCCAGGAGCACTGCGAGCTTGTCTTCTACGCTTATCGTAAATGGATCTATCAAATGAGGTGAAACCCAGAGCGCTTTATAAGCAGGCTCATCGACAAGCTCTACAGGCGGATTTGCACAGCTTGAACTGGCTCGAGCGACCTCCACGGCACGCATGGTCGCTTTCTCGATGCCACTCTTTCGCAGGTCTTGAGTTGAAGCGAAGCCCCATCCGCCCTTGAATAAAACGCGAATACCAATGCCCTGGCTCGAGCTCATGTTAAGACGCGAGACGCTGAGATCTTTGGTGGCGATTTCCTGAGTCTCTTGATCGATTACCCTGGCGTCCGCATAGCTTGCTCCGTGATGCTTAGCAATCTCAAGAGCATATTCTGCAAGTGTCTGCATTTTCCGTCCTTAAATAGTAAACCAAGTAGCAGCACCGTTGTCAGCGGATTGCTGCTCGCAAGCCCTCTATTGAATCATGTAATTGCAGTTCCTGATCCGAACGGAAAAAGTCCTGTAGCGCAAGCTTTGCAGTTCGTATAATATGAGCTTCAGGATGAGATTAAAATGAAGTCAAGCTTGATCGACACTCTAAGGCAACGGGCTGGCGCTGGCTCTGAGCGCTTCATGCTCGGTATTTGCGGCGCCCCCGGAGCTGGCAAGAGCACATTAGCCGAATGGATAGTTAGTGAATGGAACAAGCAAGAACCAAATACTGCTGTTCTGGTACCCATGGATGGCTATCATTTGTCTAATGAAAGTCTTGAAGAGAAATCATTACTGCAGCTAAAAGGAATACCAGATACTTTCGATGCTGTTTCATTTGTAGATAAGCTGGACAAAATCAAAAAGAATCCCAGAGAAACTCACTTCTGCCCACGCTTCGAACGTTCCATAGAAGCATCGATTCAAGATGCGATTTCTGTTAATTCAACACACAGACTGGTGCTGACGGAAGGCAATTATCTCTTACTCGACAAAGAGCCATGGTCAAGAATTCGCGAAATTCTAGACGAGGTCTGGATGATAGAAGCTGAGGAAGAACTAATTCTGCCGCGCCTTCTGGCAAGACATCAGGCTGGAGGCAAAACTGCAGATGCTGCGCTTGCCAAAGTCAATTCTACGGATCTGCCGAATGCACGACTGGTAGCACAGAGTGGAACTAAGGCAAACAGAAGGTTCAAAGCCAGCGAGCTGCAGGGCTAAACGAAACGTGTACGCACTTTTTGCTCCACACAAGTTCCACAAGAAAAGACTAGTATTTAGACTCTGTAACTTCGGAATGTAAGGGCACGAAGTTCGTTGGGTTGTCGAAACCTTCTGGGGCTGAAAAAACGTCAAAATCAGACTGACTCTCGTTTGCGGATCGGGCCGCTAAACGCTAGTTAGGATGCAAGGCAAGAGATTGAAACTTGCTTGATTCCTGCGCTTGCACAATCCGATCTAATAGGCTCCTGAACTGGTTCCCGCCGGCATCCTTTACGCGACTAGAGCAGTACGGGAGACGTCTTCATGACTCAGGGCGAGACAAGGGACAATAGCAAACGCGTCAGCGATCAAAGCGATACCAACAGTTCGAATACAACAAATGGCAATATACGAATATTCTCGGACCTCGAATATTCGAGCCTCAGCTTGTCGCGGCTGCAAGAAAAAACTGCGGAAAGCTCTCGCATGCAAGACAGCAACCAGCTGGGAAAACTTTCGATTGACCAATTGATCAATTCGACACACGATCAGATCTACAGAAGCCCCATGGATGGCTCCACAACGAATACAGAAACGAAAACGGGTCCTGAGCAAAAGGTCTATCCAGCAGAGAAGCAACACAGCCCCACAGAACAGCAGAAGGAACCCACTGCGCCCGAACAAAAGGAGAAACAAGTACCTGCTGAACAACGCAAGGGGATTGATACAAGCGTTCCGTTTGTAGATATAACACCAGAACAAGCGTCGAAACTGCTGGACACTCCGACCGGGAAAGATTTGCCTCCAATTGCTGAGCGATTTGAAAAGGATGCTCTCGACAAACTTGGTCCGTTAGCGCAAGCCACAATTTATGTCAGCAATGATGTATCAAAAGCGGGTATTCCACCCGGAGCGCCAACTTATCGCTCCATCAACCAGGCGCTCGATCGTGCCCCCGCAGGTAGTGTCATCAAAGTTATGCCGGGAACTTACAACGAGCGAGTCTCTCTCAGTGAAAAGCAATCAAATATTTCTCTAATAACCGACCGGGACAACCCGGCCGTTATTTCGGGAGGCGGATTCCGCATCACAAGTGGAGCTCACGATATTCAAATCAGAAATTTTGATGTCCGCAATTTTTCAGGTCAGGAAGCTGGAATTCGAGTGGATGGGACAAACATCAACAACATAACAATTGCTGGAAACAATGTTCACGACGCTCGCAATGCTGAGGGTATTGCAGTATACGGACGCGGCGGCGCAGGCGTTAGCAATGTCAACCTTATCGGGAATCGTGTGCACAACCTGAAGCTAAGCCAGCTGGAAGCCATGCCGGTAAATGGGAATGTGCAGAATTTTAGAGTTGAAGGTAATTCCGGATACAATCTAGACAATCTCTTTATCGACGTAATTGGTGGAGAGGGCAACGGCGGAAGCAAGGATCAACCGAGGGGAGGCGTAATAGCTTTCAATTATGCCGATGGAATTTCCTCGATTAAGAACCCTTCTTACGGTGAGTATTCCTCAGCCGGCATATACTCAGATGCGGGCTCCTATCTGGATATTTACGGCAATTACGTGCGCAATTCAGACTTCGGAGTTGAACTGGGAAGCGAACATGGCGGCTTGAACTCGAGTCATATTCAGCTTCACAACAACATTATAGAAAAAAGTATTACCTGGCTGAAACTGGGATACAAAGGCGGTGTTGATAACATCGCGGTAAAGGATAATCTTGTGCTCAATAACGATCTCGCAGATATTGAACGTGGGGGACCACAGTCATCTTCTGTCAGGATTGATGGAAACATCAGAGCTGCAGACCGGGGCCATATCACAAGAATTCCGAGCATCATTGCCGCCAAGTTTTATTAGAACAGATTGAGATTTCTGAAGAATTCGAAAGCGCGGAAATCTCCGCGCTCGCATAGCTGCGTAACCGAAGCGAGCTTTAATTATTGCTTTATGCTAGCGAAGGCGATTTTTCTTTAACTTGGGGCGGAAAGCCTTCACACAACTTGCCCTGTGCTTGATCCGCATGCGCCCCGGGGGCTAGGCTAAGGCGCCCATTTCATTTCATCACTCAGAAGACTTACTTACCTCATTCTTTCCAGCAGTACAGTTTCCCAAGCGCCACCAAAAGTGGTGCAAGCAATCATGCCTCTAAGCGGATCCCGCAGCTGGAGACTCAGCTTAACGGATCCCCAAAAGATAAGAAACGGAGTTGAACATGAGTCTCAAAGGTAAAACACTCTTTATCACCGGTGCCTCACGCGGCATCGGACATGCCATCGGCATGCGTGCGGCTCGCGACGGCGCGAACATCGTCATCGCCGCGAAAACCGACACCGCCAATCCGAAGCTTCCCGGCACCATCCACACGGCAGCTGCCGACATGGTGCAGGCTGGCGGCAACGCTCTGGCAGTCACCTGCGACATTCGCTTCGAAGACCAGGTCCAGGCAGCCATCGACAAGGCGGTTGCCACCTTCGGCGGCATCGACATTCTCGTCAACAACGCTTCGGCAATCAGCCTGAGCAATACGGAAAAGACCGACCTGAAGAAGTACCGCCTCATGCACGAGGTGAACGCCGGCGGCACCTTCCTCTGCTCGCGCCTGGCCATTCCGCACCTGCGCAAGGGCAGCAATCCGCACATTCTCACGCTCTCGCCGCCGCTCAACATGCAGGCGAAGTGGTTTGCTCCGCACCTGGCCTATACCATGGCCAAGTTCGGCATGAGCATGTGCACGCTAGGTCTGGCGGAGGAACTGAAGGGCGACGCGATTGCGGCGAACTCCCTCTGGCCGGTCACGGCGATCGCCACCGCTGCGGTGCAGAATCTGCTCGGCGGCGCCGCGGCAATCAAGGGCTGTCGCAAGCCGGAAATCGTCGCTGATGCCGCTTACTGGATCCTGACGCAGGATTCGAAGACGTGCAGCGGCAACTTCTTCACCGACGAAGAGGTCCTCGCCAAAGCGGGCGTGACGAACCTCGACCAGTACGCCGTCAGCCCGGGCGAGAAGCTCGTCAGCGACATCTTCCTCGACTGACCTCTTGCAGCCCCCGGGATCGCAGGCGTCTCGCCTGCTTTTGCCTGCTGATTAACGATCGACCTCGTTAATTGTCGGTGCATCAGCGGGCAGGATGCCCGCGATCCCGGGGATAACAGCGTGCGTTCTTTTGATTTTTCTCTCCGGCATAAGAGAAAGGAACCCTTATGAAACAGGCCAACAAGCCAGCATCGCTGGTTCTCAACGGTCGGGTTTATGTTAGCGGTGCACTCGAGGAAACTTTCCCGAGTCAGCGCTGCCCTCGCAACCCCGAAGCCGGCACCTTGCGCATTCACAGCCACCTCGACGAGGAAGGCACGAAAGCGCGAGCCCGCGGATTTTGCAAGCAGGGTTACAGCGGAGTGATTCGCGCCTCGCTCTTCGACGGGAAGCAGTGGCGCAAGTTCATGCTCGCGCGTGAATGTCAGGTCGAACAGCGCAGTTTCCCCAACTTCCTGCAACGACCGAGCAAGGCACAAAGCGTAATGCGGACACTGGGCTTGCTGAAGGGCAAGACCTGTGTCTATCGCGATGGGGCCTTTGCTGTGGATCACGAAATTGCAGTCGCGACAGCAGAAGCCGCCCCTGCAAAAGCTGCTCCCGGCGACGCGAAATGCACTGTGCTAACGAAGAAACCGGAGAATAAACCCGGCGAACAAGGTACTCTTTTCCAGAACTGTGCGCCCAAGCAGGCAACAGTGCAAAAGCCTCGCGGCAAGACTTCTACGAGGCGCCGGAAACGGACCTTGAAGCAGAACCCTCAGCAGCGCGAATTGTTCTAACGTATTGGAAGGACGCTTCCGGCGCCGATATATCGCCGGAAGCGCCTCCTTCTTTTTCTTAATCCCGGTCTATTCATCAATATAGTATGACAAGTCTGCATTTCTTTGGAATTGAGTAATCAAGCATCTTTAGTCCATCTCTCACCTTGCTGAATGAAGGGGCTGTCTTAGAAAAGTAAGTCTAGGTGCC
>JBIKOL010000075.1:0-41148 GCA_044358055.1 Obscuribacteraceae bacterium (SeqCode)
ATTGGGCGAATTAGCTCGTGTGAGCCAATTCCCTAAAGATCCCAAATACTTCGATCTGGCTTGACAAATATCAGGGAATCTCCCGGGTGTGCAGATGTCGATCGTGATGTTAGGATGGCTCTTGGTCCGGCGGAAGAGGGCGGGGCGCTCGCGCTGCTGGATCTGTTATAATTGCTCGCCTTATGAGAATTACTAGACGTCAAGTTTTTGGGCTGGTCTTTTTGTCTGTTTGCTTGCCTTTTTTTAGCAATCAGGCTGTTTTCGCTGCGGAGAATTCTAAAGTGACGGGCAAATTGGATGCAAAATATCTGCGCGATTATGCTGAAACTCGCGGCTTTATGTTGGGGAGACCAGTAAAGGCAAAGCCAAGTCCAGATGGAAAATCGGTTTTGTTTTTGCGCGCGCAGGCAAGAGTCGCAAAGCAAAGCCTATATATATTTGATGTGGAAACTGGAAAGACTTCCGAGCTACTAACACCTGAACAGGTGCTGAAAGGAGCGGAGGAACATCTTTCCGCCGAGGAAAAGGCAAGGCGTGAGAGGCAGCGCATCAGCGTGGGCGGATTCACGGATTTCCAGCTTTCTGACGACAGCAAACTTATTCTCGTTAGCCTGTCTGGAAAACTATATATAGTAAATAGAGCAAGTGGCAAAATTACAGAGCTCCAAACAGGAAAGAAGGACGTGCTTGATCCGAAATTCTCGCCGGACTCGAAGAAAATTTCGTATGTTCAGAATTTTGATTTGCACTATATCGATCTCGACAGCGGCAAATCGCATCAAATCACTACTGGTGGCAGCGCTGTAAGCAGTCATGGGCTTGCTGAATTTGTAGCACAGGAGGAGATGGATCGATTTAGTGGCTACTGGTGGTCACCCGACTCAAAATCAATTGCCTACGAGCAATCGGATGCAAGCGGCGTAGAGGTCTGGTACTTGTCCGATCCGCAGCATCCGGAGCAGGCTCCAGTTGCTAACTATTATCCGCGGCCCGGTAAAGCAAATGTGATCCCTAAACTGGGAATTGTTTCCATTAACGGTGGCAAAACTAGATGGGTCGATTGGGACGCAAAGGCATTTCCGTACATGGGAAATCTTGCCTGGACAGAAGATGGACCGCTCAGCATGGTCGTCCTGGACAGAGAGCAACAGAATCTCAAATTGCTTGAAATAAATCCAGAGACTGGCAGCAGCAAGATTTTACTCAGTGAACACGACGATAAATGGATCAACTTGTGCAAAGAGATGCCTCGTTGGATAAACAAAGGCAACTCATTTTTATGGATGAGCGAACGTGAAGGTGCTTACCAGCTTGAATTAAGGCAGCGTGATGGTTCACTTAAGAAAGTCCTGGTGAAACCAGAGGAAGGGCTCATCGCATTTATTGATGCAGACTTTGATACAGATTCTGCCTTTTACCTCGCAAGCAAAGACCCGGCAGAATCCCATCTTTATGCAGTATCAATGACGGAGGCAAAGACACCTCGAGTATTGACCGAAGGACGAGGAATCCACTCAGCTACATTTGCCAAAAATCACAAGATTTTTGTCCATGATCAAAGTCTTCTCACTGCAATGCCTCAATCAAATGTGTTTCGCGCAAACGGAACCAAGCTTGGGGCACTGCCCTCGGTGGCAGAGGAGGCTCCTGTTGATCCGAAAGTAGAATTTGTGCAATTGGATGGAGAACATAAGTTCAAAGCATATGTTGTTCGTCCGCAGAATTTTGATCCACAGCAAAAATATCCAGTGATCGTAGATGTTTATGGTGGACCACACAGTATTAAAGTAAAAGCAAGCAAGCGGAACTTTCTGTTGGATCAATGGCTGGCTGATCAAGGCTTTGTCATTGTCTGCATAGACGGGCGCGGAACCCCCGGGAGGGGACGTGATTGGGAAAGGGCAATTTACAAGCATTTCGGCAGTGTGCCGCTGGATGATCAGGTGGCGGGCTTAAACCAGCTTTGCCAGAAATTTCCTGAGCTGGATAAGGAGAGAGTCGGTATTACTGGCTGGTCTTTTGGCGGTTATATGTCAGCTCTAGCGGTGCTGCGTCGGCCCGAGGTTTTTAAGGCAGCAGTGGCAGGTGCACCAGTGGTTGATTGGTTCGATTACGATTCGTGCTATACGGAACGCTATCTTGGTTTGCCTGAAAAGAATCCGGATGCTTATAAGGAAGCTTCGCTTTTGACCTATGCGGCGAATCTTAAGCGACCATTGCTGCTGGTGCATGGAACTTCGGACGACAATGTCTTCTTCAAGCATTCGCTTGAACTTGCGGATGCATTGTTTAGATCGGGGCATGAGTTTGGAATTCTGCCGCTTTCCGGGCTAACACATATGGTCCCAGATCCTGTCGTTATGGAAAACTTGTGGACGCGAATTATTTCGCACTTTCAAAAGAACTTGAATTAGAATACTCGACGGCTCAACTAATCAGTAGACAGGTCTAAGTAGCAGGTCTAAGTCGCAGGTCTATGAAGCAGGTCTATGACTTGCCCCTTTGCCCTGACAACAAGGTATGCACGATATCCCAGAGAATGTGATAGAGCGTCACGTGTACTTCCTGTATTCGATGAATTGAATCGCTGCGCACAATGAGACAACGCTGTGCTAGACCTGACTGTAAAATCAGCCCGCCGTCACCGCCAGTAATGGCGAATGTACTCATTCCGATTTCTCTGGCCTTTCGAAGAGACTCTATTAAATTCTTCGAATTACCGCTGCTTGAAAAAGTGATCAGGCCATCGTCAGGTTTTGCCTGCGCTTCCAGCATACGAACAAAGACATGTTCGAAGCCTACATCGTTTGCTACGGCACTCATCATTGCCACATCATTGCACAAATTAATTACGGGCAACGCGGGGCGACCAGCTGTTACTGGATGCTGGAATTCCACAGCAAAGTGTGCGGCATCGCAACTTGATCCGCCGTTGCCGGCGGAAAACATTCGTCCCGATTTTGCAAAAACACTTGCGATATCTTTTGCAGTCTCAAATACTTCTTGCAGGTTCTCAGCGAAAAATTTCTGCTTAAGTTCGGTACTTTCCCTACATTTCATGCTTATAGAATCGATCAGGTTTGCTTCTGTGCCAGATAAGCCATTGTCTTCCTGCAGAAACGGATAAAGTTTCTTCAACTGCTCGTTCCATGATGAATCGGATTTGCTCATCGCTCAGTGATTCCTGTTAACACCAGATTTTATCACGGATAAAAGTTGAGCTGCTGTGAGTCCATCGCTCTCCGGTATGGTCTGATCGGAATGAACTTTTTCGAGAAGGCGGACTACGTTTTTGTAGCTGACCATTTCTTGAGACTCTTTGCCAAGCTTTCGATAAAGATTGAACAGGGCAAAATGCGCAATTATAAAGTCAGGTTCCAGAAAGATGGCTTGTTGTAGCACTTTTATTGCTCCGGATAAATCCCCAAGCTCCTGAAGCAGACTGGACTTCAAGTAATAAAAAGAAGGCGAGAGCGGATATGATTTTATGGCCTTGTCGCAACTGATTAATGCAGCAGACAAATCTCCCTGATTTATCTGGAATTGGACAAGGAACTTCAGGTTTTCCTCAGTGTTTGCCCCTGCCTCAATCCGCTGTCTTACTTGTTCAGCTGCTTGAGCAAACTTACCCAGCTTTACGAGTAATTCTAGTGGAACTGATATAGGCAATTCTTCATGCAGCTTCTCCTGAAAAATACCAGGCGAGGCGGCTTGAACAGCGGGTCTCATTTCTCCATCAGGCGTTGTCGCCTTGCTGGCGGAAAGATCATTCTTAGCTCCTGCAATGGTTTGAACACTGCCCCTGATCTCATGCTGGAAACGCAAGCCGGCATGACGCTCCATACTCGGGTCCAGCCTTCTACGCAAAAGCATCAAGTCAGTATAAGAGATGGTTTCTAAATCTAAACACTCATTTGCGTGCCAGAGATCTTGCGGCGATAAAACCATACAGGATCCTTCATAAAGCTGTGAACCAAGTTTCTCGATTACCTGTTTTATTTGTTCTGATTCGAAATACATCAAAACATTTCGACAAAGAATCAAATCAAACTTCAAAGGAATTATGCAGGACGCTTGTTTGTGTTCAACCAGGTTGTGCTGGAAAAAGCGAACAGAGTCGCGAATTTCTTTGCTAAGCTGAAATTTTCCCTGATTCTCTGTGAAAAACCGATTGAGGTAAGTATCAGGAATCGCCCTCATTGACCATTTAGGGTATAACCCTTTTTGGGCATTATCGATGAAACTTCGATTGAGATCGCTTGCATAAATCTTAAAGTGGACTCTCAGCTCAGGAGGTAGTATCTGCTGGAGAAGCATGGCAATCGTGTAAGGCTCTTCACCAGTCGAACAAGCCGCCGACCAGATTGCTATTTCGTAGCGTGCTTTGCTCTGCAATAATTTGATCAGTTCTGGCACAATAACCGATTGGAAATGATCCCAAAACCTTGGGTCTCGGAAAAAGTATGTCTCACCGATAGTCAGGTAAGGCACCATCTTATCGATGACTCTTTCGTCCCAGTGCCAGGATAACAGAGTCGTAACGCCTTCTTCGTTGGCTTCCAAATTTAGCGCAGGCAAACAATATTGCATGCGCTTCCACAGCTCATCAAACTTGCTTTCGGGAAAATGAAATCCGAGCCGATCGCGAACTTTTGTCGACAAGTTTATCTGCAAGGCCTGGTCTAGTACCATGGGCGTGCTAACCTCAAATTTACCAAAGCCAAGCCTGGTGTTTGCCAAAATTACAGCCAAACACCGGCAATCAAATCTACACTGCATTTACACCACTTTTTTGATGAAAATAAACCCGTGTCAGATTAAATGAAAGCAGTAATGCTGTCTTAAATTCGCCATAAACGGCACCACCAATCGGCTTCTACCGGTAGTTCCAATTCTTTCAGATCGCACCACCTACGGTGAACTTGATAATAAATGCACTCAAGGCATTTTTGATCATTAACTGGTTTATGATGAAAACCTGAAATTACCAGCTTCTGCTCTAAATTCTGATTTTCAGGCAAGCGCAACTGCGCCACGATTGCTTCAAATTCCTTGTTTGTCTCAGGGAATGGAAACATTTGAGTACTCAGCTGTTCCACTTCCAACAAGCGCCGAATCTTCTCTCGTATGTAATCATCAGTTTCTATCTCTTCAGTACTTGATGGGCTAGCAGCAATTGGACATGAAACATTCTCCGGGCTTAGTTCATCAGCACCGAACAATTCTTCTGTAATTTTCTGCGGCAAAAAACCTGTAATACCCATAACCCGTTCAAATTGATAGTTCGACCAGTAAATTGTCGCAAGCTGGAGCAAAAAGACCGCCCCCATAACAGACAGACCGACAAGTATTCCCGAAAAATCATGTTTTGGAACACCAAAAACAATGCGGTTCATATTTTCAGAAAAGCCTGTCAGCGCGACCATCGATAAATGAACAGCCACAAATATTAGATAGCCAATCAGCAAGATGAAATGAATGCTTCGGGCGGCTTGTCGCCCGCCAAACAAATTAGGATACCAGGGATACTTATTACCCAGGCTAGTTGAGATTGCGGCTCCGCTGAGAATTGACAAAGGAGCCATGACGAAGACGACAAAAGCGTATGACAGTTGTTGCAACGCATCATAATGACCACTTGCCAGTGCTGCTGGGAAATGAAAAGTCGAATAGGAAATCAGATTCCGCCAGGCTTCTGGAAAAACCTCGACGGAATTGGGAAGCAGCCTTTGCAAATTGTTTGTGCAGATTAGCAAAACAAGATAGATAAAACCGTTAGCACACCAGAAGATCACACTGATGTAATGCCAGTTGTTGGCCAGCGTGAGAGCTTGTTCTGAGAATGCCATTCTATGGAACAGCGACTTATTCTGGATTGTACCTGGATCTTGCTTGCTTATATTCGAAGCTGCGTCTGTTGATGAATCTTGCCCGAGAAGCGAAACAGATAGCCACTCAGTTCCAGGTGCGCATTTGTCATTCCAGTAGAATTTCGGCCGCCGTGAAAGTATTTGAATTCCGCTGCGAATAATGAATGTGATGAACAAGAAATTGACAAAATGATTTATTCGCAACCAGAGCGGAAACTCAAGTTCGTTCATGGTAAGGGCTCATCATAATTAGCATTAAACTGATTCAACTGATATTATACACCAGCGAAATACGTTATATACTCTGCCTGAATTGCTGCGCATAGAGTTAGTATTGTTCAATTCTTTACTTCTCATGAGATATTCGCATCTTATTTTGTGGAATGACCCTAAAAAAACAAATTTTTTCAGATAAGGAAATTGGCGGATGGAAAGAAAAATATTGGATGCTGCCGAGGATTTCGCTATCTGTACTTTCAACCCTGATGGAATCCTAGATTTTTGGTCCAGGGGTGCTGAAAAAATATTTGGTTTTAGTTCTGCTGAAATGCTGGGGAAAGAATTCCAAAGCCTCTTTCCCGAAGCCGAGAAGAAACTCATCGAAAAACATCTTAAATCAGCTATCGAAAACGGCAAAGCTGAAATACATGGTTCGCGATTACATCAAAATGGCAGCAGCATTTCTGTGGAAGGAACTCTTAGTCCAATATCCGATGAGCAAAACGGTCTGTCTGGATTTGTTGAAATACTGAGGAAAAGCCCGAAGGCCTCAGTGGCGGCCGAATCCAACCCACAAAACATGCTTTCCACCGCCATTCTTGACAATCTGAAAGATTATGCGATTTATACAACTAATGCTGAAGGCACGATACTCAGCTGGAACCAGGCTGCCGCAAAATTGTTCGGATACAAGCCGGAGGAAGCTATCGGGCAACATATTCGGATCTGCTATCCGGCAGATTTTGAACAGAACAGAATTACCGAAGAGCTTAAACAATTGCGATTGAAAGGCAAAATAGACTACAGTGGTTGGCGTGCCCGCAAAGGCGGAGCACAATTTTACTCTACTGGCGTTGCATCAAACTTTAAGTTTGAAGGCACGGTGCAAAATTTGTTCATTGCTTTTGATTACACAAAGAAACGAGAGGCTGAACAAGAATTGCTAGAACGCGATTCATTTATGCGAGCGATGTTGGATGGCATTACCGGCTTTGCGATTTTCAGCGTAAACACTGATGGGATGATCGAAACGTGGAATGAAGGTGCCGTAAATGTGTTTGGATGCAAAGCCTCCAACGCTGTGGGTACTGACTACAGACGATTTTACGTGGAAGAAGATATTAAGTCATCAGTGCCAGAACGAGATATGCAAACGGCCGCAAAACTTGGAATTTGCGAATCGACTTCGTTCAAGTTGCGCTCGGGACAAGAAAAGTTTCTTGCCAATCTGGTTATGACACCGGTACTTGGCGAAAACGAAACTGTGAAGAGTTTTGTTATCGTTGTCAGGGATGAAACAGAACGCATGAAGTTCCAGGAGGAGTTGAGGCAGCGAGATTCTTTTATGCGAGCGATGTTTGATGCAATTACTGACTTCGCACTTTACAGTATCGATGACTCCGGTGTAATCGAGAACTGGAATATTGGTGCTCAGCGAGTTTTTCTCAGCGATGCCAATCATGCGATCGGCAAGGACTTTCGCATTTTTTATGAAAACGATTTTTTGGGAAGCGGCGAGCTGGAACAATCCTTCGAAGATGCTCGGACCAAAGGGCGTTCTCAGCTTTCAGGTTGGCGCCTTCGCGCTGACGGCAGCCGCTTTTATGCCAATGATGTAATGACTCCGGTCTCAAGTGAAAACGGCTCGGTAAAACGGTTCGTCAAAGTTGTATCTGATATTACCGATATGGTGAACCAAGCTGAAAAGGAGTCTCTTCAGAGAGCAAAGATTGAAGAGCTGGTGCGGCACCTGTCCGATGTGTCTGCAAACATTTCGTCGGTCACTTCACAGTTAATGGAACTGTCCGAGCGCAGCGAGTCCGTAGTAAACCTTACAATGAATGCGGTCGGACAGGTGCGCAAAACAGCGGAGAGTTCCAGCGAACAAGCAAAGCGAGTGTCAGCGGAATCATTTAGAGTTCTAGACGTCTCAACACAAGGATTAAAGTCCACGCAAGACACCATAAATGGCATGAACCAGATCAAAAATCAGGTCTCTGCAATATCCAAATGCATGGTTAAGTTAACTGCACAGAGCAATACAATTTCAGACATCATCACGGCAGTCGATGATATTGCGCAACAATCAAGCTTGCTGGCAATAAATGCACAAATCGAGGCAGCAAAAGCAGGTGAAGCGGGGATCGGTTTTGAAGTTGTAGCCAGACATGTCAAAGATCTGGCGCAACAATCGCGCGTGGCAACGGCAAACGTGCGCAACGTACTTGGAGATGTGGTTAAAGCCACCGTCGAAGCGAAGAAGGCAACAGATGCAGGTGGCGAAGCCGCCGATGGCGGCTTCAAGCAAGCTAATTCCGCCGGGGAAGCAATTGCCACGCTCACGAAAAGCATTGAAGCTGCTGCAGAAGCCAGCCGTGAAATTGAAATATCAGGTCAGCAACAATTGACCGAGATGCATCAGGTCGAAACCGCTATTGCTTCCGTTAAGTCTGCCAGTAACGAGACCAAACTTTGTTCTCAGGCTCTTTCAAACTCCACCGAAAAGCTGGTAGATATAGGGAAACAGCTTCTTGATGTCCTCACAAATGATGATAAACAGAACGAAAAGAATAGCCTGGTAAGGCAACTATAGGTGCTTGAAAATTTCCTGTATGTCGGGAAGTCTTGAACTTAGATCAAGAAGAAACATGCTGCCGATTACCAGGCTAAATACGCCTGAAAGACAAGTAATAAGTGTAAAGAGACGCTTTGCTTGCGCAGAAACAAGGAAACCGCCTGCACAAAGGATCGAAAGCAGCAAATTTGAAAGCAGTAGTCCGCTTACAAAAGCAAGCGTAATCGAGAAGCCTGCAATTTTGCTGGTTGCGCCGCTAATGGCTGCGATCATCAAAATTTGGCTTGCCGTTTCTGCGCCAATGCCATGTATTAATCCAATTCCAAAAGCTGTTTTCGGCCCATAGCTGCGTATTTCCTTATGTTCGTGCGCAAAGCCAAGGCGTGTACAGATTCGTTCCCAGGCAAGGGTTGAATAGTCCAAAGCCAGCATCCAAAAGCTCTTTGGAGCGGCATTATTTGAGATGCCGCTTGAAAAAAGAATCCAGGCGCCAAGGAATATCAATGTGACACCAACACATCGCTCCATAATACTGTTCAGCCATGCAGGCGCCAATAGATTGAAGCTTATGCCAATGAAGCCGAGAATTATGCAAATGATAGCGTGCCCAACGGCATAAATTGTTGCCAGGCTAATTCCATTGAGCTGTGATTTCAAAGCTGGTTTTTGCATACCGCTAGCGCTGCTGCTCGCGTTGCCCACGATATCGCAAATAGCAGCGATGTGATCCCAGTCGAAACCATGGCGGAATCCAAGAACCAGCGCGTTAAGAAGGAGAAGTGGTCCGATGTCTTCCATAAATCCTCAGAACAGTGAGCTTAACCAACAATCCATGATTACACTGCAGATATTCAAAACCAGAGATGATCATCAGCAGAACGGCAACAGATCATTTTTGAATAGTAGTAGCCATTGAATACTGACTTAAATAATCAAGCCATTCGGACATTCCGGTACCTTTGCTGGCCGAAACCTGGAAAATGCGCAAACTATTGTTGACCGCGATCGCATTTTTGATACACTCATCCAGATTGAACTCCAGATGTGGCAGAAGGTCAATTTTATTGATAATGAGAATATCTGCGGCTCTGAACATATGCGGATATTTAAGCGGTTTATCTTCTCCTTCTGTTACCGACAGAACTACTACTTTGTGCTTCTCGCCCAGGTCAAACAAGGCCGGACAAACAAGGTTCCCGACATTTTCAATGATCAAAAGTGAATCGTTGGGAGGATTCAATTTCTTCATCGCCAGTCCAACTGTTTCAGCTTCGAGATGGCAACCAACACCAGTATTGATTTGCAAAACCCGACAGCCCGTTGATTTGATTCGCATTGCATCATTGCTGGTTTCCTGATCGCCTTCAAGCACGCTTATAGTCAAGTTTCCTTTAAGGGACTGTATGGTCTTTTCAAGCAAAGTTGTTTTACCAGCTCCGGGAGCACTGACAAAATTCAGCGCAATGATTCTTCGCTCGGCGAGCCAGGCTCGATTAGACTCAGCCAGGCTATTGTTTTTTGCCAGTACATCTTTTTCAAGTAAAACGATTTTTGACTTTTCTGAAGCGTCTGCGTGATCGTGGCTGTGTTCGTGCTCTTGACTGTGTTCGTGCTCTTGACTGTGTGCATGCTCATGCGCGTGCCCATGGGCGTGAACGTGCCTGTATACACCGCCATTTTCATCCACGTGCGAATGCTCGTGCTCGTGCTTGTGTGCATGCTCATGCTTGTGTCCATGAGCGTGCACGTGCGTATATACATTGCCATTTTCATCAATATGAGAGTGCTCATGCTCGTGCTGATGAACGTCTTTTTCTCTGTCCGGATCTATTATTTTTGCTTTTGCATCATCGGAACAACCGCAGGTATCACACATCAAGCAACCTCCATCTCTTTAACTTTCAGTTCTAATCCGGCAAGGCATTGTATTTTGTTTGAACCGCAAGAGCAAATCCAGGACTGTTGCTCAAGCTGCATCTCGCGGCGGCAGTCCAGGCAGACCCCTCTTGCCTGTATCTCATCAATCTGGAGTTCGGCCCCTTCAGCTAAGGTCCCTTTTGCGCAGATGTCGAAGCAAAACCTGATTGCGTCGGAGGCCACTGCCGACAAGGAGCCAAGCTCAAGCCTGACTCTCTGAACAGCTTGCCCATTTGCATGTTCACAAACGATTGAGACTATATTTCTAGCAAGCCCCAGCTCATGCATTTAGAACCCTCCCATTTACTAACATATGCGTGGCAGTTGCTCTCCCATCAATTTATCGACCATACGATTTGCCCCGAAAACGGTTTCTAATATGACAGTTGAAGCTGGCTGCTCAACGACCTCTCCGATGATGGCTGAATTCCGGCCAAGTTCGTGCTGCCTCATGGTCTCAAGCAAGCGTTGCGCATCTTCAGCTGCCGCTATTACTACTACCTTTCCTTCGTTCGCCATATATAGCGGGTCCAGACCAAGAATTTCACAAAAGCCTCTGAGTTCTTCTTTGTACGGAAGAGACTTTTCCTTGACACGAATGCAGACATTGCTTGCTTCAGCTATTTCATTTAACACACTGGCGACGCCACCTCGTGTTGCATCACGCATGCAATGCAAATTGGGGCAATCTTTAAGCATGGCTGAAATCAGACCAGACAGGGCCTGGCAATCTGATTCGATTTTACTTTCTATTGCAAGATCACCACGAGCCCCTAATATTGCTGCACCGTGATCGCCTATATCCCCGTTGATTAGAACAAGATCGCCGGGTCGTGCCCGCCGACTAGATATTTCAATGCTTTTTGGGATTACCCCTACCCCTGTCGTATTTATAAAGACCTTGTCGGCCGCATTTTTTTCAACAACCTTGGTGTCTCCGGTAACTATTTTTACCGACGCGGCGTCAGCAGCATGCTTCATAGAGCTTACGATGGCTCGCAGCTGTTCAAGCGGAAATCCTTCTTCAATGATTAAACCGCAGCTTAGATAAAGAGGAATGGCCCCACCAACGGCGAGATCGTTTATTGTGCCGTTGACTGCAAGGGTACCAATATTGCCGCCAGGAAAAAATATTGGATCGACTACGTAGGAATCAGTAGTAAATGCAATTCTGTCGCCACGCAAAACAAAGTCATCTAGACTGAGGCGCGCTTGATCCTCAAGAAGTGCAAGTTCGTCATTGTCGAACGACTCCACGAAAAGATCTACTATGAGATCGCGCATGTCCTTACCACCACTTCCATGTGACATGGTTATCGTGGAGGAGCGGCTCAGAGCGCTTTGTTTTTTTGGCGGACTGCTAGCCATTACTTTGCCTCCTCAAGCTTTAATTGTTTCTGTTTCAGCTCGTCGAGATTGCCGAAGTTGTAATATGCGGCACAGGCGCCTTCCGAAGAAACCATCAGAGCGCCCATAGGAGTGCGCGGTGTACATTGTGTTCCAAAAATTTTGCACTGCCAGGGTTTGATTACTCCTTTCAGTACTTCGCCGCACTGGCAAGATTTTGGATCTGCGATTTTCAAATTAGGCATGCTGAACTTTTGTTCTGCATCATACTTAGAAAATCGCGGTTTCATTCGGACACCCGAGTGATCGATAGAACCGAGCCCACGCCATTCAAAAAAGTCTCTGAGTTCAAAAACCTGGCTAATGGCATCAATGCCGACAGTGTTTCCGTCTTTCTCAACGACACGCTTGTATTGATTTTCTAGGCGGCATTCTTTATTAGCAATCTGTTTGATGAGCATCCAAATAGACTGAAGAATATCGATTGGTTCAAAACCGGCAATAACAATCGGCTTTTTATAACGTTCTGCCACAAATTCCAGGGGACGTTCTCCCACTACCATGCTCACGTGTCCGGGGGCAATAAATCCATCAATGTGCATATCCGGTGAATCGAGAATCGCTTTTATTGTAGGAACCGTAGTGATGTGATTGCAAAAGAGCGAGAAATTGCCAATGCCTTCTTTCTCTGCTTGCAGCACAGTCAATGCCGTGCTGGGCATCGTGGTCTCGAATCCTAACGCAAAGAAGATAACCTCTTTCTCCGGGTTTTTGAGCGCAATTTGCAAAGCATCGAGTGGTGAATAAACCATTCTCACATCTGCCCCTTCGGCTTTTGCCTGGAGCAAATTCTTTTTTGATCCTGGCACCCGCATTGCATCACCGAATGTGGTGAAAATTACATTCGGGCGCTCTGCAAGCGAAACACAATCATCTACTCTTCCCATTGGCAGAACACAAACCGGACAACCTGGCCCGTGCACAAGTTCTAGAGATTTAGGCAACAATTGCTCGATGCCATAGCGGAAGATGGTATGAGTGTGACCACCGCAAAATTCCATTAATAAAAGCGGATTTTTCGGGCTTGCCAATGGCTTTAGCAGAGTCTCTATCTCAGTGACAAGAGTTCTGGCTTTTTCTGGATCCCGAAATTCATCGACGAATTTCATTTTTTGCTAACCTCGATCATTGAACGGCCCCATGTGTTTGACTGCTGCGCATTGCCTCAAGCTCTTGCTGCGCTTCACCCAGCTCTGCAAGCAAAGCCAGCGTCTGCATGGCCTCCTCCTCATTAATTCGAGTCATGGCAAACCCCACGTGAACCAAGACCCAATCACCGAGGCAAGAATCCAATGGATGATCATCTGTGACTATGCAAACAATGTTGACTTCCCGCTGAACTCCAGCAATATCAACTTTTGCCAGTTTCTTATCTCTGTCCGTGATTTCAACAATCTTTCCTGGTATTCCAAGACACATAATCAATCCTCATTCTGATGGCGTGTTCGATATTAACTTAGCCCGGGTCGTTGGAGCGAGCAGCACAAATTAAAGCCTGTCCGAGCGCTATGCCTCCGTCATTTGCAGGTATTCTGCTGTGGGTCAGAACCTTGAAATTCTCATTTTCCAATCGCTGACACACCTGTTCTAACAAGATTTTGTTTTGAAAGACCCCGCCAGAAAGTACGATGGTATCAATAATCCGTTCACCATCTACGGTGCTCAACTTGTTCAGCATGCTAACGATAATTTTTGCAAGACCTTTGTGAAAACGCGCTGCAATAACTGGAACTGGAGTTTTAAGTATCAGATCCCCAAGTAAAGCTTGCCACATAGCAAGCGGTTCGATATAGGGCAATCCTTTGCCGCCAAGGCGAGGGATCGCAAAAGGATAAGCAAGCGTGTCATCTTTTGCGAGTTCATCCAAATCTACAAGAGCTTCAAGTTCAATTGCCGCCTGCCCCTCGTAGCTGGCTGATTCTCTGCAAATGCCAATTGCGGCCGCAACTGCATCAAACAGCCGCCCACAAGAGGAAGCTTTTGGAACGTTTGTATTCGACTGCAGCATTTTGTTGATCAAGTTCAACGGCTTGGATTCGAGGAAGGCACTAAGTTCAAGCTCTTCAAAATTCATTTTATACTGAGGCCAACCCATTTCAGCCATGATGTGTGCATAAGTATTACGCCATGGTTGTCTCATAGCTTGTGCGCCGCCAATCAGTGCTACCGGTTTGAAGGTGCCCAGGCGCTCATAGTTTTTGTAATCGGCAAACATAAATTCGCCGCCCCAAAACCCATCATCGCCATAACCAAGCCCGTCTAGAACTACGCCCAAAACCCGTGCTCCATCGATGGGCCAGTTATTTTCTGCAAGACAAGATGCAATGTGTGCATGATGATGTTGTATTTCTTGAAGTTCAGTTTCTTGTTCTAAAGCAATCTGCCGTCCAAGTTTTGTTGAAAGGTAGTCTGGGTGCTTATCCACCGCGATCATACGAGCATTATGCTGAAACAGAACTTTGTATAGCTCCAGATTTTTCTTGTAATCCTCAAAATTTAGCGCATCTTTGAGATCGCCAATATGTTGGCTTAGAACTGCGTAGTTGTTTTTGACCAGGCAAAACGTGTTTTTCAATTCCGCGCCCATTGCCAATATGCCTTTCTGCGAATTAAAGCCAGGAGGCAAAATAATTGGCGCAGGTGCATAACCTCGCGAACGCCTGAGGACGCGCTCGTGCCCAAATGTCACCCGGACCACTGAATCATCAACTCGGTTGATGATTTCACGGTCGTGATCGAGGATATAATCAGCAATTTTGCCCAGCTTTTTCCAAGCCTCTTCATTGCTAATGCACTGGGGTTCATCAGACAGATTGCCGGAGGTAAATACAACAGGCCTGTCCATCCGTTTCATAATGAGGTGATGTAACGGCGTATAAGGAAGCATGAAACCTAGTGTATTAACACCAGGAGCGACAGCGCTCGATAACGGCTCTTGTGAATTTGGACTCAATAAAACAATTGGTGCTGCTACTGAACTTAGAAGCTGTTCTTCAATTTGGCTAAGCTGGCAATAACGTCGGATTACCTTCAAATCACGCGCCATTAGTGCAAAAGGTTTGTCGTATCGTTGCTTGCGCTGGCGAAGCAAGTTGACCGCAGCATCATTGCTGGCATCGCAACAGAGGTGGAAGCCACCCAATCCTTTAACGGCAATAATTTCGCCACGCTTTAACAGAGTTGCTACTGCATCTAGCTCATCCAGCTGGCTCAGGCTTTCAATGCAAAAGGTTTTTCCATCCGAACGACGTAATCTTACGCGCGGTCCGCAAACATAACAGGCGGTAGGCTGTGCATGATAGCGGCGATCCAGGGGAGATTCATATTCTTCTTTGCACTGTTTGCAAAGTTGAAATTCGGACATTGAGGTATTGCAACGATCGTAAGGTAGCGCCTTGATGATGCTAAGCCGTGGACCGCAATGTGTGCAATTTGTAAATGGATAACGATAGCGCCTGCTAAATGGACTCATCGAATCATTGAGGCAATCGGCACAAGTTGCTGCTTCTGTACCTACTGCTGTACTGGCATCACCGGCTTCGCTAGGCAAAATCGCGAACTGATCTGAAATCGGCTTTGGTTCAAAAAGTTCACTGTTCTCGATAGAATCAATACGAGCAAGTGGCAGATTGTGCTTGGATATGCCTTCTAGAAAAATTTGCAGAGAATCTTCGTCTGACCAGGCCTTAATCAATACTCCGGAACAATCGTTTATGACTGTACCCGATATTCCGTGCTGCTCAGCCAGTCTATAAATGAAGGGACGAAAACCTACACCTTGAACGAGTCCGCGCACACGTATCAGCATGCCTGTTTTGTTTTGGAGAGGCTTATTGAGGGTGCTCAAAGTTTGATCCCCCAAATTGATACGCGATTATTGCCGGAGTCGCAAATTATTATTTGCTCCTCATGCAAGCTTATCGAATACGGCCAGCAGAGACTGTCCGAAGATGCCTTGCACCAGCGATTATCGCCCTTCTCATGCATTCCTCTTTGTCCAAGCAAAGCAAAAGCTTTGGCACCATTTGCAATTTCATTTTTATGGAAAGCAAGAATTCTGGAATTCGCCGTATCTGCTACTAAGAGCCAATCGCCTGCAGCGGCCAGGCCATAAGGCATATTGAGACTGCCAGCATTGGGCCAGTAATTGGCCTGATTGTGTTCAGACGAACTGAAATCATTTTGACCTAAAACACAGTAACAAGGCTCTCCGTTGGATGCAGGGATGCCATCCCAAATCATTATTCGATTGTTTCCCGCATCAGCAACACAGAGCTTCTCGTCAAAATAAGTAATAGCGTGGGGCCAACGCATGCTCATATCAGAGGGAGAGCGACCGGCATTTTCATCACGCGTGTCAAAATCATTTTGACCGAGAACTATGTCCGCGGGGCTGTTGTTTTTTTCAGGAATCCGGTTCCAAATCAATACTCTTCGATTACCCGTATCCGCAACAAAGAGCCTCTTACCGTCGCTGAAAATACCAGAAGGCCAATGAAGTGATGAAGCAGAGGGATGACTCGAGCCCTGGTTATTTTCGCCTGTGTTGAAATCGACTTGTCCAATAACCAGGTCTGCATTCTGATTATTTCTCTTGGGAGGGCTGCTCCAAATTAAGATACGATTGTTCCACGAATCAGCTAGTGCCATACCATCACCCAGGCGGCAAAGGCCGACAGGTACATTCACTGAATGCGCTCTTACCTTAGCGTTACCATTGCGTCCCTCACTGTAGAAATCGTTCTGCCCAATTATCCATTCAGCTGCTTCGGCTTCGTCTGGAATACACTTCCAGCCAAGCAGGCGGTGGTGGCCGGTATCAGCAATCCAAAAACTTCCATCGGAAAGAACAACAGCAGATCTAGGACCAAAGAGAGAGTCAGGTGCTGGTCTTACTTCTTCCACAAGCGTATTTAGCTCAGTGGAATTGCCCAGCACAATTTTGGGATTCTCGGAAAAAATCACCGCCTTGCAAAGATCATCATCAAGAGCTTGATGGCGCGGTCTTTGCAAGGATACTTTCAAGATTTCTCTGTTTGCGTTCAAGACCCCTTCACCTTTACCTCAACAGTATTGCCTACGACGCGTACAGGACAAGCTTGTAATTGAACTTCAGGTACGGTAAGGCATTCTCCTGAATCTAGTGCATAGCGAAACCCATGATATGGACAGGTGATTTTATTATCTTCAAGCTCGCCAGTATCAATGGGCAGTCCCATGTGCGCACAGGCGTTGTAATAGCAGTAGAGTTTGTCTTGCATTCTGTAGAGCAGAATGGATTTTCCTTCAACGTCAAATGCGCGCAGCTGGCATTCCGGTACCTCGGCGAGATCGGCGAGCCTTGACCAACCAGCATCACTTGCTTTGGCAAAAGGGCTGATGAATTGCACTGTAGCAGCATCATCACATTTTGAAATAGTATTGATTTTGCTTTTTTTGATTTCTGTTATTTCTGGACAAAATTCCTTTATGGCTTTTTCTATGCCTTCTGTAAAGGTTAGATCAGCAGCCGGGCAACCATTGCATGTGCCAAGTAATCGGATCACAACAGTTGAGGGTGCCTCCACAGCAACTAACTCTACATTGCCACCATGTCCTTGAAGCATTGGACGCACTGTATCCAGTGCTTTTTCAATGCGCTCGTGCATCGAGGGCTTTATGAGTTCGTGGTGACGTAAAACAGCATAAATCAATTCGTCCGAGGCGGCTTCCTTAAAAAGAGCCATTGCTTCTTTGTCCTGGCGAAATGTTTTAATCAGGCGCGAAAAGGCTTCCTTATGGAGCTGGTCGATTGCTCGGCGCAATGCCATGACCGCGTTTACTTTGTTGGCATCATCCCAGCTAGATATCAGGGCTTCAAGTGATTGAATCTCCTTGAGCATTTTTTCTAAGGATAAATCAGGGGCAAGGCTGGTTCCCGACACTTTTAAGTTCCCCCTTTTTAGCGGACGCTTGCGGATATACTCAGGACTGCCAATGTTATCATCTTAGCGAGCCTAATTTATATCGCAAAGAAAACTAATTCAGCTGCGCATTCAGTTCTTTTCCTATTTGCTCAAGCATATCTTGAACAATTTGAGTCTTTTGGCATTCTCCGGCGGCTTCAAAAATCTCTGCAGCTTCTCGGTACAGGGCTTGTGCTTCAAGAAGTCGATTGCGGTTTCCAGACGACGCTTGCTCAGGGTCATCAGGTAAGTTTCGCAAGCAATTTGCCTTGTTGGAGATTGTATTGGCATAACTTAAGGGGTTAAGCCGCCTGTTTCTAACCTTCAATGCCTGGTCGTAGGCTTCGAGTGCTCGCAAATTATTTTCGAGCACATGGCTCGATGAGGCGTACTGCAATGCATTACCTAGATTATTTTGAAGCATGGCAAATTCATTGGGATCATCTTCAAGAGTTACAACCTGAAGCGCTGCTTGGAAAGACTGAACGGCCAGGGCCTCACGCATTTTTGCCCTCTCGTCCGACATTGGTATGGCCAGGTATGCTGTGGCAAGATTGTTGTGAAGAATGGCAAACTCCGCCGGAAATCGCTCCTTTGTAAAAGTGTGCAGTGCTTTTTGATAATGCATGATTGCATCGGAAATTTTTGCCTTATGAAAGTTTGCAAGAGCTTGCACGATAAGACCGAGATTCATATAAACCTCGGCAATTTCTTCAGGGCTGCCATCCTGCTGAATGAATTCGAGCGCAGCAACTAAGTCTTTTCGAGCTTCAAGCAAGTAATTGCATCCCTCTTCCGGAATCATTTGGTAACAGGTTGCACGCCGCGCTTTCAACCTGGCAATTAAGCTCGTTTCGTGTTCCTGGCAAAGTTCCAGCGCGCGATTATACAGAGTGAGTGCATCAAACAATTGCGACGCAGACTTGGGCCGCAATTGTAAGCCCATCGCAATTTCAGTGAGCATGTCGATTTTTTCTTGATTCGAAGCATCTGAATGTTCAATTGTAGCTAAGGCCTGCTCGAGTTGAAAGTCGCTCAATTGTAGGCTCACAAGAATTCCTCCAGCTTATGATCGAACAAGAATTTTAACCGTCTCAATCTAACCGATCTTTGATTGCATGATCTTATCGCGATAAGAATTAATCTCAGTTTCGTTTCTAAGCTTTGAAATGCAATTCTCAACTTCTGAGCCAAAACTGGCATTCCGGTAATCTAGTCGATGCTTCAGAGACGCTATTAGAAGTGAACGTACCCCAAAGAGGTAGAACGAGAAGCAGAGGATTTACTCTAATTGAGTAGATTTGCATAAAATTCTGCATGGTAAGATCTTTCAAGAGGGAGAGTTCTACTATCGCTTGATAATTTTCATTGTTTTTCCTGGCGTAAGAAATGCGGCAGCTAAGGAGCGCTCGATATGGCCAATCTCTTGTGGTTGCAGGGTGGTGCTTGTTCCGGCAATACAATGTCTTTTCTCAATGCACAAGAACCTAGTGCCTGCGATCTTGTCACCGACTTTGGTATCAATATTCTCTGGCACCCATCACTAGGCGTTGAGCTTGGTGATGGCTTGCAATTATTATTGCGCAAGCTTTTGGATGGTGATATCAAACTAGACATCTTCGTGTTTGAAGGATCCGTTATAAATGCACCGGACGGAACTGGCAATTGGAACCGATTTGCTGGACGCCCAATGAAAGATTGGGTGAGAGAACTCGCCGACATTGCTGAATTTGTAGTGGCAATCGGTGATTGTGCAGCCTGGGGTGGAATACCTGCGACACCACCAAATCCAAGCGAATCGCAAGGACTGCAATTTTTGAGGAGAGATCAGGGCGGCTTTTTAGGTGATTCCTATCAAAGCAAAGCAGGATTTCCTGTTATAAACATCCCCGGCTGTCCAGCGCACCCTGATTGGGTCACGCAAGTTCTTGTGGCGATTGCAACCGGGCGAGCATCAGATATCTATCTTGATGAACTGCAAAGACCAAAAACATTTTTCCAGACGTTTACTCAGACGGGCTGCACCCGCAATCTTCACTTCTCCTATAAATCATCAGCGACTGAATTTGGCCAGCGTAAGGGTTGTTTATTTTACGATCTTGGCTGTCGTGGTCCGATGACTCATTCATCTTGCAACCGCATTTTGTGGAACCGCCAGTCATCAAAGCCGCGCTCAGGTATGCCCTGTCTCGGTTGCACAGAGCCGGAATTTCCACATTTTGATCTTGCTCCGGGAACTGTTTTTCGGACTCAAACATTCATGGGTGTTCCGAAACACCTTCCCTTTGGTTTAGAGAAACAGACATACATGCAAATGACAGTAGCAGGTAAAAACGCTGCTCCAGAATGGGTTGAGGACGATATTTTTGTAGTCTAAGCAGTATTTGTTGCCGCCGTAAATATAAGGAAGGGGTAAATCAATGGCAGGAAAAACTCAAACTCTGGACATCTCTCCAGTTGGAAGAGTCGAAGGAGATCTCGATGTCCGTGTTGATATAGAAGACGGCATCGTCACAAACGCCTGGACTTCGGCTGAGTTATTTCGAGGCTTTGAGGTAATTTTGCGTGACAAAGATCCGCAAGCAGGGCTTGTCGTAACTCCCCGCGCTTGCGGCATCTGCGGCGCCTCCCACCTTAGCTGCGCAGCATGGGCGCTGGATACTGCCTGGGCTACGGAAGTCCCAAGAAATGCAATTCTTGCTCGAAATATTGGCCAGTGCTCCGAAAGTTTGCAGAGTCTTCCACGCCATCACTATGCTTTGTTTATGATCGACATGATCAACAAAAACTATGCAAAAAGCAAATACTATGATGAAGCAGTCGCTCGCTGGGCACCATTTACTGGTCGTAATTACGAAATCGGCGTAACCATTTCGGGACGTCCTGTTGAAATTTACGCCTTGTTTGGCGGTCAATGGCCGCACTCAAGTTATATGGTTCCCGGAGGAGTCATGTGTGCGCCGACTCTTACTGATATCACACGCTCCTGGTCTATTCTTGAACATTTCAGGAGAAATTGGCTGGAGCCGGTCTGGCTTGGATGCTCTCTTGAACGTTATGAAGAAATTCAATCATATGACGACTTCATGAACTGGCTGGACGAAAAGCCAGAGCATGCTAATTCCGATCTTGGTTTGATGTGGAAAATGGCTCTGGACGTCGGTCTGGACAAATATGGAAAAGGAGTCGGACGCTACATAACCTGGGGCTATCTGCCTCATGAAGACAAGTACAACAAACCTACCATTGCCGGCCGCAATGCTGCACTTTGGATGCCTAGCGGTGTGTATGACGGAGCAAATGACAAACATCAATTAATGGAACAGGGATTCACAAGAGAAGATGTATCCCGTGCCTGGTACGCAGAAGACGATGGTGCTGTGCACCCGTTCGATCGCATGACGAATCCAGAAGCAAAGAACGATCATGATTTTGACAAAGGAAAATATAGTTGGGCCACGGCGGTTTTACATGCTGACTTAGGCCGCCTCGAAGCAGGAGGTCTGGCGCGGCAACTTGTATATGGTGGCAAACATATGGAAAGTTTCCAGCATCACGATCCACTCATCTTAGATATGTATAAAAAGATGGGAGGAGCCAGTGTACTCTTGCGGCATTTTGCCAGAATGCACGAAGTCAAAATGATTTATCGAAAAATTGAACATTGTTTGCGCGAATTCAATCTACACGAAAAATGGTACATAAAGCCTACGGAAAAAGACGGGCAAGGTTGGGGCGCCACGGAAGCCATTCGAGGTGCTTTGTGCCACTGGGTTGATATTAAAGACGGCAAAATCGCCAATTATCAAATCATCGCGCCGACAACATGGAATGTTGGTCCACGCAGCGGCGACGGGACAAGAGGACCAATAGAAGAGGCCCTCGTCGGTACGCCAATTGCCGATCCAACGGATCCGGTGGAAGTTGGCCATGTCGCCCGTTCTTACGATTCTTGCCTGGTTTGCACGGTTCATGCCCATGATGCAAAAACCGGCAAAGAATTGGCACGTTTCAGAACTGCCTGAGCAATGAGCTGAGCGAAAAGGGCAAGTTAGATTATTGCGGGAGGGAAGATGGCAAATTTGCTTTGGTTGCAAGGGGGCGCTTGCTCTGGTAACACGATGTCTTTTCTCAACGCAGAAGAGCCAAGCGCTTGCGATCTCGTAACTGATTTCGGAATAAACATTCTCTGGCATCCCTCGCTCGGTCTTGAACTGGGTTCCAATCTGCAAGAACTTTTGCGCAGTTGTGTATCTGGCAAAACGAAGCTGGATATTTTTGTTTTTGAGGGCACGGTTATAAATGCTCCCAATGGTACTGGTGCCTGGAATCGCTTTGCCGGTCGAGCCATGAAGGAATGGGTACGTGAGCTTGCCGATGCCGCAGATTTCGTTGTCGCAATTGGTGATTGTGCGACATGGGGAGGCATCCCGGCGACCTCGCCCAACCCGACTCAATCTCAAGGATTGCAATTTTTGAAAAAAGAAGCCGGAGGATTTCTCGGAGAAAAATTTAAGAGTAAAGCCGGCTTGCCTGTTATAAACATACCTGGTTGTCCCGCCCATCCGGACTGGGTTACGCAGATACTGGTGGCAATAGCATCAGGACGAGCAGCCGACATTGCACTGGACGAATACCAGCGTCCGCGAACATTCTTCCAGACTTTCACACAGACTGGTTGCACTCGCAACATGTTTTTTGCTTACAAATCGGTTGCTGATGAATTCGGGCAACGTCGTGGATGTCTCTTTTATGACCTCGGTTGCCGCGGTCCTATGACACACTCACCTTGCAATCGTATATTATGGAATCGCCATTCATCAAAAACCCGTGCTGGTATGCCGTGCATTGGTTGCACCGAACCAGAATTTCCATTTTATGAATTGGCACCGGGAACAGTCTTTAAGACGTATTTTCTTGAGGCTGGTGTTCCACGCGAACTACCCAGAGGAATGGGAGCGGAAGGTTACATCAAGCTGACCACAAGCGCAAAGGCTAGCAAGCCTAGCTGGGCGGAAGACGACATTTTTGTTTAATGCTGACTTCAATTATTGGTTGTGGAAATCCAACGCGCCGTGACGACGGCGCTGGAATTTTTGTAATTCAGCAGTTGCTCAAGAACGAGTTGCTCTTAAATCGAGCAGATTTAAAACTGATCGACGCCGGCACATCGGGAATGGATGTGATGTTGCAAGCAAAGGGTAGCTCGGCATTAATAATTATTGATGCCAACAAAAGCGGTTCTGAGCCTGGTGCAATTTTCAAGGTACCCGGAGAAGAATTAGAGAACTTGCCCGTGCCAAGCTATACCTTGCATGACTTTCGCTGGGATCATGCTATTTATTCCGGCAAGATGATTTATAAAGACAATTTTCCACGCGACATCTGCGTGTTTCTCATTGAAGCAAAAGATTTGGATTTTGGATTAGGACTAAGTCCAGAAGTGAAAGCAGCTGCCGAAAGAGTTGTCCAAATGATTCTTCAATTGCTTGCTGAAAACCAGTCTTGCAATGATGAGCGAATTGCAGAGAATCCCGCAAGGCAAGGTTGAGTCCAGAGACATGCAGCAAGAACTGGTGAGAATTAATGACGGCTATATTTACCTTGATTCCGACATCTGCCAACGCTATTTTCAAAATATCAGTTCAGTAGTAATCATACTTCACCCAGTGAATCAACAAGCTTTGATTATGCCCGTTCATAATCAAAGCTCTGGGGGTTTGCTTCTTAAACAGCGAAACAAAAACGGTGATCGTGTGGTTGCTGCTATGGATTTTCTACGTTCACAGCAGATTCCTGATGAGGCGGACCTTCTCTGTTCGGTGCGATGGGATGAGGAGTATCACGGGCTTGCTCTGACGCTGGACGGCATTGGCAATCGAACACAGGTTCAATGAATTCAGCTCTCTGAATCTTGCAAAGCAAGCAAGTCGCTGATTCTACGGCATAGCTCTGAAGACTTGCTGTCATCGCCATCATCAAGAGGAATCATATCTTCGACGAGCTGAAGTCCTTCCATACTCAACTCGTATACCTCTTTTTGTGGCGGATATTGGCAGTTTTTCGCCAGGCGGTAAATCGACTCGCATAAGGTCTGAATTGCATCCAGCGCAGAAATGCGGCTTATGCCTTTCAGGTTATGCAGCTCGCGCAAGATTTCAGAATATTGTTCAGGAGAAGGTTCTTTCATTGAATCATGCAACAAGCGTCTTACTCTGCGAACTTTTTGCGGTGCCTCTGCGCGGAAGGCGTCGCGGAGTTTATTAAGTAGCGCTATCTCAGTTGTGTCCATGAAAAATCCTCAGACAAAAAAGATTGCATTCTCAGACCAAACTTGCAATCACATCCAACAGGTTCGACTGATCGAAGCTCGATTTGACAAAGTAAGCATTTGCACCGACAGCAACGCCGCGCTCACGGTCTTCCCGGGAGGTCATGGAAGTTACCATGATTACAGGCAGTTCGGAGAACTTTGCTTCTTTCCTAATTTCTTCTGTCAATTCAAATCCATTCATAACCGGCATTTCGATGTCCGTAACCACCAGATCAAAAGATTCAGTTCTTAACGCGTTAAGTGCTTCTCCACCATGGTTTGCTGTTTTAATAGTGAAGCCCGCCGATTCAAATATGTTGCGCAAAAGAATGCGCGCCGTCAAAGTATCATCGACTACCAGAATTTTCTTATCGCTGTTAGCTTTCTTGCCTTTCTGGTGCATTGCAGCTTTAGGTGCAGTACCCTGCTTTTTTGCTTTCATGGAACGGTGTTTCCGTGATGATTTGAGCATGTCGCTGCTATTCAGAATTGGCACCACTTTGCCGGAGCCCAATATTGTTACACCCGAAACGTTTCGCACTCCAGCAAAAACCGGACCTAAACTTTTCACCAGTACTTCTTGTTCTTCCAGAACCTCGTCGACAACAAATCCGATGCGATTGTCTCCAGCACCCAAAATAGCCACAGTCATCAATTTATCTTTAGCGTCGTCATTTTGCTTTTTTACAAGTGCCGGCAGTTCCAGCACATCTTCCATCTGGCAGACAGGAATGAGGCTGTCACCTAAAAGCATTGTATTATTGCCCTCGACCGGCTTAATCTCATCCTTCTTGACTCGCACAACTCGGTCGATACTTGTAGTAGGTAAGACAAAAGTCTTGGCGGCAACGTCAACCAGGACTCCTCGAAATGTGGCCATAGTTACAGGGAGCGTGATAACAAATGTGGTGCCCTTGCCCAGTTCTGTTTCAATCTTCAAGCGTCCTCCGAGTTGCTTGATATTTTCTTCTACGACAGACAAGCCTATTCCTCTTCCGGAAATTTCAGTTATTATCTGGCTGGTGGAAAGTTGCGATTTGAATATTAAAGACAAGCCTTCTTCGTAGCTCATTTTTGTGGCTTCTTCGGCCGTGATAAAGCCCATTTTCACCGCTGATTGTTTTACCTTTTCTACATCAATTCCCTTTCCATCGTCCGAAACACGCATTTCAACGATATTGCCGTCGATTTGCGCGACGCTGATTCCGACAGATCCTCTTTTCGCTTTTCCAAGCTGTTCGCGTTGTTCTGGGGTTTCCATACCGTGATCAACTGAGTTTCGCAAAAGATGTATCAGTGGATCTCTTATTTGAGATAAGATTCGTTTGTCTAATTCAATGTCCTGTCCGCTTATTGTAAGTTCCACTTCTTTGCCCAACTCCCTGGCAAGTTGCCGGACGGTGAGCGGAAATCCTTCAAGTAAAGAGGCGCAGGGCATCATCAAAATTCTTTTTGTTTCATCCAGCAAAACGTCCACCGCAGTTGATGTAACATGCGAATAGTCATAGGCCGTTTTGCTGATTTCTTTAACCTCTTCATTTATGCGCTGAATAAAATCATAGTTCCAATCAAGAAAATCATTCATCTTGCGCAAGATAATTTGTTCGTGTGGTGAATTGCTTTGAGCACGCATTTTCTCCATCAATTGCCGTGCGGCTTTGACGTCCGGAGCAAGTTTCTGCCAATTCTTGACACCTTCTTCCAGTCTGCCTTGAAGGCTTTGTGAGGACAAGCGTTGTTGCCTGGCCATAGCCTTTACGGATATCATTTCCTCTGCTTTCTGCATGAAAAGATCGAGTTTGGAAGTTGGAATTCGGAGTGTCTCAACACGCCCAGCTGAATCTTTTGCTTTTTGTTTATCTACGCCACCTTGTTTTGGCTTGCCCGGTGGAGCCGCCTTGCTTTCCTTTTGAGGCGCACTCGACTGATTTTGCACGGGTGTTACGTCCTTGCTTGCTTGGTTTGCTTGCGCTGGAACTCCCGCCTCTTTTATCGGAGGAGCTGCTGTCTGTTTATTTATTTCCTGTACTTTGTTTGTTATTGGCTCTTGCTCTTGATTCTGCTGAAATAGTTGGACGCTCTTTATACTCAGCTCATCCTCGGGCTCTTCTTCTTGTTCAGCATCATTATCAAAGGAGGATACGTTCAGTCCAATTTGAGCCATATATCGCAATAGCTTCTGCTTGGATTGTCGTGCCTCATCATTTACCTCAGCCTCGTTGCTGCTCAGGATTTTCTCAACGAGGCAAACACTGGAGAGCACAAGATCAAGTAGCTCTGCACTTAGTTCTATTTGTTTACGTTTCAACGCAGCCATCACATCTTCAAGCGGATGGCATATTATTTCCACGCTATTAAAACCCACAGCGCGCGCAGAGCCTTTCAAGTTATGCAGTTCGCGGAAGGTCAAATCGATAAGTTTGGATTTCTTATCAGCATCCTCTACTGATTCCAACTTAATCAGATGATCTACTACCTTTTGAACCTGCTCTTTTCCTTCAGAAATGAAGGTCTCTAAGAGTTCTCTGCTAGCGTCGTTTGAAATATCAGCCATGATTCGATCCTTTTCTAGAGCTAATCGTTTGAGTCTTCTGAAACTTCCTTGGGATTGAGCCTCTCGTCATCGAGAATTTTCTTACCATCAAGAATGACCAGTCGTTCTTTTGTAATCCCCTTCAAATAATGAGACGTTTGGCCATCCATACTTTGCAAGGTGAACTGCAATGTTCCAATATCAATTTTTCTTGCTCCTACCATTTCGTCTGCGAGTATTCCGATAACAAGCTTGTCTTGCTGCATGATTATGGCTTTGTTATACACCTGCAAGCGATCATCTGCCGAGCCGAGATTGAGAAAGCGAAGTATGTCGATGATAGGAATTATCTGACCGCGCAATGTTATGACGCCAACGACAAAGTCCGGCGAGCATGGAATATAAGTAACTTCCGAGAGGCTGGTCACTTCACGCAGCAGCTCAAGTTCAAAGGCATATGATTCATTTCCCAGCAAGAATTCGGCAACTTCTATGCTCGCTTCTACAACAGTTTTAGCTTGCTGTTTTGCAAGCTGCTTGCTTCGCGCTTTTAGGATTTCTTTCTTACTCAATCCTGAGAGAGTTGAGGTACTCGAAGGTTCTGGTTGTGCCTGAGAATCAGCATGCAAGAATACCGGCTTATTAAGCATGTCTGGCGGATCAGCTGTCATTTCTATTCCCTCAAGTTTTCCGGTATTAATTGATGCCCGCGAGCATTTCTTTGCTATTGTTCGGAGGCATTGTCTGCGCAGTAAGTTGGGCCGGGTTCAAAATTACGATTAGCTCGCCTTCTTGTTTGAGAACAGATTGAGCGTACGAGCTACTGTTTTCGGATAATGCCGAAAGGTCGTCCTGCTGATAATGTAAAACCCCTTCAACAAGATCGACAACGAAGGAAAGCTGTTTGGCTTCGACTTCAACAATAACAATGTGGTCATCCAGATCTAGTTCTCTCTCTGCTAGTCCCAATAAATGACGAATGTTCAAAACTGGAATAATTTTGCCTTCTACATTGATCATGCCGAGCATATTCTCATTTTGTCCTGGAAGTGCTGTGATTTCGACAGCCCAGATAACACGCTGCACTCTAGTTACAGGAAGAGCCAGTCGTTGCTCGTCAATTTTGAAAACCACTACGGTACCCATTTCTTCTCCCTTAGCTGCGTTTGAAAACAAGATCGTCAGAGTCTGTGTCCTTAACAGTATTTCTTGCAAGCATTCTCAAGCGCGCCGCAATCATATTTGCGGGCAATACTTCACTTGCGTTTCCCAGTGCTATTGCTTCAGCAGGCATGCCAAAGACAATCGAGCTAGCTTGGTCCTGGGCTATTGTCAATCCTCCCTTCTTCAAAATAATTCCCATTTCCTCTGCACCATCTCTGCCCATTCCCGTAAGCAGAATTGCGATGGTGGAATGAGCAAAGCTTGCAACAGATCGGTAGAGAAAAGAAACTGATGGGCGCATGCCGTATTCTTTCGGCTCTGAAGATAAATAAGCTTTCCCGCTTGATTTCAGGCCAAGATGATAATCATCTGGTGCCAAATAAAAACATCCAGGCTCAATAATTTCTTGATCCTGAATTATTTTTGCTTTCACAGTCTTGCTTTCATTGAGCCAGGAGACAAACCCCGGAAGAAATCCGTGAGCCATGTGTTGCACACAAACAATTGGCCAGGCAAAGTTAGGAGGAAGTTCGTCAACAATGTTTTTTATTGTTTGCGGGCCTCCCGTAGAGGCACCAATTAATACAATTTTTTTTTCTTGTCGAGGCGCAAGCGTCGTACTGTGTTGTCCGCTTAGTTTTGTTGTATCGCGCCTGACTTGCTTAGTTCTCCGTACCAATTTGACACCGGCTAGTGATTTGACAGTCCTCAATAATAAATCGGCTGAAGTCCGATGCTGAGGATGCCCTGGCGCTGGAGGAGTTTCGAGCACCGCAACGGCACCAGCTTCAATTAGTTTGAAACCCTGCAATGCGCTTTCACTGTCAGCGGTGACAATGATGATTGGTACGGGTCTTTCACTCATGATTTTTTCGGTTACAGAAAGACCTGACATACCAGGCAAATGTAAATCCATGGTAATGATGTCTGGTGTTTTGCTTTTCAAAATTTCAAGAGCTTCTTCGGCACTTTGCGCGGTGGCACTAACCTCAATATTAGAATCGCGCTCCAAGAGAGATTGCAGAAGCTCTCGAACTGTTTTGCTATCATCGACAATCATTACTTTTATCATTTGATTCTGCATTCCCCCGTTTTTTTTAATCCCGCTAAATGGCATGAATAAACGGGCACCAGCTAATTTTTGTTGGGCTCTTGAGTGTCTGCTATTTGTTATGAGCGACACGCGCGCGTGTGTGTGATACACCGAAGAGTAATAAGCAATAACCCTAAAGAGGGTATTAGTTTTGCCGAATCACTTTATAGTTTCTGTCTGAACTTGCAAATTCATGGAAAGAGGCGAGCAATTTAGCGCCTCTATTCACAACTCCGGAGAAAATGAAATGACAACCTCGACTTTCCACCATTCACAAGAGAGACTTAGCATTCTTGATTTGCAGTTACCCAACAACGACGTCTCTCGGCTCAAGAAATTCTTTGCAATTTCAATTGAAGACGAAAAAGCGATGGGGGAAATGAAAGAGTTTGCTCAAAAGGCATCCGGCAATCTCATTGAGACATTTTATAAACATATCCTGGCTGAACCGGAAACCGAAAAATATTTCAAAGATCCAAGGGTGCTTGAAAAAGCCAGGAGAGCGCAAGTTCAGCTTTTTGAACAGATGACATGCGGCAAATACGAAGGCGACTATCTGGAGAATCGTTTATTAGTGGGTTCGACTCACAATCGCATCAATTTGCCTGCAAAATGGTATATCGGCAGCTTCGCGTTTTACCTTGAAGCACTGGCAGCCGAGTTGAGCGATGCTTATGAAGACAAAGCAGTTGCTTTCGAAAAATTCAAAACCTATGCAAAAATGGTGATGCTGGATGTCGGGCTGGTTATGGAAGCATTCATAATCGAACGTGAACGTCAGTATGTGAAAAGAGATAAAGAAATTGAGCAAGTAATACAATTTCTTCAGGGCGTTACATCTCAAATTTCTGCAGTTTCAACAGAGCTGTCTTCTTCTACTGCACAAACTACGGCGGCTCTCAGTCAGACAACGGCTACCGCCGAAGAAGCAAAACAAACTGCTGAGCAAACCAGTATAAAAGCAAAGGCAGTTTCAAACGAATCGAAGTCGGTGGTTGTCGTTTCAAGGCAAGGCAAGGAAGCGACTGACGCAACTATAAACGGCATGCTTCGTATTCGCGAGCAAATGGAATCAATAGCCGAATGTATGGTTCAACTTTCAAATCAGAGCAAGCTGATTGGAGATATCATTGCATCAGTGGATGATCTAGCTCAGCAGTCTAATCTGCTTGCAGTTAACGCTTCTATCGAAGCCGCCAAAGCCGGGGAACAAGGAAAAGGTTTTGCCGTGGTCGCACAAGAAGTCAAAAATCTTTCGCAGCAATCTAAAGCGGCAACTGCACATGTCAGAAGCATTTTGAACGATATTGTAAAAGCAACCACCGCCGCCACCATGGCTTCAGAGCAAGGCGGCAAGGCTGTGGAACTTGGACATGGGCAGGCAACGGAAGCTGGCAGGGTAATCAAAGCCTTGACTGAAAGCATTGAAAGCGCAACACAGGCAACCGAACTAATCGAAGTATCTAGCCAACAGCAATTGGTAGGTATGAAACAGATTGTTGATGCACTCGAAAACATCAGAGTTGCGAGTCAGCAGAATTTGGATAGCGCAAATCAACTCGAATCAACTGGTAGAGATTTGTCTGAGCTGAGCATCAGACTATTACAATTGACCAGCAAATAGCTGGAATATATCGGCGATCTGTTTGCTTGATCATCAGACTATTACAATCGCCCAGTATGACTGCCGCAGCTTGTTCCTGGTCTAAGTAACTTCTTCTGTACACTTTGACGAAAGAATGCAGGTCTTGTAAAATTGTCGCATAGGGGTGTCAGCCAAATATGACCTGCAGTTGCAATTATTACTCTAAAGGGTAATTGCGACAGATGCCTTTGCGTGCTCAAGTTTTGGGTGGGATTTTTTTTGACTGGGATAAAACTTGTAGAACCAAGTGAGATATGCCGTATTGGCATATCCAACCTTCTGACCAATCAAGGTCTGGAAGTTACAAGCTATGACGATATTGCCGAGTTGCTAGAGTTACCCTCCGACAGTTCAGTAATTATCGTAGGAATCAGAACTGATACTTTTGACGAAGTTCGAGCTTGCCTCGAGAATAGGAATAAAGCAGGATTTAAGGACTGCTATGTTTGCGTTTGCTCTGATGAAATTTTTGTAGAAGCTGAAATACTCAAACCTCTGGGCGTACGTGGCTATTGCAGCCGAGATGTTAGCGCAGCCTTACTCTTGCTTGCAATCAAAGCCGCCAAGGAAGGCGCATATTTCTTTTGTCCTCGTTTAAAATATAGCGAGATCAGCCAAAAGTCCCATGGTCAATCAGGAAAAGCGGATCTTAGCGAGCTTTCCCCGAGGGAGCTTGAAGTACTTTTGCAATTAGCTAGAGGCGGCTCAAATCAAGTAATAGCCAAGCGATTGAAAATAAGTGTGGAAACGGTGAAGGCACACGTCAAACATATTCTGGCTAAACTCTCGGTCGATGATCGCACTCAAGCGGCTTTAAAAGCGATTGAATTTGGCCTTATTCAAATACCCACGCAGAATAATCAGAATTGAGATATCAATTCTTTGAATACGCCCGAAAGGAGGAGGACGTTTGGTCCCTAAAGCTATATGATTCAGTTGTGCGATGTTTAAGGCAAGGATAAGCGCATGGAAGATAAACCCGACATTCTGCTTGTCGAGGACACCTCAACCCAAGCAATAATAATGAAACAAATGCTGGTATCAGCCGGTTATTCAGTGCTTATCAAAAAGAGCGCTGAAGAAGGATTGGAGTTCTTGCAACAGATCAAACCGAAATTTGTGCTCAGCGATATTAACTTGCCAGAGATGGACGGATATGAATTATCTCGAACAATCAAATCGAATCCAGCTTTAAAGGATATTTCGGTAATTTTGCTGATTGCATTCAAGCATCCAGACGAACTATTTCAATCTATAAACTGTTGTGCAGATAATTTTATGATGAAATTGCTCAAGAAAGACTATTTCTTGCCCGCTTTCGAGCTGGCATCCAGGAAGTCTATATCAACAGAATCAGTCTTGAAAATTCAAACAGAAAATATGCAGTTTGAAGCTCACCCGGCAGCTATTTTTGATATGCTCCAATCGTGTTTTGAGACGGTCATTGCCCAACAGCGCCAACTGGCAGACCTACCGGGTCGCTAAGCTCAGGAGAAGGAATCATGAGTAATACAACTGAGCATCTCGAACATTTGAAATCGGAAATCGCTTCAATGGAAGAAACTAAAAGGCAAATCAAAGAAACTGCTGAGGCCAAGCTCAAAGAACTCAACGCACTTGCCAATAAACTGCGCACGGTCAACGAGACTAATGGATTAGGTCATTTGTCCCGAGTCCTCGCCTCATCTCTTTCCGATAAGCATGTTGGAGTTATGGTTGTTGGAGGGGACGGCAGAGTCCTTTTGTTTAATGCAGGAATCCAACGCTTGCTTGGAATGCAGCTAAGCGAGTCCGGCTATTTGTCCCCGGGAATGGGCTTTGGTTTTTTCACCGAAGATAAAATTACTCCCTATCCGCCTGATTTTTTGGCCTGGGAAAAATTTCAGGAAGAACGTACAGATAAGTTATTTGTGCAGCACCCAAAAGTTCCTGATGGAATCTGGGTACAAATTCGTAGTCTGCCCCTTATGGATGAATGCAGTCAAAAAGCTGGTGCAGTAGCCATAGTCAACGACATAACCGAACACGTAAAAATAGAATCTGAAGTTGAACGAATTAGTACTGCTTTAGAAACGCAGGTTTCCATTATTGAAACCGCTCAGGCTGAACTACAGCAATTAGCCCAGAAACTTGGTAAATCAAAATGGGACGACGCCGCTTCCGCCGCCGCAGTAAAAGAAGATAACAAGATCAGTTCTCCGCAAGAAGCTGAAGAACTCAACAAGCTGATACTTGTCGTTGATGACGTTCCAGTCAATCGAAAGTTATTGAGTATACAGCTAGAAAAACTCGGATATAGTGTCGAGCAAGCTGACGATGGCAAACCGGCAGTGGAAAAAGTGAAGAAAACCCATTATGGGCTTGTCCTCATGGATCTAGATATGCCTGAGCTAGATGGATTCCAAGCAACAATGGCAATCAGGGAATGGGACAGAGAGACAAAGCAGCACACTCCTGTGGTTGCTATGACTTCATACGATCGGGAGGGGGACCGTGAAAAGTGCCTCTCGCATGGCATGGATGATTATTTATCTAAGGGAGTAACAAAAAAGCGATTGCAAGAAGTAGTTGATCGCTGTATTCGCAAAAAGAAGAGTTTCTCGCCAGCAGCGACGGCTCTACCAAAGGCAGAGAAGCTCAATAAAGAAGCCATAGCAGTCGACATAAAAGCGCTTCACGATAATTATGGTGTTGCAGAATCGGCAGAAATCATCAATTTGTTCACAGGCACAATGCGCACCTTAATGGGTTGCTTGCGCTTTGCTGTGCAAGATCAAGATGCTAAAAGCGTAAATCACTTTGCATATTCCTTTAAAGGTCCATCCGCAACGCTTGGACTTATTTCAATAGCAAACCTTACCGCGCGTATTACCAGCGATGCAGAGGCGGGTAACTGGCCGCAAGCGCAGGAAGCTCTTGACCTACTTGAATCTCAATGCAAACAAGTAATGGAACAGTTGGCACCTATGACTGCAAGCTTTGAAGAACTCAGCCTCTAGATACAGGATAGTTGGAAATGAACAGTGCAGGAGAACTCATGTCGAACACGGAAACAGAAGTCATCGCTCTTGATGAACTGATCGAAGAGGTCGATGAGGACATGGTCTCTGTAATATTCGAATCATTCATGGAAGATACACAAGGTGCAATTGAAGAGATTTGCACTGCCATTTCCGAAGCTAAACCGGAATTGCTCCGAAAAAAAGCCCACAGACTGAAAGGCTGCCTCATTTCAATAAAAGCACATCAAGCTGCAAGTCTCGCCAAAAAGCTTGAGGATTACGCCAGCTGTTCCGATATTGAAAAAGCCAGCGACTACCTTTCATCTCTTAAAGACGAATTCAAGAAAGTGATTGATTATATAAATCAATACGATAGTTGAAACCGGCGTCATATAAGCGATGAATCCGAATCAGCAAACTGTAGTTCAAAATATTTCGCATTAGGAAAAAAAATTTGTTTCTCGCCAGGGTTTGGTTCAGAAGCAACGGGTAATTCTTGGTCTGCCACCAATGGAAGTTCAAACCAAAATATACTTCCTTTTGAGAATTCGCTGGCAACTCCAATTTGCCCCCCGTGTTCCTCGACGATCGCCTTACAAATTGCCAATCCCAGGCCTGTCCCTCCGCATGTAACAGAGGAAGCAAGCTGCTGAAACTTATCAAAAATCTTGAGGATGTCTTCCTCGGCAATACCTGGACCCTGGTCAATAATACTAAATTTGACGTTTTTTCCAGATGCTGAACTGTCCACCCTCACGCTGGCACCAGGCGGCGAGAATTTTATTGCGTTTGAAACGAGATTTGTGATTACTTGCGTAATCTTGTCAAAATCAGCGTTTATGCAGGCCTCCTCATTTATGCTACTGCTACTACAGATACTTACACCGCTCTCTTTTGACAAGCCTTGCAGAGCTGTCAAAGCGCAAGATACGAGCTCGGAGATCGGAATTCGACATTTGTTCAGCTCCATCTTTCCGGCTTCTATCTTTTTCAAATCAAGAATGTCATTGACAAGGCGAATCAACCTGTCCGCACTTAGCCTTGCCACTGCGATAAGCTCGTCGCATTCGTGAGAACCTGGCTCTACCGTGCGGGATTCGATAAGACCCAGGGCTCCGCGAATTGAGGTTAGCGGCGTACGTAATTCATGCGAAACAATCGAGTAAAAATCTCCCACATTCCGCTCTGCTTCCTTTCTCTCGGTAAGATTATGCATAGTCAGTGAGCAGCCGTCATAGCTACCGCTGTTGGTAAACCAAGGAATGGCATATACGCTCACGTCAACCTTTTTTCCAGACGCCGACAGCAGGGTAGTCTCGTAACCGTCAACTCTTGAGCCGGACTTCAAATTCGCATGAAGTAAATGGATAAATTCCTCATCGCAGTCTCCTGGAATGAGTACGGAAAAATTCTTGCCAATCATTTGAGCGGGCCTATAGCCAAAAGTACACTCAGCGCCATGATTCCAACCAATAATTTCACCGCCTGCAGAAAGCAAAAGAATTGCGTCACTGGAAAGTTCTACTATATTCGCCAGACGTTCCCTCGATTGGTCAGCTTCCTTTCGCGACAGAAATTGCCCCATTTGCCGTCCTATTGATTCCAGCATGCGAACATTCCATTCTCCAGGTTTTTCGACAAAAATTTCCAGGACACCATAAAAAGTTCCCTTATCCCTTACTGGAAATGCGATGGCGTTTCTTAATCCGCTGCTCCGCGCAATTTCATTGCGCGAGTCTTGAGCATCTAACTGCTCAAGATGAATCGATTTCAATTCAAACCAGACCTTCCCAGGCAATCCAGTTCCGCGCTTGTAATCAGTAAGCCGAGAGAGTTCCTGGAAGGCGGCAAGCTTGTGGGAGGGCATCTGAAAATAATTAATGCAGCTCAGAAGCTTGCGGTCGCGTTCATTAGACCAATAAGCCACCCAGCAAAGACCCCGATCCTTTGATATGGAACTTGCAATCGACCTTAGAACTCCAGCTAAAGCTCCTTGCCATGTGGCAGCTCCAGTGAGATTTGTCGACACTCGGTCCTGAATTGTCTCCCAAAGTTTAGCTTGATGAAGCTTGTTAAATTGCTCCTGGAGTAATTCATCTCCTTTCTGAGTGTCGCTAATATCGACCATTTATCTCCTCACAGACAACGCGCCATTAGGGTGGCGTCCATCGCGATGGGCTTCTTCTCAAGCAAATGGATACACCTTCTCATCATTTCACACACACAAGGGAAAGTAATCAACCAAATTGAGCATTTAGTACTCACCCTTTATGGGGTATTCGAGAAATTGTATTTAAAATCAACGATCGGGTTAAAGGCTGAAATTAGGATCAGGCAAAAAACTATCACTTTAACAAGGCCTTCAGCCAGTTGGAAATAATTTGCAATACTTTTGGAGAAATTGTTTCTTCAATTTTTGCATATTCATCTGGCATTCCCGTTTTGCATTCCTGGAATAGATGATTGACACCGGGAATCGTTTCACAGGTACACTGCGAATTTCCCGCTTTCTGCAGAGCCGATTTTATTTCAGGCAAATTCTCTTTAGCAATGACTTGCTGGTCTAGAGCTCCATTTAGAGCAAGCACTGGACACTTCACTTTCGACCAGGCTTCTCTCGGGTCGAATGTTAAAAAGAAACGATACCACGGGCCGGTCATCATCTTTAACGATTCCTCAATTGCCCCATCGGCTTCCTTTCTTTTATTCTCCAGCAGCTCATACTCATCAGCATCATTTGCCTTACGCATTGCTTTTACTTCGTCAATCGCCAGTTTATTATCGGGCTGAGACTTAATAATCTTGTAGGTTTCTCGAGCAATTGCAAGCATCTTTTCCCGTTTTTCTTTGCTTGCGCCCTGCCCTCTGCCGAGTGCTTCAGTTTGAGACAACAAGATTTGTTCACCGCTCAAAACAGACCCGGCCAGAGAAATTATGAAACTGACGTTCGAGCAATCTTGTGCCACCATGGGAGCCACCACTCCACCCTCACTGTGGCCGAGCAAGCCGATTTTGCGACCATCGATTTGTGGCAAAGCCTTAACAGCTAATACTGCCTGGCGAGCATCATCAGCAAAGTTCTTTGAGCTAGCTTCCCGGTATTTACCAGTGGACTTGCCGCAACCACGTTTGTCGTAACGCAAAACTGCAAAGCCCTGTCGCACAAGATAATCGGAAATGACAAGAAACGGCTTGTGTTCGAACATAGTCTCGTCACGATCATGAGGACCAGAGCCATGAATGAGTATTACGCACGGCAACGGTTTGTTACTCTCAGGGGGCAGCGAAAGTGTGCCTGACAGTACGCAGCCATCGCTGTTTATAGTCATTTCTATATTCTTATATGGAAAAGGCGCCACCGGTGTCTGCGGTCGGCGAGGCGGTTCATACCTGGCGACACTCTTCATGTTGAGAGGAACCTGAACAGCACCTTGATACCACGTGCCTCTGATTTCGTGCTTTTCTGAATCAAGCGTGCCATCGTAATGTGCTTTTAGCTTGTCTACAACTGCACGCAGAGTTCCATCAAGGCCCATCTCAACGCTGTCAAAGTTCATGCCGAGCATGCCCTGGGATGGACTGTCCAGCGTGCCACTGATTTCGGCGGCACTTCGCTTAAAGTGGAAAACTAAAGGAAGCTCCATGTTGGCTGGGGCTTGAATATTTCCCTGCCAGGTCCCTTCAATATCAGCTTTGACATTAGTTTCGTTTTGTATTTTGTCTTTCATATTATTCTCTAATGCCCATGCAGAGCTGTTCTGAAATGCCAGCTGAGCTAATCCATTTATTGTACAAATGACCAATGTTGAGCTTATTATAGAAATTTTGCGGGCCATAACGTCTCCAAATCGTCCAAATTAAAATTCTCATTAAACTAGCGAGCCTCCACGTGTTTCTCAAATTTTGCCGCTGACAAAACTCTTAACCGAAGTCTTTCCGAGAAAAGGGAATTTTAGAATTTAGGAACTGGGTAAGAATTGAAGTTAAGATCAGGCGAAAAACTATCTTGAGCTCGCAAAAAGTCGCTGTGATAGTTTGATTGTTGCAAAGGATTTGACATGGATTTGAATTTAGTTTTTGCAGCTGACCAAGACTTTTCCAAAGAGTTGGCCGAATCCAAATCTGCCGATACACGTATAAGCTTATTTGTCGCTGTCAATCCTGCAAGTGTCGGGAAAAGACGCTCGGTTCTTGCCTCAAGCAGCCATGCGCCAAATTCAGCAGAGCCGTAAACCATTCCTGATAATGCGGTATTGCGATAGTATCCTTCAGGCGCAACTAATTCTCTTCCTGCAATTGCATTGTTGACAAATCCGCCAAGCACGAGGGCACTGCCTATCGTAATGGCTGCCTTCATCGGTCCGGGGATTGGTAACGCAGCGCTTGTATCTTTTAGGGTCTGCGATGCAACAGTAAAGCTGATACTAGTTGTGCATAATCCGGCAATATCTCCCATTCCTTGCCAGGCGCTCTTTTGCAAGGAGTCAATATGTCCGTCTATAGTGGCGGCGGCTGCTTGAGTGTCTAACAACTGAGCGGCGACAAGCCTTTCCAGGAGCCCTGGCTTCCAGGTGTTAGAAGCTGATGTCTCGGCGAAGACTAATGAAGCAGCCGTTTTCGCGGACGGATCCATTGTCGAGCTATTCAGCAACAATTGCGGGAGAGTTTTTTCTGAAACCATTTCTGCCGAACGGGTCATGTCTTTGATTTGCGAGAGAGACAAGTTGTATATTCCTGGGTTGTCTACCGCGCTCTTCAGCAGCGTGTCCAGAACTTGTGGATTCAATTCTTGATTGGAATGAGTCAATATGTCCAGAGCGGATTTTTGTATTTGATTTGGCTCGCTGATTTCGACCAATTTTTCCATTTCAAATATTCCTTGAATTATTCTTTCCATAATCTAGCAAGATGAACAACTGGCACACATGTGCAATTCAGCACCAGTTTCTCACAGTAAGTTAACAATATTAGGAAGAATACGATTTACGGTGTGTTGCCGAAATCGAGCCATTTCGGGCCTCCGTTATTGCGGGGAGCATTACCAACAAATTAATCAATCACTCCGCACTGGCAAACGGAGAATCGTTGTTATCGAATTTGCATACAGGCAAAACAAAGCTAAAAGTGCAGCCTGACGGCACTGTATCAGTACAAACAAGCTCACCCTGGTGCGCTTCAATAATAGCTTTGCAGATCGATAAACCAAGTCCAGAAGATCCTGAAGATTTAGAATCTTCATCAGTATGAAGCTGTTTGAATCGCGTAAACAAGAACTGTTTCATCTCATCCTTAATTCCAGCTCCATGGTCTATTACGGAAAACTTTGTCCACTTGCTGTCTTGCTCAACTTTAATTTTCACAGAAGAATCTGGAGCAGAGAACTTTATAGCGTTCGATAGCAAATTTACGAGAACCTGTATGATACGCTCTCGATCAGCCCAACATGAGGTTTCCGTTTCGTCATATTCAAGTCTTACCTCTCGCATTTCAGCATAAACCCTGACCGATGAGACGGATGCTTCGACCAGATCCATTATCGAGACTAGCTGAGCGAGGACTTTTAGCTTGCCAGAGCGCATTTTATCCAGTTCCAGCAATCCATTAACAAGATTGAGCAATCTGTTAAGCTCGGACAAAGCAAGCTGACAAAGCTGCTTTCCTCTTTGATTTAATTCGCCATGCACGCCATTTTCTATGAGGGAAATAAGACCGGAAATTGAGTTAAGTGGTGTGCGGAGGTCATGATTAACCATCGAAACAAATTCGCTTCGTAAGCGCTCCACTTCTTTCCGGTGTGTAATGTCTACAAATGTTACAAGGAGCTTCGAAACTGGCTGAAGAGAAAAGGATGTAGAGGATACCTCCACTGGAAGTTTTTGGATTTGAAAATCTGAACTCTTGCTGGAGTCCTCATTTCGAGGATTGCTACTGCGTCTCCAATTTCGCCACAGGTGCATCTCCTCAGCTTTAACGAATGCGGAATTTTCTGGGTTACCACCTGGTATGTTTTTACTGTTTTGCAAGAGAGCACGAAGTAAATTTCGTTCTTCGACAGGAATAAGCTCCGTGATCTGAATCGCCAAAAGCTCATCATCACTTAAACTTGTGAATTCTTTGAAACATCTGTTGGCATATTCGATATGTCCTGATTGGTGCAAAAGCACCACTCCGACTGGCATACATTCCAGAGTCGTCCTGAGTCGCCGCTCACTCTCTTGAAGCTTTTGCTCTGCCTGCTTCCTTTCGCTAATATCATGCGCTATGCAAAACAAGCCACCATCTTTTGCGGACCAGTGTGCCGACCAGGACAAATGGATGAGTGTTCCATCTTTCTTTCGCAGTGTGTTTTCAATCGTGATTGTGTCTATACTCTGTGGTGAGCCCAGCGTTGATTCTAGAGTCTTAGCTGAATGGGATTCCTCAATTAATTCCGACACTGATTTATCAAGAACTTCTTCAACTGTATATCCCCAGGCTCTGGAAACTGAAGGGCTGACAGCTAAGAATTTGCCATTTATTGAAATTACGCAAATCACATCTACGACTTTTTCAACGACGGCTTGCTCTCGCTTGCGAAAATCAGCCATTTGCTGAGCAATTTGCTCTAGAACACTGTCGAAATTGTCCAGGCGCACGGCATGGTCTTGTTTGGGTGGGTTGCTGATGGTATTTAATAAGTTCGCTAAGGACAAATGCTGTTTGTCCAACTCGCGCCGCCTTGCCCTTTCATGAATCAAGGCTGTGATAACTAATACCAGAACCATCAGCAAGGCACCTAATACAAAGGCAAGATCCCATTTGCCAACCTTCTGATCCAAAGCCCTAATTGCCAAGACGAGCAAATCAGTAAGCAGAACTACGACAACGCTTGCAAAAAGAACGCTCATTTGCCGAATCCGTCGTAAATTTGCTTGTGATGACACTCTAGTTCCTCCCAGCTTTTCCGAAATTATATTCTTTGTTCTTGGAGCAGGAAACACTGGAAAGATAAATGCTCACAATCTGCGGACTCCCGGCGCGACTCGTCGCTTGCCACTAATGAGTCAAAATAGTAATCTGTATAGGCTGACGGTGCGGAATAAATCAAGATGGCCAAAATTCTCATTGTAGAAGATGACACGGCGAACGCTGTTGCTCTCAAAGAATGGCTTGAACTTGAGCACCACTATATCGATGTCGCTTTCTCCGGCAGTGAAGCCCTTCATTACTTCAAGTCATCCACTTACGAGCTTTTGATTTTGGATAGAGGTTTACCGGACACTTCGGGGATTGAGTTGTGCAGGCTTTACAAAAGCAAGGCTAATGGTCTTGTTCTGATGCTCACCGGAATGAGTTCTGTTGATGATCGCGTAGATGGACTAGAAGCAGGTGCAGATGATTATCTGGTCAAGCCATTTGAAATGAAGGAGTTGCTCGCCCGTGTCAAATCCTTACTTAGAAGATATAATCAGATAAGTAGCCAGAG
>JBIKOL010000229.1:0-10104 GCA_044358055.1 Obscuribacteraceae bacterium (SeqCode)
CCAGTTCTCTATAAAGGATATAAGCCTGGACACAAACAGCCGCATAGTAAAACGAGGAGCCAAAGTATTAGATCTCACGCCAAGAGAATACGAGGTTCTGGAGTATTTTTTCAAAAATCCAAACACGGTTGTTTCGCCAGATGCACTTCTGAGAAGGGTTTGGAATTCAGATAATTCTGGGTCTCCTCATGCTGTCTATACCTGTTTGAACCGTCTGCGAAAAAATCTTAATGCTGAAGACAAGGAATACCTCATTAAGACAGTGCATGGCGTTGGATACAGGCTCGAAGGTTAGTTATGGACCCAACGCTTGTAGGACGAGTTATAGACGGGCGTTATCGAGTGCAATCGATTTTGGGAGCGGGTGGTTCGGGTACTGTTTACAAAGCGCTTCAATGTGATATCGATAGAGTCGTGGCGATAAAAACATTGCATACAGATTGCTTTGTGAGTCAGTCTGAGCTTGCCAGGTTTCAACAAGAAGCAAAAGTATTGTCCCAACTATGCCAGGAGAATATAGTTCGCGTTTTCGCTGCGGTGATCGCTGATGACATGTCACCAGCATTAGTCATGGAGTATGTAGAAGGGACACCGCTTTCTAATATCATTCAATCAGAGGGGCGCTTAAGCGAATCACGAATTCTGAAAATAGGCTTGCAGGCGGCGAAAGCTCTAGAAGCAGCACATGCGCAAAATATTGTACATCGTGATTTGAAACCACAAAACATTATGATCTCCAACACAGCGCCCGATGAGTTGGTAAAAATTATTGACTTTGGTCTGGCTCGCTGGCTCACTCCAGCGTCGCCCTCAAACGGGCGAACGCGAACTGGAACTCTGATTGGAACACCGCAGTATATGAGCCCAGAGCAGTGTTCTGGCCTTCCGGCTGACGCCAGAAGCGATATTTACTCTCTTGGTTGCGTTCTGTATGAATGTGCTGCTGGTGTACCGGCGTTCAGCTCAGACAATGCGATTTCGCTCCTATACATGCACCGAAATTTATGGCCGGAGCGTTTGAGCTCTATGGCCGGAACCTTCATTTCGAAAGAGTTGGAAGAGATAATTTTCAAATGTATTCAAAAGAATCGCGATGATCGCTTTCTCTCCGCTACCGAGCTCAAGTCTGCGCTTGAGCTTTTGTTATCGGATCGCGCTGAAGAAATAAATATTGGACGAGTCTGTTATGGCGAAGCTAAGGCAAGCAAGGTTAAAGTGATTTCGCTGTGCGTCATTTTGTCATTGCTCTTGTTATGTGCTTTTATTTCAATAATGCAATTGCGAAAAAGCAGTATTCCAATTGCACGAAAGTCTATCAAACAAAATATCAAAGGCTCCCCGGAAAGGCGACTTTATGAACTGTGCGAGCGGCCGGATATTGCTAACAATAAAAAGATAGAGGAGCTGGAAAAATTAATTCCGGAATTAAAAGGAAATGCATCAATGCTGCGCCTGGCTTACGCCTGGAAGGGGTATGTCGAAAATATTCTGTTACGTTCTGAACAGGCAAAGAAATCCTTGTTCGCGGCGCTATCTACCCTACCAGCAGATCAGCAATTCGATAATTTTGAGGCACGCCAAATTCGTTTGGCACTGACTCAAGTTGAGCTGGACCTTGGCGAAACAGAAAATGCAGAAAAGGATGCTCTTGCCTTGTTTGATTCCATAGAACGAAAGCCCGAACTGCAAATTGACGACTCAGCCCGAAGCGGTATTTTTAGAAGTATTGAAACGTGCCCCAAAGCACGTTTGCATAGCGTCCTTGCAAGGGTGTTCTTCAAAAAACATATGTATTCAGATGCAGCAGAGCAGGCAAAAAAATCGATTGCCGCATTTAAAGAGGGGTCGCATTCTCCACCAGGCAAGCAAGAAATCGTGCTTGCGGACTCCTACCAGGGGCAGGGAAAACACAAACTGGCGGTCCAGGAGCTTGAGAATTTTGCAGACCATGGCTTGTCTGAGAACAAACCCATGGAACCGCATTCTTTCACGGGTAATAAATGGAGCGACGGGAAATTATGGCAGGAGCACAATAGCACTGACAGAGAAAGAGAGTATGTGCGTACAGGGATAATACCCAATCTATCTCTAGTTGCAGATTGGTTTTTTTGCAATCAAGAAACGAAGCGTGGTCTTGAAATTTCTAAAAGGATTTGCAGCATTTGCGAAAAGACAGGTTTAGTCAATGAGTCGTTTTACAAAATTGCAAAAGCAAATATCGAAAGAAACAAGCGTTTAGGAAACTGAACTGAGCAGGCTTCGATTTTAATCAAGCATCGCTTTCAGTTAACTTTTTGTGAGAATATTCGGCATAAATCGTCATTACTGCGACTTCGACTTTGAAGTCAAATAAGAAGACGATGCAAAAATTTTTTTGAAGCAACTTACTTGAAGCATCAAAAATTGGAGAACAAATGGGCGACTCAATAGATTTCAACGAAGTTCGTAAGCAAGCTGATTCGGACTCAGGAAACTCTCATAAATATGATGATCGCGATGCCCAACCAGTAAGCAGCTTGTACGGCACATTCTGTAGCACGCAACCTACAAGCGGCGAACTACCAGTTTTGAACATCGGCGTGTTCAGCACCGGCTGCCAGTATGAGAAGTTTCCGGATGAGTCAATAGAACACAAGCTCGCCTCCAACGAAAACCAAAGTGTGGCGCATATCTATCAAAAAGCAGGAGAGTGGACAGCGCGATTTGCCACCGGATCAGGATTCGTCGTAGGAAGAAAGGAGAATCGAGCGCTTATTGTTTCCGACGGGCACGTTGCTGACGACTCAGATTCTCTTCAGGTAAAAATGGTCGACGGAAAGCTTTATGAGGCTGAAGTGATTGCCAGAGATAAGGCAAAAGATCTGCTGCTCCTGGCTGTTGACGGTGTTGATCCCCTGCTTATCAAGCCAGTTGAGATTGCTCCTGAGCCTGTTAAGCCTAACGACAAGCTAATTGCGCTTGGTTTTCCGATGCATAGCGAAACACTTTACCTTTCACGCGGAACGATGACTGGCGAAATCAAGCGAGATCAATATCGCGATAGCGATGGAGACCCGCTACCGCTCTTAGAAGGCGAAGTCTCAGACAGGCCAATCTACCAGTCCGACATGCATGTCGAAGGAGGCGATTCCGGTGCACCTGTATTTAACGAGAGAAGACAGGTAGTAGGGGTCGTGGATGCCGGAGACAGTAACAAATATAACAGTTCTTTCAGTACCCCCATTACAAAACAAGATGTGGAAGAACTGATCGGGAAAAGTGAGCACATAAAATAGGACCCAGCCCAAAGCGGATTTTTTAAGAAGGATTGAAACGTGCCAGTTTGAAAAACTGGGAATTTGAGGTGCTTTCATCATGGATGAAACAATTGACAGGGAGGGACTAATAATGACCGATTTCAGGGCTTTTGTTCTTTGCTTGCAGCTTGTGCTATTGCTAAATCTTTCCGTGACCGTTCTTGCTGCAAAGAAAAGTGATGGGGATGAGGCTTCCGACCGAGAAAAACCCGAAAAGAATGAATACAGCCAGGAGGAAAAAAATTTCCCGGCAAAACCAAATGTACGTGCGCCAATTTGCAAGAAGAAAATTGGTGAACTTCACCCGCCTGCTGCAAAGCCTCTATCCAGCAACTCTAGCAAGCGTAAAGGCGAAGGGCCTGAGCACGGACCTGATCCGCACGATGAAGTTCATGATGATGATTTGCCTGCTCATACATGGGGAAGGGAAATCCATCCGTCCAAAGATCCATACAACGGCACCACTGGTAATAACCGTAATGATCCGTTCAAACCATATTAGGTTCGGAGTGGCTGCTCTCAAGAGTCAAGATTCTCCACGTGACAGTCACGAGCGATCGTTTATATTCTGATTAAGATGCCCTCTGGTATCACCTTACTCTTACATCATCAAAGCGTCTTCGAGGATTCACGCATCAGCCTCCTGGCGTTTTTCGCGCGCTGAAATCGTCAACACGAGGGACCCCGCCCGTGGGAAAAGAAATACACGACAAATCAAAAGACAAGGTCAAAGAAACCGATCAGAAATCGGAATCAAGAAACGCTTTGAACGAACAGGCGCTTGAGCTCAGAAAGGGCGGAGCCGATCCAGGGGCTTTAAAACAACTTGATACTGCCACGCAACACTTGCCGGCGGTGGACATGACCCCCGGTCTTCAAGGCGGACAAGGACCTTACCAGGCGTTGCAAAAACAGCATAAAGACTGGGATGCAAAAAAGATTGCTGCTGAATCGCATTATATAAAAGAACAAACCGGGCGCGAATCGTTTCGCCAGGGCGAACAATTCAGAAGAAACGAAGATGGTTCTGTCAGCACACGTTTAAAAGACAAAAATGGTTTCAGTGAAAGTACCAGCAAAAATGGTAAAGTACTGGAAACTCATAAGCACGCTGCAAATGCCGATGGCAGCACTACAGATACTGTTGAAAACAAAATTGACGGCAGCAAGCTCATCAGCAAACAAGAGATGGATGGACAACGCACAGAGACCAAGTTTGACAAAGATGGAAAGCAGACAGAGACAAAGTTTGGCAAAGATGGAAAACAAATAACTCCCTCCGAGAACATGCCGCAGAGAGAAGAGCCGAAAGAAAACGGCGACAAAAAAGGAGAAGGCAAAAACAAGGGTGATGGTGCGCAAAACAGTGAGCAAAATAAAGGCGCCGCAAAAAAAGAATGGACCATTGCAGTGGAGCTGGCTGCCACCATGCCCGGAGGGGCAGAGAATCCGCAAGGATTCGGTGCCGACAATAAACTCGCAATGCTGAAAAGCCTGGCGAAGGAAACCGAAGGAAAATCGGTCATTTTTGTTCTTGAAGCTGAAAGAACAACAAATAAGAAAGGAGGCCTCTGCCACGACGAGAATAAGCCGCTCTCACAAGAAAAGGCGAATTCATGTGATCTTGAAGCAGCAAAGAACGGCAGACAAAAAAGCGAAAGGTACTTTATCCATGACGGCAAGATTGACAGATTGCCTGATTCCAAGGCGAAGGATGAAGGTGCACAACTGAAAGACCTGCTGCAAGAGACGCAGAAATTGAGTCCGTCCGACAAAATCGGATTGATCATCCAATCTCACGGCGCCGGACCTGACGGCATAGAAACTAATCTTGGCAAAGCTTCGCTGCAGAAAACAATGAATGGCATTAAAGATGGCTTGAAAGGCGGCGAACACGAGAAATTGGATTTTCTCGATTTCGATGCGTGTAACATGGGCACCGCGCCTGTACTTGACGAAGCGGCTGGAGCAAGCAAGGCGCTGGTAGCGTCTGCAGCCTCTGAGGCCGGAGGAAAACGTGGAGAAAGCGGGGATGGACAAAATTTGGTGGCAGGGCTCAGGTCTCTGCTGAATAATCCGTCGCAATCTGGAAAAGAACTAGCCGCCGGATTTGTCGAAAGCGCAAGAAGGGGCGATAACGGTTTAGACAAAGAGAATACCACTTCTACACTAGCTGCGTTCGACTTGTCAAAATTTGAAGGATTCAAAAACAGTCTGGATAATTTCGGAGAACAGCTCAAAAATGCAGCTGGAGACAAGAACAATCTAGCAGCTCTTCGCGCCGTTGTTGATGCGAGTGTACGGCCTGAAACGGAATTAGGAGAGACTGAGTCACATGAGCGTGACTTGCGCTCATTTGCTGAAAATACTCTTGGAGCAATTGAGTCAGGTAAATTGAATCCCAAGGACAATGCTTTAGAGCAATCTGCAAAAGATTTCCTGAAGAGTCTCGATGACCTGACCATAAATAGATTCGGCGAGAAGGCAAAAGGCTACGAAGAGCTGGGAGGATTGAGCACCAATCTGCCAGGCAAAGAAATTCTTGACAAAAACGAAATAGGTAAGTTGCTCTCCCCAATTCATGAGGAAAGCAGCAAAATACAAAAACATCTAAATGAACCAATCCAGCTTTCAGACCGTGATAGTCTGGCTAATGAAGCAAAAGAGGGCTTGAGCCAGCTGCACCAGATGCTGGATGGTGCGCCGGGGCATCCACTTAAGAAGCTGGACGGGCAAGTAAAACTTCTTTCCAAAGCAGCTTCGCTTGAGGAACTTAGCACCGCTATGCAAAAGTTGAAAAACGAGTATGACAATCTCGAGAAATCGCCGATTGGACGCAGGATCGCAAAGGATGCAGAACAAGATGCAAGCAGGGAAAAAGCGCACTATCGGAAACAAAGACCGCATTCCATCGCTGCTGGGTGGGATGCATTCATCAGAAAGCTGGAAGCCTCAGGAAATATTTGAGTCCTGGGAAACCGGCTTTAACCAGAGGTAGTCGAGGCCGCCCATATAGCGGGCACCGCGGGATTGAGGATTGGTGCCGATGCAGTCCATTTCGAAGCGGTGCGTTCCGGCGCTTAGAAATTGGTTAGACAACCTAAGGTCGCCGCTTGGATTTAAATCGGGATCGTAGAGGTCCAGATCGGCAAGCGGCTTTCCATCAAGCTTGATTCGCCATTGTCCGTAATCCGAAGCTTTGGTGAACTGTCCTAGCAACTGATAATTGCCGGATTTCGCCACAGGCAAATTGAAACTTACATGGTCTCCGGGTTGCGCTTTGGGAATCCAAAATTGATCGAAGTTTAGCCATCTGTTACCCAGAGGCTGTTCTGCATAGTCCAAATTCGGGCTCTTGTCTGCTACTTTCAGGTCCAGAGCATCAATCATTCCATCCTGCTTCTCAACTTGCTTTTCTACAGGTCCACGAAATTCTCGCTCTTCTGGAGTGCCTAATTCTGAATCAATCGGTTTAAGCTCAGGTTGATACCACATTGATACCAGACCGTACTTCTCAGCGGAATCATTTTCAGTCCCATGCTCGATGCCAAAATTTATGTGCTGCTGGAACGGTATGCTATCGCTGAGGTGCAAACGGTACATCGATAAGGTTCCATTATCCTGGCGAATCGGCGCACCATGTGTCGGTGTGCTAAACGGACCATGATTGAAGTACCAGCCACCGTTGTAATAATCCTCGGTTCCGGTTCCGTTGAAAGAAGGAATCTTGCCGTCACTGTCAATAAAAACGCGCTCGTCGCCTTCCAGATAACCTAAGCCGTGAGTGCCCTCGACTGACTCGATAGTGCCAACATAATTGCCGCTTCCTTCACGCTTGAGTAATTCTAGATCTTGTCCGTCGTGTGCCTGAGGGTTCTTGAGACGAAACTGAGCATGAAAATAGCCCTTCGAATCATCAGTCATTGGAGCTTCCTGTTCGTCATCTGAATACGTGCAAGTAAGCGGCTCGTCACCATCATTTGTCAAAGTTACACGCACGCCGTCTTTTGCAAGCAGCGGCCACTTGAGCGTGATTTGATGATTTTTCGGATCCATACTGAACATGCGCGAATTGACGTTTGACCAATAGAAGGGCGACGCCACCATATCACCAAGCGGACATTCCACGCTCGGAAAAGGCTTGCCATCATAATAAACACGCAAGACTGCGTTGCGCAGAAATTTCGGATCTTCCGGCAAATCATTGAAGACCATCTCTCTGATGCCAGGGGCATTGCTGCGCAGTTCGGCAGTTTGTCCTTTTTGCAACTCTACGCGAGTTGGATTTTTCGGCTCCAGATGCGCGTCGTCGTCTTTCCAGATTCTGTCGTTTGCTTTGGATTGCGCCGGATCAAAACTGTCAACTTGTTTTTGCTCATCAAAATGTTTGAGCCCAATATTGTAATAGAAGCTGCCGATACCATTCCGGTTTGAAACTATCTTCAAATGCTTTGAAAAAGGAATAGGCACGTAGCTTGCGAATCCACCGCTGCTCTCGCGATCATTCATAACAAGCGCCTTTGGAAAACCTTCTACCTTACCATCGAATAAATCTCGCAAGTGTGCGTTCACACGCGGAATCTTTTCATCATCAACATAAATCTGAATTGGATTATTATTGATTCCAGTCATCCACATTCGATAAACACAACCCGGACCTTTTTCGTCCAGCAAAGTTACGGTGCCATCAGGCTTTTCTTCCACAAAATTATTGAAGTCATTGTTGCCACCGGATCTGTCCCAACTTCCAACTTGTTTTGCATCTTCCCCAGGGCGATTCAATGGTAAATCGCTATCGAGTTTTTTAATTGCATCAAGACCGACGGCGGGCTCAGTTGTTTTAGATGAAGGCGACGATTCTTGAGGACGCATCCAAGCCTGCGACACTACATTTGTCATAGCGTCATCGGCTGAATGTTCTGCTAATGACGATTCGAGTTTTTTCTCAGTCTTATCGGATGAATCCATCTCTTTTCTCCAAACTGAATCATTCAGCGATCACTTATCTCTGAGTTCAATGTTCAAGCAAGCAGGATGAATAAATCCGTAAACAGGCGTGATTTTCTTGTGGCGATTTGTCTTTTGCGATAAGAAGATTCTCAAACAAAAGGGCGGTGTCGAAGCACCGCCCTTTCTTTCATAATACGGATCCTGCCGGGCACGCTGGGCGTGCCCCTGCCATATCATTCCACCGTAGGGGCTCGAGATACGAATCGAATCTCGACGGGCACGCAAGGCGTGACCCTACCATGATTGTTATGGATCGTTGCCGGGTTCACTTGGTTGAGGTGGCTGCTGTGGCTTCACTTCTTCCGGATAGACGCGAATCGCAATGCCGGTTCCAGGGTCCGCCCCGGCAGGCAGAACTTCTACTTTGGAATAGGTGCCTTTTGTAGCATCCCAATCACCGAGTGAGAGGTCTGTTCCTGTGCCTGCCTGGTGATTTGTTGCGATCTGCGCGAGCATATTATTTTGCGCATCGAGATCACCCTTCAGTTGCTGCAAATCAGATTGCAACTTGGTGGCAGCAGCATCAGTATCACCGGCATCAAGCAGCGCGTCAATTATGGCAATTTCTTGATGCATCCATGGATCTTTTTCGCTGTTTGATTTTGTTGTATCGATAACGCCATCCGGTTGCACTGCATTCGCATCAGGATAAGTATCGATTTGAGTTCCACTGCCTGGATCTGTTAGAGCAGGAAGCACCTCGATGCTATCGAAAGTACCCGTGTTGGGATTCCATGCACCGAGTTTGAGATCGGTGCCGGTGCCCTTGCGGTCTCCGCCATCTACAATTTCCAGAAGTGTATTTTGTGCATCGAGATTACCGCGCAGTGCATACAGGTCTGATTTGAGTCTGGTGGCAGCAGCGTCGGAATCGCCATCATCCATTAATGTTGTGATGATCGTTCCTTCCAGTTGCATCCAGGGATCATCCTGCGGCGCTGGTACCGGCAATGGTTCCGGCCGTGGCGGCTCAGGAGGCGGCGGTTGGTCTGGTGGCGGCGGTGGTGGCACCGGCGCCGGCGGATAGATTTCAATCGTTCCCCAGGTTCCGCCATAAGGATCCCATCTGTCTAAATGCAACCTGTGATATTGTTCGCGAAGTTGAATTTCACGAAGCAGTTCGCACTGAGCATAACGATCGTATCGGAGATCGTAGAGCTCAGCTTGCAGCAGACGGTTCGCTTCGACGACGTTGCCGTAGTCTAAAAGCAGTGCAATTTGTGCTGCTTCATTGCGAATGACCGGGCGCCAGCGATCGCAGTTTGGACTGTGCTCGAAGAACCATGGATCGTATCCTCTGTTCCAGCGATCGCGATCTTGCCAGCCCCAGTGCTCGCCCTGAGGCGGTCTGTACCACTGCCCATCATGATATGGATGGTGGTCCACTGGTGTAGGTGGATGCGGATGCTCATGCGGCGGTTCTGGACGCGGCGGTTCCGGGCGCGGAGGATGCGGCTCGGGACGTGGTCCTGGTCCGGGATGAGGCTCCGGATGCGGATGCGGCTCCGGCCTTGGTGGGTGCGGAGGCGGCTCCGGAGGATGCGGTCTTGGTCCGGGCTCGGGACGCGGTCCCGGCGGATGCGGACGCGGTGGCTCCGGTCTCGGAGGTTCCGGATGTGGTGGCTGCGGACGCGGAGGTTCCGGTCTCGGCGGCTCCGGATGTGGCGGATGAGGACGCGGCGGTTCCGGATGTGGTGGCTGCGGACGCGGAGGTTCCGGTCTCGGCGGCTCCGGATGTGGCGGATGAGGACGCGGCGGCTCCGGATGTGGTGGCTGCGGACGCGGAGGTTCCGGTCTC
>JBIKOL010000158.1:0-20468 GCA_044358055.1 Obscuribacteraceae bacterium (SeqCode)
AATGGCCCTGAGCATTCCGTTGGAATTTCCCATGCGAGAACAATTGATCCTTATGACATTTGCCGCTGTGCTATTCACCTTGCTGATTCCCGGATTAACCATAGAGCCGCTAGTCAAAGTGCTGAAGATGCTAAATCAAGATCCGAAACTAGCAGAATACATGCGTTTGCGAGGCAAACTCATTCTCGAGAATGAATCGATCAAAGAGCTACAAAGGCTCAGAGATGATGGAAAGCTCTCTGGCGAGAGTTTCGATGAATTACACAAAGAAACAGTTGATCGTGTTGAGAATATCGAGTTAAAAATAAAGAATCTGCAACTTGCAGATTCGTCATTAAAGGACCTTCTCATGAAAGAAGCACGCTTGCGCCTGCTCGAGCGGAAGAAAGATTCGCTTGTCAGCATGGGAAAGCAGGGAATTCTGGACCAACATAATTTTGAATCGTTGATGCTTGAGATTGACGAGAAGATTGACGCGCTAAATGGTGCCGACGGGCATCAGAAAGACAAAGCGATAGAGTCGAACAACTCGAATGAAGCCGCAGGCACTCAAGTTGCCGAAGGAAAAGAAAGGCGCAGTGAACCTGGTGCTCAAGCAGAGACATGAGTTCTTCTCTTTAACAGCTCGGACAGCAAGTGCGAATACTTAATCGGCAAAACTGCAAGGAGGCAGCTAAGGGCAGCAAGCGAAGCGATCAACAAATACAACTCTTTCGTTTGCCAGGCTGGAGCAAACACAGGCTCACCGCGAAGTGCTTCCCAGGTAAGAAGAAGCAGCAGCAAGAAATACGAATATCCTGAAATAGAAACAAGAATTCTTCTCCGCAAGACGGGCAGAAATGCGAACCTGTCTACGGCAATTGCAATGAGAGGCATGATTTGCAAAGCATGCAAGCCAAGGAAATGGGCCGCGCGTAAATCGCCTGACTGCGTATGCCAGCCTGGAAAAGGAAGCGTATGTGCAGCGGCATGCATATGTGCAGCGGCATGCATACTGACAGGCATTAGTGATTTGTGCACAGTAAATATGTGTTGAATTGAGTCCGGCAATAACATAATTAAGCCTGGAACGAAACCTGCAATTGCCAGGGCTAGCCCCCAGCGCAGCGATGAACCCAGCACCGGAGGCAAATCTTTCTCCCGCATCAGCAGCACGAGCATAACAATGCTGGCAGATGCAACCGGCATAATTGCAATTTTGATCAAAAGCCACAACGCTGAATCAAGAGGGGAATTCATCGAGCCGTAATTGGCACTCCTGATTGCGTGCCAGAAAAGTGCAGCCAGCTCGACCGCCGCCCCGGTACAGGCGAGAACAGAAGCTCGTTTCAAGGAAGTACTCATCTTCAAATAGGCCGATACCATTAAGAGGCTAGCTCCATATAGCGTTAAGGACATACCGAATTTGAACGGCTTGAGCCAAACGGATTCACCTGTAAGAAGATTGGGATCCAGATTGAGTGCAATTGCAGAAACAAGTAAGGCAAAGATACTGATGAGGGTCATCAGAAAAATGGATGGATTCAAAGCCCAGAGGAATTGAATTTGAGTCAGCGCGAAAAAGCCGGGATTTTTCTCTGTCAGCTTTGCCATCTGGTTCTCCTAAAAGCAAGGCAGCACGCAGTCCGCAAATCTGTTTTGCGGCGAAATTTTCATTAGTGTTGGGGCTATAAGTTAAAGACGTATTTGTAAGAAAAGAGTTCAAATTATTTTCGGCAGTTCATATTAAAAGTTCGTGAGGGATTTGTGGAGATTTATCCGGAGAAAAGAATTCCTCAAAGCACACGACTCCACTGCAACAAACTCAATATAAATGCGGAGGGATGGCCAGCGCGTGGCCGATCTGTTACAGAAAAACCACAATCTTTTAAAGGCAATCCCCGTCCTATTCCTCACAAGTTCCTAAGTATAAGAATCTAAGCTAATTAGAGAGAAACAGTGAGGAACGGACCATGATGAATTCTTATATGCGGGATTCCTTTTCAGAGCATGCAGGAAAGCCGGAGAATAAAAAAAGCGAATCGCAAATGTCGTTTTCATCGCCACATACTTTATGTCGTCTCACAGGACATGTGGCTGTCTTTGAAATGGATGAATGCGGCTTTATAAGTAAATGGCCAAGTAAAGCCGAGCAACTTTATGGTTACGACAACAACGAAATACTCGGTAAACACATCGCGACGTTATACACAGACGGCGATTTATACTCCGGAAGAGTTGTGCACGAGCTGCAGGCAGTAGAACACCGCGGAGCCTTTGTCAGTTATTCATGGCAGAAGAGAAAAGACGGCGACAGGCTCTGGACCTATTCAGAATGCCACGCAATAAAGGACGCCGCCGGCAGATTGCTCGGTTATCGCAAATATGTTGTCGAGGCTACTAATTAATAAGCTTCTGCGGGCGCATAGTCCTACTATTCGTGAACCCGATTGTCAACACGACTTGAACCACGGAAGTTTCGGGTTTAAACTATCTGTTTAGCGCAATCGAGGACAGCTTGATGAGATGGGCATCCGCCCTAGGCCAGCACCCGGTACTGGCTGAGGCATTCAAGGCAGCAGCAACACAAATCGAAGAGGAACTAAACGGACAGGCTCCGGACTTGCTGTTCTGCTTTATTTCACCGAGTTTTTCTGCCCATTATAAAGATGTGCCCCAGCTGGCAGCCAATCTTTTAAAGCCAGGAGCGTTTGCCGGATGCTCAGCCGGTGGTCTGATAGCAGCTGGGGTTGAACTTGAAAAGGAGCCAGCGATTGCTCTTTCGGCTGCACTGCTTCCGGATGTGAAAATCGCAAAATTTCATGTTGAAGACAGTGATTTGCCCGATGCTGACGCGCCACCAAATAAATGGGAAGAAGTGCTTGGCGTGCAATCAGCAGATGAGCCACACTTTGTTATTCTGCCTGATCCATTTTCATTTCGAATAGACAATCTTGTTCAAGGCTTGGATTACGCGTTTCCACGCGGAATTAAAATTGGTGGACTTGCAAGCGGCGCACACCAACCGGGAAAGAATGCGCTTTATCTCGATGATTCGATGTATAAAACTGGTGCGGTGGGCGTTGCGCTCTCTGGAAATATTCAAATCGATAGCATTGTTGCGCAAGGATGCCGCCCTGTGGGCCCAACGTTCAGGGTGACAAAATGCCAGAATAATATTCTGCTTGAGCTTGATGGAGAGCCCGCAGTTCAAGCGCTTTACAAAGTGCTTGAAAAAATGAGTTCAAAAGACCAGGAGCTGGCAAAATATTCGCTTTTTCTCGGCGTCGTGATGGACGAATTCAAAGAGAATTTTTCTCCGGGTGATTTTTTGATCCGCAACATTCTTGGTCTGGAGCCTAATTCAGGAGCCTTGCTTGTGGGCGAAATCTTGCGCAATGAAAGAACAGTTCAATTCCATTTGCGCGACGCTGAAACATCATCAGATGATTTGAGAACTATGCTCAAGCAATACAAAGACGCCTCCGATGACAAACCCCAAGGCGCATTGTTGTTCTCGTGCCTTGGGCGTGGAGAGCATCTCTACGGCATTCCCAATCACGATACTGATTGCTTCAAAGATTATCTTGGTCCTGTTCCACTTGCTGGATTTTTCTGCAATGGCGAAATTGGTCCAGTTGGTGGCACTACATTTTTGCATGGATACACGTCGTCGTTTGGTTTGTTCAGACCGAGACAAACGGTATAGTTTGTAACTAGTTCAAACTGCGATGTATTTTGTTCAAATTGAGCCAGATCAGCAGCAAGTGACCACAGTCCTGCAAACTTTGAAAGTCCGCTAACAAACTTATGCGGAGCCACTCCTAGAGCTTGCCTGAGCAGATCTAGAACTGACTGGTTATCAGAACAAGTGGCTGGCCGGGGCATTGAGTCTGTCATGCACAATTGTGAATTCATAACGTGTTATGAGCACATTTGAGCCTCAAGTTGAGGATGCTACATTCAAGATGCTGGAGACATAATTATCTGTACCCTGATGATGTGTTTAAGAGGTGAGTCATGACCGTTCATGCAGATCGAACTGAGTTGGAGCAAAAAGCTCTACGTCCAGGCAAAGATGCTGTAGGTGCTGAAAACAATCAATTCTCTTGCCTGGACATTCTGAAAGCGAGCACGATGAACGCCCCAGAAGCATCCAAACAAGTGGAATTGGCTCAACAGTTTGGATTCCCAATACTGGAAATTGCGTACCCAAGTGGTCATGGAGGATCTCGCAAGACCTGAAGCCTATGAGAGTCAATGCAATCCTCCTTAGATTCCACGACGACGTCATTGGTAAAAGTTTAGTTTTTTCAGGGTCTAGCTCCTTGCGTTAAGCATCGGCCAAAATCAACAACCCCCGTACCGGAGAACCGCTGTCTATTCCGTTATAGAGCCCTCTGGAGAATATCGGCCGACAGATCGGCCAAAATCAGACCCTTAACGCCAAAATCTGCTGTAAAATCAGGCAAGAAGAGTTTTGTGAGATCGGCCAATGCCTGAACATGCAAGTCGCATAGAACCAGCAAGACTTGAATCCCTTCCAGAAAGCATTGCTGACTTGGTGGCGAAGCTTTCGTCCGCTGGTGTTTTGCTGGGCTCTTCACTGCATCCTACCACTGCGGCGAACCTTGCCTCTCTTGTTCGGATAATGAACACCTACTATAGCAATCTCATCGAAGGGCACGATACAAGACCGCGAGAAATTGAACGAGCATTGGCTGGTAACTTTGACCAAGATAAAGTGCGCCGGAATTTGCAGCTTGAGGCGGCTGCTCATGTGCGCGTTCAAGAGCAAATCGATAGGATGGCGGCTGAAAATAGCCTTCCTGATCCAGCGTCTGCTGATTTCATAAAATGGCTTCATTTAGAGTTCTATCGCGATGCGCCAGAAGAAATGCTGCTAATAAAGAGCGCACATGCTGAGACCAAGATGATTCCGGGAACTTGGCGGAGTTTGCCAGAACACGACGTCGCAGTTGGACGCCATGTCCCTCCCTCTAGTAAAAGCGTTGTCGAATTCATGCAGCACTTCCAATCCCGATATGACTTTTCTCGCATGGGTATGGGTGCTCAGATTGCCGCTATTCCAGCTGCTCATCACAGGTTCAACTACATACATCCGTTTATTGATGGAAATGGAAGAGTTAGTCGTCTCATTAGTCATGCCATGGCTCTCAAAGCTGGTATTGGAGCTCATGGATTGTGGTCCGTATCACGTGGGCTCGCTCGAGGACTTAAAAGCCGCACTGAATATAAGGCTATGCTGGATCTTGGAGACTCACCTCGAGCAGGAGATTTTGACGGACGGGGCAACCTCTCCCAGTCGGCTTTGATTGAATTTACCGAGTGGTTCTTAGCTGTTTGTCTAGATCAAGTTGCATTCATGTCTGAGTTATTTGATCTGAGAAATTTAGACGCACGTCTGGTGAACTATGTGCACAAAAGCGACAAGCTGAAACCGGAATCTGCTGACTTGCTCAAAGAAGCTCTAATTAGAGGAAGCTTCGAAAGGGGAGAGGCTGAAAGAATCACAAGATTGCCAGAGCGTTCAGCAAGGCGTGTATTGAATGACCTAATTGACGAAGGTCTCCTTGCGTCTAGCACTCCTAAAGGAGCTGTATCATTGCGCTTTCCCGTCCAATCTCTCGAAGCATTATTTCCAAAGTTGTATCCAGAGTCTTGATATTGCAACGTTTCGCATTAGCTCCAGTATTTCGTGGCCCCGGTAGTTTCAGCCTTATTAAAAGAAGATTTGATCGTCAGTCCATTTCTCGCATTGATCCATATTAACCCGAAGACCCAAACAAGTCACAAGCGCGACCCGGGTAGGACCGAACTCGGCGATATCTTAGAAGCATGAAGAGGACGCCGAGAGGCAAACGGAGGACGAGATTATGTCAGTAGATAAGCAAGAAGCCAGCAAACTCGAAAATATGATGATGAGCGCCGAGAAGACCGGCAACTGGGAGCAAGTAGCACAGGAACTGAACGATAGAAAAGCAGGCAATTTTGCAGCACGAGGCAACGATCTCAACGACACAATTAGAGCCTCTGCAGATTACTGCAACAAGCACGGATTTCCAATGGCTATTATTGATGGACTCAATGGCGATGTCCAATCCGTAGTGGATAAGCAAAACAGCGGCTTCATACACAAAGTGGGTGTTACTGAAGCGGGCGACAATCAATACCATGCGAATAACAAGATCTAGGCTCTATCAGGGCTGATGTTCTCGACGAATGCGAAGTTTATTTGGACCTCCCCTCTCATAACAAGAAAGTGCCTGCCTGGCGGGCACTTTCTTATTGCGATGCAGTAGCGTTGGACTATAGAAGCGGGCGGGACGCCCGCGCTCCCACGACTCTAAAGGTGTAGCACCCATCGCTATCACGCGGCACTAATTTCGTGATTAAGACGAATGATGGAAGTAGTTTCCCCGCCCGAATAACTAATCAAGATCGCAAAAACGAACTAGTTCTGTTCCGCCCCGACAAAAGCTTCCCAGGAAACACCTATCCATTCCTCACCCTCGCCAGCTCAAATCTTTCAGCAGGTGACTTTGTTATGGCTCTTGGTCATGCTAATTCCGCACCAATCGTTTTTGCATCTCCCGGTACCTTTTCCGAAAGAAAGCCATTTAGTTCTGTATTTGATATGTCTAGATTGAAAGATGTTCCCGTCGGAATGCTTGAAGCGGAGCAGGGCAATTCCTGCTGTCTGATCATATCGTCGCTTGAACTGAGTAAAGGCCCAAGCCGCATAGCGATTTCACCGGACTACGCAATCAGGCATTCGTTGGTGTTTCGCCACGATAGTCTAAACTAGAAAAAAACTGAGCGTATGAGTGTTACCACACGATTGTGCAGTCAAAAAAGAATAGTGTTACCTCACTTTTTTCATGATTGGCAAAAGCAAAATATACAGCCAGGATCCAGCAACGATGCCAACTCTGAGATCTTTGTCGGGTTTGTCATTCATTTCTCACGGGAATGACTTAAAGTAACAGATTCCGACCAAACAAATTCATGGAGGTCTTGCCAATGCAAGACAGATATTTTGCCGCGCGTTTAGACAGAAAATCAAAAAAGAAATTGTTAGCTAGCAGTGTGATCTGCGCAAAAAAACTTTCGGCAATCTGTTTGTCGCTGACCTGCGCCCTCTCGCCATGTATGACTGCGGTAAATGCTCAAAGCGTGCCATCTGGCGGCTCGCAGCAAACGAGCCACCCCGTCGCGGTCTTTCCATCAGCCCCCGTGGCAGGTGATAAAGTTGTGTCGTCTGCTGCCACCAACATCCTCGATTTCTCAAAATCCTCAACTTTAACAATTCCCGGAAACTTGCTCAATCACGGCACCATCTATGCTCTTTCCACAAACCCCGCGATCACCAGTGGCACCATCAGTGCTAACAACATCTACAATTATCCCGGAGCGATAATAAGTTCAATTTTGCCGGCAGGCGGTATTGCAGGCTATGCCAATGCGGTTAGCGGCTTCAGTTTCACTCTCAATGCAGTCAATAACATCGTCAACGCCGGAATAATAAGCAGCTCCGGTAACCTAAATCTTATTGCAGGCAACTCCATCGTAAATGCTATGCCTCCAAGTACCAGTGCCGCGAGCCCTGTGATGCAGGCGATGTCAAATCTCAACATGATTTCGCCGTATATTGCCAACGCTGGCAATATTGCTTCTATCAACAACAACATCAACATCAGCAGCAACATTGCCCAGAACATTCTAGTAAATGCAACGGGAGGCACTTTCTCAGCATTGAACGGGTCAATAAATGTTCGCGATACTCTCTTCAACGGCAAGTTCGACACCGCAATTATCGGTGGAGACTGGCTGTCTCAAAGCCTCAATATAAACTCCGGCAGCGGTAATCTTCAGCTCGATGCAAATCAAGTATTGGGTAGCCTCAATGTCACGGCCCATGCAGCTGAAATGGGGGTTCTCACCGGTAATTTGAATATTTCCTCGCTGAACCTAACCGGCGACCCTACTATCTACAATGCAGCAGGAGACATCGTAATTAATAGCTCGCTGCAATTTCCGAGGCAGGACCTCGCCATTATCGCTGCAGGTAATGTACTGAGCACGGCAAATGCCAATGGCGGCGGGCCCATCGAAATCAAAACTACCGGGGGCAATCTCCTCATCGCGTCTGGCGCACAGCTTAGAATTTTCGGCAGCTCAAGACCAGAATTGCCAACGGGACATAACCCAAGCGGCGACCCGCCACCTCCCGGCATCAATACCTTTTACGCCGACGGCTTTATCACAAAGGTTCTGCCTGACGGAACGACGTATAGAGAACCGCATCAGTTCAGCACGGCAAGTTCATCGACAATTCTAACCATATATGGTGGCAACGGGAAAGAAGGCAAGATAGACCTGCAAAATGTAGCTCTTGTTTCTACGGTCAGCAGTTCTGGACAAGACTCCGGCTCCATTCAACTCATAGCATTTGCTGGCGGAGTCAACGCCCCTAATACCATATTCAATACCTCGGCCTCATCTGTTGCATCAAAAGCTGGCGACATAAAAGTAATCGCCAACGGCAGCCTTTCTCTTGGTCAAATCAATGCCTCCGGCGGGCTGCCAGGCTATCAAACCACAACAATCGTATCGGCTCAGCCATATGCATTTGATGTTAAGTGGCAGCCCAACCTCGTTGCTCTCGGCACGCAAAACGTCGTCGTTCAAGACGGTCACATTCTGTTAGGTGGCTTTAGCGAATATTCGGATTTCTCAGCTGCGCCGACTTTCACAAAATCCAGCATTACACTAGCAGACGTAAGTTCCAGCGGTGGAGATAAGACAATTGCCCTGCCGAATTTTTTCCACAGTAACCTTGGTGGACTCATCTGGATTCAGACAAACGGGGATATTTTGACGGGGAAGCTTAGCGCAAGCTCGGTAGGTAGTTCCAGCGCCTCGGAGGGTGGTCATATTGAAATTACGAGTGCAGGACATGTTCTGACAAAATCAATCGACCTAACAAGCAGCCCAAACTTTGCCGGCAATTCGAGCCTCACAGTTAATCTCTCTGGACCGGGTGAATTTGCAGTCGGCACTCCATCGAATCACGGTGTCCTCGGCAGAGTCAATGCTGATGTCGTCCGGATATCTTCTCAACACGGAGATATCAACGTCCCTAATCCTGCGGTCATTTCCAACGGGCACAGTACTGTCGATCTGATTGCAAACAACATCAAAATAGGTGCCGGAACTCTCAGCGCGGATGCCTACCCCGGCAATTACTCCGCCGGGACAATTTACTTGAGGGCAGCCAACTCTCTATCAATTTCGGCCGATCTAACAGCAAACGGCGCAGGAAGCCATAGCAAGGGCGGCAGTATCTATCTCAATGCGCCCGAGATACTTCTTGCCGGTTCGCGGTCAATAACAGCGCTGGGGTCTGGAACAGGCAGCGGTGGTGATATCAGAGCAGGTGGTATGAGCAATTTTGTCATGGGCGGTGCCACAAATCTTCTAGCATCAGGAGGTGCTGATGGCGGCTCTGGCGGCAGAATCAGGTTCGACCAGTATTTCGCGTACCGTCTCGCAGGCTCCGGTAGCACGCTCAATCTGATCGCCAACGGCAATGGTGCAGGCTCTGGAGGAAGAGTTCAGATTTCTTCCGCGGATGCAATAACTGTTTCAAATACCGCTATTAACGCTGATGCAAGTTCGCTCGGTTCAGGTGCTGGCGGCACGGCCAGAATGCAAGCCGCATCATTTGTTCTTAACCAGGGCAAGATTGCTCTTCACGCCGATGGCGGACAGTCAGGAAATGGTGGCAACATCTATCTGAAATCAACAGATGCAAATGCAGATCTTCAACTCGATAATAATTTCCTGGTCTCTGCTAATAGCGGCAAAACAGCGGGCTCAGGCGGCACCGTCAGCGTAAGCTCGGGACATGATCTAAACATCAAGACATCTGCAGTGAATGCTGCAGTGCTGGGCTCACAAGGCAATGGTGGCAGTATCACAGCGACGGCTGCAAACGGAGGGCTTGGCGGCACACTTTCTCTCTCCGGCAATCTCTCCGTCGACGGCAAAGACTCCGGCTCTGGTGGCTATGTCAGCTTGAACGCTGCTCAGATAAAGTTTCCTGATAGCACCGCGCGTCTCATATCCGCCAACGGTGGCGCCACTGGCAATGGCGGCTCGATTACAATTCAGCAAACAGACCCAAAAGGCACGCTGGATCTTGGCTCAATCAGTCTTTCGGCAACCGGCGGGTCGAAAGGGTCAAGTGTTGGCGACGGTGGCAGCGTGAAGGTAGAGGCTGCGGGTAACTTGAACGCGAGCCCCAGCAAAATTCAAGTTCAGCCGTTAGGACTAAATGGCAATGGTGGCACCATCGTCTTGGCTGCCGGATTCATAAGTGAAAATAGCACTAGTGGCCAGCCTCCCATTCCCCCACCAATTAGTACAGCTGGTGACAAGTTTCTTAACCTAAGTGGTGGCACCTTCAATTTGGATGGCTCTGGAGATGGTAAGGGTGGATCTCTTGAACTTGTTGCTCCTAATATTACCGTTAGCACTCCTTTGAAAGTAAGTGCCAACGGTAGTCGGGGAAATGTGTATATTGATGCTCAAGCATCAAAGGCTACGATGAAACTTGGTGGCATCGTGCAGGCGTTAGGTGGAAAGACAGGAGGTGACGGTGGGACTGTCGTTATCAAGACACCCGGCACCCTTGATCTTAGCAATCTGACTGCCAGTGTATCAGCGCAAGCGGGAAACGGTAATGGTGGCTCACTTACAATAGGAGCAGCTCAGAGCCCCTTGTTTCCGGCACTCACTCTTACAGGAAAGGCTATCTTGCATGCCGATGGAAGTGGTAGCGGTAGCGGCGGACACATTTTTGTGCAAGCACAAGACATACCCGGCCTAAATGTTACGGCATCGGTTAACGGCGGGGATAGTGGTACTGCCGGCGATATTAACATTGTCAGCTCAGGCACCAACACCGGAGCAGGAGCAACCGGCGCCGGAACGTTCAAAGGACTAGTACAGGCTCAAGCTCACAATTTTTCCACGGGGATTGAATCTGGAGCTATCAAAATCACAGCACAGAAAGGAATCACGCTTTTCCCAAATTCAAAGCTTGATGTCTCAGCAGGCACTGCTAATAGCAGAGCCGGATTAGTTCAGTTAGGTTCAGTTGAAACTACCGCAGGGGAGTCGATTAATCTTGGAGCAAACACTAAATTACTTGCCAGGGGTGTTGGTGGCACAATCAATATAAGCGGCACGACGATTACCGCATCAAGCCTACGGATGGACACTTCCATGCTGACAGCTAGCACAGGACAAGCCGGCAGCATCACGATAAATGCTTCCCAGAAGCTGGCGTTTTCGGGTGCAATTTCCTCCATTCTTGCCAAAGGCACAGACAGTGGCAGAGGTGGCGTAATTGCTATCAGCGCAAATGGAATTACGATGAAATCAGGATTATCAGTTGATTCTTCTGGAGGCAACGGCTCAACAATCACAATCTCTTCGAAAAATAACATCGTGAATACGGCTGGCGTAGTTTCGTTAGCATCGAATGGTACCAGCAGTGATGGCGGAAATGTCACAGTCTCGTCTATTAACGATATATCTCTTGGCAAAACTATGATTAATGCAGATGGTGGCGCTAACGGTAGCGGTGGACTGGTTAACTTAACAAGCAGCAATGGCGCTGTGTTACTAACCCGGGGAGCTTCAAGCATACTCTCACGTGGTGGCACTACCGACGGCACACCTGGCATCATCAGAATAACCGCCAAAACAAACCTTGAACTTAGAAATGTCACAATCAATGCATCTGCTCGCGCTGGAGATAACCAGGGCGGACTCATCGATCTCAAAGCTGGCGGGATAACGACCTTAGGCGGCACCTTAGCGACAAACGGCAAAGGCACGGGTGGTGGTGGACGCTTAAGAATTCAGACCGGAGTACTGGAGCTGGATCGGCACCTTTCATTATTTGCAAATGGTGGACAGAAGGGACAAGGCGGCGACATTTCGCTTAGTGCAAGTGACACAGCTACTCCTACAATAGTAGTGGGAGCAGGCAACCGACAAATGTCTGTATCTGCTCTAGCTGGCCAAGGCAATGGTGGCACTTTTCAGATCTCGACCACAAACAAGATTAAAGTAATGCAGGCAATCGACCTTTCAGCTGCAAAAGATGGAAACGGTGGAACGCTCAGCTTGGTGTCTTCGCAAGGAAAAGTAGATTTAGTATCTGGAAGCCTAAGGGTGAATGGAGCTGGGAAGGGAAACGGTGGCAATCTCACTATCAGTGGTGATACAGTGGCTTTCGGTAAAGGCCTGGTCATTGAGGCGAATGCCGAAACAAACGGAAACGGCGGCAAGGTTAATGTCAGCGCCATTGGGAAGAACGGCTCACTAACAGTAGGTGGACTAAGCGGTGGATTACAGATATCCGCAAAAGGCGGGAGCGAAGGAGGGGATGGCGGCTCGATCACACTAACGGCAGGCAAGAATCTCTCTATTGATACGAGATTCCTTGACAGTTCTGTGGCAAAAAATGGAAATGGTGGCAACGACAAGTTTGCCGTCACATCGGGAAGTGGAAATCTGTTCGTCAGAGGTACTCTAGATCTTCACGCAAATGGCAGCGGCACCCGTGGTGGCACAGTTGATATTCAAGGGCCACATGTCGATCTTTCAAACATGGCGAGTATTAACGTTGCAGGAGCGCCGAGGTCAGGTTCATCGACTCCAGGAAAAGGCGGCACTGTCACTATAAATTCGACTGCAGCAGATTCAGACTTGCAGATAACGGACATTGATGCCACCGGCCAGGGTGGCGGAAGTATCATCGTGAAATCTGGACATAATTTGACTATAAACAGTCAGAAGTTTATGGGAAGCGGTGGAACCACCACTAGTAAGATAGATGCCTCAGGCAAAGATGCTCCTGGAAAGATTATCGAGCTTGATTTTGGTCAGGCTGTTGGGTCCACGGGCAACAAGCTCAATGTCTTCGGAGAAGTAAGAAACGGCAGCCCGGACAGTGGTGCCGGTTCAACAATCATAAAAGCTGGTGCGGCAGGCGGCGAAGTTATCATTCACACTACAGGAGTACTGACTACTCAGCAAGGCAAGACAGCTGATGTCGACCCGGCAAATCCTGCAATTACCATTTCCTCCGTTGGCAATTTAACGGTTCAAAATGGCGGAAAGATATCCACACCCACAATAAGCATAAACTCACATGCAAACGCAACGCTCAAGGGGACCGGAGAATTGTCGGGATTGTTATCGATGACTGGCACCGTGGTTGATGGGGACGGTCCTAATGCTAATGCGAGCAGTATCACTGTCACTCTGCCCGGAAAGGACATAAGCATTGGCACCATGCATGGTGATCAGATCACAATTGATTCTAAAAGCTTGAATCTCTTAGCCAAGAACGAAATTGTGTCAACAAATGATTTGCATATTGATTCGGAAAAAATAACAAATAATGGTTCTATAAAATCAACGGCAGGAGATATTTGGATCGGCTCCTCGTCTACAACAGAGCTGGGTGGAAATGGTACTTATGAGACTCCCATACGTCCAGCAAACGCGATTCACGTTAATTCAAAACAGCTTGTATTTTCCGACAAATTGACTTTCAGAACTCCGCAACTGAAAATTGGAATGGACTCCTTAGTGCAGAGCGTAACGATTCAACCTGGCTCGACAGTAATCTCTACAACAGACATCACTTTAGATGCCGTAACCCTCACAAACAATGGGACGCTGAGAGCAGACGCCAATTTGCAGATCCAAGCTAAAGATAGCGTTACTTTTTCTGGCACCGGAACTTTATCTTCAGGTGACAACATTACATTGCAAGGGCGAAACGGGCAGACTAGCAAAACGTTCACTTTTCAGGGTAGCAAACAAACATTCATCAGCGACAAGGCTATAGATATAACCATCAATTCTGGTAAAATCATTGTCAACGGTGATTCGGCTATTTTCAGCGATAATCAGACCATCGGCATAACTACAAAGACTCTAACAAACGTCGGCGCCATTTCGGCTAATGGACATTTCGTTAAGATCAATGCCTCGACAGAGGCTTTAACCTTGGATGTTAAAGGCGGCGGGACTTTAAATGGCGACGTCAAACTAACAAACAATTATGGCGGTATCAAATTAGATCAGTCCACAGTAAGCGGAGCTATCTCGGCAGATGCTAATGGAGCTTGCACAATTAGCAGCAACGGTGGCATCCCTTTGCAAATCCAAAATATAAACGCTAGGTCTGGCGACATATTAATCGAAAAAACCGGTCTAACAGGAGTCACGGGAGGAATATTGCTAAGAACTGGCGCCACCCTTTTTGCATCCGGCAATATCGTCCTGAACACAGGTAAAGTTCCATTAGGTGGCCCTTATCCGTTTTTAGATATCCGCACCCCTTCGCTCGTAACAGTCTCTGGACCAGTAGCGGGAATTGGGACGAATATAATTGCCAGCCTCAATGGAACAAATAAAGTTGAAGTATCGGCAGGCTCGCCAATCATATTTGGAGGCGGAGGGGTAAGGGTCTATGCTGGTTCTGCAGTGTTTTCTCCGATCTCCTTTAATCCCGCATCTTCGGGCATACATTCAATGACTAGTAAACTGGGAGTTGTTTGGTCAAAGGGAGTTGAGTTGAACGCTATCTCAGAAAGATCCCTTTCCATGCCCATGCATTCAAAAGCTTTGATATACGCTAACGAAGATCTAAAGGTTATTTTCGGCAACAAAACCGTTGCTTTGTCTCGGGGCGCTATAGCCTTTCTCCAAACATCTGATGAAGCAATAACAATTTTCAACCTGTTTGACAAACATAGATCATCTGTCCGAATTATGGTCGACTCAAAGCAATTCGATATAAACCCTGGCGAAGAAGCACAGGCCGCTTTCAATTGCGAAATGCTGATGAATGACTCCATTGGAACAAGAAGATCCGAGGTCATCTACAAAAACGGTCCAGACACGATTGTGCGGTCAGAATTCTCTCTATTAGCGGCTCTCGGGCAAAACGATCTCAGCGAAATGTTAGGAAGTCCCATTGGAATAAAGCTCAGAAAGAATTTGATCAAGCTTGCAGCTTGCCTCGGAACGACTACTCAACATCACGGCCCGTTTACTTTGAAAATGAAGTCATTTCACAAGACCCCTATCTGAATCACGCGGTACATGCGACTTTGCGCGAATTCGATTGGCTTCTTCGGTCAGTCCCTCTGCTTCTAATGTAGTGCAAAAGCAATCGGCTACACAGCGAAATTTGCTTGAATTTTCACCATATTTCCAGGCCACCTCTTTTAGCAACTGGGAATATTGCTTGTTTGCTTGCTTGTATCTGCCAGATGCCAGGAGTCCCCTTATGGATCTTTCCTGATTTTCTATCTGGTCAGTTCCATGCTCTGGATTTTGCTCAGCGGGCAATCCTAATGATCGCGAAAAAAGCCAAACAAGCTGAAACGTGTCTCTTCCCTCAGGGAAGGCTTCTCTGGAAAGCCGTAAACCTTCTTGAGCCATTGCATGGGCCCGCGCTGTTCCTTGTGTCGAGGAGGTAAGCCCCAGACAATCATAAAGGGCATCAAGAGTACAGGGATGCGATTTACCTAACATTTTTCTGTTTATGTAATAGCGTTCCCACTCAAGTTTAGTGACTAGTTCCTTGTCGTCCTTAGCCGAAAGTGAGGCTAACTGCCGCAAGCTAGATGCTTTAGCAAGTTCTGCCTCGACAAATTGCCAATCATGCTTTGCGGCTACCTCGCTGGCTATCTTAAGAGCTTCCTTGTGCCTGCGACAAAGGTCCCAGCTTCTCACCTCCGGATGTCGTTCTATAAAGCTGGGCTCATAATACCTGACGTAATTATCCCAAAGCACTCTCCAATCTTCCTCATAGGAGGGTGCGGCACTTGTGCGCACCTGATAGACGCTAGGACTTATACCGAGGGTTTCATCGGTAATTGTGATCCTTGGATAAAGAATCACGCTCGAGAAACCAGCGAGAATGATGAAAAACACGATCAAACAAACCTGACTTATCTTTCTTTGCTTTTCTACCTTTTTCCTGTATGCTTCAACAGAAGCATATGATTCATAATCATCGGAGATGATTTCAGCAACGTTTCCGTTACTATCGAAACCGCTCTCTTCGTTTGAATTCTGTTCTAGGGGGTCATTACTCACAAGAGAATGCTCGCTGCCAAAGTCAGCGAGCGTATCCGAGCGAAGCTCAGCTTCGTTTTCAACCTTTAGCTCTGGCTTAAAGTCGGACCCTGGATTATTCATAAGCACCTCATTAGTATTCTACTTCAGCTCACAGTCCGACGCAAAAGCTTTAATTGATGCTTCATTCAAACTGATCGCCGGTGTCAAATTGGAAGCTTTACTTTGCTCGTTTTAATAAGTACAGGTTAGGGAGACACAGGAAGTCCGCAGGTAAGTTCAGGGAGCAATATCCGTCTCCTACAGTCCCTGAATCTTTCTGGAGTTGAAAATGGCAACGGCGGCACAGTAAAGCATACAGCGCAAAATGGCGATTTGCCGGTCACGCGCAACCATTCACCTTAAACGGCGGAGGCACCGTAAACGGTGGCACACTCGAAATAACCGACGCACTCACGTGTGGGTCGTTGATCTTGCACAATTGACAGCTTGTTTTTGCTAACTTAAAAGTAGGCCGGTGTTTGAACAATGTTCTTCGCAGAGTGGCCCTGACCTGCTCCTTTTTTCGGTCCAATCAAAGTTAGACAGCTCTCGGTATTGGGGGCCGCTACCGTTGATTCTTACGTCACTCCCTTTCGCATCGCTCCATATTAACCCGACGACCCAAACAAGTCACAAGCGCGACCCGGGTGGGACCGAACTCGGCGATATCTTAGAAGCATGAAGAGAACGCCGAGAGGCAAACGGAGGACGAAATTATGTCAGTAGATAAGCAAGAAGCCAGCAAACTCGAAAATATGATGATGAGCGCCGAGAAGACCGGCAACTGGGAGCAAGTAGCCCAGGAACTGAACGATAGAAAAGCAGGCAATTTTGCAGCACGAGGCAACGATCTTAACGACACAATTAGAGCCTCTGCAGATTACTGCAACAAGCATGGATTTCCGATGGCGATTATTGATGGACTCAATGGCGATGTCCAATCCGTAGTGGATAAGCAAAACAGCGGCTTCCTGCACAAAGTGGGTGTTACTGAAGCGGGCGACAATCAATACCATGCAAATAACAAGATCTAGGCTCTGTCGGGGCTGATGTTCTCGACGAATGCGAAGTTTATCTGGGCCTCCCCTCTCATAACAAGAAAGTGCCTGCCTGGCGGGCACTTTTTTATTGCGATGCAGTAGCGTTGGACTATAGAAGCGGGCGGGACGCCCGCGGTCCCGGGGCTCCGCGGTTTAAAGGGATAAAACACGGGATGTCAGGCAGCGCTCCCTGGTCCTTATCTAATCCAATGACCCAAACGCGCCATAAACGCGACCCGGGCAGGACCGAACTCGGCGATATCTTAGAGACATGAAGAGGGGCGCCGAGAGGCAAGCGGAGGACAAGATCATGTCAGTAGATAGAGCAGAAGCAAACAAACTGGAACACTTGATGGTTGACGCCGAGAAGTCCGGTGACTGGGCTAAAGTAGCACAAGAAGTTAACGACAGAAAAGCAGGCGATTTCGCATCACGCGGTTTGGATCTTGATGAAACAATGAAAGCCTCCGCAAAACACTGCAAGGAGCTAGGCTTCCCGATGCTCGTAATAATGGGAAAAGATGATCACGTCCAATCAATCAACGACACGCGCAACAGCGATCTCATCCATAATGTCGGCATCCAGATTGGGCGCGACAATCAGTACCACGCTACTTATAGTAAATAGAAGAGCAGCGGCTCTGAAGCGTCGGATCGATCTTTCGGGAGTAGGAGCGGGCGGGACGCCCGCGATCCCAGGGCGTACGCTCTCAAAGACAGACGAAATTTAAATTACTTCTCCCCCTCTCAACAAAAGTGCCTGCTTTGCAGGCATTTTTTTATTGCTCATTTTGGCGATCGGTCCATGATAAACTTAGCTCTAGCCGTGCTCAGGAGGGCGTCAAGTGAAAGTCTCAGGACCTGCAATACTTGCTTTGTGTTTATCCATCGCATCCATGACAGCCGTAACAGCGGCTCCGCCTGCAAAGAAAGAACCTTCAAAACCTGCCGCCGCGCCAAAACAGACTAAGCCAGGGCAAGCGGCTCCTTCTGGCGCCAATAGCGCAGAGCTGAACAATTATGCTAACCAGATTCGCCAGAAAATGGCAGGCAGCTGGAATTATCCGCCCGGCAATAACAAAGTAACCTTGAAAGTTGAAGTTGCGACCGATGGCTCTGTCTCCAACATGAATCTCGACAGCAATCCAAAAAATTCCGAGGCAGAACAAAAAGCGAATGATGCGTTCAACGCGGCTCAACCACTGCCTGCGCTGCCATCCGGAGTTAGTGGAGCAAGAATAACTTGCCAGTTTGACTCGAACGCAGATCAGTGGGGCGGCAAAGCAAATGTTGCAGTCAAAATTGACCCACTGAAATCAGCAGCAGCACCGTCATCGGATAGTAATAACGGCAGTACAGACAATAAAGGCGAGAAGAAGTAAATAGGATGGCACCATTCTGGATTCAACCAACCGCAGACAGCAGGCGCCGCACTAAGTATGCAGGATCCTGGTACGAAGGCAATGCAAGCAAACTAAAGCTTGAGATTGAAAAATATATTGCACAAGCGAAAACGAGTCCGGAGGCAGAAAGTAATAAGAAATTGCATACAAGCAGCGAGCCGGTGACAGACGATGTGCTGGCAATCGTTTCTCCGCATGCAGGTTTTATGTTTTCGGGACAGACTGCGGCATATGCGTACAAGACCGCGCAACAAAGAAAGATCAACAGAATATTCTTGCTCGGTCCTTCTCATCATGTTGGGTTTCGTGGAGCAGCGCTGCCGGCAGCAGTCGTGTTTGTGACACCACTTGGTGATCTCGAAGTAGACAAAGACGTAATTTCTGAATTGAAGACATACCCACTATTTTCCGTTCAACCTGATGTGCACGCCGTCGAACACTCACTGGAGTTACAGCTGCCGTTTATAAAGCATTGTTTTGGTGATGTAAAAATTGTGCCGATTGTGGTTGGGCAGTTAGCTGATGCTGCTGAAGCGCGATTGATCGGACAGGTGCTAAAAAACTTCTTGCAAGCTGACGATCTGATCGTTGTAAGTTCCGACTTCACTCACTACGGTCCTCGCTATGGCTACATTCCGTTTGGTTATACCGACGAGACTTTTGAGCTTGTTAGCAAAATGGATGGTGAGGCGTTCGACCATCTCGCCAGAATAGATTTAGACGGATTTGCAGAATTTCTTGCAAGAACCAATGACACCATATGTGGTATGTTCCCTTGCCAGGTTTTGCTTTCGATGCTTCCCGGAAACGCGCACGGCTCTCTTCTAAAATATGCAACATCGCGCGACACCGCACTTGAAGACAACGAAAACTCTGTGAGCTATTTGTCGATCGTTTTTTCCGGAGCAAAGTGGAGCAAACCCGCAGGAACATCAGATGCGGAGCTCGCCGAGCTCACAGATGAAGAAAAACAAATGCTGCTAAAGTTGGCGAGAAAAACAGTTGAGGTATTCGTCAAAGAAAAGAGAAAACCCAGTCTCGATGAATTGAATATCTCTTTGACACCAACTCTGAAAGAATGCTTTGGGGTATTTGTTACTCTCAACAAGAAGAGTGCAGCTGAAGCGGAGCACAAAGAATTGCGCGGATGTATCGGCAGCATTTATCCAACTCAAGCGCTTTATAAAGGCGTGCAAGAAAACGCTATTGCAGCGTGTTCGAGAGATTATCGTTTTCCTCCGGTTGAGGCATCTGAGCTGGAAGACATTGAAGTTGACATCAATGTTTTGACACCACCAAAGCGTGTCGCGTCTTACAACGATATAGTCATCGGCAGGGATGGTGTGATTCTGACAAAAGGTGGAGCGCAATCGGTATTCTTGCCGCAAGTTGCGACGGAATGGGGCTGGACATTGCAGGAGATGTTGACCCAGCTTTCTTTGAAAGCTGGATTACTTCGCGATGATTGGCGCGATGGCGCTAAATTCGATGTGTTTCAGTCTGTTGAATTTCATTGATTAGTGATAGGGACATCTCATAAAAGACACTGGAGAGATCTCGTAAAAGATATTGGAGAGATCTCGTAAAAGATATTGGAGAGATCTCGTAAAAGATATTGGAGAGATCTTGTCGCAGAAATAACGTGAGATATCGCGGGCGACGCATGGCGTCGCCCCTACACATAATTGTCAAACCAATCAGGAGGACTAGTCCTTCACGGCGTCCTTCACGGCAAGCGCTTCTTAGCTTAGAACAGTTGTGTTAGTAATTGTTGCAGCAGAATCTGCACAGCAATGAAGCCGAT